>CAYLWO010000141.1:0-3698 GCA_964387285.1 uncultured Cytophagia bacterium | reverse complement strand
TGTTTAATCGCCGTACTATAAATGGCTTGTTCTGAAATCTACTATTCCGGATCAACTCATTTATTGAATAAGGGCTTTTGCGGGCACACGGCCTTCCTATTATTCAAACTATGTAATAGGGAATAGCGCGCGGGACGGGGAAATCTACCGTGATTGTAATTACTAAACAGCAATGCAAAGCATTGGATCATTCCATAAAAATCGGTTTCATGCTAGTTTCTCTTTCCTGCTAACCGGCGCGCTTGCTTAAATACTTCATTCATATCGAATTTTAGATATTGTCGTTGATAAGCGGGCAACGGACCGGTTTCGTCATCAGCCCGGGCGTTGGCGATCCATAACTTCATGGCGGTTAAATCGTACACCACCGCTTGCAGATTACCGGTGCCCACGCTGGGCAGAATATCCGTGATGGTGTTCTCGGCGTTGATTCGGCCATAATGTTGCATCAGTTTGTCATGCAACGGACCGTCATAGCGCGGCACGTCCCAACTCATCCCCCAATACACGACATCCTCGATGCGCTGGTGCGTTGCGGTCACCGGTTCGAGATTGTCCGGAGCAAAGACATTGCAGAGCGTATGCGAGGTTTGAAAACCGCGCAGTTGTCCCAGTTTGCCATCGCCGACGCCGTACATAAGTGAAGAGGTGCGCGGCGCATGACAGATGCGGTCGATGGCCTGATCCAGCGTCGCATCAAACTGAAGCACATCGCGCAATAAAAACATGAACGGCATGCCGGCATAGGTGTCTGCTTCTTTGTTATAATCATCGCCGATCTCGCTGATGGCCAGCCGTTGTTCACTGATGCCGGAAATGCAGCCGACCACGCCGGCCCAGGTCAGGTTGGCAAAAACCTGGCCGTTCTCCGGCACATAAATCACCATGACCGGAAATTGCTGAATATTGGCCTCGGTGGCATAATCCAGACAGCGCAGTTGATATAAATGCCCATCAGCCCGCGTGGCTTTTCCCCAGGCGCCATAAAGACTGCAATGAAATTCAGTTGCCTCGCCGATCAGATTGGCATGCAAAACATCCTTTTCGGACAGGCCGCTGCCTTCCGCTATACCCTGAATCTCTTGCAGAAAATGCTCAGGAATAAACGGCTGCGCCTGCTGATATATCTGTTCGAAAGGATTTGTATTGCCTTCGAGACCGGCCGTCATCTTTAATAAAATATTCGGCAACGACTGACTGATCTCTTTTTTCATCAACTCGCCGGCTGCACGACCCATCTCTTGAGCGGTTCCCCACAGAAAGAGCACATGCATCTTGTCCTCGCCGCTGCCGGCAATGGCCAGCGAGCCGTTGCTGTGCGAGGCCAACTCCTGTAATTCGGCTTCAACGATTTTAGCACTCGTGCTTTGAATGGATTTTTTAGCATTGCATGAAGAAAAAGACAGAACCAGTGCCGATAAAAGAAACACGATTCGATAACCGACCTGGACGCAAGATTTCATAACCACCTCCAAACACCTTATTACACAAAATTGATCAGCCAATCGTAAATCATCACAGCTTTCCGGGAACGCAGGCGTCCCGCCCGCAGAGCTTTTACCATTCGCCCTGCACACCCATCGTGAACGTACGCATGGGCATGAGATTGCTCTCCATGGGCGCATAGTTGTATTGCATCATATTACTGACGCCGGCTTTGAGGCTGAGAAATCCGAAATCGTAGCCAAGCCTGAGATCGAGAAATTTCATGGGCACACGTTTGTTGATCGGATAGATTTTCACTGCTTCAATTTTGCTAGCATAACGATAATCCGCCTGTACACTGACGCGTGCAACACGCAAAGAAGCTTTGAGCGCCGCAATCTGTTTCGGCCGGTAGGTAAGCGGCTCGCGCCATTCCAGATCCATGTGATCCATTACCGTCAGACTGGCCTGCAGTCCGGGCGTGACGCGCTGGTTCAAGAAATGAAACGTATAACTCCAATTGGTGGTGGCTTCCACACCCTGAATGCGCGCGCGCGGAATGTTGCGGAACTGCACCTGGCCGCGGATTAAATCCATGTGCGCTTCAATCAGCTCCCAATATTCGTTGTCAAAAAGAGAAATGTCCACATTCCAGTTTTCATTGATGTATTGACGAAAACCGAAATCATAGGCCCAGGAACTTTCCGCTTTTAATTCCGGATTTGCGATAATCTTGAAATTCATGATGGCCAGTTCAAGATAACGTTCGATAATGGTGGCGGCCCTGAAGCCGCTGCCGGCAGAGAAACGAAAACTGGTAACCGGCCAGGGTTGCCAGTTGACGCCCAGACGCGGACTGAACAGATCTTCTTTGAGACCACCAATCAGTTGATACCGGTCGTAGCGAAATCCGGTAGTCAGGCGAAGATTCTCGCGCACTTTCCATTCATCCTGCAAATACGGGCCGATAAAAAATCCTTTGTGATCGCCGAAATATTTGGCGCTGCCGGCGTCGTGCTGAAATTGCACGCCGCCGGTAACGATATGACCTTTGTGTGGAATCCAATCCGCTTGCAGTTCCGCACCCTCGCCATAGGCGGGATTGAAACCGCTGCCTTCGCCGAACTGATTGCCCATGAGCGTGCGTACCAGAGAGGCGCGCAGGTTTAATGAAAAACGTGAAGAAAACGGGATGACCAGTTTCGTATAAGCGTTGATCTGATGCACCCGCGCATGGTTGTCCAGATTGGCCGGATCCACTTCATAGGGATCATTGGGGCCTTTCCATTGCACGAAAAAACCGCGCGAAATATCACTGTAAGCCGCATAGCCGGTCCACTTGACGCCCTTGCTGAAAGTGTAATCCAATTTCGCCGTCAGATTGTATTTATTGGCATCGCCCAATTGCGTATAGCCGGTAGTCATCAATCGTCCGGCAGAGACACGCATGCCCAGCTTGCCGATCTTGCGGCTGTAACTGACATCCTCGCGCGTAAAATGCAGACGATTCGGATCGGTCCATTGCCATTCGTCGTAATAGGGCTTGTCGTATTTGCCGATGGAAAAAGCATACAACACTTTGGTCCTGGCTGACGGATCTTTGGTCAGCACATTGACCACGCCGCCAAGCGCAGAAGCGCCCCATAAGGTAGAGCCGGCGCCCTTGAGCACTTCGATCTGTTCGATGTCCAATGGCGGCAGCATGTCCCAGTTGAACTCGCCGGAATCCGCAGCGTACACCGGCACGCCGTCCAGCAACAGCAGTACTTTGTTGCCGGCGCCAAAAGTATAACCGGTGGAACCGCGTATGTTAATCTGATTGCCGATAAAATGTACGCCCGGCGCTGTTTCCAGCGCTTCAATAATATTGGTGGGATTGCGTTGTTTGATCTCCAGGGAGGTGACCACGGATAAGGACACCGGCGTCTGATCAAGAGATTGTTTGGTCTTGCCGGCAGATATCACCATGGGATCCATTTCGATCGCCGTTGTTTTAAGAGACACATTTAATGTGGCCGCATGTTCCGTACCAACGGTGGTTCGATCGATGGTCAAGGCATGATAACCGATCATGGAAAAACGTACGCTATAACTGCCGTCAGGAACGTCGCTGATGGTGAATTTCCCGGCGGCATCGGACACAGCGCCGCGCAGCGTGGTCAGTACCTGTATGTTGACGCCGGGCAAAGGAGTTCTGTTCTCGGCGTCCGTAACCGTACCGGTGATAATGCCCGCCGCGTTGGCCAGATTAAAAAACAAAAGGAGGATAATTA
>CAYLWO010000140.1:0-14436 GCA_964387285.1 uncultured Cytophagia bacterium | reverse complement strand
CATAGACCTGCGGTTTGGTAATGACCAAAAAAGCAACCGGATGAATCGGCACCAAGGTGCCGGGAGGCAACACCGGACGCTGCACGCCTTTTTGGCCGTGCTGTTGCAGGAAAACGGATAAACTGGAAAAATTGCCGAATTCTTTTTTGTATAAAGCGGACTTGGCGCCAATCGGCAAAGGTTCGCCGATCTGGGCTATGACCACGCCGATTTGTCCGGCCGGTATCTGCACCCAGGAGTGCTTGGTCACCGCATAAAGTAGAATGAATTTCCAGCGCAAACCCGGCATCAACAGCTCGGCCTGATAACCGGCTTCACCGTTCAGCGCCACCGGATTGTCATCTTTTAATTTTCGCCCGATGCGTTTGCGCACCAGACCAATCTGCGTAGGTCCAATGCTGTAAAATGAACCTAAAATCAGCGTCAGCAGAATAAAACCGACAAATCCTAAACCACCATAGAGAAACATACTCATCGCCTTTCTTGTTAGAAATGAATGTTATGGGGTGTTATCTTGGAGTTGGTGGTTCCGCTATCATAATGCCTCCTGCTAATAATTTCGAATGACTTGCGAAAGCTTATAACTTTCGCAAGGTTGCTTTGCACGCACAGATTGTACAGTGCAAATAATCATAAGATATTAATTATATTATAATTATTAAAATCAATATCTTATTCATCATTGAAAATATACGTGGTTTTTTGTGGATTTGTTACTGTTATTTAATTTGGTAGGTGATCAAGTGACGCGCACGATAAAAAGAGCCGGCAGTGGCAAGGCGATGAACCATTTCGTGAAATCCACCATAAAAAAATGGGACGTGGGCGAAATAGCGCGCCTTTAACACAATTTCTTCCAGGTCGCGTTCGCCGTAGCGCTGATTTTCTTCAATTGTGAGACGGTCAATTTCATTGAGACGCTCCCGGATCTTTTATCGAACAGGTATAAGAAAAGTTGGTTACGGGATCGTTGTTTGAAAAAAAGTACTTTTTAGACACGGATTCCACAGAATTCGCGCTACAGGTTGGTCGCGGAACGACCAGGGGAGAAGCTTCACCATGCATGGCCTTGATTCGCAGCATCCGTCATGAGGCTGTTCTAAATATTTCTTTTCTTATTATCCTAACGCCGCTCTAAAGCATAACGCTGATCTGCAGACAATATGGTTTTGCGCAAGCGGATGGACAGAGGCGTGACCTCAACCATTTCGTCGTCTTTGATAAATTCTATGGCGCGTTCCAGAGTGATAGGCGTAATCGGCGCCAGTACGACGGCATCGTCTTTGGTAGAGCTGCGCATGTTGGTGAGCTTTTTGGTTTTGCAGGCATTGACGTTTATGTCGTTATCGCGGTTATGTTCGCCGACAATCATGCCTTCATAGGTATCAACGCCGGCGCCGACAAATAAAACCCCGCGCGGTTCCAGATTGTAGAGCGCATAGGGCACCGTCACACCGTCACGATCGGCAACGATAGAGCCGGTCAACCGGGTCGTGAATTCACCGCGGAACTCTTCATAACCCTGTAAATAGCTGTTCATCATGCCGGTGCCCTTGGTATCGGTGAGAAACTCGTTGCGATAACCGATCAGGGAGCGGGACGGAATGGAAAACTCGACGCGCAACCGGCCGGTGCCGTGGTTGACCAAATTAATCATGCGGCCTTTGCGTTGCGACAATTTTTCCGTGACAATGCCGAGATAGGAATCGCCGCAGTCAATGAACAGATGTTCGATAGGTTCCAGTTTTTTGCCGTCTTTGTATTTATAGATGACCTGCGGACGGCCCACGGTTAAT
This sequence comes from uncultured Cytophagia bacterium, assembly GCA_964387285.1. Classification (GTDB taxonomy): domain Bacteria; phylum Zhuqueibacterota; class Zhuqueibacteria; order Residuimicrobiales; family Residuimicrobiaceae; genus Anaerohabitans. Next base: position 12,640 of record CAYLWO010000140.1, on the reverse strand, counting down.
TCGTAACCCTCGCGGCGCATGGTCTCGATTAAAATCGCCATCTGAAACTCGCCTCTTCCTTTGACGATGAATCGATCCGGACTTTCTGTTTCCTCTACGCGAATGGCGACGTTGCGCAATGTTTCCCGGAACAAACGTTCACGCAGTTTGCCTGATTGCACCAGTTTGCCTTCGCGTCCGGATAACGGCGAGGTGTTGATGGTGAACAGCATCGAGATGGTGGGTTCATCCACGGTAATGCGCTTGAGCGCTTTTTGCGCCGTTTGGGTGCAAATAGTGTCGCCGATATGCGCTTCCTCGATGCCGGCCAAAATGATGATATCGCCCGGGTCCACCTGCTCCACCTCTTTAATCTTGACGCCGTCATAAACCTGCAGCCGGGTGACACGCAAAGGCAGGGCCTGATTTTCTTCGTTTATGCAAACCAGGGACTCGTTGTGCGTGGCCTGGCCATGGAAAATGCGGCCAATGGCCAAACGCCCGAGATAATCGGAATAATCCAAATCCGAAACAAGCATCTGAAAGGGTTCCTTGGGATCAAAAGCCGGACCCGGGATCTCCTTAAGAATGGCATCGAACAAAGGTACCAAATTCTCGCCTTTTTCTTCCAGGGCATGCATGCATACTCCATCACGACCCACGGCATACAATACCGGGAATTCGATCTGATGATCATTGGCATCCAGATCAAAAAACAGATCATAGACTTCATTGAGCACCTGCTGAGGTCGCGCATCTTTACGATCGATTTTATTGATGACCACAATGATCTTGAGATCGGCTTCCAACGCTTTTTTCAGGACAAAACGGGTTTGCGGCAACGGTCCCTCGGACGCATCGACCAGCAAAATGGCGCCATCCACCATTTTCAGAGCGCGCTCCACCTCGCCGCCAAAATCCGCATGGCCGGGCGTGTCCAAAATATTTATTTTGACGTCCTGCCAATGTACGGAACAATTTTTTGCCGCAATGGTAATGCCGCGCTCCCGTTCCAAATCCATCTGATCCATGATGCGGTCTTCGACCTGTTGATTGGCGCGAAAGACGCCGCTCTGTTGAAACATATGATCCACCAGGGTGGTCTTGCCGTGATCGACGTGGGCAATAATGGCGATATTGCGAATAGCATTGTTGCGTTGCAGATTTTTCATTTTATTCTCTATCGTTTATGAATATTTTTCTTTCGGACTAGTCGCAAATGATGCAGAAAAAAAAAACCCTCCAACAGGAACATCTCTGCAGAGGGCGGATACCATCTTGGCGCTCTAGCTGATTATAATATACAAAACTTTTTTCAGTAATCAAAACAGGTTTTATGGTTCTCATCATGCGTCGGCATTTATGCCGGCGCGATTATACCCGTTGCGGTCGAGTGATCAGCAGTACAACCATGGCCGCAAATAACGAACAAGCAGCCAAAAGGAAAAAAGCGAGCAGCATACTATGGCCGCTACTGCGCACCAGCCCAATCAGATAGGGTCCCAAATAGCCGGCCAGATTGCCCACAGAATTAATCCAGGCAATGCCGGCAGCTGCAGCCGTGCCGGAAAGCAAGGCCGTGGGCAATGCCCAAAAGGTCGCCAGACTGGCCATGACGCCTATGGTCGCAAGAGTGATAAAGAGCAACCCGGTTACACCGTGCGAATTCCACAGCCCACAGCAGGCAAAACCGGTCATGGCGAGCAAGCAGGAAAGAGACAGGTGCCAACGACGCTCACCTGTAGCATCAGAATGACGCCCGGCCCAGACCATCATCACCGCAGCCAATCCCCAGGGAATAATGGAAAGCAAACCAATTCGCCAGGGATCCGGGGTAATCGTATCCTTGATGATCTGCGGCATCCAGAAACCAAAGCCGTACAGTCCCATAATAATGCCGAAATAGACGGCGCATAACGACCAGACCTTGCCGCTGCGAAATGCGTCGCTAAAAGTATGATTTTGTATGCCCTCTTTTTGCTTCAAGGCTTCTTCTTCGGTCAACCGGCGTATGAGCAGCTCTTTTTCATCTGCAGAGAGCCAGGCTGCGGCTTCCGGCCCATTATCCAAAAGCCAAAACGTTAAAACGCCGACGATAACGGAAGGCAGGCCTTCAACCAGGAAAAGCCATTGCCAACCGCGCAAACCACCAATATCGGAAAAATGAACCAGAATCCAACCCGACAACGGTCCGCCGACAACGCCGGAAAGCGCGATGGCGGTCATGAATAACGCCACCATTCTGGAGCGGTAGTGTCGCGGATACCAGAGCGTGAGATAATAAATTACGCCCGGGAAAAATCCCGCTTCCGCCACGCCCAGCAGAAAACGCATGATGAAAAAGGAGTTTTGATCGCGAACGAACAACATGGCTGACGAAATGACGCCCCAGAGGATCATGATGCGCGCTATCCAGATTTTGGCGCCGAACTTTTTCAGCAACAGATTGCTGGGCACCTCAAAGATAAAGTAGCCGATGAAAAATATGCCGGCGCCGATGCCGTAGGCGGCATCGCTGAAACCCAGGTCTGCCTGCATCTGCAATTTGGCAAAACCGACGTTGACGCGGTCCAGATACGCAACAATATAACAAAGGAATAAAAAGGGCAAGAGTCGTACGGTGACCTTGTGATAGGTTTGTTCTTCAAACCGACTTGTATCCTGGATCGTCATGATGTTTTCCCTATCGCTATTGATGAATCTATTACTGAACTAATAAATGGCGCGGTTATTTTCTTTTGTTTAATGCATTACCATGAGCAGAAATCGCGGCATGGATGTCGCGGTACGACTCGCAAACCAGTTTTTAATTAATCGCTGTCAGGCCCCGCTTTTTCAACAGACCCTCAATTTTTGGCTCCCGACCGCGGAATTTTACATACAAATTCATGGCCTCTTCGCGTCCGCCTGCAGACAGAACATGCGTTCGGAAAGCTTGTGCGGTTTTGCGATCAAATAAGCCGACCTCCTGAAAGGCAGCGAAAGCATCGGTATCGAGAACTTCAGCCCAAAGATAGCTGTAATAGCCGGCAGAATATCCGCCGCTGAATATATGGCGGAAATAGGGGCTGCGGTAACGGGTGACGATCTCGGGCAACAATCCGATTCTTTTCATCGATGCGTTTTCAAAACGATTAACCTCCTGACGGACGCTGTCGCTCAAGGTGTGCCAATCCATATCCAGAAACGAAGCAGCGACATACTCGACTGTCTCAAAGCCCTGATTGAAAAATTTCGCCCTTTGCATTTTTGCCACCAGAGCCTCGGGCATCGGGGCGTTGGTCTGAAAATGGCGGGCATAAAGCGGCAACACCTGCGGATCCATGGCCCAGTTCTCCATGATTTGCGAGGGCAGTTCAACGAAATCCTGCGGGACATTGCCAAGCTTGACGTAACGCACGTCGGATAAAAGCCCGTGCAGAGCATGGCCGAATTCGTGGAACAGGGTGAGCACTTCATCAGGACTCAGCAGAGAGGGCTGATCGCCGGTCGGTTTGGAAAAATTACCGACGTTGCAAACCAGCGGTGTGATCTTTTTACCCTCTTTATAACAAGCGCTGCGAAATTCGTTCATCCAGGCGCCGCCCCGTTTGCTGGCGCGCGGGAAATAATCCGCATACAAGATGCCGATGTGTTTGCCATCTTCCTCTTTCACTTCATACACGCGAACATCCGGATGATACTTGCTGATATCCTGCCGTTCCTGAAAGGCGATGCCAAACAGTTTATTTGCAACGGTAAAAGCTCCCTGTATAACGTTTTCCAGTTTGAAATAGGGACGTAAGGTTTCTTCATCGAGGTCATATTTGGCCTTTTTCACTTTTTCCGCATAATACCACCAATCCCACGGCGCCAGTTTAAAATCAGCGCCCTCTTTTTCGATCATATTTTGCAGATCTTGTGCTTCCGCCTTGGCCTTCAACAACGCCGGTTGCCATACCTGTTGCAGAAAATCATACACCCTATCCGGCGTTTTGGCCATATTTTCAGCCAGCACAAAATCGGCATGCGTCTTAAAACCCAACAGGTTTGCCCGGGCGACGCGCAACGAGGCGATTTGCGCAAGCAACCGCTTGTTGTCGTATTTGTTATTGTTGTCTCCGCGCTGGATATAGGCCTTGAACATTTTCTCCCGCAGGGCGCGTTTGGCAGAATATTGCAGAAAGGGAATCAAGCTCGGTTTGTGCAGCGTGAAAACCCATTTGCCGGACAACTCGCGTTCCTGAGCCGCTTCGGCAGCCGCTGTTTTCACCGCTTCGGGCAAGCCGGCGAGATCTTGCGGATGGTCGATAATCAGTTTGAAATCATTGTCCTCAGCCAGGACATTGTCGCCGAATTGCAAGGACAATAGCGACAAACGTTGATTGAGTTCGCGCAACTGGGCCTTTTTCGCATCGTCCAGACCGGCGCCGCTGCGGACAAACTCGCGAAAATATAACTCCACCAGTCGCTGGTCTTCTACATCCAATTTATCTTTTTTCTCGTACACGGACTTTATGCGTTCGAACAACCGGTTGTTTAATAGAATATCATCGTTATTTTTCGCCAGCAAGGGCGCAACCTCCTTGGCTATTTTTTGCAGGTTTTCATCCGTATGGGCGGACAACAGACTGTAAAAAACATTGCTGACGCGCGTCAACATGGCAGCGCTGTGTTCCAACTTGACAACGGTGTTGCTGAAATCCGCGGGTTGCGAATTGTCGGCAAGGGCAGCCACCACCTCTTGCTGTTGTTTAATAGCCTCTAAAAACGCGGGCATAAAGTGTTCTTGCTTGATTTGAGCAAAGGGTGGTGTTTGCAATGGCGTTTGAAACTCGTTAAAAAATGGATTATCAGTCAGAGCCGACAGATGGCCCACCAGCAAAAGGAGAAACAGAACGAGAGAATTAATTTTCATAACAACTCCTGATTTTTATTCCGTTTTAATAATACGAAGATCATACAATCCCCCGACCAAATTGGCCGGATGAGCCTGAAACTTAACCGTAACGGACGTTTTACCGATCAACAGTTTTTCAGGTATAGCATAGAGCACATCGAAAAACTGCTCAGGTTTTTCTTTTTGTAATTGTTGCGTGGCCAGGTTTTCGCCGTCCACCAGAATATCAAAAGTGCGTCGCCCGGCGTCGCTGCCCCAATAACGCACCTGCAAAGCCAACTTGCCCTCCGGCACAATTTTCAAAGCATACCTGCACCAGCCGCCGTCCCAGCACTCACGATATTTTGCGTTGCCGAGATTGCCGGCTTCGGTTTTCTCGCCCTGAAAAGCGTGATCGCGCTCGTTCTGCTCATAACCCGGTTTTACCCTGTCGATGGTGCGCCGATCCAACTCACGAGTCTCGGTCATCTCCTTTTCATACGCCTCTTCATGCGTTCGCCACTGTTGTGCCGTAAAACGATCCCAATATACGACATAGCTTCGATCGTCATGAATGCCATAAAAGGGTTCAAAAATGAATGAGACGGCCTTTTTTTCACCGGCGATAAGAAACGATCCCGGCTGGCTGGAAAACCGTAAAGGTTGGTTGGCAATCCGCGTCAAGGTTTGGCTGATTTCTTTCTCAGTCACCAAAACAGGAATCGGTTTTTCGTTATTGATTTGGCTGGCCAAAACCAAAGGACCGTACATGAATGCAAAACGATTTGGGTTGTCGCGAAAAGCTTCGGTATGCAGGGTGAAAGGCATATTCATGACAATACGATCGCCGGTCCGCCACAGGCGGGAAATCGGTATCCAGGAACAGGTTTTTTGCTTTATCGGAAAATTTTTACCGTTTATTTTCACATCACAACCGGAGGTAGCCCAGCCCGGATAGCGCAGCAGGAACGTGACCTGTCGCGGTTTTTGACAGGTAAACGTCAGCGTGGTAGAGGCTTGTTCTGGAAAATGTGTTTGTTGCTCCAGGATCAGACCCTTTTCTGTCCATTGCAGACGCGATGCAATAAATAAATTCACATACAGACAGCTGTCGCCATCATGAAAATAGATCGCCTCGCCGTAGCGTCCGGGATTTTCCACGCCTGTGCCGGTGCAACACCAAAAAGAACTGTCGTAATCATTGTACGTTTTATGAGAGCCGGAGCGCAGCGGCACATAGTAACACGTCATTCCGGTCCGGGGATTTTGCGAAGCGAGGATATGATTGTACAAAGCCCTTTCATAATAATCCATATATTCCGGTTTTGGTTCCCAGGAAAAAAGATGGCGCGTCAGTTTGAGCATGTTATAGGTATTGCAGGTCTCGGTGGTGTTGGGACCCAGAGCCTGGGACAGAGTCGCTTTATCGGAGAACAGCTCGCCGTCAGAGTGACCGCCAATGACATAGGAGCGTTCCTTGGTCACTGTGTTCCAGAAGAACAGGGAGCCGGTTTGCAAGTCTGAATCACCGGTGAGCTCGTATTGCCGGGCTGTGCCGATGAATTTGGGAATCTGTGTGTTGGCATGCAGACCGGTAAGGCGGTCCTGGTTCTGTTGCGCCGGTTCAATCACGGCCCGATGGTTAAAACGCAAGCTGATGTCCAGATATTTTTTCTCAGCGGTCAACGCATAAAGATTGGCCAGCGCCTCATTCATGCCGCCGTGCTCGACGCCGAGCATTTTTTGCATCTCTTCATCGGACAACCGGCTGTTGCGCGCGATGACCCAATCAGCGATTTTTTTTGCCATGATCAGAGCGTCCTGATTTTGACCATAGACGTGCATGTCCAGCAAACCGGCAAAAATCTTGTGCAACGTGTAATAGGGCGCCCAGACCCGTTTGCCGGATTCGACGCGGTCGATCAATTCCACCGGATAGGCGGAGAGATAGCCGGTGCCGATTTTTTCCTGACATAACTTGAGGCCGGCCACAACGCTATCGCCACGCATTTTAAGCCGAACATCTCCGGCGGCGGCATATAAAAGCGCACAGGCTGTCAAATAGTGACCGACAAAATGACCGCGCAGTTCACAGTCCGGCGCTTCCCACCCGGCCAGGGGTTTGGCTGTCGACGACAAACCTGCGGTGATATAAAAATTATGCAGCAATCGATCCACCGGCAGACTCAATATATATTTTTGATCCAGTTCCAGAGCACGCTGGAACGGACCGGAAAGTATACGGACCTGCTCCAATGGGAACGGCTGCGCATGAACAGGAATCACCGGAGAGACACGATCCGCCTGTTGCATTGGCTTTTGACTCCACAAAGCACACCATGACAGCAGAAATAATAAAGTACGATTCATTATGTGTTTACTCTGCTCCTTAAAAAATTACGACTGCCAAGAATCTAAAAAATTTACCGGCCATTCGCAATATATATATGGATAAAATTCACTTGTTTTGCACCGTCAATTTAATTATAATAATCCAACTCTTTTGCGAAAAAACCAATAAAGGAACCTGGTTATGAAAAGAATGATTTCAGCAAAACGCAATTGGATGATTACTTGTTTCCTGCTATGCTTTGTCATGAATGTGGCTGCCGGCTCCTTGCCTTATGCCAAACCAGAGCAGGTGGGCATGTCCTCGGAACGGTTGCAGCGTCTGTCGCAAGCGATGCAGGACTATGTGAATCGGAGCAAAGCAGCCGGTATCGTCACCTGTATTCTGCGCAACGGTAAAATCGTACATGAGCAAGCTTGTGGGAAAATGGACATTGCAGAGAATGCGGATATGACCAAGGACGCCATTTTTCGCATTGCTTCGCAATCCAAAGCACTCACCAGCGTTGCCATCATGATCTTACAGGAAGAGGGCAAGCTGTTATTGGATGAGCCGGTGTCCAAATACATCCCGGAATTTGCCAATAGCCGCGTCGCGATCCAGGCTGAGGGCAAGGAGACACAAGGCTATTCCACAGTCCCGTTGAAACGCGCCATCACGATTCGCGATCTGTTGACGCATACGGCCGGCATCTCTTACGGCACTGGTCCGGCAAAGGCAGAATGGCAGGCGGCCGGTCTGAATACCTGGTTTCTGGCTGATAAAAACCAGACCCTCGGCGAAGTAATCAAAAAATTGGCAACGCTGCCCTTTGATGCACAGCCTGGCGAAAAATTTATTTACGGTTATAACACCGATATTTTGGGTTATGTTGTCGAATGCGCATCCGGAATGAGCTTGGCTGATTTTATCGCCAAAAAAATCACGTCTCCCCTGTCCATGGTAGATACCCATTTTTTTCTACCCAAAGAAAAACTGGAACGGTTTACCTCGGTTTATGGATTTGATGATAAAGGCAGCCTCATCCTGACCGAGAACCGACGCGATAATTTTTACATGCAGGGGCCGCAGAAATGCTACGCCGGCGGCGCCGGATTGCTTGCCACGGCCCAGGATTATGCCCGTTTTTTGCTGATGCTGCAGCAAGGCGGTGAATTGCAGGGCGTGCGCATTCTCAGTCCCAAATCTGTTCAGTTGATGATCGCCAATCATGCCGGAGATTTGTACGCATCACAGGGAATGGGATTGGGATTCTGGATCACGGATCGTTTGGGACGCAACGGGCAGCCGGGCACAGTCGGTTCTTTCGGATGGGGCGGCGCCTATCACACGCAGTATTGGGTCGATCCGGTTGAAAAACTGGTGGTGGTGATGATGGTGCAATTAAAGCCGGCAACCGGCAGCGATTTGCAGCAAAAGCTCCGGGCTTTGCTGTATCAGGCTATTATCGAATCGTATGTCAAATAAGTTGAACCTGATTTGAGCGATTGCATTACCCTTGAGGTTGTTATTCGAGCACCTATTACTCAATTCAGGTGTTAGTTAAAATGGTATTGTCGGTATCGGCAGTGTACATTAATTTTTTATGTTAAAGGAAACGCCATGATGGATCATCGTTTGAAAGCGGTTATTATTTTACTGACTTGGACTTGTTCTGTGATTGCGCAGACCAACGTGGAGCTGTTGACGCCCAAACCGGGCCCGGCGCCGCGTATCAACGGTCCGCTGGTGTACGGCTGTCGGCCAGGACACCCTTTTCTGTACCGCATTCCCTGCCAGGGCGAACGACCGATGCAGTTTTCAGCAGAAAAACTGCCTGCTGGTTTGAAATTGGATAAAGAGAGCGGAATCATCACCGGAAAAAATCCGGATCCCGGCGAATATCCTGTCACTTTGACGGCTAAAAATAAACACGGCCGGGCGCAACGCAGTTTCAAGATCGTCAGCGGTAAAACGCTGGCTCTAACACCGCCCATGGGCTGGAACCACTGGTACGCACATTATGATCGCGTTACCGACAAGATGATGCGCGAGGCCGCTGATATTATGATCAGCAGCGGCATGGCCGACGTCGGCTATCAGTATGTCAACATCGATGACTGCTGGATGAACGCAGAAAAACAGAATGACTCGTTGCGTGTGGGACCGCTGCGTGACGCTCAGGGTAATTTGATTCCCAATAAACATTTCCCGGATATGAAGGCGCTCACCGATTATATTCACGCCAAAGGATTAAAGGCCGGCATCTATATTTCACCCGGTCCCACAACCTGCGCCGGATTTGCCGGCAGCTGGCAACACGAAGCGCAGGACGCAAAACAGTTTGCAGATTGGGGATTTGATTTTTTGAAATACGATTGGTGTTCCTATGATCGTATCGTCAACAAAGTTCGTACCCTGGAAAATCTGCAAAAGCCGTATATCCTGATGGGTGATCTGCTGCAACGACAGAATCGGGATATGGTTTTAAACTTATGCCAATATGGCTGGGGCCATGTCTGGGAATGGGGCGAAAAAGTGGGCGGCCACTGCTGGCGTACGGCCGGCGACCTGGGTTTTGAGCTGGATCGATTTTTTGCTGTGGCTTTGAAAAACGCCGAACATCGCGCCTGGTCCAGACCCGGCGCGTGGAACGATCCCGATTACATCCAGATCGGCTACATCGGCAACGCCCGCACCGGCGGCCAACCGGAACCATGCGCCATGACGCCGGAAGAACAGTATGCGTTTGTGTCTTTATGGGCGCTCATGGCCTCGCCGCTGTTTTATAGCGGCGATATGAGCAAAATGGATGAATTCACCCTCAACGTGCTCTGCAATCCGGAAGTGATCGACATAGATCAGGATCCGTTGGGCATCAGCGCCACTGTGGATTCTCTGAATGAAACCACTTTTATCATGGTTAAAGATTTGCATGATGGTTCTATAGCAGTGGGCTTGTGTAATCGTGGAGAAAAACCTGTTCCTGTATCGGCTGATTTGGTAAAATATAATCTAACCGGCAAAAAAATCGTGCGCGACGTCTGGCGACAAAAGGATATAGGTGTTTTTGAGAAAAGCTTTCAGGCCGATGTGCCCCGGCATGGTGTTGTGCTGCTGCGAATTCGAAATGCAAAATAGTATCATTCACGTAGCGGAGCGACGTTTGATCGGATCTGCAACACTGCAGACAAATTGGTATGAATTATCCTTCATAGGTCGCTCCGCGACGTGGTTGCTCTTTTTTCCTTTCCGGGCGTTGAAACGCCCGGCTACCGGCAGTGGTCGCTCCGCGACCATTTGATTCCATAGAATTTGCGGTGCAGGCTGGGGTTGTCCAAAAACAACCAGAGTAGTTCCGGGAATTTCTCCACCTAAAGGCGGAACTACATGATAAATAAAAATATTAGGCTATTTATAGTTCGGATATTAGTGATCTTGCTGTGTATTTAATACTGAGAACAAATAGCAAACTTTTTAGACAGCCTCGCGGTTAAGGCAAGGTATGGAGCGTAGCGTTGAGAATTATCTCCCCGTCATCACCTTGGCTGCCTCCTCGCCGGCGTCACGGCTGAGATCGAGTGTCTGAAAGCCCGTGCCGTGGCCTGGAAGCACCAGATGGAATTTCCGTATTTCATCTATCTGGACGATCATGCCGACCCATTGACCATCCAGCACATGACCACCCTGCCGGCGATCGTCGCTGAGAAAATGGAAATGATATCCCGGCACGTTAATGCCTTTGGCAAAGGCCGGGATGCGGAATCCGACCAGAGTACCGGAAACATCCTTGAACTGAAACACGGCCTGTTTTTTTACCGCTTCCACCAAAGGTTCATAAGGTTTTTGCTGCGCTGCCACACTCCGCGTCGTCATCGACTGAAAACGCGCTTTCACTTTGACAGCATAAAAAAGGTTGGGATTCACCAGTACGCTATCTAAAAAACTCTGGAATGATTTGAAATCGAAAAAACGATTTGAGGCAAGATGTTGATCAGGCCTGAAATAGCAGACATCGGCATAGGGCGTTCTAACAGAATCCGGCATCACGCGCACCTGACCGTCATGGCGAACCTGATATATTTTGCCATCCAAAGCTACCATTTCACCGTCCAATCGATCAAAAGTGCCAATGCCGAAATCACCCGCGCGCATCAGTTCGCTTAATCGGGTTTGTCCGTCGTAGAATCCGGAAAGCAAGGCATCATAGGTTGAGAGCTGATGAATGGTATCGTATTTCGGCTGCCGAATACACGAAATAACCACCGAAAAAAAAAGAACCAAAACCAATTTTAAAGATTTCATGGCAGTCACTATTTTGCAGAAAATTTATAAATGCAAATATGATTATACGTCTCGCCCGGCCTCAGTACCGCAGCCGGAAAAGCGGACTGATTGGGCGAATCAGGAAAATGCTGTGTTTCGAGGCAGAATGCGGAACGGTATTCATAAGGCATTCCGTTCTTGCCTTTGTCCTGCCCGTTTAAAAAATTGCCGCCGTAAAACTGCAGACCAGGTTCTGTCGTATATACCTCCATAGAGCGGCCGGAGATGGGATCGTGAACCGTTGCGGCCAGCAGCAAATCCGCATCGGGCGTTCTGTTCAGGATGTAATTATGATCATACCCCTTGCCCATTTTTAACTGGTCGATATCAGCATGCACCCGGGCGCCGATAGCGGTCGGCGTACGAAAGTCCATGGCGGTTCCTTCCACCAAAGCCATCTCGCCGGTCGGAATGAGCACCGAATCTACGGGCGTATAACGATCGGCATTGATCATCAGGTCATGATCGTTAATGGTCCCGTTGCCTGCGCCATGTAAATTGAAATACGAGTGGTGGGTCAGGTTGATCACCGTAGGTTTATCGGTCGTTGCGTTATACTCAATGCGGAAGGCGTCTTCATCGGTGAGAATATATTTCATCTCAACCGATAAGGTTCCGGGGTACCCCTCTTCACCGTCGCGCGAAACATATTTTAAAATCAGCGTATTTTGACCTAGCGGTTGCGCACTCCAGACCTGATTATGAAAGCCCTTGGGGCCGCCATGTAAAGATTGACCGTTGTTGTTTTGCGCCAGTTGATAACTCTTGCCGTCCAATTTAAATTGTCCCTTGGCAATGCGATTGCCGAAGCGACCGACTGCACAACCGAAATAAGGTTCGTGGCTGTTCAAATAGCCCTGGATGGAATCATAGCCAAGAACGATATCATCAAAATGGCCTTTTTTGTCAGGCGTCAACAGAGCCACGACGCGCGCGCCAAAATTGGTCACTGCCATCTGCAAGCCGTTTTTGTTCTGTAGAAAATAGAGATCAACCTTTTTGCCGTCGATGACAGTGTTGAAATGAGCTTTATCCACCGCCAGCGTCGCCTTGAGCGTCTGTGTCTCTTTTTTGCTGCATAAGTAAAGAACTGGTGTTATAACGAGTAAAAAAAGCAGTGCTCTTTTTTTCACAACAGTCTCCTTTTT
>CAYLWO010000139.1:0-14935 GCA_964387285.1 uncultured Cytophagia bacterium | reverse complement strand
CCGGCAGACAGCTATATGACGGCGATGTTATTTGTCTCGGTCGCCATCACGGCCGAAACGATTATGACGAATGTCGGCTGGTTTTCAAACAATATCACACCAGCCATGAAAGCAAAACCGCGTTTGCCTATGTGCCGCGGTGAGAAGGATGCTGGATGCTTGATACTGGATGCTGGATGATGGGTCGGCAGTTATTTTGTAAAATGTTTTATGGAAAAACTTGACATTTTTCTGCAATGGTACAGAGAATGGCTTGAGGTCGTCGTAGCGCAAGCCTCCTGGCTTGCGTCTAGGAAAAATAAAGACTCTACACCTATGCGAGAAAAAGCTGTTTAGCAAATGCTCAGATAAAAGGAAAAATATGCACACTTTCAAACCAGGACAAAAACTCGATCGGTACGAGATAGTAAATTTTCTCGGCAGCGGCGGCATGGGCGAGGTGTATCTGGCAAAACAGATCTCGCTGGAGCGGACCGTGGCGCTCAAGATATTGCCGCCATCATTGCAGCACGACGAGGAGATGAAGAAACGTTTTCTGCGCGAGGCAAAAGCCATGGCGCGGGTGAGCCATCCTCATGTGGTGACCATTTTCGAAGTGGGCGAATGCCAGGGAGTTAATTATTTTGCCATGGAATATCTGCCTAAAAGCCTGGCGCAGGAACTGGGCGAGGCGCCTATGGCTGAAGAAGAGACCGTGCGGATAATGCGGCAAAAAGAGCCAGGCGTTTTGTCCGTAGAGCATGGTCTGCAGCTGTTACGCGATATTCTGGCAGGCCTGGAGGCCATTCATGAAGAGGGCATTGTGCATCGCGATCTGAAACCGCAGAACATTCTGATCACCGCCAAGGGCCGGGCCAAGATTGCTGATTTTGGCATTGCCCGATTGGACAGCGCCTCGCGCATGACCATGACCCAGGCCCGGCTGGGCACAGAGGCCTATGCAGCACCGGAACAATGGTCGGATGCCGGGCATGTGGACCAGCGCGCGGATATTTATTCCATGGGCGTGCTGATGTACCGCATGTGGACTGGACGTTTGCCGCAGGGCAGGTTTAAGGATCCGCGCCATTATCTGCCGGATTTGCCGGTTCATGTCGAACAGGTTATATACAAATGTATTGAGATAGAGCCTTCAGACCGTTTTGCACAAGCTAAAGATTTGGCCTCTGCTCTTTTTGCTGCCTCCAGTAAAGCACCGGAAGATGAGCAACCAAAGAAAAGCATTGTCTTGAGACCTCAAACTCCAGACCGAGCGGCGGAATTGGGCATTAAATGGGTGCGTGTCCCCGCCGGTGCGTTCAAGATGGGAGATACTTTCGGTGACGGATTTACCCATGAGAGACCCGTTCATATGGTGCAATTGGATGAATTTTATTTAGCGCAAACACCTGTGACGGTTGCGCAGTATCAGGTTTTTTGTAAGGTAACTCGTAAAGAGATGCCGGATCCGCCAGAGTGGGGCTGGTTTGACGATCATCCCATGGTCAATGTAACCTGGCAGGATGCGGTTGATTTCTGTAAATGGGTGGGAGTACGGTTGCCGACCGAAGCGGAATGGGAATATGCGGCACGCGAAGGGGGCAGGAAAATAAAGTGGTCTGGCACCAGCAATGAAAGTAAATTGGACGAGTATGCCTGGTATGATAAGAACAGTGGAGGAAAGACTCACGCGGTAGCAAAAAAGCGACCCAATGGACTGGGACTCTATGATATGAGTGGCAATGTAGATGAATGGTGTAGTGATTGGTATGGAGAGGATTATTATGGTTATGATGTGGTAAAGAATCCACAAGGCCCTAATACTGGCGATAGTCGGATCATGCGCGGCGGCTGTTATTTTTACAATTCGCCGCATTGTCGTGTTTCCGAACGACTTATTGGCAATCTCGATGTCACGATCGACTGGAACGGATTTAGGGTTGTGCGTCTTCGGTGAAGCAGATAATCGATGCTGGGTACAATATACTGGATACTATGTACAAGATGCTGGACTCCAGATTGAACCGATTGGGTATAAAAAATATGCTGGATGATGGGTCAGCAGTTATTTTGAACAATGTTTTATGGAAAACTTGGTATTTTCCTGCAAGGGTACAGAGAACGCCTAGAGAAAATTAAAAAAGTTTTTCTCTGCGCCTCTGCGTCTCAGCGGGAAGAGGCTTTTAACAGCTTGTTAGTTTAGTGAAGATTATTTTTTAGGCAAAACGGTCAAGAATTTCTTGCCATCTGGATGATATTGTAACGCAAGCCTCCTGGCTTGGGTGTGGGAGAAGGAGAAACAAATAGACTCGCGCAAAGCCGCAGAGAACACCAAGAGAAAATTTTAAGGTTTTTTCTCTGCACCTCTGCATCTTAGCGGGAAAATGCTTTTTAACAGAATGTTGGTTTTTAACCAGTGAGGTTGACCAAAGGCTTGCGATACCCATCAGGTTATAGGATGATGAGCGCCTGTCTGCTGATTTATTCTCTAGCTTTTCCTTTTATCTAAAAACAGTAACTCTCAGTTTGAGGGAAAACATGATTTCCATCGGCGACATTCTTCACGACCAATACCGCATACAGCGCTTTCTCGGCGCCGGCAGCTTTGGCGATGTATATCTGGCGGAGGAATTGACTTCCACCATGCAGGTGGCGGTCAAGGTGCTGACCGAACGCGGTAAAGAATTTCAACAAAATTTTCTCAGAGAAGCGCGCATCATGGCGAGCTTGCAGCATCCCAACATCGTACAACTGTTGGAAGCCTTCAGCGAACAGGACGGTCATTTCCTGGTGACCGAATACTGCAGCGGCGGCAACCTGGCCGAAGCCTTCAAAGAGGGTAGCCGGCTCTCGGAGAAGAAAGCCGTGTCGCTGGTGCGACAAATAGCAGTCGGTTTAAGCTTTGCCCATCAGCTGCGCCTTGACGAGCAGCACACCGGTGTGGTGCACCGGGATTTAAAACCGCAGAACATTTTTCTCGACGAGGAGAGTAATGTCAAAATTGGCGATTTCGGCCTCAGTCGAATGGCCGAAAAATCGACGCAGTTCAGTTCTTTTGTCGGTACGCCGGAATATATGGCGCCGGAGCAATTTGAAGACCGCTATGATCAACGCGTCGATCTCTACGCGCTCGGTGTCATTCTCTTTCAGCTCCTGGTCGGTGAACCGCCTTTCCGGGGCGCTTATGCAACTGTAGTAAAAAAACAATTACACGAAGAGCCGGTCCTTCCACCACAGGTCAGTAAAAACATGCGCTCTCTACTGCTCAAACTGCTGGCCAAGAAACCGGAGGAGCGAATGGCCTCGGCCCAGGCGGTGTTGGAGTTTTTCACGACCGTGGATGAGGCTAGGGGAAAACGGCAGAAGCGACCTCGCTCTGCAAGCGTAATTCCCTTAGCGCCGACTGCCAAAAAGAAAAGCGCTGAACAATTGCCGGATACACAACCGCCTGCAACCATAAACACAGCAGATGAAAGCACGGTTCGCGTAACAAAAAAAAGCATCGAGAGCGCGCCGGAGCAACCATTCCCCGCTGCCCTTCCGAATAGCCGCAATCTGAAGCGCCGTCCTTCTAAGAATCGATGGCGCTGGCTATGGCGCTTGGGAATAGTGTTTGTCTTTAGCGGCGCCCTATACCTGTTGCTTCAATGGTACAGCCACAGGAACAGCCAAAAGGATTATCTACTCGAGCAAAAGGCTCGCGGTTATGAGCCACGAACAACATCAGTCATCGATATACCCATGGTCTTGATTCCCGGCGGCTGGTTTGAAATGGGAGATTCATTCGGCGATGGCGACCGCGATGAGCGACCCTTGCATGAAGTTTGGCTTGATGATTTTTATTTATCTAAAAGCGAGGTTACGGTCGCACAGTATCGCACTTTTTGTTGGGCGAACGGTAGAAATATGCCTGGGCCGCCCTCCTGGGTCTGGCTGGAGGACCATCCTATGGTCAACGTCACCTGGGAAAACGCTCAGGCTTTTTGTCAATGGGCCGGCGGACGGTTGCCGACCGAAGCCGAGTGGGAGTACGCGGCGCGGGACGGCGGCAAGAAAATTAAATGGTCCGGCACTGGCGCAGAAGAAGAATTGGACTCTTATGTGTGGTACAATGTCAACAGTCCGAGTAAACCGCAGCCAAGCGGACAAAATCGGCCGAACGCACTAGCGTTGCATGAAATGTGCGGCAATGTCCGTGAATGGTGCTGGGATTTTTACGACAGCGACTATTATCAAAAAAGTCCAGTCATGAATCCAACCGGACCCGACTCGGGGGCATATCGGGTCATTCGTGGCGGTTCTTTTGTCAACCTGGCCTGGTATTGCCGGGCCACGGACCGCTATCGCGATATCCCGTCGTTCCGCTATTTCAATGTGGGTTTTCGCATGGCGCGTTCGCATGAATAAATACTCATCCCAAGAACTGGTAGATATATGGCGGAAGCGAGGGTTGTTGCTAAAGTGACCCAGCGTCCCATGAAACTGATATAAAATGAAAGTGGCCTGACCAGGTTGATGGGAGCAGGCTTAAAACAACCGGAAGCGTATGGATCGTCCATTAATCATTTCAGTTTTTTTATTTACAGAATTAATCGTCCTGTAATCTCGAGAGTGATCGTTCGAACCAAAATCATTGCAGTTTCTTGGAGCAAAGAAACAAAATGATCTCTGAGAACAATATAGTACATGGCCAATATCGTCTGATGCGTGATCTCGGTGGCGGTAGCCTGGGCCGTGTTTTTTTAGCGGAAGAACTTATTTCCGGCATGCAGGTGGCCATCAAGGTACTGACCGAGCGCGGCACAGAATTGCAAAACAGTTTCCACCAGGAAGCGCGCATTATGGCCCAAATGCACCATCGCCACATTCTACAACTCTTTGGCGCCTTTAGCGAAAATAATCACCATTTCCTGGTGACTGAGTACTGCAGCGGCGGCAACCTGCAGGAGCATTTAAAGCAGCACGTACTGTCCGAATCCGAAGCAATGGTGCTGGTGCGGCAGATTGCCGAAGGTCTGCACTATGCGCACAATTTTCGTCTAGATGCTGATCATACCGGACTGGTACATTGCGATCTCAAACCACAAAATATTTTATTGGACGCTGATGGAATAGTGAAAATCGGCGATTTTGGCATCAGCCGGATCGCCAAAGCATCCGGTCGACTTGATTTGCCTATGGGTATGCCTGAATATATGGCGCCGGAGCAGTTTGAAGGTGCGTATGATCAACGCATAGATCTGTATGCTCTGGGCATAATTTTGTTACAGATGCTTACCGGTCGGACACCTTTCACAGGATCTTTTGCGACCATCGTTAAAAGACAGCTTTTTGAAGAAGTGGACCTGCCGGAACACATCAGCAAACCGATGCAAAAAATATTAAGATTGCTTTTGGCTAAAAATCCGGAGGAAAGGGCTTTTTCTGCTCTGCAGGTACTCGAGCATTTAGAAAAATTGCGTAAAAAAATAGCAGGCAATCAACCGATAGACGCTGCACAGAATCAGGTTTTGTTAACGGTCGCTGAGGGCTCTTCGACCACAGCCGAGCCATCCTCCGCAGCAGGGAATGGCGCCCATGTACCTTCGATAGATCACCATGCAGAAAGGCAACAATGTGGATCCCTGCAGCAATTTAAGCCTTTTGTTGAAAAGCACTGGCGTAAACTTCTGTCGATCCTCTTTGCACTGATTCTGACAGCCATTCTCCTGACGAGTCAATTTAAAAAATCCCGACAGTCAAAGATAATAGAGATACCCACTATTTTTGTTGAAGGCGGTACTTTTGACATGGGTGATGTTTTCAATGACGGTGTACCTGATGCGAAGCCGGTTCATCAGGTGACGCTCAATGGATTTTATCTCGGCACGACGGAAGTGACAGTCGGCCAATATCGTGAGTTCTGTTCCCAAACAGGTTATCTCATGCCGGAGCCACCGCCCTGGGGATGGTCCAATAACCTACCGATGGTCAATGT
This sequence comes from uncultured Cytophagia bacterium, assembly GCA_964387285.1. Lineage (GTDB taxonomy): Bacteria > Zhuqueibacterota > Zhuqueibacteria > Residuimicrobiales > Residuimicrobiaceae > Anaerohabitans. Next base: position 8,979 of record CAYLWO010000139.1, on the reverse strand, counting down.
GACCTGGCAGGATGCCGACTCGTTTTGTTCCTGGGCCGGCTACCGGCTGCCGACTGAGGCTGAATGGGAATTTGCTGCACGTGCCCGCGGCGCTAAATTCCGTTTTGGTAATAGTCAGGATGTAGCGGATCCCAATGAGATAAACTTTGACGCGAGAGCAAATCTTGCTCAATCCTATTCACATACTGGCATTTATCGGCAGAGGGTCGTTGCGGTACAAACCTTTGGTCCGAATGTGTTGGGCTTTTATGATATGAGCGGAAATGTCTGGGAGTGGTGTGCAGATTGGTACGGAGAGGATTATTATTCCACATCTCCGGCGCACAACCCGACTGGTCCGATTTCAGGCAATTTTCGAACCTTGCGCGGCGGCTCTTGGCGCAACGATCCCGGACGATGCCGCACCATTTTTCGCTTGCACAGTTTTCCACAACAGCGATTGGATAATGTCGGATTTAGAGTGGCACGGTCACGCTAATGCATACATTTTGATGCATGGCGTCATTTATTTTAACATCACTCTATTCAAAAGATTCTGTCAGAGTTTGCTTTTTTCTTGGAATGTATTCATGCGTGAGGCTGATTGATGATTTCCATTGGTGATGTGTTGCACAATCAATACCGGATCAAGGAATATCTCGGCGGCGGCAATTTTGGTGCTGTGTATCTGGCTGAGGAATTGGCTTCCAGAATGCAGGTGGCCATAAAAGTGCTGAGCGAATGCGGTGATGAATTTAGTAAATCTTTTGAAAATGAGGCCCGCATCATGGCACGCCTGCGACACCCCAACATCGTGCAGTTGCTGGGAGTCTTTAACGAATACAACAGTTATTTCCTGGTGACGGAATACTGCAGCGGTGGCAATCTTGGCGATTACATTCGAAAAAAAGGCAAGCTTGCGGAAGACGATGCGGTTGTTATCATGCAACAAATTGCGTCAGGTCTTGATTATGTGCACAGTTTTCGGTTCGACGCGGAACATTTGGGGATAGCGCATCGCGATTTAAAACCGCAGAACATATTTCTTGATGCTGCGGGCAATGTGAAAATCGGCGATTTCGGCATCAGTCGCATGGCCGAAGGTTCGCATCGATTCAGCACTTCTGTGGGAACGCACTTGTACATGGCGCCGGAACAGTACAAAGGTGCTTATGATCTACGGGTGGACCTATACGCGCTGGGCGTAATTTATTATCATATGCTATTGGGACGACCGCCTTTTACCGGAACGGCCGAAGAGATCATGCACGGTCATCTAGATTTAAAACCAGAAATACCCGACCATTTAAAAGAAAGAACCAAGCGACTGCTAAACGGTCTGTTGGCCAAAAGACCGGATGATCGTTTCGCGTCAGCCAAGATCGTTTTAGAGTTTCTATCAACAAAGGGTCGATCTTCGGCAATAAAGAGGAAACACAATAATGAAATACCATCTCAACGTACAAAACCTACCCGGGATGAGGTCAAAACAGGTGTTCCAGTAGATACCACATCTGATCATACGTTTAGGATCATGCCTAAACCGCAATCTATACCGTCGACAGCAGAAACAGGGTCAGATGATCCGGGCATCCCAATAAAGCAAAAAACAATCCGTTTAATCAATCGGCAAAAATGGCTTTGGATTTTTTCCATCATGGCAGTGTTTGTCATCCTGTTTTTGATCAGCCACTTCCATGGAATGAAATCAAATAATTTAACGGCGGTACCGCGGTCGTCTGTTCAGCAAAAGGCAACTTCTGAAATGATCAAATCTGATCAAATGCAGAAGAAAAAACAACCCAAGCCGGTACAGCCATCGGCGTGGGCCGGCAGTTGGCAGGATGCAAAAACCAATATTGTTTTTCAACGCATACGGGGTGGCGCTTTTATGATGGGGGATTCAACTGATGGAGACTTTGATGAAAAGCCGGAACATCCAGTGACTTTAAGCGATTTTTCCCTGAGTCGAACCGAAGTGACGGTTGCACAATTCCGAATTTTTTGCGAGTCAACCGGTAGAACAATGCCAACGACGCCGGACTGGGGTTGGCAAGATGATTCTCCCGTGGTCAACGTGAATTGGTACGATGCGGTCGCTTTTTGTGATTGGGCCGGTTGCCGTTTGCCGACCGAAGCTGAATGGGAATATGCAGCCCGCTCTGGTGGACAAAAAGTACGATTCGGCAATGAAAAACAGATTGCTGATCCGGCAGAAATCAATTTTGATGCCAGGCCGCAGTACGTTCAACGGTATTCTCGAATCGGTCTTTGGCGCAACAAACCAGTGGCGGTGGCCAGTTTTGTTGCCAACAGTTTGGGGTTATTTGATATGAGCGGGAATGTATGGGAATGGTGTGCGGATTATTATATGGATAAGTATCGTAATGATACTATGCAAAAAAATCCTCTAGGTCCTTCTTCAGGTGATTCTCGCGTGATTCGTGGCGGTTCGTGGAACTCTACTGCAAACGGGTGTCGTACGACTTATCGAGGCAGGAAAAATCCGGAGGAAAATTATAACACAATCGGTTTTCGGGTTGCGTGTTCACGTTGAGATGCTTTTAGATATAGGATGCAAGATGCTGGGTCAGCAGTTGTTTTGTACAATATTTGATTAATAAACTTGGCGTTTTCCTGCAGAAGTATAGAGAACGTCTGGAAGTCATCGTAGCGCAAGCCTCCTGGCTTGCGTCTAGCAGAAAAAATAGACTCGCGCAGAGCCGCAGAGAACGCCAAGACGAAGTTATATGGTTTTTCTCTGCGCCTTGGCGTCTCGGGAAAAATGTTTTTTAGCAATTGCTCAGGTAAAAGGAAAAATATGCCCACTCTCAAATCAGGACAAAAACTCGATCAGTACGAGATAGTAAGTTTTCTCGGCAGCGGCGGCATGGGCGAGGTGTATCTGGCAAAACAGATCTCGCTGGAGCGGACCGTGGCGCTCAAGATATTGCCGCCATCATTGCAGCACGACGAGGAGATGAAGAAACGTTTTCTGCGCGAGGCAAAAGCCATGGCGCGGGTGAGCCATCCTCATGTGGTGACCATTTTCGAAGTGGGCGAATGCCAGGGAGTTAATTATTTTGCCATGGAATATCTGCCTAAAAGCCTGGCGCAGGAACTGGGCGAGGCGCCTATGGCTGAAGAAGAGACCGTGCGGATAATGCGGCAAAAAGAGCCAGGCGTTTTGTCCGTAGAGCATGGTCTGCAGCTGTTACGCGATATTCTGGCAGGCCTGGAGGCCATTCATGAAGAGGGCATTGTGCATCGCGATCTGAAACCGCAGAACATTCTGATCACCGCCAAGGGCCGGGCCAAGATTGCTGATTTTGGCATTGCCCGATTGGACAGCGCCTCGCGCATGACCATGACCCAGGCCCGGCTGGGCACAGAGGCCTATGCAGCACCGGAACAATGGTCGGATGCCGGGCATGTGGACCAGCGCGCGGATATTTATTCCATGGGCGTGCTGATGTACCGCATGTGGACTGGACGTTTGCCGCAGGGCAGGTTTAAGGATCCGCGCCATTATCTGCCGGATTTGCCGATTCATGTCGAAAAAGCAGTAATAAAAAGCCTGGAGATGGAACCGTCAGATCGTTTTACACAAGCCAAGGATTTGGCCTCTGCTCTTTTTGCTGCCACCAACAAAGAACAGAATGATGAAAAAGCAAAGAAAGAAACTAGTTCAAAACCTAAAACTTTAGACCGGGCAGCGGAATTGGGCATTGACTGGGTGCGTGTTCCTGCCGGTTCGTTCGAGATGGGCGATCTGTTCGGCGATGGATATAGCAATGAGAAACCTGTTCATGAAGTGTACCTGGATGAATTTTTTCTGGCGCGAACGCCGGTGACAGTGGCGCAATATCGTGCCTATTGTGATACGAACGGTAAAAAGATGCCGGATCCGCCAGAATGGGGCTGGTTTGACGATCATCCTATTGTCAGGGTAAGTTGGTATGATGCAGTTGATTTCTGTAATTGGCTGGGAGCACGGTTGCCGACCGAAGCAGAGTGGGAATATGCGGCACGTGAAGGAGGCAAGAAAATAAAATGGGCAGGTATGAGCCATAAGAACAAGCTCGATATATATGCTTGGTTTGATAGGAACAGTTGGAACAAGACCCATGCAGTGGCAAAGAAGCGCCCCAACAGCTTGGGATTGTACGATATGAGCGGCAATGTTTGGGAATGGTGCAGTGATTGGTATGGAGAGGATTATTACGGATATGATGCAGTTAAGAATCCACAAGGCCCCGAGACTGGAGAATATCGGATTTTGCGCGGCGGGTCTTGGGACAGTTATTCAAGCTACTGTCGTGCATCCTATCGGGACAAGAACTGTCCAGGTGTGTGGAACAAGTATATTGGATTTCGAATTGTTCTAATCCGCTGAGAAGCTGGATACTGGATGCAATATACTGAAGTTTGGGAAATGGTATTCAGCTTTTATTGGATTTTATCTAGTGTAAAGTCGATGAACTATGTGGTCATTTTTCAGTACTAGTCAGGAAAAAACAATGAGGCGCCAAATAATCTCTGTGTTAGTACTCTCCCTTGTGCTCCCTCTTATGGGGCAAAAAGGCATTCAAATAGTGATTCGATCACCGCAAGGAGAAAAGGTCGAGCTCTATCGCAACAGCTATGCGCTGGTTGTCGGGATTGGTAAATATATCGCGGGTTGGCCGCAGTTGCAAAATGCCCAGAACGACGCCTTGGAGGTCAAGAAGGCCTTGGAAATGCATGGTTTCGAAGTAACCTTGCTTGTAAATCCATCGGCTGATGAGTTGAAAAAATCGATTGAAAATTTTATTGCCAAACAGAGCGCCAATGTGGACGATAGAGTGGTGTTTTATTTTTCCGGCCATGGATATACAGATAAAAAATCCTACGGCGGGGAAGTGGGTTATATTGTTCCAGTTGATGCGCCGAATCCGAATATCGACAAATCCGACTTTTTACTCAAAGCTATTAGCATGGAGAACTTTTTCGCCTATGCGCGCAATATTAACGCCAAGCACGCTTTATTTATTTTTGACAGTTGTTTTTCCGGAACCGTTTTTTCCATGGCCAAGTCTGTGCCGGCTGCGATCAGCTACAAGACGAGTCTCCCGGTGCGGGAGTTTATCACAGCCGGCACGGCGCATGAAACAGTGCCGGACGAAAGTATCTTTAGACAACAACTAGTAACGGCTTTGGCCGGTAGCGGCGATACCAATGGCGACGGCTACATTACCGGTTCTGAATTGGGAGAATATCTGCATACGACAGTTATTAATTATTCCAGGAATACACAACACCCTCAATTTGGTAAAATACGGGAAGCTAACCTCGATAAAGGGGATTTTGTGTTTGTTTGTCCGCAAATGACGATTAAAAAAAGCAAGCGAACAGCTACTAATGATTCTGCAATAACCCAGGCGTTAATCCCCCAAAATCAGAACAATTCGGACAAAATAAATATAAAAATTAACAATTCTGTTGTAGCTCGGAATGGTGCTATAGCTATTAGCGGAGGGAGTAACTCGGTTATTAACAATATACATAATGAAAATGTTACGATCGTTGAATCAAGAAAGAACAATAAACACAATTTTTCCCAAACAAGTAACAGGTTCTTAGGATTATCAGATCCTCCGCAAATGTTCAAGGCCGAGTCCAGCATTGGCATCGAGGGTGGACAAACCGAGTTGCCAAATGATGATGCTCCAGAGTATTCACTGACTACGGATGTACAAAAAGTCGGCACAGAATATATCCTTGCCGCAAGCATTCCGGTGTGGGAAAGAAAAATGATTTTCAGTGATTTCGAGGCCTTATACTTCGCTACAGTAAAAGACGGTATCATTCTGAGAAACGAGACGGGGGAAAAAATCAGTAAATCGACGAGTGATGTATGGCAGAGTAGGTTGGGTTTTTCAGCCATGCTCTATAAGGGACTGTTTTTAGAAACCAAGTTTACTGCGCTTAGAAACTTTGTAACAGAAGAAGATTTATCAGGTTCAAATCTTGTTTGGCAAAAAAATATTGATGAATTTCTTGGTGGATTTAAATTGGGCCTGAAAACCAGTGCGCCGGAGACGAGCGCCTTGCAGTTGATCCCAACGCTGCATTTTGGTTTTGGCAGCTACGGAAATAATGATGATCGTGAGGATGTGTTCCAATATGGCCTTTCGCTGGAGCTGAATTCTGGGCGACTCTATGCTCGTAAAGGAATAACCGACTATTATGGTAGAACCATCGGCTTTGAACTACTCAAGCGAGAGTTCAAATATGGCAACCGCATCAGTTATGGCGTTTTTTTGCTAGGAAATTTCGGCCGTTTTTTTTCTCATCTCTATGTGCGTCGCAGTATTGATGATTATGGTCCGAAGGCATATCATCTCCGTTACGGCTTCAAGTTGGGCAGTAGATTTTAGCATTATTTAAATATTCAGAATTTTTATAGAGACAAACGTACACTTTGGGTCTGGTCATTTCTTTGTTTTTCATTCAGGGAGTTTTATGATATCCATCGGTGATATCCTGCACAACCAATACCGGATTACGCGCTACCTTGGCGGCGGCAGTTTTGGCGAGGTGTATCTGGCGGAGGAATTGGTATCTGAAATGCAGGTGGCGGTCAAGGTGCTGACCGAGCGCGGCAAAGAGTTTCAGCATAATTTCCAGCAGGAAGCCAAAATCATGGCACGGCTGCGCCATGTGAATCTGGTGCGACTGATCGGCGCTTTCAGCGAGGAGGACCGCCATTTCCTGGTCACCGAGTACTGCAGTGCCGGCAATCTATTGGATTATATCAGGTCCCGCGGCAAACTGAACGAGCCTGATGCCATTGCAATCGTGCGGCAGATCGCCACGGGTTTGGACCATGCGCATCATTATCGGTTCGATGATGAACATATTGGTTTGGCGCATCGCGATTTAAAGCCGCAGAACATTTTCCTCGACGCTGAAGGAACGGTGAAAATCGGCGATTTCGGCATCAGCCGTATGGTCGAAGGTTCCGGCCAGTTCAGTTCGCACGTGGGCACGCCGGAGTACATGGCGCCGGAACAGTTCGACGGCCGTTATGATCTGAGAGTGGATTTGTATGCCCTGGGCATCATATTATATCATATGCTGACCGGCGCGCCGCCGTTCACCGGTTCGCACGCGACGGTGATGAAGGCGCATCTGTTCGAAGAGCCGACAATCCCGGTTGGTTTGAGTCAGCAAATGCAGACGCTTATGAAGCTGCTTTTAACCAAAAAGTCGGAAGAGAGGATGGCATCTGCACGGGAAGTGTTGGAATTTTTAGCTGAAAAAGAAGAGTTAGAACATCAGAAAGTTGAAGGACGAGTCTCGTCCCTTCCTGCCAGGCCCGATGTTGAAAAAAAAGCGTCTACAGGGCTTGATATGGTTTATGGTAACACATGGAAGGACAAAACAGTTATGGTCGGCAGGCAACCTGTAGAATCTGAAATAAAAAAAGATCAGCCTCCTGCAGAAGAGATGGATCAAGAACCTCAAAAAGTTGCTATCCGGTCAAAGTGGCTGAAAGCAGTGCGGTTATTGGCGCCGGTGGTGATTGGGGGCCTTGTTTTTTTTGTTTCACAGTGGCCTGGACCGGAGACTAATCTATCTATTCCCGTCAATCCATTTTCTAATCAGGAACTGATTCCTGTAATACCGAGGGCTAATCAGTCGAAACAGGCGGCATGGAAAAGTAGATGGCATAATACCAAAACTAACCTGATGTTCGCATACATAAAAGGCGGAAGCTTTGACATGGGGGATCTGTTTGGCGACGGTGAATCGGACGAAAAACCGTTGCACCGTGTGATTTTGAATGATTTTTATCTAAGTCGGACCGAGGTGACAGTGGGTCAATATCGTGCTTTCTGTCTAGAAATGGGACGGAAGATGCCGGATGAACCTCCCTGGGGGTGGCAGAATAATCATCCAGTCGTTAATGTTAGTTGGTATGATGCGATGGCTTTTTGCCAATGGTTGGGCGGCCGCTTACCAACTGAGGCGGAGTGGGAGTATGCGGCTCGGGAAGGAGGAAAAAAGGTACGGTTTGGCAATGGACTGGATAATGCAAATCGGGCCGAAATAAACTATAAATCAGATCCAGTAATGGTAAATACAGATACTAGCACGGACGTGTATTATATAAAATTGACAGAGGTTGCGTGTTTTGCGGATAACAGTTTGGGTTTATATGATATGAGTGGAAATGTGTGGGAGTGGTGTTCAGATTGGTACAATAAAGAATATTATCAGAATACGCTACAAAATAATCCAACCGGCCCTGATGCGGGTACATATCGGGTTTTGCGTGGTGGTTCTTGGAATCGTAGTCAGATGTTTTGCCGTGCGTCCGGTCGGGGCAAGTGCCAACCCGCGAATTGCGACAATAATATAGGTTTTCGTGTCGCCCATTCTTATTAAATACGAGTTGTTGTTTGTCGAAGGATAAGAATGGATGAAAAATTAAGAGATGATAAATTAAAAGTCATGTTACTCGTTTCCTGTGTTTTTGCCTTTTCACTCTGGAACCTACTCAATCTCCAGGCTCAGGAGCGCAGCATTCGTGCTAGGGCGCGCGATCCGCAATCAGGAGAATCCATGGAGAAGAATTTTTTTTACGTGAGGCGCGGGCCATGGCGCGGGTGAATCTTTTAGAGGTATTCATAGACCAGCTGTTCGGGCCGAGAATCTCCTATCGCGCGCTTTCAGCGCTCGTATTTATTCTTTCTGCAACCTGGGCCTGCAGCCCAGGCTATGATAGGTCGCGCCGTTGGCGCTCAAGCGGTTTTGTCTGGTTGAATTTATGCGTAATTTAATGAGCAGAAAAAATTAGACTCGCGCCAAGTCGCTAAGAAAAATTAAAGGTTCTGCGTTTCCGCGAGAAAAAGCTTTTTAGCAAATAGTCAGGTAAAAGGAATCTTATGAACTTTCATGAATCTCTTCTCTTCGCTGCACTCTCCGATCAGGGGAAAGAGCGCGAAGAAAACC
>CAYLWO010000138.1:3862-14972 GCA_964387285.1 uncultured Cytophagia bacterium | reverse complement strand
TTCTCCGGCCAATAAATCCCCGCCTGATTGGCGCCCACCTGACCCGCCTGATAGGTGCGTTCATCAACCGGACTCAACCGTCTGATCATGGCCTTGCTCAGCAAAGGATAATAGCGCACCTTGTCCAACGCATCCGACAATTCTTCCAGGTGCTCATCACGATACATCCAATCCAGATGATCAAATCTTTGCAAATGCAATATCCCGGTATAGCCGCGCAAGCTTTTTGCATGCTCCATATTGTAGTACCCGGGGAAATAGGTCAGCACCAGCTCACGCAAGGAGCGGTGGATGGGTTCGCGATAGCGCAGGCCGACAAAATTGGATTTTGCCACGGCGCCCCAATGACCGTCGATCTTGAACAGGGCCAGCAGATGATCGTCGTCGCGCCAGGCCTGCATATCCAGAATCAACGGTGGAAAGCCGAGACGGCGCAAGGCCGCCGCTGCAAACAACGCGCCGTCAAAACAGTGGGCCTGGCGATCCGCCAAAACCCGGCGCGGACAGCGATAAACGTTTTCCGCGCTGTACTCGATGCTGTCTAAAAATTCCTGAATTAAATATGGACTTTTTAAATTTGCTAAAACAGCCAACTCTTCCGCTGACCAACGCTCGTTTCGTTTTTTCATAACCGACTCGTTAAGTGATCCCTGTCACCACAGGTGTTGTGTGAAATGAATATTTTGTTTACCAACCTGGGGGAGACCAGATTGTTGGGACGTGCGACGACGTGAGGAACAGTTTTCCTCCAGGTTTTTGCTTCACGCCGTTACGCCGGCAGCCCACAGGATGCCGCGCCTGGCAATCTCTAACGCTTCCGGCACGTTGAAATCCGCTGCCACGTGTCCCAGAGAGCTGTAAAAAACGCGACCCTTGCCGTACATTCTTTTCCAGGCAACCGGCATGACCGTGCCATCGATCCAGGGTGCATGCTCGCCGGTAAAGCGGGTTGTTGCCAGGACCTTGTTGGACGGATCCACATGCATGTAATACTGTTCCGAGTGCATTTTGAAATCTTTTAATCCGGCTGTTACCGGATCTTTTTTATCTGTAATATTCACTTCATAATCGATGACGCCGCCGGGATGAGCAACCCACTGTCCGCCGACCATGAACTGGTATTCCGTGTTTTCACGAAATGAATCAGCCATGCCGCCGTGCCAGCCGGCAATGCCGATGCCGCCGCGTACGGCATCGAGCAATCCTTTCTCCTGCTCTTTGCTTATTTTGCCCATGGTCCAAATCGGCACAATCAAAGTGAGTGACGACATCAACTCTTGATTGGTGTAAGAATCCAGCGTATCAGAAACAGTGACGTTAAAACCCTGTTCTTTAAGCCAGGGTGCAAAAATTGCCGCGCATTTATCCGGTTCATGGCCCATCCATCCGCCCCAGACAAGCAAGGCTTTTTTTGCCGCCGGTTTTTGATTATCAGCAAAAGCAGACGAGGCTGCCAGGCCGGCGACTGCGCCTGCGGCTAGGGTTTTATTCATAAAATCTCTTCTATTCATTGGTCCACTCGACATGACGGAATTCTCCTCTTTTGAAAAAATACTTTTATCCCAGTAACGGGAAATTTAATCATATTTTATGCAAAAACAAATTTATTCACAAAGCATCGATTTGCAGAAAAATGGTATTTTCACTGAATTTGGTGATTTCACCATATTTTATTTTTTTGATTTTTAAAAAATATCATAACTCGTTTATTTACAATATCTATCTTTTTAAGCTATCTGGCTATTTTTTTGCTGCTTTTATTTACGCATTTCCTTAAATTACAGGTATAATAAATGGAGGTAATTTATTTCTCAAAGGTTACGTTAAAAACCCGAACACTTTTTGTATAAAACGAAAATTTTTCTGCGTGAATCTGTATAACACAGCAGACAAAGAAAAGAGGGTATGATGAAATTGCGACAATTTTTTTGCATCTTTATGGCGCTGGCAGCGAGTTTCCTTATGGCAGCAGATGGAAAGATTTTATCACTGCAAGCCGACCATGGACAACAATTGCAACCAGGAGAATCCATTGTTCTGAATTGGCCGGTCGCGGCAAACGTCAGCCGGGTTCATGTTTACTTTTCCGGCGATGAAGGCCAAACCTGGTGGTTGATGGAACGGGAGATGAGCAACACAGGCAAGCTGGCCACCTACGCGCCGCTCAATACCGAGAGCGCAATGTACAAAGTGATCAACAGCGACAATGGACAGCTGGTGAGCAAAAGTGTGAAACCTTTTGTCGTGCAAGGCGCCACGCTGGCCGCTGTTCAAACCGTGGTCAAGGAAGCGGAAGACGGTTTGTTGGATGGCCCAATGAAAATCGAGATCAATGGCGAGGCTTTTAATAATCGCGTGGTATGCGGCTACAATATCAACCGGCGCGGCAGCGTCGAGCTGTTGATCGATCTGGCTCAGGCCGGCGTTTACACGGTTTGGGCGCGGGTTCTGGGTCCCAACGATCTTTCCAACTCTTTTTTCATGTCCATGGACAACAACACCGAACGGTTGTGGGATTTGAAAAAAGACAATAAATGGCACTGGGATCAGGTTTCTGATCGCGGCGCCACCGGCACCTATGAAGGCGATGCCGAAGTGCAACCGGTGCTGTTCACTCTTTCGGCCGGCAGACACCTGCTGCGCATCCGCAATCGTGAAAAATCGACCCTGTTGGATCAGGTGCGCATCACCAATGACCTGAAACTGGTTCCGAAGGATGGACCGGACCAGTGGCTCAATATGACCGCGCCCAGGTACAGTCAGATCATCCCGCATGGCGCACCGTTTGAAATTACCTGGCAATCGAAAAACATGAGCAGCCGCGTCGACATTGATCTCTCGTTGAATCAGGGTGCTTCCTACGCTTATTCCATCGTTAAAAATACGGAGAACGACGGCTCTTTTATCTGGAATATTCCCAAGGGCATTAAAATCGGCAAAGCGCTGATGCGCATTATGTCTGTCGATAACGGCGGATTTCCGCAGGACCTCAGCGACGGTTTTTTTGCCATTATTGATCCGGCTTTGGATTCGCGGCAAATCATTGTCCAATATCCCAACGGCGGCGAAACCTTTGTCGCCGGACAAACCATCGTGACAAAATGGACGATGAAAAACTATTGGGGCAAGGTCAACGTCTATTTCAGTTTGAACAACGGCGTAACCTGGCAAACCGCCGGTTATAATCGCGACGCCACCAAGGATCAGTTTACCTTCGATTGGACTGTGCCGAACCTGCCGTCCACTCAGGTGCTGCTCAAGGTGGCTGACGCGGACGCCGGATTCCCTGCCGATGTATCCAACGGCGTTTTTACCATTACGGCCAATGCATTCAGCAACGAGTATCTGGAACTGCAGGCGCCCAACGGCACAGAAAAATGGGCGGTCAATTCTGTGCAACATGTGGTTTGGTTCTCGTACAACATGACCCATAACGTCCATCTGGATTTAACCACAAACAACGGCAAGACATGGACCCGCATCCTCAGCAATCAGCCGCCTAACTTTTATTATGATTGGACTGTGCCGAACACGCCTTCGATTTATTGTAAAATGCGCGTGACCGATGCGGTCGATGGTTCTCCGGTCTCTGCCAGCAGCAACGCTTTCAGCATCGTACCGGTCGGCACGCCGCTGACCAACTATGCCGTACTCTTTGACGGCGTTGATGATTTCATTCAGGTGGCAAATAATCCGTCTCTCAATATCAGCACCAACTTTACCATCGAATTCTGGTTAAAGACCGACAAGCCGTCGCAGAATTGGGGCCGCATTCTGGAAAAAGGCATGTGGGATGAATACAGCGTCAGCCTTTATGGCACAAGCGCCAAAGTCGCCGGATCGCTGGTCGTGCCGATTCCGGGCAGCACGGCGAAAATGGCTGTTACGCACGGGCCTTCCACATCGACCCTCAATTCCAATAAATGGTATCATGTGGCTTTAACCTATGACGGCGCCGCCGCCAAGCTTTATGTCTTCGGCAAATTGGAGTACAATAAAGCGTTGGCATCGGTAACGCCGCGTTCATTGACCGAGGCGCTCATCATCGGCGCCGCACGCAGCGCCGGAACCACCTCTTATCCGTTCCGCGGCGCCCTGGATGAGTTGCGATTGTGGAATGTCGCGCGGACACAGCAACAGATTACCGCCTCGATGAATGTCAAGTTGCTGGGTAATGAGGCCGGCCTGGTCGCCTATTACCCCTTTGATGAAGGCGCCGGTCAATTCATCGGCGACAAGACCGCTCATTCCAATCATGGTTTTATGGGCAACCTTAAAACTGCTGATAGCGCGGACCCCCTCTGGGTGGTCAACGATCGTACGATACCCCTGGCTGCCATGGAACCGGCCGCGCCTTTGGTGAAGGAGAATGAAGAGGTCGCGACAGCGCCTGCTCAATTTGCATTGTACGCCAATTATCCCAATCCGTTCAACAGCCGGACCACTATTCGTTTCAATCTGGCAGAGACTCGGAATGTTAATTTATCCATATATGACATCAACGGCCGGCTGATTAAAACAATTGCTGACGGCGTGTATGGCCCGGGTGAGAGCTCGGTTGTGTGGAACGGCCAAAGTGAATCGGGCGAGGCAGCGCCCTCGGGAGTCTATTTTTATCGTCTGATGGCCGGCGAATGGAGCAAGACCGGACGACTGGTAATGGTCAAATAAGAAAAGGCAGGCACTGAATATAAAAAGCCATCGTGAAAAGCGATGGCTTTTTTATTAGACCCTGGATTGAGCGATTGCTTATCGTTCAGGTGTCCAAAAAGAATTTTTCGCATGTAGTGCCGGCTTTAGCCGAAAATTTTTCCGCCTAGAGCGCCTTTCGCTTAATCCGGCTGGAACGATTTATTATTGACTCAGCTTGTGCAGACTCTCCAGTATTTTTTTTACCTCCAAGGAATCGAGCTTTTTATCCGCCATGCTTTCCTTGAAGGTAAAAAAAAGTTTTTGCATTTCTGCCTGATCGTATTTGCCCGCCTTGAAGTTGGCGCTGAATTTTTCAAATTCCTGGTGCACTTGCTCTTTGTTAACGGTTGCCGGCAGGTTGGCGGTGATGAGATTTTCGATTTGCGGCAGGCTTTTTGCCACCACGACGTTGGCCAATTTATTGCCATAAAGATATATAAATGCCGCTACGACAAGAATCAGCACAACAATCACAATCCCGGCGATCATTAAAAATTTTTTCATGGCCTTCCTCCAAAAAGGAAACATCATTCTGTTTAAATGAATTATAGCCTCTAATTTTATAAAATACAATAAAAAAAACGTCCCAACCTCAAAAATATTATTTGCTTTTATTTAATATTTTTATTAGATTATGAGGCTTGAAATGTCATATAAATCTTATAAGGGAAGGAGGTTGAATCTTTCATGCCGGGAGTACGAGTTCGCGATAATGAAACTTTTGAAAAAGCGTTACGTCGTTTTACCAAAGCTTGTGAAAAAGCCGGTTTGATGTCGGATATAAAAAAACATCAGCATTTTGAAAAACCGAGCGAGCGTAAAAAACGTAAAATCAATCAGGCTCGCCGTAAAATGCGCAAGCTGCAGATGATGGAAAGATAACCTCAGATTTAGTTTACATCCGCACGGAGGATTCCATGAGCATCCTGGATCGATTGACAGAAGACATGAAAGCAGCGATGAAGAGCGGGGACAAAGACCGTTTGTCCGTCGTTCGTCTGCTTCGCGGTCAGATCAAGGACGCCGAGATCAACAAAAGAGCGGCTTTATCCGAGGACGAAGAATTAGCCGTATTGACTAATGCCGCGAAAAAAAGGAAAGAATCCATCGAAGCGTTTGCCAACGCCGGTCGCACGGATCTGGTTGCCAAGGAAAAGATGGAACTGGACGTCATACAGTTCTATCTCCCTGCGCCCCTGACCCCGGAGGAGGTTGAAAAGATCGTTCAGGAAGCAATTGCCGCAACAGGCAGCCAAACGATCAAGGATCTGGGAAAAGTGATGCAGGTGGTTACTCCACAAACCAAAGGCCGGGCCGACGGCAAGATGGTCAGCGACCTGGTGCGTAAAAAGCTTTCGCTCTAGTGCGGTTTTAATCGGATTTGATGAAAAGTGAATACGGCTTGCCGGCCTATTCACTTTTTGTTTTTATAAGTATCATGAATAGCCTCATTGAAATTTGGGTTGCGGTGGAGAAGCGACAAAGGGGATTGTTATGAATGCCCTGGATATCATCATCTTTATCACGCTCACCTTTTTTGTCTATCGGGGGGCCCAGAACGGTCTGATCGGCGAACTGCTCGGTATGACTGGTTGGTTGCTGGCCGGACTGTTGGCCTTGCGTTTTGGCGGCTGGGCGGCGCATCGCATAAACGGATATCTGCATCTGTCTGCGACAGCCGCTGACTTGCTCGGCTTTGTCGCCATGCTTCTGGCTGTGCGAATCTTATTTCAACTCACACTGGTTGGAATTAAAAAGACCGTAGATGGCAAAACCCATGACGCAATGAACAAACTGCTGGGCGCTGTCATCGGCTTTGTGAAAGGCGCGTTTCTGGTGAGCATTTTTGTCCTGGCGATCAGTTATATGCCTTTGGGTGAAAAAGTGAAAGATTATCAAAATCGTTCCGCTTTGTTTCCGCATATGAAAAAATTTGCGCAATCTCTTTTGTATCATGTGGTGCATTTTGTACCTCAAACCCAACCGCAGCCTGCCGAGCCGCTGAAATCCTCTACAAAGAAACCTATTTAAATCGGATTTTTACCGTGCAAACCGCTTTACAAGTACTAGAGTTCGACCGGGTCCTGGAAAAACTGGCCGGCTATGCCGATTCAACCATCGGCGCTGAATTGTGTCTTGCTATCCGTCCCATGACAGAGCAGACCTTGTTGCGCACCGCACTGGCGCAAACCACCGAATTGCGCAACCTCATCGATTTCGATCAGGCGATTCCGTTAACCGGTTTTCCGGATTTACGCTCCATATTAAAAAAACTGGCGATGGCCGGCAGTTCTCTCCCGGCAGAATCGCTGGTGGCTATCTGTCAAACCTGCACCCTGGTGAGGCGATTGTCTCGTTATTTCAGCAGTCGTGAGGAAAAAATACCCACGCTGAAACGGGTAACCTCTGAGCTGCTGCCGCTTGAAAAGCTGGAAAAGGAGATCAATCGTTGCATCGACGAGAGTTCGTTTGAAATCAAGGACGATGCCAGCGAAGCATTGGCGTCCATCCGTCGTCAGATCACACGCGTGCAGGCCAATGCGCGGCGTAAAATGGAATCCATGGCCAAAGCCCTGGCGAGCCAGGGCATGTTGCAGGAAAACGTGATCACCATGCGCAACGGCCGCATGGTGCTGGTGGTCAAGGATGATTTCAAGCGCAAGGTGCAGGGACTGATTCATGATCAATCCGCGTCCGGTTCCAGCTTTTTTATCGAGCCCTTTGAAACGGTGGATGACAATAACCGTGTGCGCGAACTGCTGGGCGAGGAGGCGCAAGAGATTGAACGTATTTTAGCCCGTCTGGCCGACCTGGCGCGAAGTTTTATCGATATTCTGGAAAGCAATTTCAAACTGCTCGGCCAGTTGGACATGATACATGCCAAGGCTGCTTTTTCCCGCGTTCTGCAGGCCATGGAACCGGAAATCGTCAGCGGTGGTTTTGTCTATTTGGCGCAAGCGCGCCATCCGCTTTTGCTGCTGCGCATGGGCCTGCCGCAGGTCACACCGATGCAAATCGAATTGGGCCGGGAGACTAACACCGTCATCATCAGCGGACCCAATGCCGGCGGTAAAACGGTAGCTCTGAAAACAGTAGGATTGTTGGTGTTGATGGCGCGCAGCGGCATGCATATTCCCGCATCAGCGCTGTCGCAGATCGGCGAAATTCAGCAGGTGTTTGCCGTTATTGGCGACCAGCAATCCATTGAGGCGGATCTGTCCACCTTTTCATCGCACTTGCTGTCGTTAAAAGAGATTGATGAAAAAGCAGGCGCGCAATCACTGGCCCTGGTGGACGAAATCGGCGCCGGCACCGATCCGGAGGAGGGGATGGCCCTGGCCATGGTTCTGTTGGAAAAATTGACCAGAGCCGGGTGTCTGACCATGGTCACAACGCATCACAGCGTGCTGAAAACATTCGCGTATCATTGCGAAAAAGCGGCCAACGCCTCCATGGAATTTGATCTGGCCACGTTAAAACCGACCTATCGATTTCGCATCGGCATTCCCGGGTCCAGTTACGCACTGGAAATTGCCAAACGCATCGGCCTGGCTCAGGAGGTGATCGACGAGTCGCGCGTGCGCGTGGGCCGGCAAAAGGAGCGGCTGGAGGGTTTGATTCTGGAATTGGAGGCCAAAATTCAACAATATCAGAATCTGACTGCTGCGGCCGACGTAAAGGAAACCGAGTATCGCGGTCTGGCCAAGCTGTATCAGGAACGTATGGAAACGTTGCGTCGTGAAGAACGTCAGCTTAAACGCAAGGCAGCCGAAGAGGCCAAAGAGATATTACGTTCCGCCAACAGCGCCGTGGAGCAGGCCATCCGGGAGATTAAAAAAAGCCAGGCTGAAACCGCAGTGATTCGCACCGCCAAACAAACCCTGGCAGAGCAGCGGGATAAGGTAGAACAGGTTGTACAGCAGACGTCAGAACCGGAGCCGGTCGCAACCGGGGAAATAAAATTGGGCGATGCCGTAATCTGGAAAGGCATCACCAGCGTCGCTGTGCTGGTATCAGAACCGGACAAGCAGGGCAGGGTGTGGCTGCAAGCGGATGGCGTCAAATTCAAAGCGCCGTATGCGGAACTGACGCACGCTTCAGGAAAACAGGTAAAATACGCCAGGACCGTGGTCGTCAATATGGATGGTCCGGTTAATTATAAAACCGAACTGGACCTGCGCGGCATGCGCGCCGAAGAGGCTCTGGAGAGCGTGGAACGATTTTTCGACGAAGCACAAATGGCCGGATTTCACGAGTTGCGCATCATCCACGGCAAGGGTTCGGGCAAATTGCGCCAGGCTATTAAGGACTATTTAAAGAATCATCCAGCTGTGGCCAACAAGCGGCTGGGCAATTGGAATGAAGGCGATTCCGGCGTCACAGTGGTAGAGCTGAAATGAATTAAGTGACTTTCGTAGCGCAAGCCTCCCGGCTTGCGCCTCAAGTTTGGACATCTGTAAAAATGCCAAATCTGTAGCACAAGCCTCCCGGCTTGTGAGTGTATTATAAAGAGAGTGCATTTTTTTTGTATTCATCCCTGCGAAGGTTCCCAACTTTCGCAAGGGTGTTTTTCGGGCACATATCGCTTAATTTTGAATTCAAATATTCGGAGTGTACAGCTTGAAAACTCTGGTTAAAGAGAAAGAGATTGCCGTCAAAGCGGCTTTGCAGGCCGGCGTGTTGTTGCGCCGTCATCTGGGCAAACTGCAAGCCGGCGATGTATCGGTGAAGAAGCGTTTTGATTATGTCACGGTTATTGATAAAAAATCTGAAGAGCTGATTGTCGGTACGATCCGTTCGGTTTTCCCCAGGCATAAATTTCTGGCTGAAGAAACGCATCGCGACGATAAAGGCGGATTCCGCTGGATCATTGACCCATTGGACGGCACCACCAACTATATTCATTCCGTGCCGTTGTTCGCCATTTCCATAGGACTCGAACTGGACGGCGAAATCGTACTGGGCGTCATCTATGATCCCATCTATAAGGAACTGTTTGTTGCAGAAAAAGGACGCGGCGCTGCATTGAACGGCAAAGCGATTCATGTCTCCGAAATTTCCAATCCGGAAAAAAGTTTGCTGGGCACCGGTTTTCCGTTTCGGGCGCAGGAGCACCTGACCGAATACCTGACCTCCTTTCGCCGTCTGGTGGCCCAGTCCAGCGGCATTCGCCGCATTGGCGCGGTGGCCCTGGATTTTGCCTGGCTGGCGGCCGGCCGCTATGACGGTTTTTGGGAAACGGGTTTGGCGCCCTGGGATGTGGCTGCCGGTTACCTGATGGTCAAAGAGGCGGGAGGACAAATGACCGATTTCTCAGGCGGTGATGATCCGATCTGGAGCGGCAACGTCGTGGCCTCCAACGGCCATTTGCAGGCTTTGCTGTTGCAGGTGATCAAAGAAGTTTTCAGCGGAAGCGTTCCCCGATGAATCGTATCCTGCGCATTCTGCTTCTGCTGACTGCCATGTCGGCGTTGATCTGGTATGGCCGATTTCACAATCCCAATCTTACCCTGGCCATGTGCCTGGCTGATCCGGAAAAATTTCATGGCAAGCGCATCGAAGTGGCCAATGAAACAATCGTGCAAACGGTGTACAGCGACAGCTTTACGGTGCGCTATCAGAACAGGTCGATCACCGTGATCGGCGATACTCAGGGCGTACGCCCTGGCGAGTTTCTTTCGCTCATTGCCGTGTTTGACCGGTCTGGTCGCTTATATCTGGAAAAAAAGCATATCGCGCTCTATCGGCGTTGGAAAATCTGGGTGTCGGTTCCGCCGGTGCTGCTTTTTGCCTGGTTTTTCATCCGGCGCTACCGTTTTAACTGGCGGGCGCTGCAATGGCGGGAGGCCGATCATGCCTGACTTGATCACACATAGCGCGCTTTCCTGGGCGGTCAGCCGATCACATCGGTTCGACCGCTTTCGCGTCATTTTTTATCTTGGCACGATTTTGCCGGATATCGTCACCCGACCCTTTTATATCATTAACCCTTTCCTGCAACCGTGGACCACGGCCGTGCACACCCCGGTTTTTATAACGCTGTTTTGTTTTTTGATGTCCGAGTTTTTTGTAGCCGAGATCCGCAAACCGGTGCGGCTCTGGTTGTTGGCCGGCGTATGGCTGCATTTCTTGCTGGATTTTTTTCAACGACACATCGAGACCGGCTATCTCTGGCTGTTTCCTTTTTCCTGGAAATCTGTTGAGGTCGGATTGTACTGGCCGGAAACACCGCTGCTCATGACGCCGTTGTGGCTGGCTGTGATGGCGTTGGTGGAGGGGGGCAGATACATACAGAAGAGAAAAAATCCGAGTTGACAAACCGTTTACTATCCTCGTACAGTAAATCGCATTACAATTACAAAGGAAAAGAGGGCAACTCAAACGTCGCTACGCGACGTGAATGATAATTATGTGCAGC
>CAYLWO010000138.1:0-3762 GCA_964387285.1 uncultured Cytophagia bacterium | reverse complement strand
AACGCCCGGAAATGAAAAAAGGGCAACCACGTCGCGGAGCGACGTATGCAGGATAGTCCGAATCAATCTGTTTGCTGTGGTGTACAGCTGATAAGAATCATTTGCTTATCATTTTTTCTTTTTTTATTTTTAATCATCCCATTATTTTTTCGAGTCTTTATGAATTTCTCCTTTTATACCGCCAATGAAATTGTATTTGGCGCCGGCAAAATCGCCGAACTGCCGCAGATAGCCCTGCGCTTCGGCCGCAAGGTTTTCTTGTGCGTCCGGGGCCAATCCGTTGTGTCCACCGGTATGCTTGAAAAAGTAAAGCAGTCGTTGACGGACAATAGAATGGCCGTTCTCGTACACCACCCGTCGGACAGCGAACCGACCGTAGCCCAGGTGGACC
The DNA here is from genome assembly GCA_964387285.1 of uncultured Cytophagia bacterium. Classification (GTDB taxonomy): domain Bacteria; phylum Zhuqueibacterota; class Zhuqueibacteria; order Residuimicrobiales; family Residuimicrobiaceae; genus Anaerohabitans. Next base: position 3,371 of record CAYLWO010000138.1, on the reverse strand, counting down.
AGGGCGTGGATATGGCGCGCCATTTTCAACCGGATGTGATCATCGGTCTGGGCGGCGGCAGCACCATGGATACAGCCAAAGCGATTGCCATTATGTTGACTCACAGCGGCAGCGTGGCTGAATTTCTCGAAGGCGTCGGAGTCCGTAAAATAGATCGGCCCGGCATTCCCTTCATCGCTGTGCCGACCACAGCCGGAACCGGCGCAGAAGTCACCAAGAATGCGGTGATCAGCGACCATGCACAGAAATATAAAAAAAGTATGCGCAGCAATCATATGCTGGCGCGCGTAGCGTTGTTGGATCCGGAACTGACTTTTTCTTTGCCTGCCTCTATTACCGCAGAAACCGGAATGGATGCTTTCACTCAGTTGATCGAGTCCTACATTTCCAACAAAGCGCAGCCGATTCCTCAGGCGCTGGCGCTGGCCGGTGTTTCGTTGGTCGACGTTCATTTGCGCACCGCGGTGCGTCATGGCCGGGATGGAGAGGCGCGGGAAGCCATGATGCTGGCCAGTCTGCTCAGCGGCATCTGTCTGGCCAATTCCGGCCTGGGCGCCGTGCACGGTATCGCCGCCGCACTGGGCGCAGTATGCGAAATCGCACATGGCCGTGCCTGCGCCGTACTGCTGCCATATGTACTGGAATTCAATCTGCCGGCCTGCATTTCAGCCTATAGCCGGCTCTATGCCCAACTCTCCGATTTTTCAGTGGACAGTGAATTGGCAGCAGCCGAAGCGTTTGTCAGCCGGATTGAACGTCTGACCCGTGAAATCGGCATAGCACATTCATTTTCACCTGCCGAGGTGGCTGCTGATAAAATTCCTGAATTGATTACCGCCTCTTTTGGCTCCAGCATGAGCGGCAATCCTGTTCCCATGCAGGAGCGAGACGTAGAAAAGATATTAAAAAAAGCGATAGGGAAATAAATGTTGTCTGTTGTTGAGCTGGCAGCCGAGTTGGTGCGTATCAATTCCATCACGCCCAAAGCCAAATCCGCCATGGATTGTCCCGGAGAAGTTGCCATTGCCGACTGGCTGACGCAATACCTGCAGCAAAACGATTTTGAGGTGGAACGACAGGTGGTGATCGCTGATCGACCCAATCTCATTGCGCGCTCCCGTCATTTCAACAGTCATCGTCCGACCCTGGCCCTGGAAGCGCATATGGATACCGTGGACGTGCAGGGCATGACCATTGCTCCATTCGGCGCTGAAATCCGCAAGGGCGCGCTTTGGGGCCGCGGCAGTTGCGATGATAAAGGAACTTTGGCTGCCATGATCACTGCAGCCATACTCTGGCATCAACTTTCCCCGGAGCCTGATTTGAATGTGGTAGTGCTGGCAACCATGGGAGAAGAGATCGGCACTCTGGGCAGCGAAGCTTTAGCGCGCCAACAACTGCCTTTTCACGCCGTACTGGTGGGCGAACCAACCGGGTTGCAGCCGGTTATTGCACATAAAGGTCTCTGGCGCATGTCGGTAGAAGCGTTTGGCCAGGCCGCGCATTCCTCGCGACCGGAAGAGGGCGTCAATGCCATTGAAAAAATATTCGAAGCACAAAAGGTGATTGTGCAGAATCTCAAACCGTTATTTGAAAAACAAAGCGACAATACAGTCAGCATGACCACGCTTCATGCCGGGTCTATGATTAATGTCATACCGGATTATGCCTGTCTGGAAATTGATGCACGGTATGTCGTAGGCACGGATATAGAATGGCACTGGCAGGAATGGCAGGATCGGTTGCATTCGCCTTATATCAAGGTAAAAGAGCAGGAGAGAAAACCGGCTTTTACCTGCAAGGACAATTCTATGCTTCTGGCTGCTCTTGAACAAGCCATCAGCCGGCAAGGTCTGGCCTGCAGACCAAAATCCGAGCGTTATTATTCCGATGCCGGTCATTTTTCCGCAGCCGGATATGACGTCATCCTCTGGGGGGCCGGCAGCATCAGCCAGGCGCACACCGCCGAAGAACACATCCCGCTGGATCAGTTGTATCGGGCGGTCACCCTCCTTTCCGATCTCTTTCAAATATTCAGCCGTTTGTGAATATGAAAGAGCTTGCATCGCTGCTCATCAAACCGGCCGGACCGGATTGCAATCTGGCCTGCCGGTACTGTTTTTACCTGCACAAGTCAGAGCTTTTCGCCAAAGGTGCGCATCGGATGACAGAGGCGGTTCTCCGTGAACTGGTGCAACAAGCCATGCAGCAATCCGGATCATCGGTTAATTTCGGTTGGCAGGGCGGCGAGCCCATGCTTATGGGCATGAACTTTTTCCAGCGCGCCGTTCAGTACCAGTCTCATTTCGGCAGACCGGGACAGGTTGTCGGCAATGGCTTGCAGACCAACGGCATACTGGTTAACAAAGATTGGGCTGCTTTTCTGGCTGAGGCAAAATTTCTGGTCGGTTTGTCTTTGGATGGCCCGGAAGAGATACATGATCATTATCGGTTGTATGCCAACGGCTCTGCGAGTTGGCAACGCGTTCTGCAAAGCCGCGATCTGTTGCTGCAAGCCGGCGTTGCGGTGAATGCCTTGATTGTGGTGAACGATTATTCGGTCCAGTTTCCGGCCGAGATTTATGATTTTCATAAAAAGACCGGTCTGACCTATATGCAATTCATACCGTGCACGGAACCGGAAGCGTCTGCGGTTCCGGTGGAGCGGTATGGCGCCTTTTTATGCAAATTGCTGGATTTGTGGTTGGCGGATTTTCGTTTTGGCAAACCCACTACTCATATTCGTTGGTTTGATTCTTTATTCTACACCTGGGTTGATCTGCCTGCGCCGGAGTGTACGCTGTTGCCGGAATGCGGCAACTATCTTGTGGTTGAACATAACGGGGATGTATACAGCTGCGATTTTTATGTGGAATCGCAGTGGCGTTTGGGCAATGTGCTGCAACACCGGTTGCACGATCTGCTCAACTCGGATTTACAAACGGAATTTGGTTCAAGAAAAAAGCAACGGCCGGAAAAATGCGATGTATGCCCCTGGCTTCGGCATTGTTTTGGCGGTTGTCCGCGTGAACGACAATCCACCTCCTTGTGCAGAGCCTACGAGATTTTTTTTGCACATGCTCATGCAAAATTTTCAAAACTGGCGCACGACTGGCAAAAGGAGCGCCAATCTGCAGCGGCATATGTTAATTCCGATATTAAACGCAATGATCCCTGTCCCTGCGGCAGCGGCAGAAAATACAAGAATTGCTGTATGTAGGCTTGACCTCGCGAAGGTTTATGCAATAGCACAACGGTAGAGGAAAATTTCACTCTCATTCTAGCCAGAAATCTTCGCAAGGTGTCCAGTAATGGAGAATATGATTCACCAGATATCACGACAGCCCTGTCATTGCGAACAAAGGCGCAGA
>CAYLWO010000137.1:0-15039 GCA_964387285.1 uncultured Cytophagia bacterium | reverse complement strand
CAGATTCTTCGCCCTGCCAAAAAAGAATGATGGCTGCACTGACAGACTGTTCACGGCAGGGCTCGGAATGACAACCTTTTGTATTAATCAATGATAGAAAAAATATTCCATGAAAAAAATCTGTCTTCTCGGCGCAACCGGATCCATCGGCATTAACACCACGGACATTGTTGCGCGGCTGCCGGAGGATTTTAAAATTACTGCGATTTCCTCGCACAGCCAATTCGAAAAACTCTATCAGCAGGCTGTGCAATTCCGGCCGCAAGTGGCCGCCCTGACGGGAAGCATGGCAGATGCGGAACAACACCGTGCTTTTGAAAAGCTGGGCGTGGAATTGGTGTGCGGCGCCCATGCATTGCAGCAATTGGCGGCAAGCGCCGACTATGATTTGTTGGTGAATGCGGTGGTCGGCAGCGTCGGTTTTTTACCCACCCTGGCTGCTTTGCAGCGCGCCAAGCCTGTGGCCCTGGCCAATAAAGAAACCATGGTCATCGGCGGCAGTCTGGTAAACCAGGCGGCCGCGGAACATAATGCCGCGCTCTTGCCTATTGACAGCGAGCACAGCGCCATATTTCAATGTCTTTGGGGCGAAGAGCAGAAAAATATCGAGACCATTTTCTTGACCGGATCCGGCGGACCTTTTCGCACCCTGCCAAAAAGTGAATTTGGTAAAATCACCGTGGAGCAGGCGCTCAAGCATCCCAATTGGTCCATGGGGAAAAAAATTACCATCGATTCCGCTACCATGATGAACAAAGGATTGGAGATCATCGAAGCGCACTGGCTGTTCCATGCGCCGGCAGAAAAAATCAAAGTCGTGGTTCATCCCCAATCCATCATCCATTCCATGGTGCTCTTTTGCGACGGCTCCATCAAAGCGCAATTGGGATTGCCGGACATGCGCGTGCCCATCCAGGTGGCCCTGTCCTGGCCGGAGCGCAAGCCATCGACATTGCCGCGTCTGGACTTTCAGCAGGCGTTATCGCTTACTTTTGAGCAACCGGATACGGAAAAGTTTGTTTGTCTGCGTCTGGCTTATGAGGCCCTGGCTGCCGGCGGTCTGGCGCCAGCGGTGCTCAATGCGGCCAACGAGGAAGCCGTACATTTGTTTTTAGCGGAAAAAATCTCTTTTCCGGAAATTGCCGAACACATTGACCAGGCCCTGCAAGCGCATCAGCCGCAACTGGATCCGACAGCAGAAGAGCTGCTGGCGGCCGATCAATGGGCACGTCGGTTCGTACGACGAAAAATGGTAATTCATTAATCACGAACCCCGATAAAAGTTCGTGCGGCAAGGGTCAGCCAACTTTTCGTATTGGAAACCTTTGCCGGTTTGCGACGTATACCTTTTACAGATTTTTCAGCATCAGGGCCGGTTGCACCATAATTCATTATGATTTTCGATAAAATTTGATTACCTTTTTTAAAGTTGTTTTAAACCAGCAAGGATGAATGTATGCCTTTTTTGATTGCCAACATTTTTACCACCTATATTATCCCTTTCTTTTTTGTGCTGAGTCTGCTGATTTTTGTGCACGAATTGGGTCATTTTTTATTCGCCAAACTGGTTGGCATACGCGTAGAGCGTTTCTCCATCGGTTATCCTCCTCGCCTGTTCGGTAAAAAAATAGGCGATACCGATTATTGCGTGTCTGCTACGCCCTTTGGCGGTTATGTCAAAATGTCCGGCATGATCGATGAGAGCATGGACGTGGAAGGCGTCAAAGGCGAACCCTGGGAGTTCATGTCTAAACCGGTATGGGCGCGCGCATTGGTGATCGCCGCCGGTCCGCTTTTCAATGTGCTGTTGACCATTCTTATTTTTTCCGTCGGCGCCTATATGATGGGCATTGCGGAATCCATTGGACCTGTTGTGGGACGCGTGTCGGAAAATATGCCTGCGCAGGCCGCCGGATTGCAGGAAGGCGACGTCATCGTTCGCCTGGATAATCAGGAAATCACACAGTGGGAACAACTGGTGGCCATCATTCATCGTTCCGCTGAAAAACCCCTGCTGATTGAATGGAAACGCAACGAGCAATTTATGTCTGCGACCGTTACGCCGCAACGGGAGAAAATAGAAAACATCGGACTCATCGGCATAGCGCCCAAGACTAAAACCCGGCCTGCAGGTATTTTTGAATCGCTGCAAACCGGCGCCCGTTCCACCTGGATGATGACCGTGGCGGTTTTTAAGTCCTTCGGCATGCTCTTTTCCGGCGAGGTGTCGCTAAAAGAGGGACTGGGCGGTCCGGTGCGCATCGCACAAATGGCCGGTGATTCGGCGCGTTCCGGTTTTGGCAGTCTGCTGATCTTTGCCGCTTTGCTGAGTCTGAATCTGGCCATCCTCAATCTCTTGCCGGTGCCTGCCCTGGATGGCGGACATTTGCTGGTGTTGTTGATCGAGGCGGTTATACGTCGCCCCCTCTCCACTAAAATCCGCATTGTCATGCAACAAATCGGCATGGCCCTGCTGCTGGCCTTGATGATTTTCGTCGTTGCCAATGATGTAATCAATCTATTCTAAATTCTGCCATAAATGACATTACCCTTGCGAAGGTTAGCAACGTTCGCAAGGGTATTTTTTTAACCATTTTGCGCGGATAACAACTCGTAGTGCAATAATTACCCAACTAACAAAAGACCGTGTCATTGCGAACGCAGTCACAATTGCAAACAAAGTAGACAAACCGGGTTGGAGTGAAGCAATCCCCTTATATATGGAAAGTATTCCAAGGGTTTTTTGATTGTGTAACCACTTGATAATTTTAGCGAAAAATGGCCTTGACACTCTGCGAAATACTTGCTACTTTAAATGTTGCAAATACTCTGATTGCAGTTAATCATAAATTGGGTTGAGCAAAACAATGGAAATCAAAAAAACAGGCTTTTACGATATTCATCAGAAATTGGGCGCCAAGCTTGTCGAATTTGCCGGCTATTACATGCCCATTCAATACCGCGGCATCATGGAGGAACATCGTCGTGTTCGTCAGACTGTAGGCTTGTTCGACGTTTCACACATGGGTGAGTTCTACGTCAAAGGTCCTGCGGCGTTGGAGTTTTTGCAGAAAATGACCATCAATGACGTGAGCAAGCTCGCGGTAAACCAGGTGCAATATTCTGCCATGTGTTATGAAAACGGCGGCATTGTCGACGACCTTTTGGTTTATCGCCTGCCGGATAAATATTTGCTCGTGGTGAATGCATCCAATCTGCAAAAGGATTGGGACTGGCTGTATTCCCATCTGCCGTCCGGCGTGGTCATGGAAAATAAAAGCGATGAATGTTCTCTGCTGGCTCTGCAAGGTCCCAAGGCCATTGCGGTGTTGCAAAAACTCACCACCAGCGATTTGAGCAAGATTCCCTTCTACTGGCTTACGGAAGGGCAGGCCGCCGGGGTTCCCATGATGATGTCCCGCACCGGTTACACCGGTGAACCTGGTTTTGAATTATGTTTTCCGGTCGAACGTTCCGAACACGTTTGGCACGCGGTCATGGAGGCGGGCAAAGAGTTTGATATCGAACCCATCGGACTTGGCGCTCGCGATACTTTGCGACTGGAAATGAAATATTGTTTGTACGGCAACGATATCGACGAGACGACCAATCCCCTGGAAGCCGGATTGGGTTGGATAACGAAATTATCCAAAGGTAATTTTATCGGACATGACGCCATCGCGCAGGTGCGGGAAAAAGGATTACAACGCAAGCTGGTCGGTTTCAGCATGGCCGGCAAGGCGTTTCCGCGTCACGGCTATCGTATTTTCAGCAACGCTAATCCCGTGGGACAGGTGACCAGCGGCACTTTTTCTCCCATTTTGGAAATGGGCATCGGCACAGGGTACGTTCCGGCTGCCCTGGCCGCAGTGGGCACACCGTTAAGCATTGAAATTCGCAACACGCAATCTCCGGCGATTGTTTGCGAAACACCGTTTGTGCAACGGTCTCCGCAATGAGCGCGGAGCAATTCTTTTGCGGATAAGAGGCCTATGAACAAGCTCGACGTGATCATGGCGCCGACCGAACAGCCGGCGTATGATTTTCAGAACACCACTGCCGTGGTTATCGACGTGTTGCGCGCCGCCAGTTGCATCTGCACAGCCCTGGCCAATGGCTGCACCGAGATCATACCGGTTGCCGAGATTGATGATGCCTGGCAAGCCGCGGAAATTTTTCCCCGTCCTCTGGTGCTGTTGGCCGGCGAACGACACGGTCGAAAAATTAATGGATTCGATTTGGGCAATTCCCCCAAAGAGTTCCAATCCGCGGTTGTGGCCGGCAAGACGATTGTCATGACCACGACCAACGGCACGCGCAGTCTGTTGCTTGCACAAGCGGCCACGCGGATATTGATTCTTTCCCTGTTGAATTTGCGCAGCCTAACCAACGTTCTGCGCAATACGGAACAAGATATCGTGCTGGTTTGCGCGGGGCAGGACAAGCGCGAATCGCTTGAAGATACGGTCTGCGCCGGTCTGCTGGTCGAGCGGCTGCAAGACCAGGATGAACAACGCTGGCAGATCAGTGAACGGGCGAAATCAGCCATGGCTCAGGCCCGTATCCACAAAATAGATCTGCTGGCCATGATGCAAACCAGTCCCCATGGCGAATATTTAAACAAGATCGGTTTCAGCGATGATCTGGAAATCTGCTCCCGGGTCAACGCGTTTGAGGTAACGCCGATTTTTGCAGATGGATCTATTCGATTATTAACCAGCACAACCGTCTAATTTGCATGGCCAAGAAAACACAAAAATCGAAACCGGCGGCCAGAGCGGCCCATTTTGATCAGCATCGTCTGGATGAGTTGACCGGCATCCTGCTTATTATTTTTGGCGTCATGTTGTTGATCGCTTTTGTGACGTTTAATCCTGAGGATAATCCGAAAAACATCCACTTTGGCCTGGTGCACAACAGCCTCGGCCTGGCCGGCGTCTGGCTTTCCTGGTATCTCATTCATCTGACCATCGGTTATCCGGTTATTGTCATTTCCTTTTTAATTATCGCCTGGGGCGTCAGCCGGTTGTTGGATCGGGACACGACCGCATTGCGTCGCTGGTCGGTTTTCATTCTTCTCATTGCCTACTATGTTTCTCTGAGCGGCGCCATTTACAGCATGGTGGTTGCGGAAAACGCACTGCCGCCGTATCAATTCTCCGGATTGCTGGGCGTCATGGGCGCCGGTCTGCTGGCCAAATTGCTCGGTAAAATCGGCGCCATTGTTTTGATGGTTGGTTTGATTTTTATTACGGTGCTGGTTTTCACCTCCATTACCTATCGCGAGGTCATTAATACCGTCTCGGGATTGTTTGCACGCATCTATGTTCGCACCGTCGCTGCGTTTCATAAACTGGCGGGCAAACGCAATCCCGCCACACGGCTGATGCCTTCTCTGCGCGGCACGCCCGGACGCGAAGCGTCTCTGCCTGAGAAAGAGCAGGAGCAAGAGCTGGAGGAGCAGGAGGAAGAAAAAGAGTGGACCCCGCCGCTCATCGCCAAGCCGAAAACGGTTCCTCTGCCGCTGAAACCGAAAACAACAGCGCCAATTTTGCAGGACTCGATGGTCGAGGAAGAAGAGGACGAGGAGGCCGAAGATGATTTGGCTCCTGTGCCTACTTCGCTGAATAAAAGCGATTACAAATTTCCCTTGCTGGAATATTTGCAGATGCCGGAAGGCCCGCAAATCACCGTGAGCGACAGCGAGATGCATGCCAACGCGCGCATGCTGGAAGGCAAGCTGGCGGATTTCGACATCCAGGCCAAAGTCGTTGAAATTCATCCCGGACCGGTGATCACGCGTTATGAACTGGAACTGGCGCCCGGCATCAAAGTTGCCAAAATTACCAGTCTGGCGGACGACATGGCCATGGCCATGCGCGCCAAACGGGTGCGCATCCTGGCGCCCATTCCCGGCAAAGCGGCCGTGGGCATCGAGTTGCCCAATCCTACTCCCAGCATGGTTTATTTGCGCGAAACTTTGGCCACGCCGCAGTTTCAGGAATCCAGGTCGCCGTTGTCCATCGGTCTTGGCAAAACCATCTCCGGTGCGCCTTTTATCGCCGACCTGACCGGCATGCCGCATTTGCTTATCGCCGGTTCGACCGGATCGGGAAAAAGCGTTTGCCTGAACACCATCATCACCAGCTTTTTATACAAAGCGCATCCCTCTGAAGTGCAGATGATCATGATCGATCCGAAACGTTTAGAGCTGTCCACCTATGCCCGGCTCTATCGTCATCATCTGGCACATGTGGAAGGATTGAAGGAAAAAGTTGCCACCAGCGCCAAAACCGCCATTGCCACGTTAAAGGCTGTGGAACAGGAAATGGAACGGCGATATGAATTGCTGGCCGGCGCCGGCGTGCGCAATATCGAGGAGTATAATCAGCGTCTGAGCAACGGCCGCATCAAGGACAGCGACCCGGCCACGGCCACACTCAGCTATCTGGTGTTGATCATCGACGAGCTGGCGGATTTGATGATGACCAGCAGCGCGCACAATGACGTGGAAGAACCCATTGCCCGGCTTACGCAAATGTCGCGCGCGGTCGGTATTCATCTTATTGTGGCCACGCAACGGCCGTCTGTGGATGTCATCACCGGCGTGATCAAAGCCAATTTCCCGGCGCGCATGGCGTTTCAGGTTGCCACCAAAGTGGATTCGCGCACCATATTGGATATGAACGGCGCAGAAAAGTTGTTGGGTCGCGGCGATATGCTCTTTTTGCCGCCGGGCAGTCCGGAACCCATCCGCATTCACAACGGCTATATCAGTCTGGCGGAAATAGAACAGATCATCGATCATATCAACAAACAGCCGATGTATCCGAAATCAGCGTTGCCTGCTTTTCATGAGGAAGAAGAGGACGGTTTGGCGCGCGACGGATTGGGCGGCGGCAAACGGGATGCGCTGTTTGACGAGGCCATGAGCATTGTCGTGCGCACCGGCCAGGGCTCGGTTTCCATTTTACAGCGCCGGCTCAAAGTTGGTTATTCGCGCGCTGCGCGGTTGATCGATGAGCTGGAGCAGGCCGGCGTGGTCGGGCCTTTTGAGGGCAGCAAGGCCCGTGAGGTTTTGATGACCCCCGAAGAACTGGAAGCCATGAACCGGAGCGAGACAGAGGAAGAATAAGATCGTACCGCGGCATGCAGGCCGCGCTTGCTCAATAATACTCTACCCGTGTCATTGCGTACGGAGGCAAGGATGTTGGTAATGAGCGTTCGCCGTGGTGGAGTGAAGCAATCCCCTTATACGACAAAAGGGGCTATGAGCAGCGAAGCATCTGTTCGCCGCTTGTTCCCGGCGTAGCGGCTAAAACAGCGACGCGAACAGATCCTTCGGCCTGCCAAAGACATGCGTTGATGATTTCTGGAATCGATCACGGCAGCCCTCAGGACGACACCCTCTGAGATTGTTGCAAAAGTCAGAGATTTCAGGGGGTAAATACTTTTGCGACAGTCACCAGAATTGTCCGACATTTAATCCCAGTTTATCTGGATTAAGAAAAAATTTATTTATTGGAAACAATCATGATTCGAAAAATTTTAACCATTTGTTTCACATTTTTGCTGTCCGCCTCGCTGCATGCGCAAACCGCCTCTTCCGTATTGGCCAAGGTGAAGCAGAAATACGAATCCCTGGACCGCGTGTGCGCCGATTTTACGCAGACCTTTCATTGGAAAATGGCGAACGAAACCCAGGTCACCAGGGGTTCCTTGTGCACCAAAAACGGCGTCATGTTTCGCATCGAGTTGCAGGATCAAACCATTGTCACCGACGGCGTCACCTTATGGACGTTGTCTAAATCCAACCGGCAGGTGATGATCGATCACGCCGCCTCGGGCAAAGAGAACAATCCGTTTCTGAAAAGTTTCATCGAAAAGTATTTTAAGAACTATAAAGCAGAACTGCTGGCTCAGGAAACCGTGCAGGACGCGCCCCATTTTCGCGTGTTGTTAACCGCCTTGTCTGAAGATGAATTCGAGCGCAGGCTGGAATTGTGGGTGAACAAGAACACCTGGATTATGAGTCGCGTCAAACAGACCGACGCCAACGGCAACGATTCCATGTATGAAGTGACCGCGTTAAAGCTGGATGCGGCATTGACTGATCAGGATTTTAAACTGACCGTGCCGGAGGGATTTGAAACCGTGGATATGCGCTAGGAATAAAGTTCAGCCTTTAAGCGGCAATATTTCCGGTTAAAGTAGCCGGTACTACCTACTAGATGATTTTTTTAGGGACAATGATTTTTTGCTGGGCGCCGGCCCATCGCGTAGCACAAGCCTCCGGCTTGTGCCTCAATATAAAACACGGAAATCGCTCAGAGCACATCCTTTGAAAGGCTTCTAAATTTGACAACAACTGTGAAATCGCTTCTTGTTCTTGTCGCGTTGCTCCTACCGATTGCGGCATTCGCACAAACATCCGGGACCGGCGGGGATCAAAACCGTGCAGCGCAATATTTTCTCGGCAGCCAGGACCAGGTGTTGATGGCCGTGAACGTCTGGGGTTTTGTGCATAAACCGGGACAGTACATGGTGCCCTATGATACGGATCTGATTTCCCTGCTCTCCTATGCCGGCGGCCCGCGCGAAGAGGCGAAAATCAAAAGCATTAAAGTGGTGCGGCCGGGCAAAACCAGCAACAACACGCCCGACCAGGTGATCAATGTCGATGTTAAAAAATTTCTCGAAACCGGCAAGGCGGTGGAAATTCCGGTGCTCAAGCCCGGAGATACGGTGGTGGTGTCCGGCACCAATTATTATTTTGTCAGTAAATTTTTTGAATTCGCGGTAAAAATAGGCGCCCTTATTCAGGTATGGGCCTTGGTCGAATATTACTCGAAAAATCGTTGAGCATCGCATCCACTTGAATCAGCGCATCTAACCGGACTAACCTATGATGATGAATCCAGTCCATACAAGCCAGCAAAAGGGTGGCGGCTCGTTTCGCGGACCGCACCAGTCCGTTCGCGACCGGCAGTTGACCTTCCGCGATTATGTCCGCGTCCTGTACAAAGGCCGTTATCTGATCGCCATCTGTTTTTTAATTGTGGCGTCATCCACTTTATTGTACACTTTTACCACCGAACCGGTGTATGAAGCAGCCGCGAAAATCATGGTGGAACAAAAGGGCGGCATGGGCGAATCCCTGTTCGATTTTTCCACCATGATCAAAAAAGAGACCATGATCAACAATCAGGTGGAAATTTTAAAAAGCCGCACCCTGGCGGAAATCGTTATTGACAATCTGAAAATATCGGAATATGCAACACGATTGCGCATTCTCGGCAACACGCCGGCGGACGCGAAAAATCGTTCCTCCCTGTGGCATAAAATTTTCGGCGCCGGTTTCGGTGAAAGGGAAGGCGAGCGCATCAAGGATGAGACCTTGACCGAAAATCTGCGCAAGTCCATCAGCGTGACGCCCATCCGCAACACGGATATGATTGAAATCAAAGTGAGCGCGCTTTCGCCGTTCGAAGCCGCTTATCTGACCAATGCCGTGGCGGACGCTTACAAGACCATGAATCAGGCGCAAAGTCAGGCTGAGGTTCGGCAGGTTAAAAACTTTTTGGAAGAACAACTGGAAAAACTGCGCACCGAGCTGGCCCGGTCGGAAGAGTCTTTAAAGACCTATAAAGAACGGGCCAAAGTGGTGGCTTTGGATAAAGAGACCGAAGAACTGGTGCGCAAAACCGCCGAGTTCGAAACCATGTATAACGAGGCGGTCACTGAGTGGGAAGCCAACAAACAGCGGCTCGCCTATATCAACAGACAGCTGGCTGAACGCAACGTCAACATCGACATGGAGACCATCTCTTCTCAGCCCTATTTGAGCGAATTGAAAAAGCAGATGGCGGAGAAGGAAGCGGAGCTGGCCAAGTATCGCGCCCAGTTGGTGGAATTGGGCGTGGATGAATCAACCAACAGCAATGTGCAACAGTTGGGCGCTCAGGTACAGGCGTTGAAGGACAAATTCAGGCAGGAGGCCACCAAAGCCGCGGCTGCCGATTTTATCGATCCCGCGCAACTGTCCGGCACACTGTTCACCAGCAAAATCGAAGCCGAAACCGAGATCCAGTCTCTGCAGCCCAAGGTCGATGCGTTGCACGCAATTGTCGATCGCTATAATCGGGAACTGGAATCCCTGCCGGAAAAAAGCCTCACCCTGGCGCGTCTCATGCGCTCCGCTCAGGTGGATGAAAAAATTTACATCATGCTGCAGGAAAAATATCAGGAATCGCGCATCACCGAAGTCGGGCAACTGGGCAATGTGCGCATTATCGATTCCGCCAAACCGCCCAAGAACCCTATCCGTCCCAAGAAAAAACTGAACGTCATCCTCGGCGTGCTGGTGGGCCTCGGTCTGGGCATCGGCATCGCTTTTGTTCTGGAATATATGGACAGTTCGGTGCGCACCATGGAGGATGTGGAGCGGCTTTCCCTGACGATCATGGCCACGATTCCGTTCATCAAGCCGGAACAGACCAACGGCATGTTCACCAAGTTGCGCAACGGCGGCTCTGATCCGGAAGTCAAGTCCATAAACGAACGGCTGGTGGTGCATCTCAAACCCAAATCGCCCATATCCGAAGCGTATCGAACGCTGCGCACGAATCTGTTGTTTACCACGCCGGATCGGCCCATCAAGGTGCTCATGGTCACCAGCAGCGGCCCCAAAGAAGGCAAATCAACGACCGTTGCCAATCTGGCCATCACCTTTGCACAAATGGGCAACAAAACGCTGTTGATCGACGCGGACCTGCGCCGCCCCATTTTGCATAAACTTTTCGGGCTGGATCGCAAAACCGGTCTGACCAATATCCTGGTCGGACGCAACACCCTGGAAGAATCGGTCAAAGCCCTGCCTGATTTGCCGGAATTGGAACTGCTCAGTTGCGGCGTGTTGCCGCCTAATCCCGCTGAATTGCTGGCCACGGATAAAATGCGGCAATTGCTGGAATATGCCAAGAGCAGGTACGCCATGGTGCTGATCGATACGCCGCCGACCATCGCCGTTGCCGATGCTTCGATCTTGTCCTCGCTCGTGGATGGCGTGATGCTGGTCGTTCGTTCCGGCGTGACCGAAAAAGAGGCGGTCATGCGCACGCATGATCAATTGACCAAGGTGAATGCGCCCATCATGGGCGTTGTGTTGAACAGCATCAAAGTGGCCGACGTCTATGGTTCCTATTATTACTATTATTATCATCAGTACTATTATGGCAGCGACAGCGACGCCTCAGCCGCCAAACGAAAAAAACACCAGTATAAAGCGTAACGCAAAAACGGACGCGATGTAAACAGACAGGTAGGAAATGGGCATTTATTCAGAACCGTTGTGGTACGCTTTTGTAACGCGTCCGCGTCATGAAAAAAAAGTACAATATTATCTTGACCAGGCCGGGATAGAAAATTTTTTACCGCTGCATCGCTCGTTGCGTCAGTGGAAAGATCGTCGACGCTGGGTTGAAGCCCCGCTTTTTTCCTGCTATATTTTTGCGCACATAGCCTACACCCGGCGCTATGATGTGTTGCAGGTTCCCAGTGTGGCGCGCCTGGTGACGTTTAACAATGAACCGGCGCCGGTGCGCGTCGAAGAGCTGGAGGCCGTCCGCCGGCTTTTGGGTTCGCCGCACCAGTTGGCGGTTGAAGACGGCATATTGCCGGGCAGCCGCGTACGCATTACCTCCGGCCCTTTGTACGGCTTGGAAGGCGTGTTGACCGAGTTGCGCGGCAACAAGTGGTTTGTCATTCACATTGAAGCGATCGGCAAATCGATTTTACTGCAGGCGGCGGAAAATACGCTGCTGGCCATATAAATTGGCAACAAATTCCTTGCGAAGGTTTAAAACCTTCGCAAGGTTGTTTCTGAGCACAAATCGCCATGTAAAGGTTGGCGTAAGACAGGGCATCCTGAGTTAATTCTGGCCTGAATGCCCTGATGGCTTAAATAGCACGAAAACTGAGAGTCACTGCGAATTTAAGCGCGTTTCTTGACACAGGGGATTAACTGCGCTTAAGCAATCCCCGGTCAGAATTTAAGTATTATGAGAGGGCACTCGCCTGAGGTTCTGCCCTGGTTTGCAGGAGCGCTGCTTCTGTAAGTGACGGGACGATAGTTTATAGAGTTGTTAGTGTATTAAATCTTGTTTTTTGCGCAAAAGGGCCAGGAAATGTCGGACCTTTGGCGACTGTCGCAAAACCCCAGACCCCGGATGTGGCCGCGCTTTTTGCGGCCACTCCGGGTGTCTCTCGACGCATAATCAATGAGTTAAGAAACCCGGGATCACAAAAACCGAATCCCCGGGGTTGTTCTGCCTTTTGCGACAGGCTCTTGGCGACTTTCGCAAATGTCATTAACGATAATCTTCCTGTTCGCAGGTTGTTTGCCGAGCACCTATCGCATAATTTTGGTTTTCAAAATGTCAACGAAACTAACTGTTGAAGTATAAATTCGCTACACACTTTGAAGGAGAGGGATTTTATGGATCTGAAGAAAAAGATCGAGCAGAAAAAGGCAGTCATTGGCATTGTCGGTCTCGGATATGTCGGTTTGCCGTTGTTGATCGAGTTCGCTCGCGAAGGCGTCCAGGTTATCGGTTTCGATATCGACGAAAGTAAAATAGCCAAATTGTCCAAGGGCAAAAGCTATATCAAACACATTCCTTCGGAGAAAATCGCCGAGATCGTCGCCATGGGTAAAACCTCGTTCACTTCGGACTTTGCCAAATCTGCGCAAGCGGATGTGCTGTTGCTGGCGCTGCCCACGCCTCTGGATGAACATCGCGAACCGGATCTCTCTTATATCGAAAACACCGGTCATGAACTCAAGCCGTATCTGCGTAAAGGGCAAATGGTGATTCTGGAAAGCAGTACCTGGCCCGGCACTACCGATGAAGCGCTGCGGCCGATACTGGAGCAGTCCGGTTTGAAATGCAACAAGGATTTTTATATTGCTTTTTCGCCGGAGCGCGAGGATCCGAATAATCCCAAATATAATTTGCGCAATATTCCCAAAGTGGTGGGCGCGGACGATCCTTACGCTTTGGATTGCGCGGTTAAATTATACGCCTATGTGACCACGCCGGTGCCGGTGACCAGCACGCGCGTGGCCGAATCCGCCAAGCTGCTGGAGAACATCTTTCGCTGCGTCAACATCGCCCTGGTGAATGAAATGAAGATGATCCTCGATCGCATGGGCATCGATGTCTGGGAAGTGATCCGCGCCGCTTCGACCAAACCCTTCGGCTTTATGCCATTTTTCCCGGGTCCGGGACTGGGCGGCCATTGCATTCCCATCGATCCGTTTTATTTGACCTGGAAAGCGCGCGAGTTCGACATGCCCACCCGTTTCATCGAACTGGCCGGCGAGGTTAACACCAACATGCCCTATTATGTGGTGGAAAAAACCGTCGAAGCGCTCAACAACGTAGACAAGAGCGTGCGCAATTCCAAATGTTTGATTCTCGGCGCTGCTTATAAAAAAGATATCGACGACATGCGGGAAACTCCGGCTTTTAAGGTCATGGAGATTCTGCGTGAAAAAGGCGCCAAGGTGGATTATCACGATCCCTATGTGCCGCAACTGCCGGCTACGCGCAAATATCAATACGATATGTCCAGCGTGGCGTTGACCAAAAGCACGGTTAAGAAATACGATGTGGTTATCGTCATCACCGATCATACGCAGGTCGATTACGATCTGGTGCAGCGCAACGCCAAACTGATCGTGGATTCCCGCAATGTGTTCCAGTTGTACGGACCGCTGAAAAAAGCCAATATCGTCAAGGCCTGATCTCGCCAAGATAAAAGAACAACTCGCGCCAAGACGCCAAGGAAAGAAAAAACAAACTCGCGCCAAGACGCCAAGAACGCAAAGAAAGATTTTTTAACGTTTTTATTTGCGCCTTTGCGTCTTGGCGCGAGAATTAAAAATCATCGCGTTTTTTCTCGTTTTCCAGCTTTCTCCTTGTTCCCAAGCTGCAGCTTGGGAACGCCATTGTCAAAAAAGCTTGGCTTTGCCGGACAGACCCGGCAACGCATGTACACCCGAACTTGGAACATTATGAATCGTGACGCCAAAATCTGGATAACCGACCACACCGACATGACCGGCGCCGCTATTTTGCGCGCCTTGAAAAAAGCCGGTTATCAAAACCTGCTGTGTTATAGCCCGGATGAATTGGATCTGCAGGATCAACAGGCGGTGTTGAATTTTTATCTGGAGCAACATCCGGAATATGTTTTTCATAATGCGGCCCGATCCGGCGGCATTCTCAGCCACCACACCTACGGCGGCCAGTTTCTCTACGAAAACCTGCAGATGCTGCTCAATGTGTTGCACGGCGGTTATCTGGCGCGAGTGAAAAAACTGCTTTTCCTTAGCAGTGCGGCCGTATATCCCAGGAATGCGCATCCGCCGGTCCGGGAAGATCAGCTGTTTACCGGTCCGCTGGAGCCGGCTCACGAACCCTATGGCATTGCGCAAATCGCCGGCATAAAAATGGGTCAGGCATATCGCCGGCAGTACGATTGTAATTTTATTTCAATCGTACCGGCCAATCTATATGGACCTCAGGATCATTTCGATCTTGCCTCCGCGCATGTTTTGCCGGCGTTGCTGCGAAAATTCCATGAGGCGTTGATACATGATTTGCCTGCGGTGTCTGTTTGGGGCACCGGCATGCCGAGGCGCGAGTTCCTGCATGTCGATGATCTGGCCGAAGCCTGTTTATTTCTCATGTTGAATTATGACCAGCCTGAAATCGTCAATGTCGGCTCGGGTCAGGACCTTTCCATTAATGAATTGGCGCATCTGGTCAGGGCCGCAGTCGGGTATCGCGGCATGATCGAATTCGACGCGTCCAAGCCGGACGGCGCGCCGCGCGTGTTGCTGGATGCGCGCAAGCTGCATGATCTCGGCTGGCGCAGCCAGATCGCTTTGCCCGACGGCATCCGCAAGACCTATGAATGGTTTCTGCAGAATGTAGCCAGGTAAAACTACTCGCGCCAGGACGCCAGGAAAGA
>CAYLWO010000136.1:0-15205 GCA_964387285.1 uncultured Cytophagia bacterium | reverse complement strand
TCTTCCGGCGCATTGTCGATCTCATCGTACGCTCGCGCTTGCGCCAAACCCTTTAGCGACAACACCTGCGTGATCGCAGCCGTCAACGTCGTTTTGCCGTGATCCACGTGACCGATGGTGCCGATATTAACATGCGGCTTGTTACGCTCAAACTTTGCCTTAGCCATCGTATAATCTCCTTCGATGATACTCTATTTATGGTACAATCAATTTTTGTTTTTCATGCTGCCAAACCCATTTTTTGCAGCAGCTTTTTGCCGACTTCTTCCGGTACATTTTGATAAGTTAAAAATTGCATGGTAAAAACGGCGCGTCCTTGCGAGAGATTGCGCAGCGAAGTGGCATAGCCGAACATCTCAGCCAAGGGCACAGTCGCGCGAATTATTTGACTGTCTTTTTTGTGCGTATGATCGACGATTTTAGCTCTTCTGACAGCCAGATCGCCGAGAATGCCGCCCAGATACTCATCCGGCGTTATGACCTCCAGGTCCATCATCGGTTCCATCAGCACTGATTTGGCTTTACGAACCGCGTCCTGCAGAGCCATGGAACCGGCGATGCGAAAAGCCAACTCGGAGGAATCGACGTCGTGAAAAGAACCGTCGATCAGACACGCCTTGATGTGGATCACCGGGAAACCGGCGATGGCGCCGCTGACCATGGATTCTTTGATACCGTCCGAAACCGGTTTGATGAATTCTCGGGGAATGACGCCCGCCTGTATGTGGTTTTCGAACTCGAACTCTTTGTCCGCCGTTGTCGGACTGAACTCGATCACCACATGTGCGTACTGACCTTTGCCGCCGGTTTGTTTGACGAACCGCGTCTCGATGGTGATCGGAACCGTGATGGTCTCACGATAGGCCACCTGCGGTTTGCCGATATTGGCTTGCACCTTGAAATCGCGCAACAACCGATCCACCAGGATTTCCAGGTGCAGCTCGCCCATGCCGGCGATGATCAACTGCCCGGTTTCACTATCGGTGTGAAACTGAAAGGTCGGGTCTTCATCCGCCAGAGCGTTCAGCGAGGTCACCATGCGATCCTGATCCGCTTTGGATTTGGGCTCAATGGCGATAAAGATGACCGGCGTCGGGAAATGCATTTTTTCCAGACTGATCGGGTGCTTGGGATCGCACAGGGTGTCGCCGGTTCGCGTGTTGCGCAAACCGACCGCAGCGGCGATCTCACCGGCCGCAATGTGACCGATCTCTTCCCGTTTGTTGGCCGACATGAGCAGAATTTTACTGAAACGCTCTTTTTTCTCAGTCGCGGTATTTAACACCGTGGAACCGACATCCATTTGCCCCGAATACACCCGAAAGTAGGTCAACTTGCCTACATGGGGATCGGTCATGATCTTGAACGCCAGTGCGGTAAACGGTTCGTCCACCGAGGGTTTGCGTTTTTCCATTTTTCGCGTATAGTGATTTTCACCCTCAACATCAGGCATCTCCAGCGGACTGGGTAAAAAGTGCAAAACCGCGTCCAGCAACATCTGTACGCCTTTGTTCTTGAACGACGAACCGCATAACACCGGATTGATTTTGCTTTTCAGCGTGCCCTTGCGCAGGGCGGCCAATATCTCTTCTTCCGTAGGATCGATGTTGGAAAGAAATTTCTCCATCACCCCATCATCGTAATCCGATATCAGTTCCACCATAAGGTGTCGCGTGGCTGCGGCTTTGGCGATTTCGCTCTCGGGTATTTCCCGTTCTTCCCACTTGCTGCCGGCGCTCTCTTCATCGAACACCAGCATCTTCATCGTGACCAGATCGATAATGCCGACGAATTGGTCGCCGCTGCCGCAGGGAATTTGAATCGGCACCGGCACAGCCGCCAATTTGTTGCGCATATGCTCAATCACCATGTCGAAATCAGCGCCCACCCGGTCCATTTTGTTGACATAAGCGATGCGCGGCACATGATACTTGTCAGCCTGTCGCCATACGGTTTCTGATTGCGGTTCAACGCCGCCGACTGCGCAAAAGATGGCCACTGCGCCGTCTAATACTCTCAAAGAACGTTCTACCTCGGCTGTAAAATCTACATGGCCCGGGGTATCTATGATATTAATGCGAAAATTCTTCCAATAACAGGTAATGGCGGCGGAGGTGATGGTGATGCCCCGCTCTTTTTCCTGCTGCATCCAGTCCATGGTCGCTGCCCCGTCATCCACCTCGCCGATGCGATGAACCTTTCCGGTATAGAAAAGGATGCGTTCCGTAGTCGTGGTCTTGCCGGCATCGATGTGCGCCATGATGCCGATATTGCGCATCTTTTCTAAATGTTGGGGCTTGGACATAAAAAAACCACTTACTTAAAGAGTCCTCCTGCCATCAGGTGTTGGGACCATGGGTGCGACAAAAGGCTGCAAGATCTTGACGCTTTTGCCGACCGTACGCTTTAAGTAAATGGTGATGCGTGTGCTACAGTCGCTTGGTGCGCCAAGTCTACGCAACCACTTTCTAACCCGGCTGTCTTTGAGCGCAAAAGGGTTAGAGTTAGACTGCAAGACCGGCAATCAAAATTTATATTACCACTTGAAATGAGCGAAAGCTTTGTTGGCCTCGGCCATTTTGTGGGTGTCTTCACGTTTCTTTACAGAGCTGCCTTCGTTCTTGGATGCGGCGATCAATTCGGAGGCCAGCTTTTCGGACATGGTTTTTTCATTACGGCCCTTGGCATAGCTGATAATCCAGCGAATGGCCAATGCCTGTTGACGGTCATGACGGATTTCCACCGGCACCTGATAGGTGGCGCCGCCGACGCGACGAGAGCGCACTTCCAGCAGCGGTTTGACGTTTTGCATGGCTTTTTCAAAAATCGGCAAACCTTCACTGGAGGTTTTTTTCGCGATATGATCCACGGCATCGTAGAAAATCATTTCCGCAACGCTGCGTTTGCCGCGGCGCATGAGGCCGTTGACGAATTTGGTTACCAGAATGCTGTTATATTTAGGATCCGGCAATACCGTTCTTTTTGCTGCGCGTTTTCTTCTTGGCATGAAACGATCTCTATATTACTTTTTCAGTTTTGCGCCGTACTTGCTGCGGCTCTGTTTACGGTCCGCCACGCCGCTGGTATCCAGCACGCCGCGGATGATGTGATAACGAACGCCCGGAAGGTCCTTTACACGACCCCCGCGAATCAACACGATCGAATGTTCCTGCAGATTATGGCCCTCGCCGGGAATGTAAGCCGTGACTTCAAACTGATTGGTCAATCTCACGCGCGCCACTTTACGCAAAGCGGAATTGGGCTTTTTCGGCGTAGTGGTATAAACGCGCGTACACACGCCGCGTCGCTGCGGAGAACCGGCCAGAGCCGGCGCTTTGGTTTTTCGTTCCAGTTGCTTACGTCCAAAACGGACCAATTGATTGATTGTAGGCACACTTCCTCCATTTTATCATAGCCTGAACAGCCTGATAATATAAGCAATAATTTACAAGAATTCAAGTATTTTTATTAAAATAGTTCGTAAATTGAGCGATTTGTGCTTGCAAAACATCCTTGCGAAGGTTTTAAAACCTTCGCAAGGTTCAGGATATGATGATTACTCCAGGTCCTCGTCATCCAGGTCCTCATCCGCAACCACCGCTTTTTTCTTACGCGGCGTTTCCAATTCCTGACGATACTCCTCAGGAATATCGATGGCAGGTCCGGAGACGCGCAGTTGCAGGAATTTGTTGAGGCCGGTGCCGGCCGGAATCAGATAACCCATAATGACGTTTTCTTTAAGACCCATCAGTTCATCCACCTTGCCCTCAACCGCCGCATCGGTTAAAACACGGGTGGTTTCCTGGAAAGAGGCAGCGGAGAAAAAACTCTCCGTGGTCAAAGAGGCTTTGGTGATGCCCAGCAGCAACGGATGAAAAGTCGCAGGTTGCGCCGGACGGGCAATGGGCAGTTCTTTGCCGGCGGCTTCCAACTTTTTCACCACCTTGCGGAACTCTTCCAATTCAACCAACTCGCCCACCTGCATTTTGCTGTTGCCCTTGGTGGTGATGACCACCTGGTTGCGCGTGTGTTCGTTGACCTGCAAAAAGCCGAGACGATCCACCTGGTCGCCTTCCAGATACGGCGTATCGCCGGCGTCTTCGATTTTGACTTTTTGCAGCATTTGTCGCACGATCACTTCAATGTGTTTGTCATTGATGCGCACGCCTTGCAGCCGGTACACTTCCTGGATTTCATTAACCAGGTATTCCTGCACCTTGTTGGCGCCCATGATGGCCAAAATATCGTGCGGCGCGACCGACCCTTCGGACAATTTTTCACCGGCATGCACGAAATCACCGGGATGCACCAACACGTGCTTGCCGTAGCCGATCATATAGTTCTTTTCTTCATGCCCGTCTTCGGAGCGGACGACGATTTTACGCACGCCGCGTTTCATTTCACCAAACTCGACTAAGCCGTCGATTTCGCTCACCACGGCCGGTTCCTTGGGCCGGCGCGCTTCGAACAACTCGGCCACGCGCGGCAGACCGCCGGTGATGTCGCGGGTTTTGGCAATTTCACGCGGAATCTTGACCAGCACTTCGCCGGCGGAAACCGTATCGTTGTCGTGCACCGATAAATGGGCGCGGGTCGGAATGACATAAGAGGCCAGCTCTTCACCGCGGTCGCCGACGATTTGAATCGTCGGGCTCAGATTGCGCGTGCGGGTTTCA
The DNA here is from genome assembly GCA_964387285.1 of uncultured Cytophagia bacterium. Classification (GTDB taxonomy): domain Bacteria; phylum Zhuqueibacterota; class Zhuqueibacteria; order Residuimicrobiales; family Residuimicrobiaceae; genus Anaerohabitans. The sequence goes on along the minus strand of CAYLWO010000136.1, from coordinate 10,529 downwards.
ATAATAACCCGCTGGCGCATGCCCGTGGTTTCATCCAGCTCTTCGCGATAGGTGACATTCTCGACAATATCCTGAAAACGCACGCGACCGCTCACCGTGCTGATAATGCTGGCGGTGTAAGGATCCCATTTAAAAATCAATCGATTCTTTTCAACGTGCTGCCCGGGCGTCACCAGAACGATGGCGCCGTAAGGCACGGTCAAGCGTTCGATCACGCGGTTGTCCTGATCCAGCAGATTGATGCGTCCGTTGCGGCCTATGCAGATCACGTCGCCGTCCTGGCGCTTGACGGTCTTTAAATTGTCGAAAGAAACTTTGCCTTCATGTTTGACCGTTACTTGCGATTGCGCCGCAATACGGGAGGCCGTGCCACCGATGTGGAACGTGCGCAAGGTCAACTGAGTGCCGGGTTCGCCGATGGATTGCGCGGCCATTACGCCGACCGCTTCGCCGATATTGACCATTTTGCCGGTCGCGAGGTTGCGGCCATAGCACAAGGCGCAAATGCCGCGCGGCGCTTCGCAGGTAAGCACGGAACGAATCATGACCGATTCCAGACCGGAATCGCCGATGCGTTTGGCAATATCCTCATTGATCTGATCGCCGGCCTGTACAATCACGTCGCCCGATTCCGGATCGAAGACATCTTCGGCAGCAACGCGGCCGATGATGCGGTCTTCCATGGATTCGATGACCTCTTCGCCCTCTTTCAGATCGCCGACGCGCAAACCGAGAATGGTGCCGCAATCGGTGGTGGTGACGATAATGTCCTGAGCCACGTCGACCAACCGGCGGGTAAGGTAACCGGCGTCCGCGGTTTTCAAGGCGGTATCAGCCAGACCTTTGCGCGCGCCGTGGGTGGAGATAAAGTATTCCAGCACCGTCAAACCCTCGCGGAAATTGGCGGTGATAGGGTTCTCGATGATTTCGCCCATGGAACCGGTCATCTTTTTCTGCGGTTTGGCCATCAATCCGCGCATGCCGGCCAGCTGACGTATCTGTTCCTTGGAACCGCGCGCGCCGGAATCCGCCATCATATAGATGGGATTGAAGCCCTGACGGTCCTGGCGCAGACGCTCAAACATTTTTTCCGCGATGTTGCTGGTGGTGTGCGTCCAGATGTCGATGATCTGGTTATAGCGCTCGCCGTCGGTAATGATGCCGCGTTCATAACGGCCCTGGATCGCTTCCACGCTGTTATAGGCTTGCAGCAACAGATCGTCCTTTTCCGGCGGCACAATCACGTCGTCGATGCCGACGGTGGTGCCGGATTTCATGGCGTAACGGAAGCCGATCTCTTTCAAAGCGTCCAGCAACATCGCCGTGGCGTAATTGCCCAGTTTGTTGTAGGCGCGCGCCACCAGCTCTTCGATGGCTTTTTTCGTCAACAGCTCGTTGACGAAGCGAATTTCTTTGGGAACGATTTCATTGAACACCACGCGACCCACGGTGGTCTCGATCATGTGTCCGTTGAAACGCAATTGAATGGGTGCGTGCAAGGCGATCCGGCCGTCGTGGTAAGCGATGAGCACTTCGTCGGAAGAAGAAAAGATCATGCCTTCGCCCTTGACGCCGGTGCGGCGTTTGGTCAGATAATAAATGCCCAACACGATATCCTGGCTGGGAATGGCCAGAGGTCGACCATGAGCCGGCGACAGAATGTTGTGACTGGACAACATCAGCACTTTGGTTTCGATTTGCGCGTAAAACGAAAGCGGAACGTGCACAGCCATCTGGTCGCCGTCAAAGTCGGCGTTAAAGGCGGCGCACACCAACGGATGAATCTGAATGGCTTTGCCTTCAATCAGCACCGGTTGAAAAGCCTGTATGCCGAGACGGTGCAAAGTCGGCGCGCGGTTGAGCATGACGGGATGATCATCGATGATCTCCTCGAGAATGTCCCACACTTCGGCGCTGCGGCGGTCCACCAGTTTCTTGGCGCTTTTAACGGTCTTGACCAAACCGCGTTCCACAAGTTTGCGGATGACAAAGGGTTTGAACAATTCCAGGGCCATCTCCTTGGGCAAACCGCATTCGTGCAGATGCAGTTCCGGACCGACGACGATCACGGAGCGGCCCGAGTAATCGATGCGTTTACCGAGCAGGTTCTGGCGGAAACGTCCCTGTTTGCCGCGCAGCATATCGGAAAGGCTCTTGAGGGCGCGATTGCCGTCGCTGCGCACGGCCGAAGTCTTGCGGCCGTTATCGAACAGCGAGTCCACAGCTTCCTGCAGCATGCGTTTCTCGTTGCGCAAAATGACTTCCGGCGCCTTGATTTCCAGCAGTTTTTTCAAACGATTGTTGCGGATGATGACCCGACGATACAGATCGTTCAAATCAGAGGTAGCGAACCGGCCGCCTTCCAACGGCACCAGGGGACGCAACTCCGGCGGCACCACCGGAACGACCGTCATCACCATCCACTCCGGGCGGTTGATGCGGTTGCGGTTGGCGCGACGAAAGGCCTCCACCACTTTCAAACGTTTCAGCGCATCAGCTTTGCGCTGGATCGAGGTTTCGTTTTTCGCCTGTTGGCGCAATTCTACCGACAACTCGTCGATATTGATGCTCTTTAACAGCGTCAATACGGCCTGGCCGCCGATTTGCGCCTGAAAACGTTCTTCAGCCGCAACGTCTTTTTCCGCTTCCAACATACGGCTGGACACTTCAAGATATTCCTCTTCGCTGAGCAGTTCGCGAAGCGCCAGTCCGCTCTTGCCGGAACGGGTGACCACATAGGACTCGTAATAAATGATCTTTTCGAGTTCCTTGATGCTCATGCCGAGAATATAGCCGATTTTCGACGGCAGGGATTTCCAGTACCAGATGTGGATCACCGGCACGGCCAGCGTGATGTGGCCCATGCGTTCGCGGCGCACGCTTTTCATGGTAACTTCAACGCCGCAACGGTCGCAGGTGATGCCTTTATAACGGATGCGTTTGTACTTGCCGCAATGACATTCCCAGTCGCGGACCGGACCAAATATCTTTTCGCAAAAGAGACCGTCTTTTTCCGGCTTGAACGAACGATAATTGATGGTCTCAGGTTTGGTCACCTCGCCTTTGGATCGCTCCAAAATTTTATCCGGCGAAGCCAATCCGATATAAATGGCGTTGAAACGAGCGTCTGCAGAGGGTAAGTCATGAACGAAAGAATAATTCAACTGTCACCTCCAAACTCAAGGATGAGCCTGGTTAATATGCTATTTCTTTTTCGAATTGATCAAATCGATATCAAGCCCAAGACCCTGCAACTCACGGATGAGTACATTAAAGGACTCGGGCAAGCCCGGTTCGGGAATATTTTCCCCCTTAACAATGGCTTCATATGTTTTCGAACGACCGCGTACATCGTCCGACTTGACCGTCAGGATTTCCTGCAGAGTATAAGCAGCGCCGTAGGCTTCCAATGCCCAGACTTCCATTTCACCAAAGCGCTGACCGCCGAACTGTGCTTTACCGCCCAGCGGCTGTTGCGTGATCAACGAGTACGGTCCGATGGAACGGGCGTGGATTTTATCCTCAACGAGATGGGAGAGCTTCATGATGTAAATCCAGCCGACCGTGACCTCTTCGTCAATCATTTCACCGGTGCGGCCGTCGAACAATTTGGATTTGCCGGAAGTCGGCACATTGGCTTTTCTCATTTCTTCCGCGATCTCGGTCAATGAGGCGCCGTCAAACACCGGCGTGGCGAACAACCGCTGTTGGTGATGCGCCGCCCAGCCCAAATTGGTTTCCAGAATCTGACCCAGGTTCATGCGCGAAGGCACGCCCAGGGGATTCAAAACGATGTCGACCGGCGTGCCATCCGGCATATACGGCATGTCCTCGATGGGAACGATCTTGGAGACCACGCCCTTGTTGCCGTGACGACCGGCCATTTTATCACCGACCATCAGTTTGCGTTTTTTGGCCACATAAACTTTGGCCAGTTGCACGATGCCCGGCGGCAATTCATCGCCCACCACCAATTTGAATTTGCGCAACTCGTACTCGTCTTCGATGCTGATCACCTTGCGGTTATAGTACATGTTGAGCTTTTTCAAAAGACGGTTGACTTCACGGCTCTCGGTCAGATCGCCGGCCAGGTCCACGTTATCCCATTCCATCTTGAGCAGCTGGCTGTCCTTGAGTTGCGTCTTGGCTTTAACAAGAATCTTGCCGTTGCCTTTATCGCGAATGCCGGTGCTGATCTGACCGTCCAGAATCGTCGCCAGCTTTTCATCCCGCTGACTGCGCACTTCGTTTTTGGCCTTGACCAACCACTCTTCCAGTTCTTCCAATGCCTTCTTTTCGCGACGTTTGACGCCGGCGTCTTTCTTTTTCCGCGAGAACAGTTTGGTGTCGATGACAACGCCTTTCAAACCCGGCGTCGCTTTCAGCGATGCGTCTTTGACATCGCCGGCTTTTTCACCAAAGATGGCCTTGAGCAATTTTTCTTCCGGCGTTGGATCGGTTTCCCCCTTAGGGGTTACTTTGCCGACAAGGATATCGCCGGAAACGACTTCGGCGCCGATGCGCACGATGCCGTTTTCATCCAGGTCTTTGGTGGCTTCTTCGCTGACGTTGGGAATTTCACGGGTCAGTTCCTCTTCGCCACGTTTGGTATCGCGAACCTGCAGTTCAAACTCTTCGATATGCACCGAGGTAAAAATATCATCCTGCACGACGCGTTCGGAAATGACGATGGCGTCTTCAAAATTATAGCCGCGCCAGGGCATGAATGCAACCAGCACATTGCGACCCAGCGCCAATTCGCCGCCGTCTGTGGCGGCGCCGTCGGCAATGACCTGACCTTTTTTAACGCGCTCGCCCACCGTAACCAGCGGTTTCTGATTGATGCAGGTGTCCTGGTTGGTGCGCATAAACTTGGTTAAGCGATAGGACACGAGATTGTTATTGTCGAAATCCAGCAGTCTTTCCATATTGCCGGATTTGCTGTCCGATTTATCTTTGCGAATAATTATTTCTCTGGCATCCACGCCTTCCACCACGCCGTCGACTTTGGAAGTGATGACCGCACGCGAATCACGGGCGATTTTCGCTTCCATGCCGGTGCCGACCAGCGGCGTTTCCGGTTTGAGGAGCGGTACGGCCTGACGTTGCATGTTGGAGCCCATCAGAGCGCGGTTGGCGTCGTCGTGTTCCAGGAACGGAATCAACGCCGCAGCGGCCGACACGATCTGGGTCGGAGACACGTCCATATATTTCACCTGGTCCGGCGGCACCACCGGAAACTCGCCGCGCAACCTGGCTTTAACGCGTTCGTTGACGAAACGTCCGCGTTTATCCAGCGGCTCGTTGGCCTGGGCGACGAGGAAATCCTCCTCATCGTCAGCAGCCAAAAATACGATCTCTTCAGCGGCTTTGCCATTCTCAATCACGCGATACGGAGATTCAATAAAACCGAAATCGTTGATTTTGGCAAACGTGGTCATGGAGGAGATCAAACCGATATTCGGTCCTTCCGGCGTTTCGATAGGACAGAGTCGGCCATAATGGGTATAGTGCACGTCGCGCACTTCGAATCCGGCGCGTTCGCGCGTCAGACCGCCCGGTCCCAGGGCTGAAAGACGACGCTTATGGGTCATCTCGGCCAGGGGATTGGTCTGATCCATGAACTGTGAAAGCTGGCTGGTGCCAAAAAAGGTGTTGATGACCGACAGCACGGTTCTGGCGTTGACCAGATCCTGCGGGGTCGGATTTTCACTCTCGCGCAGATTCATGCGCTCTTTGATGGTGCGCGCCATACGCGACAGACCGACGCTCATCTGCGCCGCCAGTTGTTCGCCGACGGTGCGCACGCGACGGTTGCCAAGGTGATCGATGTCGTCGGCCACTTTATGATTTTTGCGCAGGTCCAGCAGGTACTTGATGATGCCGATGATGTCTTCCTTGGTCAATGCGGTCATCAGCGGATCTACCTGAATGCCGAGCTTTTTATTCAACCGGTGCCGGCCCACATCGCCGAGATCATACCGTTTGGGATTAAAGAACAGACGCTCGATCAACTGACGCGCGGTGTCCAAATCCGGCGCCTCTCCGGAACGCAGATGCTGATAGATGGTTTCCAGCGCCTCTTCCTGGGAGCGGGTGTTGTCTTTGATCAGGGTGTTGGTGATGATCTCCTGGCCAAAAATTTTGTCCGACTTGACCATATCGATGTAGCGGACTTTGAGGTCCTGCAGCCGTTTCAGCTTCGCTTCCGTCAGCTCCTGATAACGGTCGAGAATGACTTCACCGGTTTCTTTATCGATGATGTCGTCCACCACGCGATTGCCGAGCGCTTCAGTGCCGGCGCTTTTCAAATCGACTTTTTGAGTCAATTCAAAAGTTTCCAGGATGTCGCGATCGGTGGCAAAACCAATGGCGCGCAACAGGGTAGTGACCAGAAATTTTTTACGCCGGTCAATATATACGATCATCAGATCGTTGATGTCGGTCGTAAACTCGACCCAGGAACCGCGCAAAGGAATAATGCGTGCGGAGTAAAGTTTGGTGCCGTTGGGATGTGAAACCTCGTCAAAAAAGACGCCCGGCGAGCGATGCAATTGACTGACAATGATCCGTTCGGCGCCGTTGATGATAAAAGTGCCGCGTTCAGTCATGAACGGCAAATTGCCCAAATAAACCATCTGTTCGATGGAATTGGCCAACGGATCGTTCGGATTGAATTCGTCTTTAATCGACAGGCGCAGCTTGGCCTTGAGCGCGACAGAATAAGAAGTGCCGCGTTCCTGACACTCTTCCACCGTGTATTTGGGCGGGTCGATATGATACTCAATAAAATTGAGTTCGAAATTCTCCCGACTGTCGACGATGGGAAAAACGCCTTTGAAAACGGCCTGTAAACCCTGTTCTTTGCGCTCTTCGGGCGGGACGTCGAATTGCATGAAATCCCGAAACGATTTGAGCTGAATATCCAAAAGATCAGGGAGTTCGGCCGCAGACGAAATCTTTGAAAAACTAATTCGCTCTTTGAATTGACCACCCGTCAAAGGAGGCACTCCTTACCTTAATTGGGTTACCGGTTGACAAAAACCGAGCTGCCAGAGCTCGGTTTTTCATCACATGGTTTGCTACTTGAGTTCGACGTCGGCGCCAGCTTCGGTCAGTTTGGCCTTAATGTCATTGGCCTCATCTTTGGAAATGGCTTCCTTCACCTTATTCGGCGCGCCGTCCACGAGATCTTTGGCTTCTTTCAAACCCAGATTGGTGATGGTGCGGATGACTTTAATGACGTTGATTTTGTTGGCGCCGGCGCTTTTCAGGATCACGTCAAACTCGGTTTGTTCCTCAACAACCGGAGCCGCGGCCGCAGCAGCCGGGCCACCGGCCGCCATGGCGACAGGTGCGGCGGCGGTGACGCCAAAACGGGTTTCCAGAGCTTTCACCAGTTGCGACAACTGAAGAACACTCATCTCCTCGATGCTCTTTATGATTTCTTGTACTTTTGCATCGTTCACTTCAACAGCGGTATTTTCGGGCATTTCGACCTCCCGTTAGAATTCAGATAGAGTTGATTTATGATTCATTTTCTTTTTTATCTTTGATGGCGCTAATCGTATAGGCCAGCTTGGAAATCAGTTGCTGCAATCCGCCGATGAAACCTGAAATCGGCGCAGCCAGGGAGGAAACCACCTGACCGATAAGGACATCGCGCGGTGGTATGTTGCGCACCAGTTCGGCCGCGGTCTTGTCCAACAATTGTCCTTCCATCACCGCGGCGCGGATAGACGGCTTTTCTTTGTCTTTTTTAAAGTCAAAGATCACGCGCACCGGCGCCGTCGGGTCGCCGAGGGCAATGGCCATGCCGGTGGGACCGTTCAGATAGGGCGTCAGTTTTTCAAAGCCGTGCTGCTTCGCGGAAATGCGCGCCAGGGTGTTTTTCACCACGATGTATTTCACATTGTTTTTGCGGAACTCTTTGCGCAGACGGGTGACCTCTTCTACGGTAAGTCCGGAGAAATCGGTAATGAAGACGCTGTTGGCTTTGCTCAGCGCTGCATCGATCTCTTCTAGTTTTTTAGTTTTTAGTTCTGTCGGCATGGAACTCGTTCCTTACGTCAATATCGTTATCGATTAGGCCACTTCCACGATGGCGCCTTTGTCCAAACGGATGCCCGGGCCCATGGTGCTGGAAAGCGTCACGCTCTTGATGTAAACGCCTTTGGCCGTAGTCGGTCTCAAGCGATTGATCATCTCCATGAACGTCTGGATGTTTTCTTTTAACTGATCCGGCGCAAAAGACTTTTTGCCCACGGCCACGTTGATGATGCCGTACTTGTCCACGCGAAAGGAAATCTTTCCTGCTTTGGCCTCTTTGATCGCCTGGCCGACATCCAGAGTTACCGTACCGGTTTTGGGATTAGGCATCAAGCCGCGGGTGCCGAGGATTTTGCCCAAACCCATCTTGCCGATCTGCCCCATAATGTCCGGCGTGGCAATCACAACGTCAAAGTCCAGCCAACCGCCCAGGATTTTGGTCATCAACTCGTCAGCGCCCACATAATCGGCGCCGGCGTCCTGTGCCTCTTTCTCTTTGGCGCCTTTGGTCAAAACCAGCACGCGCACTTTTTTCCCCGTGCCGTGGGGCAGGATAACCGTGCCGCGCACCATCTGATCCGCTTTGCGCGGATCCACGCCCAAACGAACGCTGACTTCAACGGACTCGTCGAACTTGGCCGTGGCAATCTCTTTGAGCTTTTGCACCGCATCCGCCAACGGGTAATTGATCCGTCGATCGACCTTTTTCAAACCTTCCAAATATCGTTTACTGTGTTTCATTATTGCTCCAAACTCTTACATGTCCTGGCAGGATTATTCCACCGTTATACCCATGCTCCGAGCGGTCCCCTCCACCATGCTGATGGCGGTTTCCAATGAAGCGGCATTCAAATCCGGCATTTTCAGCTCGGCGATCTGTTTAACTTGCTCCTTAGTCACCTTGCCCACTTTGTTGCGATTGGGTTCACCGGAACCCTTTTCCAAGCCGGCTGCTTTGACCAATAGAATCGAGGCCGGCGGAGTTTTGGTGATAAAGGTGAACGAGCGATCGGCATAAACGGTGATGATGACAGGAATGATCAAGCCTTGTTTATCTTGTGTTTTCGCATTAAACGACTTGCAAAATTCCATAATGTTGACGCCATGCTGACCCAAAGCCGGACCTACCGGCGGCGACGGGTTGGCTGCTCCTGCGGGAATCTGCAGCTTGATGGTACCTACGACTTTTTTTGCCATGAAGACACCCTACTGTTCTAATTCAATTTGTAAAAAGTCCAACTCGACCGGCGTGGACCGACCGAAAATGCTTACCAGTACTTTAACTTTGCTCTTTTCTTCGTTCACCTCTTCCACAAAACCGGTGAAATCAGTAAACGGACCATCCACCACTTTAATGGGATCGCCGACATGAAACGGAACCACAGAACGATCCTTGCGGCCTTCCGCTTTGCCCAAAATGCGTTCCACCTCATCCTGCTTTAACGGGGCCGGTTCGCCCTTGTTGCCGACAAAATTGGTCACGCCCGGCGTGTTCAGAATCAGATGGCGCGTTTCCTTATCCACCAGCATGTGCACCAGCATATAACCCGGAAACATAATCTTGGTGCGAACCTTGCGCCGTCCTTCTTTCATCTCCGTGATCTCTTCCGTCGGCACAAGAATTTTGTCTATCTTGGAATCCAGATTGCCATGTTTGATCTCGTTTTCAAGATATGCTTTAATCTTGTTCTCGTGACCGGAGAGCACATGGATTGTATACCATTTTAATTCTTGTTGCTCCACTAAAATCCTCAAAATAGGATGTAAAAAGCATTGAACGCCACAGGAGGCCCGAAGACAAGACGATCACGACAGTATGATGCGGAAGCGCCACTGGGTCCAGGCGTTAAACGGAAACCGGACAACTTAATAAATAAAACTCAACAACCTGGACAACAGGTGATCAACAACAAAAATGAATACAGCAAAAAACAAAGAGACGGCGATTACAATAATAGTCTGCCCTTTGAGCTGATCCCAAGAAGGCCAACTGACCTTGGCCATCTCCTGTCTGACATCCAGAAAAAAAGCTTTTATTTTTTGCAGCATAAGCACCCTGTTTTGATCTCGGCTTGCAGCCGATCGGTAGTAATCGTCCGACTTTAAAAGTAGCAGGTCTGGAGGGACTCGAACCCCCAACCGCCGGATTTGGAGTCCGATGCTCTGCCAAATTGAGCTACAGACCTAACCAGTTTTATGGGACGAAAAGACTATCGGGGACCAGCCCCGAACGATTCAACGATTATTAACGGCTTTCCTTGTGCACGGTGCGTTTGTCGCACCATTTGCAGAATTTTTTAAATTCCACGCGGGCCGTGTGTTTCTTTTTATTTTTATCCATGGTATAGTTCCGGCGTTTGCACTCGGAACATTCCAATATGATCATTTCTCTCATGATGCGCCTGTATGAATAGAGTTATTTTACAATCTTGGTCACCACGCCGGCGCCGACCGTGCGTCCGCCTTCGCGGATGGCAAAG
>CAYLWO010000135.1:0-15249 GCA_964387285.1 uncultured Cytophagia bacterium | reverse complement strand
CGTTTTGCAGATGAACGCAATGGTTATATCCTGTCGGACAAGAACCTTTATAAAACCATTGATGCCGGAGAAACATGGTTTGTTTGCTATCAAAACGACCTAGCCAATCTTAATGATATTTCGGTTATAAGCGCCAGAGAGGTGCGCATTGCCGCTTTTCTCGGTGCGAGCGAGTCAGATAATGCTGTACTCTGCACTGACGATGGCGGCCAAACCTGGCGCAAGGATGAATTGCCTCTGGACGGCGCCCCGAGATATATTTGTTTCTCAGATGCTAATAACGGCGTGGCTGTTGAATTCGGCTCAATCCTGCAATACCAAGGTTCTGCACCCATTCCTGCTTTTGCCACCGGACTGACCGCCACCGCTGTAGCTGATCAAAAAATCGGGTTGGACTGGCGAGATAACGCCGATAATGAAATCGGTTACTATGTTTATCGCAGCGATAGCTTGGCCGGTCGCTTCCGGCTTTACGATTCGCTGGCCATAAACAGCGACCATTATGAAGACAGCAATGTCACTCCACAAACCGTTTACTGGTATCGTGTGGCTCCCTACAACAGCAGCGGCCGCGCCGGCTGGTCGCAGGAAGACAGTGCTCGCACGCCGGCCTTTATCCTAGCTGCGCCAGAGTTGATTGAACCAAGCGACCATGCAACGGTCTCAACCCTCAACCCCATGCTCTCGTGGACCTCGGTAGCTGCACAGGTTTCGTATCAGATAGATGTCGCCACTGATCAGGATTTCAATTCAGTGATTATCCAGCAACGCGATGTCAATGCTCTGAGCATGGTACTGACCACCCTGGCGCTAAGCACGGATTATTATTGGCGGGTTCGAGCTAGCGGTGCAACAGGGGAGGGGCATTGGTCAGCTGTGCGCCACTTCCGGACGCCTGTCATAGCTGCCCCGCAGCTAGTTACCCCGGCTGATGGTGATGCACAGGTCATCGACCAACCACTGTTGCAGTGGCTTGCCGTGCCCTCGGCCGGCAAATACTATGTCCAGGTTTCGTTGGATTCATTGTTCACCGTTCTGGTCGTTAACGATTCTTCACAAACCGAACCATCATGGCGCAGCGCTCCTTTGTCCTACCAGACCACCTATTATTGGCGGGTGGCGGCCAAAGTGAATTCCCTTAAAGGTCCCTGGTCTGCGGTTTGGCGATTCACCACTCTGCCGGCTTTTGCACTGGCGCCTGCTGCGCCGTCCCTGAAATCCCCGGGAAACGGCGTTCTCAATCAACCGCTCGATATCACATTCTCCTGGGACAAAGCAGAACGAGCGCAATATTACCAATTGCAATTAGCCGGTGAGCAAACTTTCAGCACCATCATTAAAAACGTCGACCAGATTTTCGATCCAAGTTTTTATGCTCAATCGCTGCCTTTTAATACCCAGATCTATTGGCGTGTCAGAGCGGTTAACAACGCCGGTGTTTCAGCCTGGTCTGCGGTTTTTTCCTTAAAAACCGAAATATTATATCCGCCACAATCGCCGAAATTGTCTTCTCCTGCAGATGAGTCGGAAGGCATCGACACTTCCATCCTGTTGGTATGGAATCCATCTGTTAAGGCTTCATTTTATCAACTTCAAGTCTCAACGGATTTTCGATTCGGCTCCACGGTTCTGGACACCGTGCTCAATAATCCAATCTTCCAAGTTGGTGGACTTGAAAATCGCCAAAAATATTATTGGCGGGTCAAGGCTATTAACGCTGCGGGCAGCAGCACCTGGACCCTGCCTTTCAATTTCACGACCGTAGCGCCGCAACCCCAGTGGTTGCTGATGTCCAGCAGCACTTCTTCTTATCTGCATGACCTGTGGTTCATCGATCAGCACAAGGGCTGGGTTGTAGGGGATTCAGGGCTGATCTTGCAGACGAAAGATGGCGGCGTTACCTGGAACAGACAAAACAGTAACAGCAATAAACGACTGCAAGCGATCTTTTTTGTGCCTAATGTACGCAATCGCTTTGCATGGATCGTCGGTAATGAGGGGACTGTGTTGAAATCCGACGATTATGGTCAGAACTGGCAACCGCAACCAACTTTTACCGCCAAAAGTCTCACCACTGTTTTTTTTACTACCCCGCTCACAGGTTGGGTTGGCGGCAGCGACGGTTTGTGCTATACTACGGATGGCGGATCCACGTGGTATAAAAAGCAGGAGCCGGCCCAATCTACCACTGAATTGAAATTTTTTACGCACGCGTCGGCCTGGTGTGCGCAGCTTTCCGGCATCTTTAAAAGCCAGGATGGCGGTGCAAATTGGCTTTTTTCGAGTCAACAAGGCGCAGCAGCCAATTCCATGTTCATCGTAAATGATGATAACATCTGGTTGACAAATTCATATAACCGGCTCAATGTGACCCGAGACGGCGGTTTAACGTGGGATGCTATATATAATTTCGAATCCAATCAAAGCATCGTATTCATCGACTCTATGCATGGATGGCGGAGCAGCTTTTCAGGCATTAAAAAAACAGTGGACGGCGGCGTCAGCTGGTTGGAAGATCCCCGGGTAGAGTCCACAACGCAAGGCATCGCTGAGGGCCGATTATTTTTTGTCGGTGCAGGGGATAGTTTGTACGGCTGGTCCGCCGGTATGTACGGCACTATCCTGCGTACAAAAAAATCCAGAGAGGAACTGCTGTTCAAACCAAATCTGCTTTCGCCTGAAAACGGCCATATGTCGCTGACCGCAGCGCCGTTGTTGCAATGGCAAGCCAGTAGCGGCGCCCAGTGCTATCGTCTCCAGGTCTCATCCGACCCGTCGTTTAAAAATCCGGAACAGGACCTGGTGGTTAACAACACATACTGGCAAAGCACTGGGTTATTAAGTGGGACATGCTATTATTGGCGTGTTATGGCTGTGGCCGACGGTCATAAAAGCCTGTGGTCTTTTCCCTCATTATTGCAAATGTCCTCCGGCAGCGGTGTAGCCCAGCAGGGCCGGCCCGCATCGTTTTGGCTCAGCCACAATTATCCGAATCCGGCAAATCCCTTTACGACCATAGAGTATGAAATACCCAACACCACAGTCGTCGAACTCAAGATTTTTGATCTACTGGGGCACGAGGTTGCCACGCTGGTTAACAGTTTGCAGCCGGCAGGTCGGCATCACATACGATGGTCCGCAGCCCAGGTGCAAAGCGGCATCTACTGGTACCGGTTGGCAGCGTCCGGTAGAATTTGTACAGCAAAGATGGTGGTTGTAAAATAAGTATTCAAGACCAGAACAGTGCGATGGCCTTAACTTGCGAAGGTTTTTAACCTTCGCAAGGTTGCCTCTTGAGCACAAATCGTTCAATTATAGCAGGAATAACAAAAAGGTCAGTTCGCAGATAACTGACCTTTTGTTTTCCAGTCGGCGTACAGAAATTAGAATTAATATTGTCAGAAAAAACCGAAGAGAGTGCCTCTTACCTCACCAACAGCATTTTGTTGATCACTTGCTGCGCGCCGGAGCGGATCGTGTAGAAATAAACGCCTGATGCCAGATCGTCTGCGGTGAAATGCACCTCATGCCGGCCGGCATCCATTCGTCCTGATATCAGCGTTTGGATTTCGCGGCCATTCATATCAAATACCTTGATTTCGACTTCGTCCTGTTTGAGCATGGTGAACTGAATAACCGTGGAGCCATTAAACGGATTTGGGTAATTAGCGCTCAAGACGAAATCCTTGACCGATTGTTTGTCCACAGCTGTTGGCGCGGTTTTATCGGTATATTCGATCAGCAGATAAGGCCTGCTGCCGTCGCTGTACTCGCTGGCTTTGAAACCTATTTCAGTTTGGCCGTCATTTATCACCAGCAATCCATAGTTGACCCGGGCATTGTCCGTCCATTGTTGCACCAGCGCCGTTATGTTTGCGCAAGGATAAAAAGTGTGGTCCCAATTCGCTTGTTCGGACTGGTGCGGGATTACGGCAACCGGCGTGGTCAGTTCTGCATCGCCCCCTGGTGCAGTCCAGAGTTTTCCTGCGGCCGCATTCTGCCAGGTGGCGCTATTTTCTTCCCATGGCCTGGCAACGGCGTATATTTTCAGGAATTCATTATCATGATAATTGGACTGGTTCCAGACATAAAACACCAGTTGCGCAGAGAGTATCTGTTTGCCTTTTAATTCATCCGGCAGGTTGAATTTGATGAGAAACCGATCTATCTCGCTGACATAGGGCTCGCTACCGTAATTCGTGGTGGGATTGCTGTTAAAAATAAACGCATCATCCACCTCCCGGGTGTTTTCCAGGCGTATAGTGGTGCGAATTTGCGACGGATCAAGCGTTATGGCCGAAACCGATTCAGATAATCCCGATTCATTGCCGGCCGCATCATAAGCTGAAACCTGATATTGAAAAATGGTCTTGGAAGTCAATCCGGAATCATTATAGTGCGTATCGGATACATCAGCAATCAGCGTTCCATCGCGGTAAAGTCGATAACCTGCCACTCCAGAATTATCAGTGGCGGCATTCCAGGACAGAGTGACTTGCGTCGCCGAGGTCGGCTGGGCTGTCAGACCTGCCGGCGTGGACGGCGCCTGGTTATCGGACGGCATGGTGATCTCTACCGGTGTGCTGAGGTCTGATTCGGTTCCGCCGCCGTTAATAGCGCTGACCTGATAATGATAGGTTTGGCCGGGAATGCAGGATTGATCGGAAAAAGCTGTTGACGGGGATGTAGCGAGCACATGCGCATCGCGATATATTCGATAGCGAGAGACGCCTGATTCTTGGTCGTTCGAAGGATCCCAGGTCAGATCAACCTGAGTATCACTGACAAGAGCAGCTTGCAGATTTTGCGGTGTTGCCGGAGCGGTTGAATCTGCGACGGTTCCCTGCCAGCCGGCCAGACGCGCCCACAGCCACCAGACGGCATAGGCTTTCATGTTGCCGTTCAGCGGTTCCGTGTGTGCCGCATCGCAGTAAAACCAATCAACGCCCTGGGTATGGGAACTCTGCCATTGCTGCGCCCAATTGCCGCCGTCATAATAGCAGCCGTCATTGACATGTTTGTCGCCGTAATAATTGCCGTCCGGGTCATAGCATTCAATATCGTAAAAATCGAACAGCGCCTTGTTGTTTGTTGTGCAAAAATCGCGGATGATCTGGTTGTTTTTATGCAAATCACCGTCCAGCCCGGAACCGTCTGAATGGCCGGTCATGTAGACAAAGGTCACACCCGGATAATCCAGTTCCAGTTGATTCATTTCATTCAGGTACTGATTATATACATTGTTGCGGCTATAGCCGGAAAGTTGGCCGCACCATGCCCACATGATGACATTGTGCTGCGGATGACTGCTGCCGCGGCCCTGGGCATTGGGCGTGCCGAGAAATTCCCGCGTCTCATTAACCCAGTTGGGATAATAACCGGCGTCATGATCCAGCAAGCCGTCGCCATAGCCGTCGCCGGAAAAAAGATGCAGCGCGCCGCTGGAACCAGTATCATTGAAGGCGAACAGATCATGCTCATATCCCTTACTGTTCATGAAATCCACCAGAGCGGACATGCTGCTGGTGATTTGACTGCCGTGCGAGGTGTAGCCGTAGCCGATGTGCAGTTGCTCTTTGGCAGCCTGAATGGCAGCAACCGGTATTTGATAAATATCAATGCAGGTGTGATCAGCGATGATCGGCTGTGAAAAAACGGTTTTGACGATTATCAGCAAGATGCCTGGTATTCGGAGGTGTCTCATACATTCTCCTCTTGAAAGTTACCCCTGTGAAGGTTACCATACCATACTTATTAATATCTGATGAGTTAAATTTTTACGATTTCTGGCAAAATATTTTCAACAGCCCATTCTATCTCCATAATAATTTATAGGTTGCAACACCATGAATTTTTGTTCAACATTTAAATCCTGATTGTTCAAGTTGAGATTTTGCTGAAGGAAAATTGTCAAATAAATTCTCCCGCAAAGGCGCAAAGACGCAGAGGGGAAAAGACACTACTAAAATTTTTTCTTGGCGTTCTCTGCGTCTTTGCGCGAGTATTGTTTTGAATCTGATGAATAAAATCTTGATCATATGTGATAAAATATTTTTAATAGCCCATTACAACCATTTAATGTTTCATAGGTTCTGTGGATAGGAATTGTCGTTCAACTTTTTGGTTCTGGCTTGTCCAAGTTGGGACACTTATAATATTAAAGTAGGGGGGATTATTTTGTAAGCGAAGTCACATAATATGTATTTGTGCTGACCAGGCGAATGAAATTGTATATGCCAAGCAAAGGTTTTTTGTACGTCTGTAGCTCAAGCGCCTCGGCTTGAGACGCAATCCGGAGGATTGCGCTACGTTTACAACGCCAGGGAACAGGAGAGAAAAAACCGGCAAGAGCGCAGCCCTTACCGGTCGGACGGATTCTTTGTTATGATTAGAAATTATTTAATCAGCAAACCGCGTGCTATTTTCCGATAGGCGCCGTTTTCCAGCTGAATGAAATAGACACCGCTGGACACAGTCTGATTTCTCCAGTCTCTACCATCCCAAACCTGTTGATGTTCGCCGGCTGATAGTTTGGCATCCTTGAGCAAGGTAGTAATCCATTGACCGCGCACGTCAAACACGCGCAAGGTTACCTCGTCTGTTTCCGGCAGAGTAAAGGATAAGGTAGTAGACGGATTGAACGGATTGGGATAGTTGCTGAGAGTTAAAGATTCCGGAGCCTGTTGCATCCTGTCTGCTACGCCGGAAGTTTCAGCCATCTTGTGGATATATAGCTGACGCTCCGAGTTCTGCCATCCGCTAGTCCATATTTGCGATATGGTTTCGCTGGTATAGTTTGGATTGATATTTGTGACATTGATGTTCTGACGCGCCGCATTACTCCAAACGCCATCATTGCAGACTTGCTGGATCGACTCGTCCATATAAGTTAAGGAGCCGTTGTCAAACAATTTGGTCGAATAGTGATTTGTGGTACGCCGTTCGTTGTACCATACGGGATCAGATGTGTTTGTTTTATGTTTACTCTTTTCCAATACCTCGATCAGCCAACTAGCCTGGTCCGCATAGGTGTACAAGGTTGTCTGGCGTGGATTATTATAATCCCAGAGAAAGGTTTTTTCCAATATAGAGTAGGGAGAAGTTTTGAGATACTTGAAACTTTTCATGTTCATGTACATGGTATCCCAGACACAGTTGTTATAGCGGTTATCCAGGACCCAATACCAACGCTCTTCAATCGGCTGCCCGCGTTCGTTGTTTTTATAAACGTACATTTCCATTTCTTCTAAACCGATCCCGTTCCACATATAAAGACTGTAATTTTTCCGGAAACCGTTGTCGTCGTATCTGTTTTCTATTTTCTCCTTATCCCGCCAGCTGCCAGGATCGCTGCTTATCTGTAAAATTTGACGGGCCAGTCGGCCGTTTTCATATTCATAGCTGATTTTTTCCTTGGGCTGCCACTGGCCCTCTTGCCACAACTCGAAAAACATGGTATAATTTGATCCGCTACTGCAGTAATCGCTGCGATAGCGTTGGACGTTTACCCAGTGGCCATCAACCCAGTGCGACTCGGTGCTGGTGATGAACTCTTTTGATGTCCAGGGATTGTCCCACAAGGTTACGGTTTTTGATTTGTTTACCCAGTCGTTGCTTTTCCATTCCTGCTTGATTGTGGTTTGCACATCCTCAGCAGCGCTTTTTTTCAACGCGGAAAAGTGTGG
Organism: uncultured Cytophagia bacterium; assembly: GCA_964387285.1. Classification (GTDB taxonomy): domain Bacteria; phylum Zhuqueibacterota; class Zhuqueibacteria; order Residuimicrobiales; family Residuimicrobiaceae; genus Anaerohabitans. The sequence goes on along the minus strand of CAYLWO010000135.1, from coordinate 7,564 downwards.
GTTGACGGATAGAAAGGTAGCAGACTGCTCGGAGCAACCCAGAATGAGTTGAATGCCTTCCGGAACCGGCGCCTGGCCGGCCAGATAAATCTTTACCATCTCTTTACAACGGGTGACCAGTTGCGATTCTTCGGTTGCCAAGGCAGAAACGGTCACGGACAGCAGCAAAAACAGTCCGATTGCGATCCATCGGTTTGATCTCATGAACCATTCTCCTTAGGATTGAATGAGTAGTCACCCCCCAATCTTGTGTGATATACGCGCATATGCTGCGGTTCGCGGAAGAGTTTTTAATTTGAACCGGGCTGAGCAAATTTCTGCATTTATGGAGTCATTGTTTAAATAACTCAACAGGTCTACTATTGTGAACGAAGATGCAGATGCCATGAAAGAAATATTTTGAGCTGCTGTAGCTCAAGCCTCCCGGCTTGAGACGCAATCCGGAGGATTGCGCTACGTTTGCAGCGCTGGTCAGTTTTTAGAGTTGAATTTTTAGAGCCTGGTGTTGTAATTTAGATTGGCAAGCCATCACGGATCTCCCCCTCACCTGCGACTAAGAGGCAAATTAACCAGTCACGCCCTGAAAAGCAAGCTGAGGTTGATCAAATAAAATCCGTAAAGGAATGGAAATGGAGATAATTGGCTTAAAATGGCAATCACACAAACTGATAGCAAAATCACAATTCCTACAGGCTTTACAAAAAATTCTTGACAAAGAATCTCCAAAACAATATATTGCAGATTGAGGAGCGTTTTCAACTATTTTATGCATCATAGCACTTGCCGGCCAGACTGACTCTGGCATCCTTTTATACTATTCCCAATTATACTTGTTCAGCCTTTGATTTTTATTGAACAGCGTGGGTAATCTGTATTTCATCAACATTTAAAACCGTGAACCTAACCAGGGAGATATAAAATGAAAAAGCGAATCATGTTGTTCTGCATGCTGGTGTTGGTACTAGGCCTTTTAACCGGCTGTAGCAATAAGGAGCCCCTGCAACCAGTCATGCAAAAGCTGCAGGATACGGATTCTGCAACAATCTCTAAAGCATCCGCTAATACGGGGGGGGTGAGTGAAGCAGAGCCCAGTCCTCTTTTATCAACACTTAATAAAAAACTTAAAGCTGAGAATAAAAGTTTCATCGTTGCCCTGGCTGAATATATTACCAGCGGGCCGGGCGCTCCAGTGGGTAAAACGTTATACTTTAAAGATACTGGCAATAAACAATTGTCAGCGCACTGGGTTCCTGGTGATCCCCGTCGGAACAGCAGGACTGAAATTACCTGGACCACTGACCGTACAGAACCTTGTGCTGATGTTGGCCCGGCTGATTGTTTTAACGCTATTGACCAGGCCATGGCAACTTGGAATAGCACCAAGTGTGCTGCGATTCCCTTGACCAAGGTGAACGATTATGGTTATGACTGGGGGTACGTGCAATATCTGAAAGGCTTCGGCGGGATTGCCGGATATTGGGCGGATATTACTCATGCCGGCTGGCTAACGGGCGATTTTTTTGATTTACTTGCTCCAGGAGGCAGTGCCTATATTCTAGGTGTAACGTTCACTTTTATCTGGATTCAGAATGGCGTCGCAACGGATATCGATCATAATGGCAAATCAGACGTCGCTTTTCGTGAGGTGTATTATAATGACGCTTTCCTCTGGGGAATTGACAGTGCCAGGCCTCTGATTGATGTGGAATCCATCGTACTGCATGAAAGCGGCCATTGTGTAAGTTTGGCGCATTTTGGTACAGCATTCAGAACAGATTCAAACGGCAAGTTGCATTTTTCACCCAGAGCTGTCATGAATGCAGGTTATTATGATTTGCAGCAGCAATTGTTGCCAACAGACCTTGCAGGCTTTTGCAGCGTTTGGAGCAGTTGGCCCATGAAATAAGAATAAAGGCATAAGTAAAGCGCCCTGTTAGAACTTTACTGGGGCGCTTGATTATTAAAAACACAATTGGCAGACAGGGATTTTGCTTTCTGCCTTTTAGAGTCAGAGTCACTGCCGCAATTCGCACCGCTGTATTGTCGCCTGTTAACAACTTACAAATTCGTGCTTGCTTTTCAAATTTTGATTAATTAACTTGGCCGCATTATATGGGAGCAAAAATTCTCAATGTTCCAGGGATTCGACGAGGTACATTTTTAGGTGTTTAAGCACCCTCAGTCAGACGAATTCATCGTCTCCCGCCGCTAGGGTGTAAATCAACATTCTTGTCAAAAATATCAATCAATTTCTCCGGGACAGAAACATAACAAAGGAACAGGTAAAATGAAAAAGCGAATGAGAGGACTGGTATTATTAGCAAGCAATATCTGCTTGTCCGCGGTCTGTTTTTCTCAGGAAACATCCTTGACGCTCCCTACTACAGATAACTCGAGCAGTTTCAATGTTTACAACAGTGCAGCCAGCAAGCTTTTTCTCGTCAACGGCACCGGAAAAATAGGCATAGGCCAGACAGCGCCGCGCGCCCAACTCGAGGTCGGCAGCTATAATGGAATATTATCCACCGGTACGATCAATTCGGGCGATGTTTTGGCGCCCGGAGCTGGTCCGCGTTTCATGTGGTATCCGCGCACAGGCGCTTTCAGAGCGGGCGTTGCCGAATCCAACTGGTGGGATGACGACGGCACAGCTAGTCCAAAACTTGCTTATTATTCCGTGGCCATGGGATATTATACCAGAGCAACCGCCTCCTATGCGGTTGCCATCGGCAGGCAGTGTTATGCAACCGGACAAAACTCGCTTGCTTTAGGCGCTTATTGCCAGGCGACAGGTAATTACTCCACTGCCATCGGTTACGACAGTTGGGCAACGGGACCTAACTCGATTTGTATCGGCCAGGGCCTTTCCACAAACGGTAGGGAGGGCGCTGTTCTGTTAGGCGACAATACACCCTTTGCACGCGTCTATTCTTCAACCTATAACGAATTAACCATGCGTTTTGCAGGCGGGTATAGACTATGGACCTCCTATTCCGACTCGATGTTCGGCGTTTACATGCGCGGTGGAACCAGCGGCTGGAATAATTACTGCGACCGCAACAAAAAGGAAAATTTCGAGAGCATCGATTCTGAAGAACTGCTCACCAGGATCAGCAGTATTCCTGTCACCAAATGGAATTATAAAAAAAGCGATCCGTCGGTGAAATATATCGGTCCCATGGCGCAGGATTTTTACGCGGCTTTTCAACTTGGCGGCACAGACAGTCTTGGCATCAACAGTATTTCCATGGACGGCGTCACCCTGGCCGGCGTTCAGGCTTTGAGTAAAAGAACCGATGCATTAAAGGTGGCTCTGGAAAAAATGAATATACAAACGGAAAGAATAACCCAACTGGAACAAAGGATTATCAGGCAGAATGAGGAAATAAGCGAGCTGAAAAAAGTCAGGGATGAAAACCTGGTTTTACATCATAAAGTAACAGAACTGGAAAACAGTTTTAAGGAGTTGAAGATAATCCTGAGCCAGGAACGAAAAGAAAAAGAATCAGTAATTACATTGACGCAAAAATAACAAGAAACCGGACATGGATTTATCCAAAAGTTTTTCAGACCATACTTATCCTTAATACAATGAGCCGAATAATGAGCATAATTTTAAAAGTCCATTATGTAAAGTTTTGCAGAAGCATGGCCCAGACTGTAATGATAAAAAGAGTCAGCGGGATTACCATCGGCAGTGGTAATGCATACAAACTTTCGCCATGAAACGGTTTTTGTGTTATTTGGGTAATCATGGCAAAGACTTTTGGTGAGGTAATTGTTATTCTATCGCTCACTTTGCAACAAAGCAAGTTTAATATTTATCAAATTAATTCAAGAGGTTCTAATTATTCAAGCAAGAGGTGGAATAAAGAACTCTGGGAATGCTCTGTTTTAACACTCCTTCACTGCGATATTCCGTCGCAGCAGGGTGTTTTAAGAGTACAAAACGAAAATGGTTCAATCAGGTAAAACCTGAATTGAGCAACAGGCACCCGGAAAACAACCCTGTGAAGATTTGCAACGATTCCAAGCCATATTACCACAAGCCAGCAGACGCTGGTGACACTACTTCATCAGCATCAGCTTTCTGGTCAGCTGGTAGCTCCTGCCCAGAGTACCAGTTGCTGATAGCCTGCAAAAGTACACCCCGCTCGGGAATGCGCCGGCATCCCATTGGATGGCATGTTGTCCGGCAGAACGCATTTCCTGCGGCAGAGTAAAAATTTCTTTTCCAGAAATATCAAAAATGGTGATTTTCACTTTGCTTTGCTTTGGCAACTCGAAGGTTATGGTGGTGCGTGCGTTAAACGGATTGGGATAATTGGCCAATAATCTGTGATCACGGACAAGCTCAGCTGCAGGGTGAGCTATTGTCAAAATATCCGCCCATTTGGCTACGACGTCATTTTTTTGAGCAGAGCCGATTGGGACCGTGTATTGTCGGTTATTTAATTCTTCTCCGGCCGGCCCTTTTTCCACCTGACTCCAGCTTCCGCGCGTATACTTGTATTGCAGGGGAATGCCTGCAGCGAAGGGCAGGGCAATCTGCCAGGTATTGGCTGATACTTTTTGCATCAAAAGATCATGATTCTGGCCATCCGAACCATTTTGTGAGGGACCAGGGTCCCAAAAATTGAAATTACCAGCCAGATAGATCTTGTCAGCCGCCGGCGTGCTGCCGGGCACCTGCACGGCAAAAGTGATGGTGCCGGTATTTATTTCTTTAATCAGGACGATATTATCCAAATACAGAGCGCTCGAGGATCCGCCAATGTCAAAGTTGATCCTTGTGTTTGGGTCCGTGGGATTATCCATTGCAAAGGAATAATGATACCGTCTTTTTTCCGAGTTGATGGTATCCACACGTGCATGCGTGCCGCCATATTCTGTCCAGGGTTCAGAAGTTTTGCAAACCCAGGGTCTGATGAGTTTCTCGGCTGAGGCATGTGCATCATAGAGTACATGATAGGTCTTGCTCTTTTCCACCAGCAAGCCATATTGCATGAATTGAACCAGCCAATAATTGTACGGATCTCCTCCCAGAGTATACATGACCACATACTCTCCGTTTTGCACGCTGCCCACCGCGGCAGCTAACGACGGGGTGACATACAAGTGCCAGTTATTGGTGCCATCTGAAAATTCACCGTTGCTCAGCATATTGGTGTAGCCAGGAGCCAGGTCGAAAACGGCATTCAGGCTTTTGTCGGCGTCCAGGGTCAGATTAATGGCGGGATTGGTGCTGGTGACGGCGCCCGACCAGCCGGGAAAGACGCTAAAGGTAGTCGGAACCGCTTCAAGGGAAAAGGCAGTACCCGATGCTGCCTGCTCAGAATAAGGCAACTGGCGAAGGATATTGTTGACCTTGACCCAGCCGGTGCCAAGGCCTGATTGGGTGATGTGCACGGTCTTGGTTTGTGTCTGGGACTGATTGAAAGCGGCGGTGAGATTTTTATCAGAATTCAGAGTCACGTTGATCGATGGATTTGTGCTGTTGACCGCGCCCGACCAGGCCGAAAAAACACTGCCCGACGCCGGAACCGCCTGCAAGGAAAATGCCGTTCCTTCGGCAGCTTCTTCTGTATAAGGAAGATTGCGGGCCACATTATTGACCTTCACCTGCCCGCTGCCGGTGCCGGACTTGGAGATGGTCAGCGTACGCATCAAATTAAAATAAGCCACGAGCGATTTGTCAGAATCCATCACCAGAGTGATGATCATGTCCATGCCGTTGAAGGCTCCTGACCAGCCTGCGAAAACGCTGCCCGGATAGGGCTCTTCCCTTATGTAGAGCTCATCATATAATCTTTGATTTTTAATGTGAGGTAAATCATGATATCCGTAATCATCAAATAAAATTGGGGCTCTCGACGTAATGAATATTCGCCCTGATCCGCTGCCACCATTGGTAACGGTGAGCAGGAAAAGACAACAGAAATTGCACACGGTATTTTCCGCCGGCATGATAAAGGTAATCGGATTCAGCTCGGATGAAAATCCACCACCTACTTTCCACCAGTCATTAAAATGGTAACCCTCATCACATAATGCCTCTATGACGATAGGAGTGCCGGCAATGTATAAAGCTGAAAACGGAGTAACCTGTTCAACGCCATCCACTTTAATGCGTCCAGGGCCACATCGTGTATGGATTGTGAGCGTATGCGGTATGAGTTCGAAATTCGCAGTGTACTTGATCATGAAGTTAGGCACACTGAAGGTATGCGGATTGTCCGTGAAGGTATGAGTGCTCCCGGTCCAACTGACGAAATTACTGCCGGCATCGGGAAATGCTTCGATGACCAGGGAAGTGCCGGCTATGTAACTGCCGGAAAAGGGAAGGGTCTGGTAAACGCCGTTGACCCTGATGTGACCGTCGCCCGTCCCGCCTTTGTTAATGGTGAAAGTGACTCCGAAAGCACGTGAAAAAAGCAGACCAAGAACGGATGACAACACGAGGCATCGAATTCGCATGGCGCACTCCTTTCAAACAAGGGATACAGTGTCTCCACGATCAATGGCTCGTTTCAGCTTGCCGGCTGATAGGAATTTTGAGCTGATAGGAATTTTTATTTTTTTCGTAGATTTTGCCCATCCCCAGGAAGGTCAGGGAAGCGGAGTAAACATCCGTCAGAGGGCACAAGAGATAAAATTGTTTCGCATTTTCTCAGTGCAAGAACAGGACGGGCCCCCTATTTGCTTCTAACCTATTTGTAAATTAGTCAATCATGATTCAAAAATCAAGCGAAATTACTACATCGTGCGGGAGCATCTTTTTCTCAATGCCAAGCTCCGGCCTGGGATCGCTATTGTCGCATTTTATTGGCGGCTAAAAAGCCGTCTCCTCAGCTCCTAGTGAAATGGCAGTTCCCGACGCTGCCTGTTCGGTATAGGACAGTCTGCGAAGGACGTTGTTAACCTTGACCCAGCCGGCGCCAAGGTCTGGTCGGGTGATGTGCAGTGTCCTGGTTTGTGTTTGGGATCGATTGAAAATCCTTAGCTAGAGGAAAAATGAATTTTCCTACCACTTTTCACTATCACTCTATGGGACGCCCAGTTTAATCATGAACTTTAGTTCATTTACAGCACTTTGCTTTTTTTAAACGCAAAAGCACCAGTTTGTTGGTTTGCTGCGAATTGTTAATATCGATTATATAAAAATACAATCCGGAGCCGACGGATTGACCTTTATAGTCCATGGAGCCCAACGAATGGTTTTGCTGCCCTCTGTTTGGATTTCATCAACCAGGGTCTTGACCTCTTGTCCGCAAGAATTATAAATTTTCCAAACCACCCTGGACTGGATGGGCAATTCGTAACTAATGGTTGTGGATGAATTAAAAAGGATTGGGATAATTTTGTGATAGCTTACACTGTTGCGGATTGCTGTCCGGGAAAGAAGCGATGCTGGTTGTTATTTCATCAATCGACCGAAACCAGACTCCACTGCCTGATGTTCCGGCCAGCAGATTATCCTGCATGATGGCCAGCGCCGTGATGCATTTGTTGCTCAATCCGTCATCGATCGCTTTCCAGTGTTCCCCGCCATCCTTTGAATAAA
>CAYLWO010000134.1:0-15322 GCA_964387285.1 uncultured Cytophagia bacterium | reverse complement strand
AAAAAACGCGGCCACATCCGGGGTCTGGGGTTTTGCAACAGTCTCCGAAGGTGTCCGACATTTTTTGACCATTTTGCGCGAAAAACAACTCGTAATACCATAACTCAAACGGAGAAATCATGTCCGCAGGTTTTAATTGGTTGGATACAACGGTGCTCATCAGCTATTTCATCGTCATCACGTTGTTCGGCATGTGGATGGCGCGACGCACACGCACCAGCGACGGTTATTTTCGCGGAGAGCGCAAGCTTTCCTGGTGGATCATGGTCGGTCAGTCTTTCGGCACCGGCACCCATGCAGAGATGCCGGTGGCCCAGGCCGGCGCGGCCTGTCAATTCGGTTTTGCCGCCATCTGGTACCAGTGGAAGAACATGCTCATCACGCCTTTTTACTGGCTCATCGCGCCCTGGTATCGCCGCAGCGAAGCCACCACAGTTGGTGAAATGGTTGAAGATCGTTACGGCCGCCGATTGGGCATGTTTTATTCTGTGTTCGCCATTCTCTTTTTTGTTTTCAACCAGGGCGCCATGTTGCAGGGCGCAGCGAAAATCATCTCTGTGGCCAGCGGCGATATGATTTCATCCAACTGGGTGGTGGTAGGCATGACGGTCGCTTTTATTTCGTATAGTTTTTTCGGCGGCCTCATCGCTTCAGCCTATACCGATTTTGTGCAGGGATTCCTCATCATTATTCTGTCCTTGATGCTGTTGCCTAGCGGTCTGCAGGCGGTTGGCGGTTTTCACGGCATGCGCGCAACTCTGCCGCCGGATTTTTTCAATCTCTACAGCAGCGTCAGCGGACTGGATGCCTTTACCATCGCCATGCTGGCGGTGAACGGCATTGTCGGCATCACAGCGCAACCGCACATGATCTCCATGTGCGCCACCGGCAACACCGAACGCGCCGGCCGCATCGGACAAACCTATGGATCCATGGTCAAACGCTTTTGCACCATCGGCTGGGCGCTGACCGGTTTGATCGTCGCTGCCATGCTGATCCAGCGCGGCACGCAGATTCCGGATCCGGAACACGCTTTCGGTTTTGCTTGTCGCGAACTCTTGCGACCGGGCTGGGTTGGCCTGATGGTGGCTGCGGTTTTGGCTGCTAACATGTCGACGTGTTCCAATTTCATGGTCAACACAGGCGCGCTTTTTACGCAAAATTTTTATCGCAAGTATGTCCGACCCGATGCTCCGGATCAGCGACTGCTGCGCATGGGCCGTGTTTCCGGTTTGGCATTGACACTGATGGGAGTGTTGTTTGCCCTGACCGTCAAGAATGTATTGCATGCGTTTCTGTTCACCGAAACAATAGCTGCGTTTATGGGGATTATGGTATTGGGTGGTATTTTATGGAAAAGGGCGAATCGTTATGGGGCCTGGACTTCCATTATTGTTTCTTTCGGTCTATATTATTTCTTAAACTGGCAAAATACCGGCGCTTTGATGCTGGTTTACAAATGGACTCCTCTGCCATTTGGTTTGGCCATGTTGGCCGGTTTCGCTTGTTTGATGCTCGTCAGCTTGCTGACCGCCAGTGAAGAGCACGGTCGCATCGCACGATTCTTCGACAACATGGCCAGGCTGTCTGATCGCGGCGTTCCCAAACCGCTTGCCGCGGAACATGGTCAGGAATTGATCTTTGTCGATCTGCCCAGATGGTTTCATCGCGAACGTTGGCGCGGTTTTTTTAAACGGTATCGCGAAGACTGGCTTGGATTTTTACTAGCCTGGTTGGTCGTGGTTTTTGCCATTGCCTTGGCCTGGCTGATTATGCAAATAGGCAGATAGTGTGGGCCTTGGTCGCCTTGTCCGTAAAATATGAACACAGATGAAACGGATAAAAATGGATTTTCGTTTATCCGTTTTATCCGTTAAATCCGTGTTCGCTTTTAAGAATTCTAGCAGACCCGTCAAATATCCGGAACTGGGCGATGAAGAACCGCGCCCTTAGCCGAATAACCTTATTTTATGAGGACCAATTTTTTTGTATCATGAAAAGATATCTTTGAATTATGCACTGACAACACCATGAAATATACGCCTGACCCCTGGCCGATTCCATCCCAAATTATGTTGTAATATCCAGCCTCCTGAAATGTGTTGACCATTGTTTTTACTAATTCCCCCCTGATATTATATATCGACAGATTCACTTTTCCCCTGTCAGCCACAGAATATTTCAGACAAGTGGCTGCATTAAAAGGATTGGGGAAATTCTGATCAAGATAAAAAGACAGACCCATGAGCCTGTCAGATGGGACCACTGTAACATCCGGAACAAACCGAGCGGTTATCTGTGCGTCACTGGTTAGCTTCATGTACAGCGGGTTTTGCATTTTCAAATATTCCGGCACATCGCCTTCCCAGCCGGCGAACCGATAAAGTGAATCCGGAAGAGCGATAGCATAGGCCTTATGGTCAGAAGTAAATTCCCACTTGCCCGGCGCCGGATTGGTCGTACCGCCTGGCGAGGAAGCAGTGGTTAGATACACACGATGAACTCCTCCAGATGTACGGAAGGACCAGATCGGGCTTGATGTGACGGCGCCGTGCTGATCTGTTGCCACGATCCGCCAATAATACTTGACTCCGCTTGCAAAGGCCAGATATTCATCATGGTACAGTTTGGCATTAACATTTTTTTGAAACAAGGGCGGCGGATTGACATTGCCCAGATAAAAATCGTACAACACCCGGTCCCCTTCATCCGGATCTCCACAATTCCAGTGAAATAGGAACCACTCGTTGTTTTGTGCAAAATCAAAAGTATCTGCTGGATAGGGCCGGTCGGGCGTATTCGGCGGATGATTTATGTTTTGTAAAGTGGTTAAAAGGTACTCGTTGGAATACGCGGATTGACCATAACGGTTGTCGGCCTTTATACGGAACGTGTAATTAGAGTTATTATCCAGACCGGAGACCGGGAAATAATCGATATTACCGGCAAGCTCGGCGTACATCTTAAATTCCGCTTCGTTGTCTTTTTTGTATTCGAGAACAAAACCCCGCTCGTTTGATGCATGATCCTGCCAGGTGAGATTCACTTGATTATTGGATACCACAGTTCCTTCAAGGTTGGTGGGAGCTTTGGGTGGAACCGGATCAATATTTGCCCGAAAGCCGAGCAAACGGTCGCCGAATTTGTGCTCCATTACCCACAGGTAATCTCCGTCAAACCACAAATTCTTTGGAAAAATCATCTTGCTTCTTGTGGCGCCAGGCATTCTGCCGGACGGATCGCTCTGTCCCAGAACAACATCGAAGGGCTGATCCGCGCTGGTGGGGAAGGTCGTCCAGATGCACACCCGATGTCCATCTGTGTCGGACACAAAAAGCATATCATTGTAAACAAATACGCCAGTGACCCCGTGCACCCATCGGTCAGCACTCCCTGTCAAAATAAAGTCAAAGGGCTGGTCATTGTTCACTGGAATGGTATTCCAAATTCGGACCCCCATTGTTCCGCCCACGGCAAGACGTTTTCCATCCGTAGCTATGTAAGCCCATTCGATATCATGATTGAGAATTATATCCGGTTCTCTGGCTGGATCGGTAAAAGGAATGGAATTCCAAATTAAAATTCTTCGGCTTGTTGGCTGAGTGACGAACAACCTGTCCCGATGAATCAGCACACCCCAATCATCCAGGTTGCGCGATAGCGAACCGCACTGGCACTCGGGAAACAGAGTGTGATCATACCAGACATGGTCCGCTGTGGGTATTCGATCCCAGACGAAAATTCCCTTTTCTCTTGACGGGAGAAAATAACGACAACCATCACTCCAGGCTGGTCCTAATTGACTCATCGGAGCATCTGTTCCGGGAGGGGTTCTTTCAGGTATTTCCAGCCAATCGAACATGGAAATGATATTGTCTGCTGCGGCGCCGTCGGTTTGCGGCATGTCCTGAAAAACAATGACTCTTGAAAAAAGATCTCCCCCCCACAGTAGTTTTTTTCCAGTGGAAACGAGGGTGGCATTCCGGCCGTTTACAGCCTGCCGTCCATAGAACACGTTTGTATCGAAATCCTTCTGGCCCAGCACAAGGATGGGCCGTGGAGCAGGATCATCTGGTGAAGTGCTGGTCGGCAAATGGTCATAGATCAGAATCCGGTGATTGGCCTCATTACAGACAAACAAATACCTGCCGTTGTAGCAAATCCCTTGACTGAGCAGCCAGGGCAATTTTGCATCCGGTGGTTGATTGATACGTGTCGGAAAAGTATTCCACAAATAGGTTTCGCCTCCGGCACTGAACAGCATGTTCTTGTAAATCCACATGCCGCCATGAGCAGTCTGAATGGTAGACCAGCCGTCACAAGAAGTAAAATCCTTTTGTCCCAGCACCAGATCCGCGGGTTGCCCATTTTCAGTGGGGGGAGCATTCCAAACCAGAAGCCGCTGGTTGGTATAATCCTGTACAACCAACCGGGCTCCGTCGGAGGCAACGGCACGCGGAGAATCGAAACTCCAGGCCTGGGGCTCCTGAGGGGCAGTAGAGTAAAAATCTTTTTGTCCAAGAATTATATCCGCCGGCTGGTTGTTATAGGTAGGCAAGTTGTTCCAGACTAAAACTCCCCGCCGGGCGCAGGCTGCATAAAGCCGCGTGCCGTCAAAGCAGACATCCCAGGGCTCATAGACAAAGGTCGGACCGAACAAGGGGCTGTTGGAATCAAAATCCCACTGCCCCAGGACAATGTCCGCCGGTTGTCCATTTTGCTTCGGAATGGTGTTCCAGATCAGGATGCGGTTGTTATAAGTATCTGCGACGAACAGGCGTATACCGTCCGAAAAAACACTGTACGGCCAATTCAGCCTGTCAGGACCCAATCCGGAAAAGTTACTGCTAAAATCCGGCTGTCCAACCACAACATCCGCTGGTTGGTCGTTGACTGTCGGAAATGAATTCCAGATAAGAACCCGGTTGTTGCGCGTGTCTGCCACATAAAATCTCGTGCTGTCACATGCAATCCGGCCAGGAGTACTGAACCCCGATGCCGTGGCTCCGGCTCCATAGGGCGATAGAATAATCTCCGCATCCTGCCCGGTCTTGAACAGATTCTGCGCATTCGCAGTAGAGCTTAGGCAAAACGCCGCCAAAATCCATATTCCTCGATTCATCATTCCTCCTTCCTTTGCGACAAACTGGCAAGTTCAACAGCTTGTTTTATATTTTCCTCTATCAATAATCTATTGCTGCAATGGGGGGCAATTGACCAGGTAAATAAGCAAGTAACGCACCTTTTCTGTAAAAGCGAACACGGATATTTATTCTGTGTTCCCTCTCAAAAACTCGAGCAAATCCGTCAAATATCCGGAATAGGTCGGCGGAAATTTCCCCCTGCCGGCATTGAGCGGATCTTCCAGCACCAGATAGGTCTCCATACCCGCAGCTGCCGCGGACAGATCATCGACGTGATCGTTGCCGATCATCAGGCACTGTTCCGGCTGCACGCCGATGCGTTCAGCAATTTCGCGATAATATAAGGGACTCGGTTTACAAAAGCGCATGTTCTCAAAACTGGTGATCAGCGTAAAGGGAAAGGATTGAATGCCGGCCCAGACGCGGCGCGCCTCAATGGCAATGAGGGGAAACAAGGGCACGGTAGCCAGCACAATTTTTGAGGTTTGACCAGCAGCCGCCTGTAAAATTTGCGGCGCCAATGCGTATGGCTGCGCGATGGCGCTTACATGATTGAAATCTGTGGCATAAAATTCTTCGAACACCGATTCAATACCGGCAAACGGCACCGGGCTTTTCTGGTCAAAGGCCTCGATAAAACAGTCGCGTAAAGAAGCGTGTCGCCCTTGTGAACGCAACATGGCTTCGGTGCCGGCCAGAATCGGCATGGTGAAATCGTGTTGGCCGAACAGGGGCGCGATTTTCGGCGCCATGGCTTTAAAATAGGCCGAGACAAAACGGGAATTATCCAATCCTAACAACGTACCGTCCAGATCAAAGAGAATCGCTTCGTACATGATCATGCCAAATTAAGAGTGCGTGGTTCCTGTTAAACCATTTGAACATAATTTATAAATAAATCGTCAGGAACCAAGCACTTTATATGCTCAATTTTTATTTCATCGTTCCGAATGGTTCTTGCCCAAAATGCATCCATTCCCGTATACAGTAACGGAAACCGTTCCGTCAACGATCGCAGGATGGGAAATCCGTATATTAATAATGCCGTCGTATCCCTTGGCTTGCGCCTTCTCTTGCAGACGCTCCAGAGCACGGGCAACTCCCCTTTCAATCAATTCCTCGTAGTGATGGAGATTGCCTCCTGTTAGATTCTTGATGTTCTCTCTGATGTCTCGAACGACATTGGCCGCGCATACGCTTGACGCGTAGAGCAATGCGCCAACCTGCACACGCGCTTCGTGCGGCACGGTTGTCGTCAACAGTATCATCTCCGAATCCATGACGTTGGACCTCCTTTTGAGCGTGGGGGGACATCGAGCTGCCTCCACCAACGAGTGTAACAAAGATAGAGCACTATAATAACAGCTACACCTGAACAGATCAACACTCCGGTCTGAGGCTTCACGGTTTGCCAGAATAAAAATGATTCCAGGTCTTCAACGGTCCCTCCCGCAAGGAAAATTTTATTTAGACCGTCGATTCCTATCAGCCGAATGAGCTTTGGGTCGGCTGTGAGCCGCCGGACGAACTCTTTTGTAACATCACTTTGCGCGTGGCTGCCATAACTGACCATTGTCTTCATGGCGTCCGTACTGAGCAACTTTACGAGACGGTCTATTTGCTCTGCCGGGAAAATCCGCAATGCCGTTTTGACGTCCTGCAAATCCAGCCTGAACAAGCTCTCAATGGCAATTGGATCTTTTATCTCCAAGAGCAATAAAAGCTGGCTTTTGTTAATTTCCGTTGGTTTCAAATGACGATATAGGCCAAGCTGGATGACCGGTATTAGGTGTTCTTTGGCCAATTCACTCCATTGGTATAGAACAAGCGGTGAACCCGTGTCGACTATAATGGCGTGACTCTCTTCCGGGAGGAGCTTGAGTTTCTGCAGGATTCCTCTATCGACTAACTCGAGAACCGCAGGCTTCCCTGCTGTTTCAAGAGAGACTTCCACGAGATGCGCCAGTTTTTTGAAATTCGTTGAATCTGCAGGAGTCTTTTCCACGATTTCCGTCCTAAAGAGGGCGCTTTCTCTGGTTAGCATCAAGATGGCGGGGTACTTGTCCAGAAAGGTCAACCAGATGTTAAATACTTCCATGGCAATCTCGTTTTGCGTTTCGGCCAGTATGGAGGGAAGTTCCTGCCGGAATGCAAGGGTGACCTGATTGCAAAGCTCCATCTTTATTTCCTGACTCTTGAGCGCTTTTTGAATGTCGGGTAATGCACCGTCAGCGCCCTGGATCAGGTCAAATGCAATCAGGCCCGCACCTATCACCCATCCAACAACAGGGATTGCTGCGGTACCTACCCGTCCCAGAATACGGGAGGCGACGCGCCCGATGATTCTGCGGAATATTTTCTCCGTCAATTGCTGCAGAACTTTTTTCGCAATATGGGATGCAATAATTACAGTAATCCCGCTCAGGGCAACAGCGTGCCTACCGGCCACATCACCCAGGTTGCCCAGGCTGAATTCCTTCACAGGCTGAAAGTGAATTTGTTTTATATGCATCTCCAGCGCCGGCATAAAGCGTTCCGAGTAATTAGCACCGAGATACTTTTGGATGGAAAAAAGTCCCCTCTCAATGGCCTGCCTGGAAGATGGTTCGAGTTGCTTTGTCAGGTTGACGGTAATATGTTCTACAAGACGTTCAAGTTCTTTCTTAACCGAGTCGGATGTGAAGGCTTGTCTTGCCACATCTTCTGCCAATTGCCGCGCGGTCTCCTGGCTCCAGCCGCTCAGAAACCGTCGCGCATAGGGGGTCTTGTCTTTCGTCTCCGCAATTGCGCGATCAATTTCGACGTCAATCACTCTCTCGATATTGGTTTCATACCAGCTTTTGTTCACCACATCGTAAGCATCTACGTGGACGCCGGAAAACGCTTTCTTGCTCGAGTTGATGATGCTCCTGCGCAATTCTTGTTGCGCCTGCGCATCACCGGCCATGGCAATCAATGCAAGCACCATGGCAAAGATCGGCAAGATTGTGCCGGAGGACAGCCGGCTATGCGCGAAACGATATGCATGCCGGTGTTGTGGTCTGGATGCAATTGATAACGCCTGCAAGGTCTCCATTGCTTGGTCATAATCGGTCATTCTTTTCTTCCTTTTTCGAACTGCTCGACGGATGCACCGCACGGACCGTGGAAAGAAGCTGCCGATGGACAATTCGGCCGTAGCGGATTGATAAAAATCATACAGCACTGAGAAGAAATCGACCAGCCGTCCGCACGTCAATAGTCTGGCGTAAAACACTTTCGCCATCGACAGAGCGCTGGTAATGCACAACGCTTAATGATCGAAGGACAGGATGAATAATGTGTTATTAATGCCTTGGAATACGCCCAGCATGAACATGAACTGTAAGGGCGCAAGTTGCTTACAGGAAGATCACAACGTATTATTGAATAAATAATACAACAACTGTATGAGAAAGGCAAGTGCAAAGTCGGGAGATTTTTTCTAAAGAAAGCCTGGAGCAAAGCGACGAGCCAGGTTTGTTCTGAACACAACGAAGGGGTGGTATCGCGGGGAACGAAGGAAAAACTCGTCCTGTCCTGACAGGTTACGGTTATTGGCTTGTCACCGCACAGGGTAAAAGATCAATAGGAGTGTCTGGCACACAGCGAAAATGATTCTGATGATCCAATTTTTGGCATTACACCTCGTCTTGTTCAACCATTTATCTCAGCAGCACACATTTTAGCACAGCCTCGAAATCCGTCGCACTCATTTTAATAATATAGATGCCGCTCGGCAACCGCACACCCGTGGCATCGCTGCCTGTCCACCCGATCTCATAATGCCCGGCCTCCATGCGTGCGTCAGTCAGTTCCATGATTTCGTCTCCCAGGATATTGTACACCCGGATTCTGACCCGGGACGTCGCGGGGACATCAAAGGGAATTCTGGTCTGCGGATTGAACGGATTGGGATAATTCGGATACAAGGAGAAGGTTTCCGGTGACGTGGCATCGGTCTTTTGCACTGCCGTCTCAACAGCCTGACAGAATTCCGAAGTGTTGCCGGATGTGTCGGTCGCTGTGGCGGTAAAGTAGCTCAGCAACGCCTGGCCGTTGGTGGTGAAATGAAACTCACCGGAAACATCTGCAATCGCGAAACCGAGATAAACTTTTCCCTGCCCGCCATCGTCGGTAAATATCTCCACCAAATTCCCCGGCCCTGTCACGCCGTTGACGAACTCTGGCCTGACCTCCAGCAATCGCGGCGGCTTGATGCCGCCGTTGGCATTGAAAGCAGTGTTGATTCCCTTGTTGGTGTTATGCCAGATCGAATTCTGCGTGATGCGGTTGTGTTTGGCGCTTTCTCCTTCGAGCCGGACGCCGTCGCCGCCGTTGTAGCAGATAAAGTTGTTGCTCAGGCGGTTTTCGGCCGAGAAAAACAGATACACGCCATCCGTTCCGTTGCCCAGCCCGGGGACGAAATCAGCATTGGCGCCGATGAAATTGCCTGAAATTTCATTCCGGTGTGATTCGGATATATGAATGCCTTCGCTGCCGTTGCCGGCGATAAGATTGCCGTTGATCTCATTGGCATCGCAGCCGCCGTCGATGCAGATACCCTGATATCGATTGCCGATCGCCGCCGTGCCGGAGCGATCCAGGCCGATGTAATTGCCGGAAATATAGATTTGGGAATTGGTCTGATTGAGCTTGATGCCGCACCCCTCGTTGCCCGAAATCACGTTGCCCGGCAACGTGCCCTGGTAAGGATCAATGCGGTAATATTCCGTGTCGCCGTAAAAAAGGATGCCGTTGTCGCCGTTGCCGGCCGGGTGCTCGCCCCGGGCGTCGGTGCCGATATAGCATCCGCTGATCCTGCCGTTATCCCCTTTCTGGATCACCAGTCCGGCGAAATTAAAGCGATTGATGGTCAGTCCGTATATTTCGACGTTCGGCGCTTCGATCCACAGCCCGTTCACGCCCCCGGCAACATCACCACTGATTTCGATTTCAGGCCCTTGCGGGTTGGCGTCGGTTCCCATGAACTGTGCCTGAGAAAAGCCGTCGATGACCAGATTCCCGTCCATGATGCGGGGTAGCTCCCAGGACGGGTGGATGGTAAAGACACCGTCGTTATAGGTAGCATCGGTTTCCGGGATGGCGAAACGGATGGTGTCGGGACCGGTGTGTTCATTGGCGTCCGTCAGGGCCTGGCGAAGAGAACCGGGACCGATGTCGCCGGTGTGCGTGACCCACAGGCTTGGGTCTATCATGGTGATCATTTCAGCCAGCGGCCGGTGCCAGACGCCGCGCTTGACACCGGCATACAGATCTGTTTTGTCGGCGGCTATGGTGAAAATCACGGAATCCGGAAGCCCTGTATCGACGTCGATCCATGACTCGCCCTTGTTAGTGCTCAGAAATATGCCGCCGCCCCAGGTGGCAGCGAAAAGATTTCCCTGGACAGCCACCAGGCGTCGAATGTCTGCCTTTGTTAATCCCGCATTGACTTGTTTCCATGTCTGGCCCCCGTCTTTTGAGTGAAAGACGCCCCCCCTCCAGGTTCCGGCGTACAAATCCGCTCCGCTGAGGGCCAGTGAATAGACGGTATGGTCTGTCAAACCGGTGTTTCGCTCGTTCCAGTCAAGACCGTTGTTATTCGTGTAAAAAATACCCTTATCCGTTGTGCCGACATAGAGCTCATGGTCGTTTCCGGCCATACTGATGATAAACTTGGAAGGCAGGCTGGTGTTTACCTCAGTCCAGGAGCGGTCCGTGTCCGAATGGATAAATGCTCCGCCACCCCAGGTTCCGGCAAACAAGGTGGAACCGCATTTGGCAAGGCAATAAACCGAAAGACGTGTCAATCCTGAATTGATCGGTAACCAGTTCAGGCCCTGATCCTCGGAGATAAAAACACCGCTGTCGTATGTTGCGGCGTAAAGGCAGCCGTTGTGGCGGATCAGGGAGTAAATATAGGTATCTGTCAGGCCCTTTCTCCTTTGCTGCCACGTTCCCCCTTTATCCGACGAAAAATAGATGCCTCCCGGCCAGGCACCAGCAAAGAGATTGGAGCCTTCAATGAGGAGAGCGTTTACTGTCACGTCGATCAGTCCTTTGTTGACGGGAGTCCAGTTCTGTCCATAGTCCGTTGTCCGATAGATGCCGTTTCCATGGGTACCCGCGAACAGGTTTGTGCCGCCAAAGCCCAGGGTCCAAAGTTTGACATGCTCTAGTCCGTTAAAAGCAGGCGCCCAGACCTGGCCGTGATTTCTGGATAGAAAAACCTTGCCATTCCAGGTGCTGACGAAGAGCGTGTTCCCGTCGAAGGCGAACGAGGTGATGTTCAGGTCTGTCAATCCGGAATTCACTGGCTCCCACGTTGCTCCGTCATTGGCGCTTCGGAACATCCCGGCATTATCTGTCCCGGCGTAGAGATAGGTGTCATCAACTCCCAGCGATCTGACATTCAGGCTGGACAGATTGGTATTGACGGTGCTCCACTGCTGACCATTGTTGGTGGACCGGTAGACTCCTTCGCCATAGGCGCCGGCAAAAAGCGTGGAACCCCTGGCAGTCAGCCCCAGGATGGTTGCAACGCCCAGTCCCGTGCTCCGCAAAGTCCAGCGCTGCCCGTTGTCGGTTGAAAGGAAAACACCAATGTCGGTAGCGACGAACAGATTGGCTCCGGCTGCCGCCAGACGGATCACATTGAGACTGGTCAATCCTGTGTTGACAGGCGTCCATGAGCCGCCTGCGTCCGTGGACCTGAAAGCGCCGCCGCCATAGCTGCCGGCAAATAAAGCGCCATTCTTCACAATCAGTGTTGTCAGGTTGAGATGCGTCAATCCGTTATTTACCGGCCCCCATTGCTGGCCGTCAAAGGTCGAGCGGAAGACCCCGGCTCCTTCCGCCGCGGCAAAGAGGTGGTCGCCCACTACGGCAAAACCATAGACAATCCCGCCCTCGGGACCGTTGGTTTGGATCCACTGGGCGCGTGATGAAATTGATAAAGCCAACAGCAGGAATACGATGACAGCTAGTAAGAATGATGTGTGTCTCATGGCAGCATGCTCCTTTAAACGCCTTTAGTCCGGCCCCGGGCGCTTCAGTTCAGCGCCGTGAAACAATGTCCGCAGGACCTGCGACTTAAAATATAAAGTGATTCACGCGCTTTTCATCTCCAATCTACACGATTCCAGTTTCTTTGCTGTGTTGCCTGATCTGCCGCTGCAGCCCGCAAAATCTATCGGCGCAGCTTGATAAGACGATAAACTTCCCCTTTCATGTGCGGATTGCGCAGAAAATAGATGCCAGCCGGAAAACCGCGCATATCGAGCATGAGCGCCTCCCCGCGTCTCATCATAGGAACGGCCTGTGCGCGTCCGAGGAGGTCATAAATTTCCAGAGATGAAGCATCGACATGCAAAGAGATTCCGGTAATGCAAGTGTTCTCGTTGAATGGATTCGGATAGACAGCCACTCTGCACGAGGAAGGTTGCTGAGTAGCGCGCTCCACACCGGTGAGCAGCTGAGTGCTAAAGCTGTATTGAAAAGGCGACTGCGGGACGGTTGTGGTCCAAAAAACGACGGCGCCGGTCTTGATATCTTGATTGCCTTCTACGTTGCCCAGGCTCCCTCCCCAGAGCATCGAGGTGCTGTAGACATTATTTCCCGAGTCGGGCACAATGCCGCAGAAGACAGGCGGGCCGTCCACGGCTCTGGCTTCGACGATGAGGCTGATCAGCGGTTTACCGGCGATGATGGGCAGAAGCAGGAAAGCTTTGCCCGCGGGCCAGGTGCGATTCGGATTCTTGCCATCATGGAGGGGCGGCTGTTTTAAAATCCGGCTCAGTTCAAGGTGTGCAGCACCGGCGCCAGCCAGGCGCGATGGCCGGAGAAAAAGCGAATCATTACGGGATGCTTCCTTGCGCATCACAACCAGATTGGTCACCGGACTGTACCACCTGCTGTTGGCCAGGGGATTTGCAAAGGATCGTTCGTCGGCTACTGCCAGTGCCCACTCGCTGTTCTGCAGCGGCAGGATGCCGGCAACATGCCAGCCGGCCTCGTCCAGGGTAACCGGCATGACGAGACCGGAATAACCAAGCGTTCGGGATGATCCCATCTCTATCCCTGAGAGCTGGGCAGCATAGCTCTCGTTGGTCAGGCTAAGAATATAGTTCGCCGTTCCGTACCCACTCTTGCTGATGACCAGCAGCATACGGCCCGAGGCGCCGGCAGGTATCGTCATGGTTTCATCTCCACCGGCGAGGGGATTGTTCGCGGTCAGAATAGCGTCCCCATAAGCAAAATAACGCTTGCTTGTGTCAAAAAGATAGAGGTCCAGGTTTTTGGATGAGGTGTTCTCGAGATGTATTTGGGTTTTGTAGAGCAGGGCTTTGTCCTGGGCGTCGATATAAAAATGGTAAGCCTTGACAAAGCTGTTCGAGGTAAAGCTCCCGGTCAGGGCGTTGGCGCCCCAGGACAGTTCTTCGCTCTCTACATACTCGATGCAACCGTCACCGTCTCCGAGCACCTGGATTCCGAAAGGTCCGGGTGGGGGATTGGGGGGACCGACGTTCACGCCGCACATCCCCCATGTTCGACCGGCAGATTTACCGACCACATCTTGAGCAATGACCGTATTAAAGGTTGTATCCGGATAGAACTGCAAGGTATTGGTTTTGACAGGATCCTCTTGTTGAATCGCGGCCACGCCCCATTGATTGCCTTGATAGCCGCACGCCAATGCATCGGGCCATTCATGGCAAAATTCGCTGCCATCGCTCAGTTTTTGCAGCGTTCCGCCCTGCACTTCAAAGTCGGAGAGGCTGCCATCGCCGCCGAACTGGGTGCCCTCCAGGCTGAACCACTGCACCCGGATGCGGTTATGTACACCGATATGGCTGGATGTCGGCAGCCAATCCCACTCGCCGGGATTATTGTTCAATTCGGTAAGGGTGCTCCAATTGCCGACTCCGCCATCCTTGTTGATCTGGATCGTGACCTTGCCGTCGCCGGGTCGGTCGCACTGCCAGCGGATGGTGAATACTTCACTGGTTGTGAGTACGGTTGAAGGCGAAGGGGCCGTATTCACCCCGCGCAGAGTGGTCAGAGTGATGCCGTTGCCGCGGTGCACTTGCGGGAGATGGACCCAGGCGACATTGCAAAAGTGGAGGTAATCCTTATTATGATAGGTGATGCCGGGATAGTTGATCTCATAGACGGCAATTTGATCGGGATTTTCACTGTAGCCGACCAGACACATGGAATGAAAGCCATCATCGCCCGGCAGATCGCCGGACAGAATGCATGGATAGCCGGCATCCACCTCGGTTTTGAGCCTGGACCAGGGTGTCAGAACATCAAGGCCATAATCGGTCGCATTGTAGGAAATATCCTGCCACCAGGCCGCCTCGGCTAGGTGTTTTCCCAGTTCGGCATCTACGGTTGCACCCGTTTTAGGCTTGGTTTTCATCAGAAACGCGAGATCACTGGACAAATCGGGCACGGTCTCATCCCAATAGTAAATGGTATCGCCGCTGACGATACGCTTCTGAATGGTATCGATGTCGCGAAAAAAATGCGTTATCATATTGCCATAGCCGTACACCACATCATAATAGCCCAACAGGTCGGCAGCTGCAGTGGGCGTACAGCCAAAATGCCATTCAAAATCGGGCACATCCTCTGCATGAGGGATATAGTGGAATGAGCCGGGATTCAGGAGCGTTCCTTCTGCCAGACGACGCCACCGCTCGGCCACCAGGCCGGCATCGGACTGCCCCCGCCTGGGCGACCAGGGATCCGTGTCAAGCTGGTTGACATGGGCTCTAAAAGCGGCAGGAGAGAGGGGTTTGGTTGCAGGACAGGTGCAGAGATAGATCGAATCATTTTTCTGCGAGAAGAGGTGCCAGATTTCCTGAAATCCGAAATAATAACTCTGGCGTAACCGCGGATCGGCCATGTATTTTTCTGCAATGCGCAAATAAGCAGGCATCCGGGCTTTCTCCGGATCTGAACGATACCCGTAGCTGATGACCGGATCGCTGGAGTCATCGGCCGCCAGCAGCAGATTGAGAAAGCGGCCGTCTGAAGATTTAAAAGTAAGGCTGAAAGCTGAGGCTGTTTCATGGAATCCGAAATAGGTAGTTGTTGATTCCAGCCGGCAGCCGGGTAGGAGGAGGGAAGCCTGGGGATAGGCCTGTTTG
>CAYLWO010000133.1:0-15440 GCA_964387285.1 uncultured Cytophagia bacterium | reverse complement strand
TAACCGTGGGCTTTAGCCCACGGATCGCAGAAGAGCTGCGCGTCGCGTAGCGACGCAATGACATGTGCTCTGAAAATCTTATTTTGCCGACGTTACCTCCACCCAGTCCAAAGTTCTGCTCACCGCTTTTTGCCAGCCCTTGAGCAATATCTGCCGCTGCGTTACTTCCATTTGTGGCTGCCACTCTCGATCTTGCCCCCAGTTTTTACGGAGATCATCGAGTTCATGCCAAAAACCAACCGCCAGACCTGCGGCATAGGCAGCGCCCAGCGAGGTGGTCTCTGCCACGATCGGTCGCACCACCGGCACGCCGAGTACATCAGACTGAAATTGCATGAGCAGATCGTTGAACACCATGCCGCCATCCACCTTCAGACCCGTAAGGCGAACGCCTGAATCTTTGTTCATAGCGGTCAAAACATCGGCTGTTTGAAAAGCAGTTGCCTCTAAAGCTGCCCGGGCAATATGCCCTTTATGGATATAGCGCGTCAGACCGACCATCACCCCGCGTGCGTCGCTTCTCCAGTACGGAGCGTAAAGGCCGGAAAAGGCCGGCACAATATACATGCCGCCGTTGTCCGTCACTGTCCCTGCCAGATTTTCAACCTCCGCCGATTGCGCGATCATACCCAAGTTGTCGCGTAGCCATTGCACCAGGGCGCCGGCAATGGCAATGGAACCTTCCAAACAATACACCGCCGGTTGCGCGCCGATTTGATAACCCACGGTCGTCAATAAACCGTTCGCGGAATGCACCGGCTTTTCACCTGTATTGAGCAACATAAAACAACCTGTGCCGTAGGTGTTTTTGGCTTCACCGGCATTAAAACAGGTCTGGCCGAACAACGCTGCCTGTTGATCGCCGAGATCGCCGGCGATCGTCACCCCTGCAGTATCGCCGATGGACGAACCGTAACAATAGCTTGAGGGTTTGATCTCCGGCAACAGGGATCGTGGAATTTCCAGACTGGCGAGTATTTCTTCGTCCCAGGTCAATGTCTGTAAATTCATCAGCAATGTGCGCGAGGCATTGGTCACATCCGTTATATGCACCCCGCCGGTCAGGTTCCAGATGAGCCAGCTGTCGATATTGCCGAACAACACCTGACCCCTTTCCGCTTTTTGCCGCACCCCATCGACATGGTCGAGGATCCATTTGATTTTCGGGCCTGAGAAATAGGTGGCCAGCGGCAGTCCGGTTTTCGCGCGCCAACGGTCCTGGCCGCCATCCTGCGCCAGTGTGTTGCAGATCTGATCGGTTCGCGTGTCCTGCCAGACAATGGCGTTATAAATGGGTTCTCCGGTGGTTTTGTCCCACAGCACGGTTGTCTCACGTTGGTTGGTGATGCCGATGGCTGCCAGATCTCTGGCGGATACTTTGGCTTTGGCCAGGCCGGATTTCATCACCTCTTGCGCCGCTTGCCAGATTTCCATGGCGTCATGTTCCACCCATCCGGGTTTGGGATATATTTGTTGGTGTTCTTTTTGCGCCATCGCCACGACGCTGCCGTCGTGATCGAAAATCATGAAACGGGTGCTGGTGGTACCCTGATCGAGTGCGCCGACATATTTTCCCATTTTAACTCTCCTCTATGATTTTTTCTTTACACGCTCGGGTTGCTATCAGATCATATATCACAATGGCCATGGGCGCTGCGACCATGGGCATCAGCACCGGCGCCATCAACCAGTACCAACCGTTAAAGAGATTTGGCGTGCCGGCCAAGGCGCCGAAAAGTCTAGGTCCCAGATCACGCGCAGGATTGATGGCATAACCGGTAGGTCCGCCCAATGAGAGTCCGATGGCTAAAACCGTAAAACCGACCAGCAGGGGGCCAAGATTATTTTTCAATCCCATGTTTTTTGCATCACCGGCAGCTAGAACACCCCAGAGTAAAACCAGAGTGCCGATGAATTCGACACAGCAGGAGTTGAAGAGTGAATAGCCGCTGCTTGCCGTAGCCTGACCTGTCCCCCAGAAGGCCTGGGTAAAAATGGAACCCGGTCCTGTGCACCATACATTAGGCAGGTTGGCGGCGAGGAGACCTTCGCGATAGGTCAAATACACGCAGGCGGCGCCGAGAAAAGCGCCGATCATTTGTGCAAAAATAAAAGGCATCACTTTTACCCATGGAAAATTACGCCGACAGGCCAGACTGATGGTAACGCCGGGATTGAGATGGGCGCCCGACACGCCTCCGGAAACATACACGGCGAGAATCACCGCCATGGCCCAACCCCAAACAATGGTATTCCAATCGTACGCAGAGGCGGCCAGGCGCGGCGCCAGTCCGACGTGAGCGACCACGCCATCGCCTAAAAGAATCAGTATGAATGTGCCAAAAGTTTCTCCGAGCATTTCGTTGGTCAATTTTTTCCCCTTGCACATATGTTTGCGACCTCTCCTTTTTTGTGAAAATAGTATTGTTAATTTTATCAAATATTAGTAAATTTCATATTGATTTTACGGATATTTTTTTTAAATTTAAAGAGAAAGATTTATAAGGAGTTCCGATCAGGGAGGCCATGGGATGAAAAAGAACGTTATTATCTCCTTTATCGTCATCACCGCTGCATCGGCCCTGTGTCAGTACCGGTCTAAACCCAGCCTGGATTTTCGCTCACTGCTGCAGGCGCCGGTTGCTGTCGGGCGCGCAGCCGGCAATATCTTGGGTCTGGATCCATCACGACTCTCTATACAGCAATCGTACCAGTTGAGTTTCATGAACATCGGCGGACAAGGGATGAGCCAGGGACTTTATCTCAACACCATCTCTTATCAATTCACTCTGCCGCTCAGCGTTTCCGTACAATGGGGTATTGCGCATCAACCCTTCAATTCATCTTTTAAAAACGGATCGTTGTTGCAGAACGGACCCTTTATCTCAGCAGCGCAATTGCGCTATCAACCGAAACCCAATATGCTGCTGCAGTTGGATTTTCGACAGAATCCCTGGTCCTATGATCCGTACGGATATTACCAATCTCCGTGGTCCAGGTGGTGAGCCGCAAACGCTGCAGATGTTAAGACGATGTGGTGATTATGGGTGGTGTAAAAATGGAAGGAAGTACAAAGTGAACAAACGGACATCGATCAATAGAAGAAGCCTCTACCAAAGACATCCTGTCGGTTCTTCCCCGCGCAAGAGTCCGAGCAAGCCTGTTGTGAACGTGAAAAGAACCGGTAAACTGATTCTGGTTTGGGTTCTCATTGTTGTGAACGTGGTCATCATTTATTCGTTCCTGCGTAAACAAATTTTTGCTCCCGGAACGCCGATGACCGGCACCGAAACCGCTGTGGATGCCATACGGATTCGCGTGCAAAATGGTTGCGGCGTTAAAGGCGTGGGCAATGTGTTTGCCGAGTTCCTGCGCAAAGAACACTACCGCATCGATGTGGTTGAAAACGCCGATGATTTCAGCTATGAAAAATCAGTGATCATCGATCATGACAGGGCGGATCGGGATAAAGTGGAAAAACTGACCTCGGTATTGGGCGTTTCCAAAGATCAACTGTATCACATTGACCAACAAGGCGTTCAGGCTGACGTTACTTTTATCATCGGCAAGGACTATCCTGGTCTGAAATCATATAAACAATCCCGCAGATAATCTGAATTTAATCAGGCAAAAGGGAGCGAGCATCGCTCCCTTTTTTTAGGCCATAGAGAAATGCATTATTTACTTTTTACGCTCTACAATCTAGTCGCCGTTCCTTTGCTGTATCTGGGCGTGCGCTTTGCGGTTTTATTCAATAATAAAGTCGCGCGCGGCGTCGTCGGACGACGTGATTTATTTGAAAAATTGGCACAGCGATTATCCGCCTGGCCGGCAGAAGCGCCGCGCATCTGGTTCCATATTTCCTCCATGGGTGAATTCGAACAAGCCAGGCCCGTTATTCAATCGGTCAAAACAAGGCGACCGGATTGCCGTGTCCTTATCACCTTTTTTTCGCCTTCCGGTTATGATCATGTGCAGAATTATCCCACGGCTGATTATATTTGTTACCTTCCCTTTGATTCGCTGCGGCAATCGCGAAAATTCATCCGTCTGGTGCGCCCCCATGCGGTCGTTGTCATTCGGCACGATATTTGGCCCAATTTCCAGTGGCATCTGCATCGCTGCGCCATTCCCTGTTATTTGATTGACGCCAGCATCAGCGAGAAACGATGGCGCATGCTGTACGGCGTGCGCTGGGCCATCCGTGATGTTTATCGCACCTTTAGTGAAATTCATTTGATCTCTGAGAACAATAGACAGGCCTTTTTACAACTTTATCCCTACCAGGACCGATTGCTGGTCATGGGCGATACCCGCTACGATCAGGTCTTTTTACGCACCTGTGAACCGGAGAAAATCGCTCCTCTGAACGACAGCGGATGTTTTTCGCGTTCACGCTGTTTTATTGCCGGCAGCACCTGGCCTTCGGATGAAAAAATAATTTTACCGGCTCTGTTGCCTTTTCTGAAAAAGCAAACCGATTTCAGGGCGATTATTGCCCCACATGAGCTGAGCTCCGATCATTTGGCGGATTTGGAAAATGTGCTGAACCAATACGCCATTTCTCATATAAGACACAGCCGGTTTGCACTCGAGCAGCGCGGACCCTGGCAGGTTTTGTTGATTGATCGCATGGGCATCCTGGCTAATTTGTACGCGTTGGCGGAATTGGCTTTTGTTGGCGGCAGTTTTGGCCCTGGCGTACACAGTGTTCTGGAGCCTGCTGCCCATGGATGCATGGTGCTGTTTGGTCCGCGGTATTTTAATTCGTTGGAAGCTGTCGCTCTTTCGCAAAGAAAGGGCGGACGCTGTTTGCATACCACAGAAGATTATACCGCTTTATTGCAAACCTGGCTGGACGATCCGCAAGCCATTCGCTCTGCCGGCGACCAGAGCCGGCTTTTGGTGCAGGAAAATCTCGGCGCCGGCGAACGCATCGTACAGCGGCTGTTGCCGCAACTTCCGGTCGTTCACGCGCGACAAACGCTGTTTTGAAAATTTACATTTCTACATAATCAAATGAAAGGACAGTGATGCAAGATCTGCCGACCATCGGCTGGCATGACGGAAAAGTGCGCATTTTGGATCAAACACAATTGCCGCACGAATTGGTGATGCTGGAGATATCCGATTACCATGGCGTTATTCAGGCCATTAAATCCTTGGCTGTACGCGGTGCGCCCGCCATCGGCCTGGCTGCGGCTTTTGCCGTGGTCCTGTCCGTATGGCATGAATCCGACTCGGATCGCGCCGGTTTTATGGAAAAGGCCAACAAAGCGATAAACGAAATAAAGCAATCCCGGCCCACGGCTAAAAATTTGTTTTGGGCTGTGGAACGCATGCGTGAAACTTTGGCAAAAAACCTGAGCCGCCCTTTACATGAAATCAAAGTGGAACTTTTAAACAAAGCACTCGAATTGTTGCAAGACGATTTACAGCGTTGCAAGGACATTGCCAAATTCGGCGCCGCTTTGCTGCCGGCCCGTTGTAGCGTGTTGACCCATTGTAATGCGGGTGCATTGGCGACAGCCGGTCATGGCACGGCCCTGGGCGTCATTCGCACCGCTGTGCAACAGGGTAAAAACATTCATGTTTTCGCCGATGAAACCCGACCCCTGCTGCAGGGAAGCCGGCTGACCGCTTTTGAATTGATGGAGGATCAGATACCGGTCACCCTCATTTGCGATAATATGGCAGCCAGCCTCATGCGCCGCGGCATGGTCAATCTGGTGCTGGTAGGCGCGGATCGTATCGCCGCCAATGGCGATACGGCAAACAAGATCGGCACCTACAGTCTGGCCGTTCTGGCCAAACACCACAAAATTCCCGTATATATTGCCGCGCCATGGTCTACGATTGATATGGAATTGAGTTCCGGGAATTTAATCCCCATTGAGGAACGCGACGCTGATGAGGTAAGACAGTTTCTGGGGCGAGCGGTAGCGCCGGAGAACGTGCCGGTATGGAATCCGGCCTTTGATGTCACACCCAACAATCTGATCGACATCATTATCACCGAACGGGGGGTCATCCGGCCACCGTTTAACATCAATCTGGCGCAGATGATGAAGGGATAAAATAAAATCTTGATTGTCAAATGAAAAAAGAGTATATTGAATGTTAATAGCTGTTTGCGGATTACGTTGCATAAAATCAATTTATCAGGACATTAATCATAGTAGGAGCTAGATCATGAACAAACGTCAAGTTATTTTTGCCGTTATGTGCGTCGCTTTGGCTGCGATGCTGTTTCTGGGCTGCCAGAGCAAAGAGGTCACATCCGCCAAAGTCTATCAGCAACAGGGCAACTGGGATAAGATGATCGAACAGTTGGAGCAAGCCGTTCAGCTTTATCCCAAGGATGCAGAAGCCCTTTATCTGCTTGGCACGGCCTATGCGCAAAAATCGGATTGGGAACGCATGAGCGCCAATTTCGACAAATCTTTGGCCATAGCCCCGACCTTTGAACCGCAAATCAAAAACGAACGCGACAAAAACTGGGTGACCGCCTTTAACAGCGGTGTCGGCAAGATCAATGCCAAGGAAGGCAAAGAACCGGATATCGAGGGTGCGATCAAGCAATTTATCACCTGCACCGTAATTGATCCCAAAAGGGGAGATGCGTACCGTAATTTGGCCGTGACCTATATGCGCGCCAATAATCTGGACGCCGCCAAGAGCGCCTATGAAAAGTTATTGACGGTTGATCCGAAAAACAGCGGCGCCATGATTGAGCTAGCCCGCCTGTGCATGCAGATGAAAGAATACAAGACCGCCATTACCTGGTCGCAAAAGGCTCTGACCGTGGCGCCGGACAATATCGATGCCGTCGTCAATCTGGCCATGGCTTATGATTTGGATGGCGACCGCGAAAAAGCTCTGGCAGAGTATGAAAAAGCTATTGCCAAAAATCCCAATGACGGCGATCTGCTCTTCAATATGGCCAGGCTTTATTTTAACACCGGCGATTATGACCACGCCGTACAGATGTTTCAAAAAGTCATCACCCAGAATCCGGAGGACTATGACGCCAATGTCAACGTCGGCAATGCTTACCTGAATATGGCTGAAGAAGTGCGCAAGAAACTGGTGGAGCAGGAAAAAAATAAAAAAACGGTCGATGAAGCTGAAATGACCAAGTTAAAAGGTTTCTACAAGGAATCCATTCCCTATCTGGAAAAAGCTTTGACGATCAAAGCAGACAACAGCACCGTCTGGTACAATCTGGGCGTAGCCTATGTTAATATCGGCAATGCTGAAAAGGGTCAGCAATGTTTTGATAAGGCGGAATCGCTGCGCAAATAAATTTCCGTTGCAACCGAACTGGCTGTGTACAGGCATCAGAAGCGCGCCGGTGCACAGCCTGTTTTTTATTCAGGGCAAAAGTAATCAGTGATTGAGGAAACCCGTTTAAATAGAATCAAGAGCCTCGGCAATATTCCGCGCCATGTGGCGGTCATTATGGACGGAAACGGACGCTGGGCTCATCAGCACGGTCTGCCGCGCATTGAAGGTCATCGACAGGGGATCGAATCGGTCCGCGCCGCTTTGGAGACCGCCGGTCGTCTGGGCATTCAGGCGTTGACCTTGTATACGTTCTCCACTGAAAATTGGAAACGCCCGAAAACCGAAGTGACCGATTTGATGACGCTGTTGTTGCGTACGGTTAAAAAAGAGACCGATGAGTTGATGAAAAAAAATGTGCGTCTGATGGTCATCGGCGATCTTAATGCACTGCCGGCTGCGCCGCGGTTGGGCGTGCGCACCACCATCGCCCGGCTGCGCAAGAATACCGGTCTGATCGTCAATCTGGCGCTCAGTTACAGCGGTCGTCAGGAGATTGTGCATGCGGTGCGAAAAATCGCCGACCGTGTGAAAAAGGGCGAGATCTCTTCCCGGCAGATTGACGAAGACTTGCTGGCCGACTATATGCAAACAAAAAGCATCGGCGATCCGGACCTGCTCATCCGCACCAGCGGTGAAATGCGCATCAGCAATTTTTTACTTTGGCAGATCGCCTATACCGAATTGTACGTCAGCCCGACTTTTTGGCCGGATTTTCGTGAAGATCACTTTTTAGATGCCATTGAATCCTATCAGCGCCGGGAACGCCGATACGGCAAAACCGGCGAGCAATTGCAAGAAGGCCAGAACACAGATTGATCTCGGCCTGCCGACCTTGAACGGCATACCGTTCCAACCTCTGCTTTTAACCGCCGTATGCATCCCGCACAGAATTTTTCTATTAACCTCCAGGAACTTTTAGCATTTATCTGCGTATGATTAGCAAGCTTGTTTAGCCTGCGAATTTAAGAGTCTGTCATATTTTCCTTGGCAAAAACCATAGAATTTCTTAAATTACTAAGCTTTGAACTTTTGTAATTAAAATGGAACCTATGCGATCCGCTAAACTGTTCATATTCATGCTGCTGGCAGCCCTGATGCTTTCGCAGCCCATGCAAGCGCAAAAACGCTCGGTCAAAATTTTGGGTGTTTCCATCGAGGGCAATCGGACTACGGATGCCAATATGATTCGCCTCAGCTCCGGCATCAATGCAGGAATGGAGATTACCGGCGACGGTATTCAGGAGGCCATCAAGCAGTTGTGGCGGCTGGATCTGTTCTCCGATATCCGCATTGAGGTTGAGCGCGAGTTGGCGGACGGCGTCTTTATTGTCATTCACGTGCGTGAATATCCCCGCATGGAAAAATTTGAATATCACGGCAATAAAAAACTGAAAAAAGAAGATATCGAGACCGCGGCAAATTTTTATCCGGGACAGGTGGTCAATCCCGGCATGTTGGCCCGCGCCAAATCCAAGATGCTCGACAAGTATAAGGAAAAAGGGCATCTGTTGGCAAAAATCAAAGCCTCACAAGAGTTCACACGAGAAGACAGCAGCCGCGTCAACGTCCGCTTTGATTTTGACGAAGGACGCAAGGTTCAGATCGAGCGCATCACCTTCCACGGCAACGAGATGTACACTGATAAAAAACTGCGCAAGCAACTAAAGAAAACCAAGGAAAACACCTGGCTGCGCGGCGGTGATTACGATCGTAAAAAATATGAAGAGGATCAGGGACTGCTGCTGGATTTTTACGCCAACAGCGGCTATCGCGATGCCGAGATCATCAAAGATTCCCTCTCTTACAACGATGCGCACAATGAAATGTACATCGACATTTGGGTCAGCGAAGGTCCCCGCTACCACTTCGGCGACATCACCTTTGAGGGCAATAAAATTTTTACCGTAGACGAGTTGACGGCGCAACTCGGTTTTGCCAAAGGCGAAGTGTACAGCAAGAAAAAGCTGGAAGAGGCCATCATGAAGCATATCGGCAGCCTCTATTACGATCGCGGTTACATCTATGCGCAAGCCGTGCCGCAGGAAACCGAAGACAAAGATCATGAGTTGGATATTCATTTTATGGTTTCTGAAGGCAAACAGGCGCGCATTAATGAAATAAAAATAACCGGCAACAGCAAAACCAAGGAAAAAGTCATCCGCCGTGAGATTCGCATACTTCCGGGCGATTTCTTCAGCCGCGCCATGTTGGAGCGCAGCCAACGAGAAGTGTGGATGCTGAATTACTTCGGCAATGTCGAACCCAAGGTCAATCCCGTGGACGAGGACAAGGTTGACCTCGAATTCAAGGTTGAAGAAAAATCCACCGACACCGCCAACATGTCCGCCGGTTGGAGCGAGTACGACCGTTTTGTCGGTTCTGTGGGCTTGGCCATGGCCAACCTGATGGGCAACGGTCAGCGGCTCAGCATCAATTGGAATTTCGGCCGTTATTACCGCGCAGTAGACCTGGGTTTCACCGAACCATGGTTGTTCGACACAGCGACGGCCGCGGGCTTTAACATATACAACACCATGCGCAGCGCCGAGTATTACGGCTACCGGCAGGACAGCAAAGGCCTGTCGGTAAGCATGGGACGCCGTTTGTCCTGGCCGGACAATTTTTTCCGCTATAACCTGATCTATGGTTTGGATCAAACGACGCTGTCCGATTTCAATGAAACGTACAAACGTTACAATCCCAACGGCATTGTTACGGAACAATGGCCGCGCACCAGCAGCGCCGTCACCCAGGTGATTTCGCGCAACAGTCTGGATCGTCCGGAATTCCCCACAGCCGGCTCGGAATTGACCATCACCAATGAATTGGCCGGAACCTTTCTCGGCGGCACAGTTGATTATCATAAACACACCCTGCGTTTTGACTGGTTTATGCCTTCGGTGTGGAAACTGGTGGTATATACCAGCTTTCAGGGCGGTTATATCGAAGGCATCGGCAACAAGTCCTATATTCCCTATTTCGAGTATTTTTTCATGGGCGGCGCCGGCATGTCGCGATCGATTCCCCTGCGTGGTTACAACGACCCTCTGAGCGAAGATTATTCTGCAGCGGAGGGCGGCAAGGCCATGATGAAATACACGGCAGAGTTGCGCGTTCCCATTGCACCCAATCCGACCATCTTTGCGCTGATTTTCGCAGAAGCCGGCAATGTCTGGTCCGATTTTCGCCATGCGGATCCCATGACCATGAAGCGATCCGTGGGCGTGGGCGCGCGCGTGTACATGCCTATGATCGGCATCATCGGTTTTGACTACGGTTACGGATTCGATCGGGTCGATCTTTACGGCAATCGCGATCCGAAATGGAAAATGCATTTTGTATTCGGCAAGAGTTTCTAATTTTAACCCATATCTGTTCACAGGAGGATTACGTGAAAAGCAGATTTGTATTCACACTGGTTGCGGCCTGCGTTTTGATGATCAGTTCCTCGGCGCTGGCGCAAAAAATCGGCTATATTAATTCGCAAAAAATTGTCGCGAATTACAAAGAAGCCCAGGACACTCAGGAGCGGTTGAATAAAATCAATGCGACCTGGGAAGAGGAAGGCAAGGCGCTGCAGAAACAGTTTCAGGAACAGGGAGAGCAACTGGAATCACAAAGCCTGCTTCTGAGTGAAGAGCGCAAGCGTGAAAAACAGCAAGAACTGCAGACCCTGTACATGAAAATTCAACAATACCAGTCTGAGAAATGGGGTCAAGGCGGCGAGTTTTATAAAAAGCAAGAAGAACTGATGCAGCCCATTTTCGACAAAATCAATCAGGCCATCAAAAAGGTAGCGGAAGAACAAAATTTCGATTACGTATTCGACACGGTGGCCGGCAACATCGTTTACGCCAGTCCCAAACAGGTGGATCTGACGGAGGATGTGATTAAAAATTTGGAAAAAGGTCTGGAAAGCAGCGGCGCCAAGCGCACGACCGCCGGCCCGGGTATGAACTAGCGGTTCCCCATGCTCACGTTGCCGTTCGATTTTGCACTGTAGACGGTTACGCTGTTCGGCGTCATGATTTTTCCCTGCATTGTGTTTGTGCCACGCATCTTTGCATGGATGCGTGGCGCCTTTTTTTTAAAATCAAAGGTTGAATCTATGCCCTATTCAGTGTCTGAAATCGCCAAATGGATTGACGCGGTCGTCGACGGCGATGCGGCCGTACAGATCTCGAATCTGGCAAAAATCGAAGAGGCCGGAAAAGCGGATCTGACCTTTATCAGCAACCCACGCTATGAGAAACAGATCAACACGACGCAAGCCGGCGCCGTGCTGGTGTCCATGGATTTTCCCAAATCGGACAAGACGCTGTTGCGTTGCGCTGATCCGTATTATGCTTTCATGACGCTGGTACAAAAACTTTACGGCAGTCAAAAACCACCGACGCCGGGCATTCATCCTACGGCGGTTGTGGCCGATGATGCGGTTATCGCCGCCGGCGCGTCTATCGGACCGCATGTGGTTGTTGCTGCCGGCTGTCGCATAGGCGATAACACGCAAATTCATCCCGGTACGGTGATAGCCGAAGAGGTGCAAATCGGCGCCGATTGCGTGATCTATGCCAATGTGTCCATCCGCGAAAAGTGTCGCATCGGCAACCGGGTCATTATCCATTGCGGCGCCGTAATCGGCGCCGACGGATTCGGTTTTGCTTTTCGCGACGGCCGCTATCATAAAATACCGCAGATGGGCATTGTGGTCCTGGAGGATGATGTCGAAATCGGCGCCAATACCACCATTGACCGCGCCACTTTGGGCGAAACCATCATTCACACCGGCGCCAAGTTGGACAACCTGATTCAAATCGCTCATAATGTGCAGGTGGGCGAACATACCGCTATTGCAGCTCAAGCCGGAATTTCCGGCAGCGCTAAAATTGGCAAATATGTCCGCGTCGGCGGTCAGGCCGGCCTGGTCGGACATATTGAAATCGGCGACGGCGCCGCTCTCGGCGCGCAAGCCGGGATCACAAAATCGGTGCCTGCTAAAGCCTTTGTTACCGGCTATCCGGCTCGCGAGCACATGACCGCCAAGCGGGAAGAGGCCAGTCTGGCCAAACTGCCCGAGTTGCTCAAGCGCGTCAAACGGCTGGAAGAAGAATTAAAAAAAATTGAAAAATAATCGGGCGAGGAGGAGGAATGTTAAAAAAACAGCAGACGATCAAACATGAGGTTTCCTATTCCGGCGTCGGACTGCATACAGGCAACAAAACCAGAATCACCTTTAAGCCGGCGCCGGCCAACCACGGCATCATTTTTAAACGTACGGATATCCCCGCTTCGCCGGTTATTCCGGCGGATATCGATCATGTCCTGGACATCTCCCGCGGCACCACCATCGGCATCGGCGATGCCAAGATTCACACGGTTGAACACGTGCTCGCCGCCATCAGCGGCCTGGAAATCGACAACATCATTTGTGAAGTGGAAGGCAATGAACCGCCGGTGGGCGACGGCAGCGCTCTGCCGTTTGTCGAGATATTATTGAAATCAGGACTGGAGGAGCAGGATTCTCCCCGCGATTATCTGATCATCGACAAAACCATAACCTATCACGAACCGGCGCGCGGCGTGGATATTGTCGTCTTTCCCTCAGATGAATTTCGCATCACATTTATGGTGGATTATAAAAATCCGGCATTGGGCACCCAGTACACCTCCATGTATTCGCTGCATGAAGAGTTCGCCACCGAGTTCGCCGCCTCGCGCACGTTTTGTTTCTTAAGCGAGGTGGAGCAGCTGTGGAAAGCCGGCCTCATCAAAGGCGGTTCGCTGGATAATGCGGTGGTGGTGATCGATCGCGATATGAGTCCGGCAGAGCTCACGGATCTGCGCAAACTTTTCGGCATTGATACCAGCATGACGTTGTCCAACAACGGCATATTGAACGGCAAAGAACTTCGCTACCCCAATGAACAGGTGCGTCATAAGGCGCTGGATCTGATCGGTGATCTCTGTTTGCTGGGCATGCCGCTCAAAGCGCACGTCATGGCTGCACGCTCAGGTCATGCGGCCAATGTGGAATTGGTCAAACTGATCCGCAAGGAGTACAAGAAAAAACTGATTCGCGCCAAGTATGCGGTTTCTTCCGACCAGTCCGCTTTTTTGAATGCGGAAGCCATTTTAAAAATTTTGCCCCATCGTTATCCTTTCTTGCTGGTGGACAAGATCGTGGATCTTGTTCCCCAGGAGCATGTCGTCGGCATTAAAAATGTTTGTTTGAACGAGCCGTTTTTTCAGGGTCATTTCCCCGGCAAACCGATCATGCCCGGCGTGCTGATCGTGGAAGCCATGGCTCAGGTCGGCGGCATTCTGTTGTTGAATACAGAAAGCGATCCGTCGCAGAAATTGGTTTACTTTACCGGCATCGACAATGTTCGTTTTCGCAAAACCGTAAGACCGGGCGACACCATTCGCTTCGAGGTCGAGTTGGCCGCCAATCGACGCTCCATCTGCAAAATGGTCGGTCGCGCACTGGTGGACAACGAACTGGTATGTGAAGCGGAACTGATGGCTGCCATTGTGGATAAAACCTGATTCGAATCTAATTTACTATGAGGCCAAATCGAGATCATGATACATGCAACTGCACTAGTCGATAAAAATGCACGCATCGGCAGGGATGTGGAGATCGGCCCTTTCAGTATTATTGAGGGAGATGTCGAAATCAACGACGGCTGCCGAATCGGTCCGCATGTTTATATTGCCGATGGCGCACGCCTGGGTAAAAATGTCAAAATACATAAAGGCGCGGTGGTGGCCACGCTGCCGCAGGATCTGAAATTCGGCGGTGAAAAAACGCTGTTTGAAATCGGCGACGAGACCGTCATTCGCGAATTTTGCACCCTGAACCGCGGCACGCTGGCGCATGGAAAAAGCTCCATCGGCCGTAACTGTCTGTTGATGGCTTATGCGCATGTGGCGCATGATTGCACGGTAGGCGATCGCGTCATCATGGCTAACGGCGTCCAATTGGGCGGCCATGTGACGGTGGAGGATTGGGCGATCATCGGCGGCATGACCCCGATTCATCAATTCGTTAAAATCGGTCAACATGTCATGATCGGCGGCGGCTTTCGCGCCATTCAGGATGTGCCGCCCTACATCCTGGCCTCTGAAGAGCCGTTGCGCTATTGCGGCCTGAATTCCATAGGTCTGAAACGTCGCGGTTTCAGCGAAGAGGCTGTCATGACTTTGAAACGCGCTTACCGGTTGTTGTATCGTTCCGGTTTAAATGTTACGCAGGCAGTGGCGCAAATTCGCGAACAGGTCCAGTTGATTCCAGAGGTGCAAAACGTGCTCAACTTTATCGAGGCCTCTGACCGCGGCATCCTGCGCGGCCGGGAGCGTTGATTTTTGTCCGCAGGTTTGGAACGCTGGCGGTTCCTGGATAGCGGACCAGGGAGCGGTAAATTAAATATGGCTGTGGATCTGGCGATGACGCAGCAGGCTTTTATGCAGCCGTTCAACGCAACGCTGCGCGTCTATCGCTGGCAACCTGCGGCGGTATCTCTGGGTTTTCATCAACCGTTATCTGATATAAATCTGGAATTGTGTCGCAGCCGTGGGGTGGACGTGGTGGTGCGTCCCACCGGCGGTCGCGCGGTTTTGCATTGCAATGAACTGACCTACAGCGTCATCCTCTCTCCGGCCAGCCGTTATTTTAAAACAGATACCGAAACGGTTTATTCCAATCTGGCAAGAGCCCTGTTAGCCGGTCTTGCGTTGCTGCAACCTTCCATCGCTTTGGATCGTGCGGAACGCACCCCGCCGGCCTTTGCGCGCGGAGAACTTGCCGGTTTGTGTTATGCTGCAACGATTCGTCATGAGATCGGCGTGCAGGGTAGAAAAATGGTCGGCAGTGCGCAACGCCGTTTTGATCATGCGGTCCTGCAACACGGTTCCATTTTGTTGGGACCCGAACATGCGGACCTGGCTTTATTGTTAAGCCGCGGCGACGATGCCTGGCGTTCGGCTGTGCGTGATCATATGCTGCGCCATACCGTACATTTGAACGAATGCACGCAGCAAACGATCGGCTATGAGCAGGTCGCTGCAGCATTGCGTCAAGGTTTTGCACAAGC
>CAYLWO010000132.1:0-15867 GCA_964387285.1 uncultured Cytophagia bacterium | reverse complement strand
ACCGAATAACATGAACGCCAGGACAGGGATAAGAAGTATTGCCCATTTATTAGCTTTTCCCATGATCTATTCTCCTTAGTAAAATCTGTGAAAAGACGATCCCCCGATCATCTCTTGATAGATCTTTGCAATTAAACTCTAGAGATCGAATTTTAAACCGGCGCGGATCACGCGCGGCGCTTGCCAGCCAAACGTACCGGTGTTGGTCATCATAGCTTTGTACCAACGAACGCCGGTTTCCCCGTGGGTTTGCACATATGCTTGCCCTGCTTCGGTAGCCAACCAGCCGTCGTCATCCGCACGGCCTGTGGCGCGCCACAAACCGGTCTGGCTCTTGGTGTTCAACAGGTTTTGCACCCATAGGTAAACATTCATGTCCAGCGGACCGATGGAGAAAGCCTTGTCCACTTTGAGATCCATCTGCGAAAACCAGCCGATGGTGGAAGCGTTGTAGCCTTCCAAAGGCGCCGGGGCATTGAACGTAAAATTGGATTCAGAACCGTAATCGGCAGCCACGAGCGTATAGGGCGTGCCGCTGTGGAAACTGTACGCCATGTTGACGCCAAAGCGCGTAAAGGGTTTCAGGCCGAAAATCGTCGGGCTGTCGTCTTTGCCGAAACGGAAATCGACGTCGACAAAACCTTTATGGCGCTGATCGAAATCCAACGGACCGATAATGGACGGGAAGGTCGGGGTTTGTTCCTGCCAGGCAATGTCGAAATGGCTGTTGGCATTGGAACCGGTGCCCTTGGCGTCCGAATAGGTATAGTTGGCCGTCACCTGGAAGCGATTGGTGCGGCGCAGGTTAAAGGTAAAGGACAAACCTTTGACCGTACCGAAATCCGCGTTCATGTGGAAATAGGGAGCGCGGTAATCGGTCACTTCCGGAAAGATAACGCGCAGAGTAGTCAGATCGCGCGTGTCTTTGTAAAAAGCAGTAGCGTCGATAGAAGCGATGCCGCCGAATTCCTGCTTGAAGCCGAACTCGTAAGTGGTTTGGCGTTCGGGTTTCAAATTGGGATTGGCAAAGTTGGCTGCATAGCCGCCGCCGTACAACAACTGCACAAAGCTCATGTAGCCACGCGTGTTATAAATACCGCCGTTTTGCATGGGCGGTGGTTGCACGTATTTGCCGTATTGCGCGTGGAACACGACTTTGTCCGTAACCGGGAAGGAGAAACCCAGGCGCGGACTGAGATAGGTGTATTTCTTGCTTGCGGTAAAATTGGTTTCATCGATAACCTGGCCTGTGCCCATGGTCAATCTGGCCAGATCTTTATATCCGGGTACGCCATTGTCGATATAATCCAAACGCAGACCGGCATTGATGATCATGTCTTTGAGCTCGATGCGGTCCTGGATATAGGCGCCGGAGATCAACGGATGCGCCGGTTTATTGTGCGCATTGAGAGCAACCTCTCTGCCGCCGACGTTGGAATTATAAAACTCATCCTTGTTGACCTTTTTCTCGCCGAAAATATCATAACCGATAAAAACAGTGCCGATGCCGGCGTAGAAATCCCAGTCGGTCATGTAATTGGGCGTGCCGGCCACAGAAGCGGCTGTTGCTTCACGCAGCAGATAGTTTCTGGCATTTACGGCGTAGGAACGCAGCGTGTAATAGTTCAACTCGCCGCCGATCTTTAATTCATGGGCAGTGCCGACCTGTTTGGTAATGTCCAGTTTGCCGCCCATCAAATCGGTGGATGCCTTGGTATAAGTATCAACCGGCGTACCTGGCATGGAGAAGGTGAAAGCACCGGGTGCGGTAAGCGTCTTCACAATACCGGTGTCTGCCAATGCCGAGTTGTACACCGGATCACCCCATTTACGCCATTCAGAACGCTCCCAGCCCATGACCGGATCACCGGTTTCCGTGCCGTTGTGGAACATGTTCAAATTCAATGTATAGAACATGGTCGGATTGACCGTATGGGTCAAATTCATGTAGGCGCTGTAATTTTGTCTTTTGTTCAATCTGGTGCGCACCGGAACCGTATAGAATCCGGCCGGTTCTGTGGTGCCGCCCTGATCGCGCTGGCCGTTAAAGGTGCCGCCCAGCTTTACGCGCAAGGATTTCATATCCCACAGCACGTTGCCGTTAAAGGTCCAGCCGGCATTGCCGCCGCCAGGATAACGGCCGGGCGGCAGGTCTAAACCAAGGCGTACCGTGTCGCGGGTAACTTTGCCGGCATCTCTGCCTGCAGTTGAAAAAGCGCCATAGGCGAACGCCTTATCGGTTTCTTCAAATCCTTCAAACCAGGAGGCATTGGCGCCGCGCCAGTAGCGCTGGCCGGCAGCGTAGAATTTTAAATTTTTCACGCCCGGAATCGGGCCGCTGGCATAGAGCACATAGTCGTCGTAACCATAAGAGTAGGTCTCAGGCAAACCGAGAATACGATAGCCGTCCTTGTCGCTCTTCATGGCCCAGAAATCATCCGAGATGACCTCACCGCCGAATTTATAATCCGAGGTACCGGACTTGATGGTGGTGAACATCTGGCCGGACATTTTCGTGCCAAACTCGGCGCCGAAACCACCGGCGTGATAGCTGATTTCTTCGATGGAATTATGGATAACGCTCAGGCCGTTATCGCCGTTGCCCATGGTGACGTTGACGCCGTCAACATAATAGGCCATTTCACCGGTACGGCCGCCGCGAATGTGAATGCCGTCGTCGTCCACCACGCCGGGCATGATGTTCAGCGCCGCGGCTGTGCCGCGAATCGGCAGATTCTGCATTTCTTCGGTGCGGATGGAATGGATCTCATGAGTTTCGTTTTTATCTACAAGCGGGCGTTCCGCCACGATGGTCACTTCCTGACCTTCGAGCGCTTCGCTGGGCAGATCGATGTTGATGCTGGTCGTCAAATCGACCGTTACCTTGACGTTGCTGACCACAACGCTGCGGTATCCCACGAAACTGGTGCGCAGGCTGTACAAGCCTACGGGAACGTTAAGAATGATGAACTCACCGTTGATGTCGGTAGCAGCGCCCATCTGGGTGCCGGTGATGATGACGTTGGCGCCTGGCAAAGGTTCTTTGGTTTCGCGATCCTTTACCACGCCCCTTAGTTTTCCTGTACTCGCAGCAAACAGGTTCGCTGTGACGAACAGGACGAGAAGAATGGTGATAGTGACTCTCTTGTACATACGTGATCCTCCCTGTTTAGGATTGTAAAGCTAGGAATTAACAGGAGCCCCAAAACCTGGTCGACTGTTGTGCCCGATTTCACCTCCGTTTATTTTTTTTTGGAAACATGGTTGGTTTGAATTCGTATACGTTGTTGGCATAAATTAGCAGCCCTTAGGTACTACATGGATGTGCGGTTGTATTCTGATAATTTTTGAGCTAATTTCACTCGCACACAATAGCCAAATATAAACAAAAAGTTGATATTGGTCAACATTTTTTTATTTAAAATTGTCAAAATCGGTGTGGAATATGGTGCTGAAAAAGCAAGGAGTTAAGCCGTTCGGTGGGATTATTTTAGCTAAATTTGGTAATTCAAGGGTGATGGCCGCTCGCGCAGCTCTCTAGTTCGTTGCATAACCTGGCTAAAAGTGATATGGTCGACCACCTGGGATGTCGCCTCCGCCACTTTGATCCAAATCTCGCGCAGCGCACAGCTGGACTCCTCGCCGCAAGAACCGTCATGTTGCCGCTTGCCGCAGGAGATGGGCTCGGTGGGACCATCCATG
This sequence comes from uncultured Cytophagia bacterium, assembly GCA_964387285.1. GTDB lineage: Bacteria > Zhuqueibacterota > Zhuqueibacteria > Residuimicrobiales > Residuimicrobiaceae > Anaerohabitans. The sequence goes on along the minus strand of CAYLWO010000132.1, from coordinate 12,165 downwards.
AGACGAACGATTTCACCGACGGTAATTTCTTGCGGGGGCCGGCGCAAAATAAAGCCGCCGCCGATGCCGCGTTTGCTTTCCACCACGCCGGCGCCTTTTAACACCAGCATGATCTGCTCGAGATATTTCACCGGCACATTCTGTCGGGCGGCAATGTCGATTAAGGGCACAACCTGGTCCTGGTCGTAATGAAAAGCAAGATCCAAAACCGCCTTTAGCGCATAGTCGCCTTTATAAGAAATTTTCATAAATCGTTCCGCAAAATAGGATTATGATGATAGTATTATTCATATATAGTATCACATACAACCATTATTTCTATCCTCAAGCCATCCATGTAAAAACCGGGAACACGGATTTAACGGATGGAACGGATTTGAACTGATAAAGAAAAAAACACTAAATCCGTTTTTATCCGTTTGATCCGTTCCATCCGCGTTCGCTTTTACCCATTTTGTACAGCGCTCTGTATCGCTCGCAGCAACTCTGTTTTTCCTTCCCCGGATTGTATTGAAAAAGCAATGCCTTCCTGCACGTTGAGTGCTAAAAGTTCTCTGTTATAGCTATGCATTTTTTGTTTGCGCTCGCCGTATTTTAATTTATCGGCTTTGGTAAACACCACCTGCACCACATGGTTATGCAGGACCAGCCAGGCGAGAAAATCCCGATCATCCTCGCTCAAACCGTGACGGATGTCGATCAACACCATGATCGCTTTCAGCCGGGTTTCGTTGAGCAAATAGTCTTCGATGAGTTTGCCCCAGCGCTCCCTCTCCTCTTTTGAACGTCTGGCAAAACCGTATCCCGGGAAATCAACGAAATATATTTTACCGTTGATGAGAAAAAAATTCAGCAAGGTGGTTTTGCCCGGGGTGGCGCTGGTCTGCGCCAGTTTTTTACGCTGTAACAGGCAATTGATCAGGCTTGATTTGCCGACATTGGAGCGGCCGACAAAGGCAATATGGGGAAAAGCGTCCTTGGGCAATTGCGTCATGGACGCGACGCTTTTAATAAACTCGGCTGAAAAGAACTTCATATCAACTCTCGCTGCTTGCGGTTGTCGAAATAGAACATGAATTGAGCGATTGCATTACAAAACTGTTGTCGCGAAACCCTGAATCCGTGTGGATGAATATCCCTTACCAGCTGACGCACTGGCGGCATCTCCGCTGCGACCATAGAGAGAGCCAGTCCGGTCGCGCAGCGACCTGATGACGGTAGACGTGGGTTTCAACCCACGGATTGGAGAGCCCATCTCTTTTCACGTCGCGTAGCGACGTTTGAAAACTCCCATACGTCGCTACGCGACAGCGCCGTCTGCCTAATACCATCCGGGCGTTAAAACGCCCGGCTGCCATCAGCGGTCGCGCAGCGACCTGATGACGGTAGACGTGGGTTTCAACCCACGGATTGGAGAGCCCATCTCTTTTCACGTCGCGTAGCGACGTTTGAAAACTCCCATACGTCGCTACTCTTGTTTAAAAACCATCTCGCGGTGAATAGGCCCGGATTATTCGGCTCCATGCTAAAAACGTCGGACACCATTACAGCATCCGACGTTTGATTTAATCGCGGAGGAAAAAATTACGCGGCGCTTTCCCGCAATTCCTCATTTTCTTCCGCCGCCGGCTTTTTCTTTTTATAGACCGGTTCGGCCTTTTTAACGATCACATCGCGGGTGATGCGGCAACCTTCCACATCCTTGCGCGAAGGCAGATGAAACATGATATGCAGCATGGCATCTTCCAAAACCGAGCGCAATCCCCGGGCGCCGGCGCGTCGTTTTTTGGCAATGGCCACCACCTCTTTCAACGCCTCGTTGTCAAAGGTCACCTGCACGCCGTCCAGTTCGAACAATTTTTGATACTGCTTGGTCAGGGCATTCTGCGGTTCGGTGAGGATGCGCAACAGCGCCGCATCATCCAACTCGCTCAACGTGCACAACACCGGCAACCGACCGATCAACTCGGGAATGAGGCCATACTGCAACAGATCGTCCGGTTCCAGATGGCTCATGATCTCCTCCACGGCCGGATTTCTGAATTTTTCCGGATGGCTGCCGAATCCCAGCGTTTTCTGGCCCACGCGGCCAGAAACGATCTTGTCCAGAGACTCAAAGGCGCCGCCGCAGATGAACAGAATGTTTTGCGTATTGATGCTGATAAAATCCATCTCCGGATGTTTGCGTCCGCCTTTCGGCGGCACCGCCGCGATGGTTCCTTCCAGCATTTTTAACAGAGCCTGTTGTACGCCCTCTCCGGAAACGTCGCGCGTGATGGAAGGATTGCCGCTCTTGCGGCTGATCTTGTCGATCTCGTCGATGTAAACGATGCCGCGCTCGGCGCGCTCGATGTTATAATCAGCCGCCTGCAACAGGCGAACGAGGATGTTTTCCACGTCTTCGCCCACATAACCGGCCTCGGTCAGGGTGGTGGCATCGGCGATGGTAAAGGGAACCTGGAGAAACCGGGCCAGCGTTTGCGCGATGAGCGTTTTGCCTGTGCCGGTCGGACCGATCAGCAACACGTTGCTTTTTTCCAGCATCACGTCGGACTGCTGTTCCTGCTGCCCGATCCGTTTATAATGATTGTACACCGACACGGCAATCGTCGTTTTGGCGTGTTCCTGGCCGATGACGAATTTATCCAGCTCGGCCTTGATCTCCTGCGGCGTTGGAATGGTTTCCAGATGCTTGAAAGGCTTGCGCACTTTATCGCGGCTGACAATCTTGCTCGCCAAAGCGACGCATTCGTTGCAGATGCTGACGTCCGGTCCGGTGACTATGGTCTCAACGTTCTGCGAATTCTTGCCGCAAAACGAACAGATGACCAAACGACGATTGTTCTTGTTTTTTTGATCCATCCGTTACTTTTTCTTTTCTTTGCCGGATGACGGCTTACGGGTCATGATTTCGTCGATAATGCCGTAGATCTTTGCGTCCTCCGCGCTCATGAAAAAATTGCGATCCGTGTCTTTGGCGATTTTATCCAGCGGCTGACCCGTGTGCTGCGCCAGAATTTCGTTCAATCGCTCACGGACGATGAGTATCTCTTTGGTCATAATTTCAATATCCGTCGCCTGCCCCTGGGCGCCGCCGGCCGGTTGATGGATCATAATGCGCGCATGCGGCAAAGCGGATCGTTTGCCCTTGGCGCCGGCAGCCAGCAACAGAGCGCCCATGCTGGAGGCCTGGCCCATGCAAATGGTGGCCACATCGGGTTTGATATATTGCATGGTGTCATAAATGGCCATTCCGGCCGTGACGTGACCGCCCGGACTGTTGATGTACATGAACACGTCTTTTTCCGGGTCTTCCGCTTCCAAAAACAACAGTTGTGCAATCGCCAAGCTGGCTACGGCGTCGTCTATGCCGGAACCGATAAAAACAATGCGTTCCTTCAACAAGCGTGAAAAAATGTCATAGGCGCGCTCGCCTCTGCCGGTCTGTTCAATTACTATAGGCACCAGTCCCATCGCTCACTCCTCATTCTCTTGATTTTCTTCCTGCTCGTCTGCATAACGCTGTTGCCGCCAGGGCTGATGCAGTTCGGTAATCTCGGCATTTTGCCCGAGCAGATCATACACTTTTTCCTCTTCCATGGTCTCGCGTAATCGCTGCAAGGCCTTTTCGTCCGCACGCAGTTCTTTGACGCGATCTTCGCCGGCCTTGCCGCTTGCACCAATCAGGTTTAATCTTTTATCCAATTCGTCATCGCTGACCGTGATGTTTTGATCTTTGATCAGCTGTTCACGCAACAGGATCCAGGAAATATTACGGATCACCATGGGCCTGAACAGCTCGCGCATGCGCGGTTCATCCCAGCCCTCCTTTTGCCGCTTGCGCGCATCTTCCAGCACCGCCTGCATATAATGTTCGATCATGGAAGGCGGCGGTTGCAGCGGATTGCGTTTGATCAACTCATCTTCCAGAGCCTGGCGAAATTGCCGCATACTCTCCGACAATGCCTGCATCTGCAATCTGGTCAGGATCTCCTGTTTCAACGCTGCCAGAGTATCAAAGGGTCCCATGTCCTTGGCAAATTCATCATCCAGATCAGGCAGGCGGCGTTCTTTAATCTCCTTGACTGCCAGTGCGTAAAACATATGATCCGGTTTCTGCGTCTGCACGACTTGTGTTTCGGGCTGCGCTTCTACCGTGACCCTAATGCGCCGTTCTTCGCCCGGCTTGACGCCCAGCAACTGATTGGACACCTCATCCGCTTCGGTCAGTTGCAGAACCCGATCCTCCAGTTTGCGCCCCAAAATGGGCACGCCGGAAACATCCAGCTCTTGCATGTCGGCAATGACAAAATGACCGATCTGGGCTTCCCCTTCCACCTGATGCACCATGGCGTTTTGCATGCGCATCGTTTCCAGGGTGCGCGCGACATCTTCATCGGTCACGTCAAACAGCACCCGTTCCACTGTCAGGTTTTTAAATTCTCCGACGCTAATCTCCGGCCGTACGTCAAACTGAAATTCAAAGGTCAATCCCTTTTGCGGATCAAACCGGATGTTGTGCACTTCGGGAGATTCGATCAGATCGAATTCGTTTTCTTTAAAAATCGTTTGATAGGCGTCGGAAATAAACGGTCGAAACGCATCGGCTTCCACCTGCTTGCCGTACATTTTTTTAATCAAATGCTGCGGCACTTTGCCTTTACGAAATCCTTCAATCTTGATGTCTTTGAGTTCCGCATATTTGGCATCCAGCTCGGGTTTCACTTTTTCAGCCGGTATGGATACAGTAATCACATGATGCCAATTTTCTTCACGTTGAATTTGATAGTCCAATAGCAACCTCTTTAGTATGCATGATTATCCGCGTTGATCCCGAATCCGGTTTCAAGCTTGCCGTCAGGTGAATAAAAAAGGCCGTGCTGCAGGTCAAGGGCGAATGCGGTTGCATCCGGATGGACCTGTGCATCGGCAAAGTGCGAGAGGGGGGACTCGAACCCCCAAGTCTTTGGGACACCAGATCCTAAGTCTGGCGCGTCTGCCAATTCCGCCACTCTCGCATGTGGCTAACTTTTAATTTATCCAATTTTTAACTGAATGTCAAACGCTTTTTCCGCCTTGAGACAGCGTCTCGGCGCTTGTCAGCTGTTGATAGATGTTGCGTATTTTGTTGACCACATGGCCAACCTCATGTTTTTGCACATAATGGCGGGCATGTGCGACCAGAGTCTGGCTCACCTGCGGATGATCCAATAGATAGAGAATTCTCTCTGCCAATTGCGCGGGATTGCGCGGTTCAACAAAAAGCACCTGTTCACCATCTGTAAAAGTCGTTGCCATGCCGCCCACCGGCGTGGTGATAACCGGAAGACCACACGCCATGGCCTCCAACACAACCATGGGAAAGCCCTCCGAATACGATGGCAACAACAGCATAAGGCTTTCAGCCAGCAATTTGACTTTAGCCTCGTAACCGATCCAGGAATAAATCTCAAAATGGTTGGCCAAACCCTTTTGCACGATTACGCGCCGGACCAGGTCCAGTTCATGATCGCCGCAGAGGACGAACTTGAAAAAAGGCCGCCTACCGATGACCAGAGGGGCGGCACGAACAATATCGTAAATCCCTTTGCCTTTTAAAAGGGCGCCGAGGAACAACGCCTGCTCCTTGCGAGCGCCCTGCCGGCAAACATAACGGGAAAGATCGATGGGATTTTCGATATAATACAGGCGTTGATCCGGCAACCACGGTCGGAAAAATTCCACCATTTCTCTGTTGGCAAAAGCGATTGCATCCGCCTGTTTCAGAACGGTTATCATGAATTTCCGCACCACCGCTTTTTGTTTTTGCAGATAATCGCGAAAATGGCTGGGATGAACCTGCAGGAGTAACTTGACGGCGCAAAACCTGGTCCAATAGATATAGGGCACCTTGCGCCAAAAACTCATGTCCGAAGAGAAATGGATGTGAACCAAATCCGGTTTATGACGGCGAACAGCCCGGACGAACGCGAGCCACTGCTGCAACGCAGAGTAAAGTTTTCTTACCTGGCCGCCGTCGCCGCAGGAATGATGATAAATAATTTGCTCGGAGAAAAAACCGGCCTCTGCCAATGTAGTGAGAACTGCCGCAACACCGCCGCGCCGTTCTTTGGAAAGGCTGACAACAATAACGCGAGGATTTATCATTATAGCGCCGGGCATGAAATTTACCAGACCTCATACTATAAATTATTATACCCTTGCCAAGGTTTAAAACTCGCGCGACAATCTCAGGGGGTGTCATCCTGAAGCCTGCCGTTATCCACTCCAGGTTTCACCATCAATTATCTTTGGCAGGCTGAAGGATCTGTTCGCGTCGCTCTCTTGGCTGCCATGCTGTGAACAAGTGACGAACAGAGGCTTCGCCGCCAAAGTAATCGCGTAATATACTCGGCATGACCACTAGGATGGTTGTTGCGAAAACCTGAATTCTGTATTACGATCTTTTACGAGCCAGCACTTTGGCTTGATCATATATCTCCAGCAATTTTTCATAATGGGCTTGCGGAGAAAACTCGCGCTCTGCTTTGCTGCGCGCCTGGCGCCCCATCTCGATGGTCCTGTCCGGATCAGCAAGCAATCGCCTCACCTTGTCGACAAAATCCGGCAGATCGCCCGCCCGGTAGGTATAGCCGTCCACGTCCTCCTGAATCAGTTCCGGAATGCCGCCCAATCGAGCGCCGAGCACCGCTTTGCCGAGAGACAGCGATTCATAAATCACCAGCGGAGAGTTGTCGTGCCACTCTGAAGTTACCACGGTGAATGCGGCTTTGGCCACCAGATTTTTCAAAGCCTCCCCCGACTGATAGCCCAGCATGACGACGTGGGACAACTTTTCTGCAGCTATTTTTTCCCGCAATTCGCTTTCCAACGGACCGGTGCCGCAGATGTAGAGTTGTCGCTCAGGAATCTGTTTGGCTGCCTGCAGCAGGAAATGCACCCCTTTTTCATGAGTCAACCGGCCCATGAAAATATAATAATCAGACGGTCCGTAATAAGGTTTATAAGAATCCACATCCAGGGTGTACGGTTGCACCAGAATCGGCTTGTGGCCATATCCGTATTGTTTCATCTTTTCCGCTAAAAACCGGCTTGGTGAAACAAATAGATCCACATTGTTCTGATAGGTGGCCAGCCATTTATGCAGCGTTGCTTCCAGACTGACCAGCAGACTGGCGGACCGGGAATCGCGAAAACATTTTTTCCACATGGCTTTAAAAAAATGGCGACCCTGACAAGCCTCGCAGAGTCGACGCTGACCATCCAGAAAAATGTAATTCGGACAAACCAGTTTATAATCATGCAACTCCATGACCACCGGCAGTTTGTTCTGCTTGAGCGTAACCAAAACAGCCGGAGAAAGATGATGGTAGATGCTGTGCACGTGCGCCAGTTCCGGGCCGGCGTCGTGGATAAGCCGCACCAACCCTTTTTGCGCGTCCCGATTGTAGAGAATGCGCAGCACCTTCGAAAGCAGGGCAACGGGGTTGGCCAGAGATTCACGCAGCTGATCCGGGTTAAAATAGTCGGCAAAATAGGATTCGTATTCGCAGGCCAGATTGCGCGGATGGTGCATGGAAAAGGGAATGACCTGGTGGCCGCGGCTGGCGAGCAGTTCGCTCATATTGAACAGATAGCGCTCGGCGCCGCCTTCAATATAATGAAATTTGTGAACCGTCAGTATGCGCATATTATATCAGAATTGAGTTTGATCTTTCGGTGCAAACAACAACACCTGGCATTTCTTAAAATCATGTTCCTGCAAGAGCGTCCGTTTATCCAGCAAACGGTTTTTCAAGGCCAGCATGTCCGGCGAAGGCCATTGATGACAAAAGGCAATCCACAGCCTGCCCGGCACTGCTTCCACCTGCTGGAACTGGGGCTCATAGGCTGCCAGATTATCACGGTGCTCTTCGCCGTAGATGACCTGCATATGACCGCCGTGCGGATTTTTTATCGGATACGCGCGCAGATAACCGGGTTGATGATCGGTTGCATACACATAAAACGGCAGAATCGCGCCCCAATGTAAAAAGACCGTATCGCCGTCCTCTGCATTCAGCATCATGGCGTTCATGGCTTTATCCACTTTGCGTCCGCCGCCGAACCGGTGATAAAAAGAGTCACGTACGTTGAGATAGGATAAAATCCCAATAGCCGCCAAGATCACTGCCAACACGGCATTAGCCCATTTGGTTCTTTTCAGCAAATAATCATAGCCGACGCGCCAACCCGCAACCATCATGATAATCCAGGCCGGCAGGATAAACGAAATGACCCGGTAGGCTTGCAAAGGGAAAACATTGGCAAAGGAGCCGGCAATGATTAACAACCAGGGTGAAATCAGAATAAAAGGTCCGAACCAGTCTTTGGCCTTACAACTCGTCCATACCCACAGAAAAATCGTCAGGTTCACCAGGGCACCAAAAAACCAATTGTCGCGGAAGAAAAAGACCGATATATACACGGTGTGATAGGCGGCGCGGGCCAGATAACGCAGCCAATAGGAAAGGCTGGCAACCTGAGACCAGTCAAACAGCTGCAAGCCGCTGTGCGAAATATGGCTGATGAAATTTTCATTGCGAATGGCCTGCTTGACGATGAGCAGATACAAGGCAATGCCGGAAAGTGCTATGAACGCCCCTGCTAAAAAAAAGCGGCCCCAACCTGGCGCGGTGGATTGTTTTTTAAAAATCATGGCCAGAAAAAGACCGCTGAAAATGGCGGCCGTGGTAAAAGGCACGCCGAAAGCAAACCACATGCCCAGGCTGGATATCATCGCCAGCCATATCCAGTCCCTGAGCCGGTTATGCTGATAGACCGCGAGCGCAAAAATATATTGCAACGAACAAAACAGCATATCCGCGGTATAGTGTTTCATGGATTTGCTGAACTCGAACATTTGGCTGCAGGCGAGCGCAACCAGGGGTATCGTGATCCAGGCAAATCGATCACCGAACCAGTTCTTATATAACGCATAAACAGCGCCGACAGCCAGCAGGCCGAGAAACCACGGCCAGAAGCGCAAAGCCAGATGCAACTGATCCGGCCCCAAAACCACCACCGCTGCGCGCATCAATAGGCCCAGACCCGGCGGCAGATGCATGGGCCAATTGTTGAACTCTTCGCGCACCGCCCCATCTGGCCAGGCTACATGGAACAGATCCCAATCCGAACTCACCAGAGCGCGAGCGCGAAACAGTTCGTCGGTGTTGAGTACGATCTGATCGATGCCGAAAAATTGCACATAACCGATCAAGATCGTCAAGACGATCAGGAGCAGTACGGATTTGATGTCGAATTTGGTCACAAAGCCTCCGGTTTCGTACCTCTCGCTGCGTTTTTCATTCTGCAGCAGATTTGTGCGCCTGCTTTAATTTGAGCACTTCGTTCTTGAGGATGCCCAGTTCCTGGGTGATATCCTTTATCTGCCGGTCGCGTTTGCTGATAACAATGGTAAAGAACAACATGACAAAAATGAACAGTATATACAAGACCGGCAATAAAACCGACGGCGCGTAATAAATGCCGGCCAGCGCTGCGATGCTTTCCAAAATGTAGCGGTTGGAGACAAAGAGCAGCAGGGCAATCGGCAATAAAATCCAAACCAGTGCGTAATTCTCATAGATCAGTTTTTTTCGCACCAGGTAAATAATCAGAGCAAAAAGCGCTAGACAGAAAAAGATGGAAACGAAGATGATGCGATTGCCGTAAAAATGCACGCCCGCAGGGTCTGACATGACATTATCTCTTTCTAATTTTGATAATGAGAATGGTGAACATCACCTTGATCATATAGAAAAAAGTGGCCAAACCGATAATGGAGGAACGTCCGTGTTCGCGCGTCTGCATGGTCACCGGAACTTCTTTGCATTTAAATCCGTGGTTGATCAGTTCGAAAACACTGATGGGTTCCGGATAGTCCTGAGGATAGTTGGCTGACAGAAAGGCAATGGTTTTCTTGTTAAAGGCGCGAAAACCCGAAGTCGGATCCTTGACCTGTTGACCGGTGAGCAGGAAAATCAGACTCGACAGGACAAATCCGCCGGCCACCCGATAGACGCTGGACACCCTATGCGTCTTGCCGAGATAGCGCGAACCGATGACAAAATCATATTGCCCTTCCTGGAGAGGCTGCAAAAGCAAGCCGATTTGTTCAGCCGGATGCTGCCCATCGCCGTCCACCTGCACCGCCAGGTCGTACTCTTTTTTGTGCGCATACAGCAAACCGGTCTGCACCGCGCCGCCGATGCCCAGATTGACCGGCAGGGAAATATGATCGAGATGATGCTGCAACAACATCTTTTCGGTTTGATCCGTGGATTTGTCGTTTATCACCAGCAGGTCTGCTTGCGGACAGGCGGCTTTGATATCAGCCGCCACGCGGATAATGCTGTCCTGCTCGTTGAAAGCAGGCGTGATAACCAGTATCTTTAGCGCCATTTTTATTCCCCGGCTGCAGCGGCGTTGCGCATCGGCCGGACTTGATAAATGATAATTTCCGGCTGAATGCGTGGATCATGGGGTGAAAAAGTTTTTATTCTCTGCGTGTGCGTCTCCAACCAGCTGAAAAATTGTTTGCGTTCCTGCACCAGTTCGGGATACTTTTTGAGCGAGTATTTCCAGTCAAAAAAAGCGCGGGTAAAGCCGTCGGCGATATAATAATCGATCATGGAATCACGCAGGGTGGTCTTAAACTCGATCGTTCTGTTCCTCTGTCGCGAGTTCATTTTAAAAAAAGATAAATCATATTGCACGGTCTGCCCGGGCCTGGGATCGTACAGATCAGGCAGAGGCGGCGGAAACAGTTCCGTGACGATGCGGCTGCGGTCAGGCAGATTCTGCAAAATCCACGCGCGCGCGGTGGTGCGCGGATCCACAGCCGCCAGTTCGTTGAAATAGGCGACCGTTTTGGAGATCTGGATGGCGGCCAGTCCGAGAACAATGCCCCAGATGGCGGCAGTGCGTCGCATTTCGTTTTTCAGCAACCTGGAACAGAAAGCCTCAATGGCCATGGCAGCCGCGAGCATGAAAAACGGCATTACCGGCAGGATGTGACGGATGGCTTTATAGGCCACGTACTCAAACATGAAATAGGTCAATAAAGTGAACGAGAGCACCAGCACATCACTCCACCGACGTCGTGCCATCTGTATGACCAGGCCGGCCAGGGTGAATCCCATGAGCACCAGGCCAAAGGTGTGCGGCAAGTCGTTGGGATAAAATACGCCAAAGCCCTCGGATTGATCACCGGTCCAATAGGAAAACAGACTGCCGCCGCTGCCCAATTTGCCCTCTTTTTCAAATTGACTGTATTCCATGGTGCCGCTCTGACTTGCATGAAAATCCAGCCAGAACAGGGGGCAAAACAATGCAAAAGCGACAAGTAAAACGGCAAAAAAAACAATAATCTTTTTATCCAGCAACAGATGCCAAGCGCGGCCGAGACGTCGAGCGGCGTATACATGTGCCCACAAAACTGGCGCCAGGCAGAAAAGCATACTGAATTTGGCGGCGATCGCCATGGCGCTGAACAGACCGGCGGCCACATAGTGTTTGGTTGCCGGCCTCTCGACCATCAGGGCGGCGAACCACACAGTCAGTAAAGCGAAAAACGACGCAGGCAGGTCCACGGTGGCAAAATGACTTTGCTGCACATGGACAAAATTAACAGCCAGCAATGCAGCGGCTATCTGCGCCAACCGCTTGCTGTACAGCCGTTCTATCAGACGATAAAAAAAATACACCGAAAGCACGCCCAGAACGGCGGTCAATAAACGACCAAGCAGAAAAAAAGCAAAGGGGGAAGTTTCGTAAAGCAATTTAGCATCAGCCAATGAGGCCATGCGACCGGTCAGCAAACTGAAACCGATGTACAGAGCAAAAGGGATGGTCAGCAAAAAGATAAAAAACGGCGGGTAAACGCCAATGGCAAAATAGGCATCCACGTCGACAAATTTGCTGGCCAACAATCGTCCGGCCTGCGCTATCAGTTTGATTTCATCCGGATGATAAAGGAACGGTTTGCCGAATTGAATTTGATATATTCTCAGGCCGGCTGCCAGGATAAGCAGAACGCCTATGAACAGATTTTCTTTTTTAATCGTTTGAAACATTTCGCGCCTGACGGGACATCCTCCTGCATGTTAGAAACATTTCGTCCCT
>CAYLWO010000131.1:0-16225 GCA_964387285.1 uncultured Cytophagia bacterium | reverse complement strand
TCGTCCTTGAGCCAGGTGATGTCCAGTTTGTAATTACGCTCTTTAATTTCGCTGATGTGAAATTTGCGGAACCTGCCGGATTCGCCAAGATCCTTGCGCCGGCTGGAACCATTGGGATCTTTGCCGTAACATGTTTCAAATTCCGCGAAATGCTGTTCTGACAGCGGTCGATCCTTCTTGGTGATGCCGGGGACATTGGAGCGGGCGTCAAAAATCCACACGTTCTCCGTAGCCAAACCTTTTTGAAAAAACACCACATTGGCTTTGACGCCCTGGCTGTAGGGCGTAAACGCGCCGCGCGGCAACCGCAGTATGGTGTGCAGATTGCAGTCCTGCATGAGAATGTTAAACACTTCGCCGGCTTTGTCTTCAAACAGACAATTATCCGGCAGCACCACGGCAGCGCGACCGCCGGGCTTGAGAACGTTCACAACGTGTTGCACAAAGTTGAGTTGTTTGTTGCTGGTGGCGATGGTGAAATCCTCGCGCTCCGGCGCCTGATTAGCGCCCTTGGTGCCGAAAGGCGGATTGGTGAGAATGACGTCGAACCGTTCCGGTCCGGGATTTTCATAAATGGTGTCGCCCAGTTTGATGTGCGGTTCGACGCTGTGCAGAAACAAATTCATCAAGGCCAGGCGTCGCGGTCTGGCCACCAAATCCTGGCCGTAATACGTGTTCTTTTTCACCCGCTTGGCCGTCTCGCGATCCAGCGCGCCGCCCTTGCTCTGGCTCGCCAGCCATTCGATGGCAGCCACGAGAAATCCGCCGGTGCCGCAGGCCGGATCGCAAATTTTAAATTCGTTATGCACGCGCGGATCCGGTTTCATGCAGCGCACAATGGATTGGATGAGAATGCGCGGGGTAAAATATTGTCCCGCGCCCTTTTTCCCTTCGCTGGCCGCTTTTTCCAACAAGCCCTCATAGGCCTCTGCCTTGACGTCCACGCCCAGGCTGGTCCATTCGGTTTCGTCGATCAGATTGATGAGTCGTTTCAGATTGACCGGATTGTTGAACCGGGACTGGGCTTCTGCATAAATATCGCCGAGGATGCCGGGCGTTTTAGCCAGAGTGCGCAGTACATCCACATAGTGGTCGGTTAGCTCGGCACCACTCTTGGCACAGAGTTGCGGCCAGTCGCAGTTTTTCGGCAAAGCGATGCCTTTTTCATCCGCCATTTTTAAAAAGAGCAGAAAGGTGATCTGCTCGATATAATCGCCATAATCGATGCCGTCGTGACGCAGCGTATGGCAAAAGGTCCATAGTTTTTGAACAACGTCGGTCATTTTTCTCCTTAGTGTAGCACAAGCCGCCGGCTTGTGCGGCGCAATCCTCCGGATTGCGCCACGTTACGCGGCCACAGCCGCATTAAGTTCCGCAATCAGCGGTTCCAATTCCGTGCCGAAAACCTTGCGCGCCCGGCCCAAGCCTCCGGCTCTTTCAAATATCTGCATCAGTTCGAAATCCTGCAGCTCGATGGACAGGTTGTGCACGAGATGGGCGCGGATTTTTTCCAACCAGTCCCGCTGCTCCTGCGTTACCGATTTGCCGGGAAATATTTTTCGCATGGCGCGGTCGACCCGCTCCTCGGCGTTCAACAGCGGTTCCTGTTCCAGCGCGGCATGCTTGACCATGGAGATTATGTCCGCCAGAGCTTTGTGATAGCGCAGTTGGTGCGCCGTTTGCAGATTTTCAATGGTGAATCTTTCCTGTGTATAACTCAATTTTTTCTTCAATTCTATCAGTGCGGCCGTGTTCCAGTCCCGGGGCCGATTGAGGAGAATTTCTATCGCATCGATCTGCGCCGGATTCTGTGCAACAAATCGGCTGAATGCAGTTAAATATTCCTCAGGCTTGATTTCATGTCCCAGAATATCATGAAGCATCATATCCGATTCGACGGCATCTTCATATTCAGTCGCCCGCAGGAAGGTGCGTTTGCGTCTTGGAAAGTCGAGTAAAAGTTTTTGAAACGATTTGTCTCTCAGCAGCCGCATGCTTCCGGTAAAGTCCTTTTTCAGCGCCGACGGCAGTTGTGCGGCATAGCGCGACAGGTCTCCATGGGGAATGCCGTGCGCCTTGAACCGTTCTCTGGCCTCGCCGGACATCTCTTTGTCGATGCGCTGCAACCGGCGCACCAGGCAGCGCATATTATAGTCGCGATCCTGATTATCCCAGATATCGTCGATGATTTCGACGATGGTGCGGCCGGCTTTTATCGGCGGTTCGGCGGTAATGGCAGTGGCTTGACTGAAATAATGGAATAAACCGCCGTCAAAACAATCGAATACGGTAAAGTGCGATTTATCAAGTAATCGTTCTCCCTTTCTCGTGCCGCGGCCCAGCATTTGTTCAAAAAGAATGCGGGACTTGACCTGGCGGAGAAAAACGATAAATTCAAGGTCCGGAATATCGACGCCGGTGGAAAGCAAATCAACGGTGACAACCAGCGCCGGTTCGGGTCGGTTGCGAAACTTGCGAATGGCCTGCAACGGCCGGTCAACACGACCGGTAATCTTGCGAACAAATGACTGTCCCTGACCGAAAATCTCCGCAGCCAGTTCCACCAATTGATCGGCGTGAGAAGTGTGCGGCAGATCGTTGTCGGCGAAAATCAGGGTTTTGGGAAAACGTCCGTAGGTTTCCTCGTGCTGCAGTGCGTATCTCCTGATTTCCTGCAAAATTTTTCGATTTGAATCAGGAGAAGTGACTTGCCGTTCAATTTCTTCAGAGGCAAAGGAACGTTCATCTTCCAGTTGATCAAGAGTCACATTGCCGGTGTCCGGGTCCACCAACTCGACGCGATCCGCTTCTTTAAGAAAAATTCCCCTGATGCGCACATCCGATTTAATATTGACCACGTCGTAATCGACGAGCCAGCCCTCGCGCACGGCGCGCGAATATTCATAGCGATAGATCACATCGTGAAAATAGGCCTTGGTGTGCGCTGCCGGAGTCGCTGTCAACCCGATCTTGACGGCGTCAAAGTGATCCAGCGTATTGCGCCAGAGAGACAGCTCGGCGGTGGTGTAGCCGCGATGACATTCGTCGGCAATGATGACGTCAAAAGCATGAATGGGAATATCCAGACGATCCGCGTCATTATCCAGATCGTCGCCGTCGCCCGAGAAAACCGCCTGACGGCCGAACAGGTTGACGGCCATGCGTTGTTTATGGTGCAAACATATACAAATGCATGTTTTGTTCGCGGATTTTTCAAATAAGAGGCAGGCAAAACAGTCGGATCAAAGCTGTCTTCACCGAAATCGTCTTTTTAAAAGCGCTGGGAATAAACCTCATAGAGCTTGTTGAATTTTTTGTTGGGCTCAGGTTCAAAAGCGGATCGATTCGTTGGCGACGTGTTTGTCTTTCGGGTTCAAGCCCTTGTCTGTTCACTCTGTACCCATGGAAAGCAATCAGGTTAGGGAAGAATTTAAAACAAGTTAGCTCATCCTGACGATTAAATCAAGATTCATTTTTATTCCTTTGACAAATTCCCTGCAGATGTTTATATTTATCTAATCCCCCTCTAACAAATCGAGGTAACACCTATGAGACAGCAGCTTGTGTGGCTAGCGGTTATTCTGGCGATTTGCAGCGGCGCGGCATTCAGCCAGTCTGATACTGTATGCCGTTTGGAGAAAATCGTCACCGCCACCGGTGTAGAGTTGAAAGACCCGGTGGGCGAGGCCAAAGAATTTGACGCCTCAATCGGCAAAGTGTATTGCTGGATGCGCATTGCGTGCGGCGATATCCCCAAGACCGTGACGCACGTGTGGTATCTGGAAAACGAAGAACAGCTAAAGGTGCCGCTGACAGTCAAGTTTCCTTCCATGCGCACCTGGAGCCATAAAAACATTCGACCCGGCAATTGGAAAGTGCAGGTGAAGGATGATACGGGTGCGGTTTTGGGAGAGATTTCATTCGTTATACGATAAAAAGCGAACCGGATTGAACGGATAAAAACCTTGCCAAGGTTTTTTTGTTAACCAGGCAATTTTTTATCCTCACCCGCGCTCGGCTCTTCAAATGGATTGAGCGTGATGCGGCGCCGGCATCCTTTGCACATCAGCGCGCGATCCACGCGCAACAACACCTGCTCCCAGGCGCTGAGCGGTCTGCCGCATTGCGGACAAGCCGTGATCGCAGGAGGTACAGCGCCCTTATTACTGCTATTTGCCGGATTCATGCACCACTCCGGGTTTTAAGATCACGCCTCTGTTTTCATGGCTGTTCATGGTAACGGCAATGGGTTGCGCAAAACGTAATAACCGCACCGGGCCTTCTGCTGCCAGTGCCGGCTGTTGCAATAGCCAGGGCCAATTGATAAAACCGGTTGTTCCTTCCGCCGGCACAGAAAAATATCCCACCATAAATGAAACCAGATTTTGAAAAAAATGCGAACCCTGAGACGGCGCAACGTTGAAATCCCTGAAATTGGCTTCAATGATCACACGTACGCCGGAGATTTGGTCCCAGGTCACCGGAATGCCCAACCAGGGGTCCAGACTGCCTAACCGGCCAACAGTTACGAGCAGGTATGGTCTCTTTTCTTCCAGCAGTCGCGCATTCAGGCGACTGATGTCTGCCGCTGTTTGTTGACTTTGAGCGCGACTAAACTGCTCACGATTCACCACAACCAGGTCGCTGATGGTATGAATCCGGCCGTGCCCCAATACCTGCCGACTTTCACATATTACCTGTTCGCGCTCATAGGCACCGATGGTCAGCTCTTCTTTTTCTCGCGTCAGCACCAACGGCCGCATCTGCAACAAGCCGAACTCGGCCGGATTTTTTTCCATATTAACGGCAAATTCAAGTTCTACCGGCGTACCCATACCCCAGGCGCCCATATCCGTCAGCAGATCCGAGATCGCGGCAATGGGAAATCGGTTTTGTTTCAGTAATTGACTAAACGTCACAAGACGAATCCCGCTGCGCGCGATCCCGTCGTATACGCGATCATCATCCGCTGAATAGGTCGAACCGATCACCCCTAAACGACCGTCTTTTTCTGCCACCGACAGATCCAGTGAATGCAGGCTTGGGTCTTTGATCTCGATTGTATCCATCAACCGGCTTTGCATATCCAGCGCATAAAACGTACGTTGACTGTTGTTCAACCAATCCTTGATGCGATTATACGGCGCGTTGGACAGCGGATACCTGGGGCAGATGCGCACCGAGGCGCCGCCATCCACCACCATCTTTCCCAATCCCAAAGCCATCGAGACCACGCCGTCACCGGCTTTTTGCGGTGCAATGGGATAGAAATTGTAAGAACGCGCCACGCCGCTGAAATCCGGATAAAAATAGCGGCCGTGTCGCCGGCCCACCATCTTTTGAACAATGACCGCCATTTTTTCCTCTTCCAACCGATAGGAAGTGGCTTTGATGTAATCCTTAGGTCCGGTGTAATAGGTGGAGGCATACACCCGTTTGATCGCATGCACCAATTCCGCGAGCCGTATCATGGGATCCGGATGATTGTTGGCCAGCATATAGGTGCGATACACGCCGGCAAAAGGATGATACTGCGAATCCTCCAGTAAACTGGAAGAGCGCACCGCCAACGGCTCTTTGACCATATCCAGAAACGCCGCCAGTTCATCCAGTATATATTCCGGGAAATAGGACGCGGATAAAAATTTTTTCAATATGGTCCGGTTCTCCGGCTCATTTAAGGCAAAGCGCGTCAGGTTGTTGGTGGTCATGAATTCATCGAAAATGCCGGTGCAGATCACCACAGCCGGCGGCACCTGGATAGAGACGCCGTCAAAGTGATGCTGCACCATATAGTTGTTGATTAAAATATTCACAAAGCTGAGACCGCGCGCCTTGCCGCCCACGGAACCGTGGCCGATGCGGGCAAAGGTTTTTTCCGCATCGTAATTTTCTTTCCTAAATGGAATCATCAGGCCGCGCTGCCACACTTTGCGGTACTCGCGCAAGGAAGCGATCAGATCCTGGCGCATCTCTTCGATGGAGGCGAAATCAGAGACCTGGCGCGGCCGCAATTTATGCGCCAGCAGAAATTCGGTGCGCGCCTTGAGCCAGTGAGAGAAATGGTTGCGTTCGGCATGGTACCGAATGCTCTCTTCCGGTACCGTGGCTATCTGCTGTTCCAGGGTGAGCAGATCGCCGGCGCGCCCCACCTGTTTTCCGTCCGGCAGCCGAAAAACAAAATCGCCGAAACTGAAATGATCGACGAGGAATTGCTGCAGTTCCTGAACAAATCTTGGGGCGTTTTTCAAAAGAAAGGGGCAACCCAATAATCCGGCTTTGGCCTGATTCTCCGGCTGTTGCGATTGGAACAGGATGGGCATGTCCGGCGCCAATTCCAGAATTTTTCGGCCGAATTCCAGTCCCGCATCGGCATCGATGCGGTCGTGATGATAGAAATCGAAATCAGATATGATGCCCAGAACATTGTCCTGGTAAGCGGCAAAACAGGTCCAGGCTTCTTCGAAACTGGTAAAATGCAGCAGTTTGGGTCGCGCGCGTGTGCGTAAATTTTTGTGGGAAAGATTAATGCCTTCGTTGATCAGCCGGCGGGCATGCAACAGCACCTCGCGATAGATGATGGGCAGAAACCACGAGTACCAGCGAATATTGTCCTCGATGATGATGATGGATTGCACGCCGGCGATGTGGGTGTCGTGGTCGAGATTGAGTTGATCTTCCAGATTTTTAATGATGGCAATCCATAAACGATAATCGCCTTGCCACATATAGACGCGATCAAAAAGCGCACTCTCTCTTCCCGGTAGATAGGCCAGTTCCAGGTTATCGTAGGTGAGCAGCACAATGGGGACGGTCACGCCGGCCTGACGGGCCATTTCGGCAAAATCAGCGGCGCTCATGTCTTCGATGTGCGGCGTGGTGACGATCAGATCGAAGGTATTTTCTTCTTTGGCCAGAGCCAGCGCTTCCACGCCGCTGGACACGCGGGTGAATTCCGGCGCGTGCGTGAGTTGCAGGTCCTGATATTCGTTGCGCAACAGATCGTAGAGCCGGCCGTCTTCTTCAAAGACATAAAGATCGTACAGACTGGAAACCAGCAGGATGTCGCGGATGCGCATGCGCATCAGGTTTTGAAAACCCTGAAAGCGCGCGCCATAGCCGTGTTCCACCCAGCTGGGATCGAAATGGGTAAGGACGTCTTTGAAGGATTTTACCATGAGCGAATGGCGATCGTTTATTAGTAGAGGTTGATTAAACAATAAATCTTTCTTCACTCTACCAAATTAATCAAATTGACGTTACGGGTCAATCGTTTTTATCAGGAGACAGTGGCTTCGAATCGATTCCTTTCCGCTTGATTTTAAAGATCGATTTGTATATTTTAGAGTCGGGCATAACGGTGTTTTTTTCAACACGGTATTGTGAATATCAGAACTGGAAATCGTTATGAAAAAGTCACTTCGCTTATTTCTGTTGTCGTCGTGGTTATCTTTAGGATTGCATACGGTACTAGTTGCAACCGTCGCCCCCCTTCCGCTTTCTTCCGCCAGGTGTCGCATTTCGAACTCGCTGGGACCGGCCCAAGTGGATACGGTTGCGGCAAATCTTTTTTTTACCAAAGGCCAACAGCTGCTGGCTAATGCCAAATATGACAGTGCTTTGGGTTATCTTCAGACTGCTGCCGGCGAGTTTGCCGGCCAGGCCATGTGGCGGCGGGTGGTCCATTGCCGGTACCTGCTGGCGGACGGCTGGTATCGCAAAGAAAACATGGACTCGAGCCTGGCGCAAATCGACAAGGCGTTTGTTCTTCTGGCTGCGCACGTACCTGACGGCAAGTTGGAAACCGCTGCGTGTCATATTGTTCTGGGCAACATTCGTCGTTACCAGGCAAATTTTACCGCTGCCATTAATGCTTATGAAACAGCTTTGCAACTCAGAAGGCAGGTGTTTGGCGAAGCAGGGAATCTCGTAGCGTCCAGCTTGAGTTCATTGGGTGTTATTAATAATGATCTGAAGGATTATGACCGCAGTCTGAGTTATTTCCGGCGGGCCAGGTTGATTTTGGAAAAGCTTGATAAAACCGGACTGGCTCTGGCTAATTGCTATCTGAACATGTCGTTGCCCTGCACAGAGAAGGGATATTTTCAGCAGGCTATCGATTACCTGGAGAAAGCCGAAAAGATCTATGCGGTTCGTTTGCCCGTTACTCATCCCACTCTGGCGTCTCTGCAGATAAATTTGGGAAGAAATTACGGCAATCTGGGCGATTATGACCTTTATTGGATTTCAATGAACAAAGCTATGGCCATCGTCGAAAAATCCGTCGGTGAAAACAGTTCGCTGGGCGCTCTGGTCCTGGCGCATTTGGGTCGGGCAGCGGAGAATTTTGGCGATTATAACCGGGCCCTTTCTTTCAGCAACCGGGCATTGGCTGTTTTTCGTGCCAGGCTTGGCGAGTCGCATCCCGAAGTGGCCAAACAATATATGAACAGCGCCCTGCTACTGTACAAATTGGAGCGTTATTCGCATGCTCTGAATGAATTGGACCATGGTCTAACTGTTCTGCAGTCTGCTCATGCTGAAAATCATCCCTATAGGCTGTTATACGATAAACAAATGGCTCTCGTTTATGCCGCACAAAAAGACAGCGCTCAGGCACTGGATTATATGCGTCGCGGCCAAAACCTCCTTAATGGGTTGCCGAAGACGCAGGAGGTCGATCGCATCGATTATGATCAATTTTGCGGTTCTCTTCATGCAATTCTGGGATTAAATGAAAAAGCACTGCAATACTATAATTCTGCATTGGCGCGAGTACGTTCATGGAGCAGCCGGCATGATTCTTTGCGCGCAAGGGATTCCTTCGTACTATTCGAGAACTTTAAATATATGTTCGCTCGTGCCGATTTGGAATATAACATCTATGCCGCAGACTCGACCCGGCGTGATTTTTTATCAGCCGCCGCAACGGATTATCAGGCAGCCATAC
Source organism: uncultured Cytophagia bacterium (assembly GCA_964387285.1). Taxonomy (GTDB): domain Bacteria; phylum Zhuqueibacterota; class Zhuqueibacteria; order Residuimicrobiales; family Residuimicrobiaceae; genus Anaerohabitans. The sequence continues at coordinate 7,275 of CAYLWO010000131.1, read as the reverse complement.
GTTTGTTCGATGAACTGCAGAACGCGGCCTATGCTGAACCCACCAAATTATTATTGACCGAGGTAAAAGCCGGTTCCTTTGCTCGAGCATGTGAGACGTTTGCCGAACTGTATCGGTTGCAAGGCGATCCGTATTACCTCGATCAATCTTTTCAGTTTGCGGAACATGGACACGGCAAAGTGCTCTTAAAAGCGGTATTCGAGGCACGAGCAAAACAGTTTACCGGGATCGAGGACAGTTTGCTGCAAAAAGAAGAGAGATTACGCGCTGATGTGAACTACTATGAACGCAAGATCTCTACAGCGACCGGTAATCAAACAACGAATGACAGTCTGGCGGTGCAGTATGCGGCTCGATTCCAGGAAGCCGTTATGCGCCATCGCAACCTCCTGGAGGAGATGAAAACCGTTTCCCCGCAATATTATCGATTAAAATATGCCGACCAGAGTGCGACGATAGAGAATGTGCAAAGCCGATTGACCCCAAAGACCATGTTTCTGGAATACGTGCTTGGCGAAAAAGATTTGTTGATTTATGCCATCGATTCTAAAACCTGTACCTTAAATAAAGTGGCTGTTGACAGTCTTTTTTTCGTCGCGGTAGACCATTTAACCGGATTGTTGCAGAACCGGACTTTGGACATGAAAAACAACAGAATCGTTTTTGCTGAAACAAGCCAACAACTCTATCGCCGGCTGATTGCTCCTGTCGAGCATCGACTCAAGGGTAAAAACCATATCGTCCTCGTGCCGGACGGCGTGTTGAACAACATTCCGTTTGAAACACTGATCGTTCCGCAATCCTCCACGGATAATCTGGGAGAGATGGATTATCTCATCAGACGATTTGCGCTATCGTATCATTATTCAGCCAGTCTGTGGCTTGACCGTTTTCAGCGGCCTCGGCGAAATTTGCAAGACCAGTGGATTGCATTTGCCCCTGTTTTTGATCAACACCACGATAACGGAAGAATTCCGGCAGCAAATCATGCCCTGAAGGATACGTTTTTCACTCAACAAGCGTTCCGAGCCGTCGATAGCCAAGCATCGCGATTTGCCTATTTGCCCGGCGCCGAAAATGAAGTCAGGCAAATCGCGAAACTTTTTCAGCAGCAAGGTAAAGCCGTAAGCACTTTTCTGTTTGAGCAGGCCACTGAAACACAATTTGCTGCGTGCGGCCGCTCGCGCTTTTTACATGTTGCCACGCATGGGTTTTTTAATGAAGCTCATCCCAAATATTCCGGACTCGCTTTCACGCAACCACAAGATTCGATGCAAACGGATGACGGCATCCTTTATGCCGGGGAAGTCTATGACCTAGATTTATCCAACGATTTGGTCGTATTGAGCAGTTGTGAAGGTGGTGGCGGAAAAATCGTGCGCGGCGAAGGCTGTATGGCATTGACCCGGGGGTTTCTCTATACTGGAATTCCAAATATTCTTTTTTCTTTGTGGAAAATCAGTGATCAAAGCACCGGCAAATTGATGCTCGAGTTTTATCGACACGTGTTGTCCGGACAGACCTACGCAGAAAGTCTGCGACACGCCAAGTTAAAAATGCTCCGGTCTGAAATCACTTCGTTGCCGGCCTATTGGTGTCCTTTTCTGCTGATCGGTCATTAGCAAGCGGTGCTCAGGTCCGATTTGGAATATGTCCTCAGGTGAACCAAGATCATAACCGCAAGCGAGTTTTAACGAATGCCACAGATTTGAACGGACAAAGAATGAAATAAAATCCGTTTTACCCGTCCAATCTGTTTTATCCGCGTTCGTTTTTGAATTACACCAATCCCTGATCCAGCATGGCATTGGCTACCTTGAGGAATCCGCCGATGTTGGCGCCGTTCACATAGTTACCCGGCGTGCCGAACTGTTCCGCTGTTTCCTTGCAGGTCCTGTGGATGCTTTTCATGATGATGGACAAACGTTGATCCACCTCTTCGCGCGTCCATGGCAAACGCATGCTGTTCTGCGACATCTCCAGACCCGACGTGGCCACGCCGCCGGCATTAGCCGCTTTGCCCGGGCCATAGAGAATGCCGGCATCGACGAATATTTTCACGCCTTCAGGCGTAGTGGGCATGTTGGCGCCTTCGGCAATGCAGAACACGCCGTTCCTGACCAGGTTTTGCGCGTCCTGGCTGTTGATTTCGTTTTGCGTGGCGCTGGGGAACGCACACTGTGCTTTATGATTCCACAATGGATTGTAATTCAGCTTGGCATCCGCGGGCGTATAGACGGCTTTTTTATATTGGCCGACATATTCAGCCAGACGACCGCGACGCACATTTTTTAATTCCATTATCCAGGCGAGTTTCTTCGCGTCGATGCCCTCTTCGTCATAAATATAACCGTTGGAATCCGACAGCGTCACGACCTTGCCGCCCAGTTGCAATACTTTTTCCACCGTGTATTGCGCGACATTGCCGCTGCCCGATACCAGACAGGTTTTGCCTGCCATGGTCTGATTGCGCGTAGCCAGCATCTCTGCGGCAAAATAGGTGGCGCCATAACCCGTAGCCTCCGGCCGTATCAGCGAACCGCCCCAATTCAAGCCTTTGCCGGTAAGCACGCCGGTGAATTCATTTACCAGTTTTTTGTATTGGCCGAACAGATAACCGATCTCTCGACCACCCACGCCGATATCTCCGGCCGGTACATCCGTGTTCGGTCCGATGTGGCGGAAAAGTCCGGTCATGAAATTTTGACAGAAACGCATGACCTCATTATCGCTTTTGCCCTTGGGATCGAAATCCGAGCCGCCTTTGGCGCCGCCCATAGGCAAGGTGGTCAGACTGTTTTTGAATACCTGTTCAAAAGCCAAAAATTTCAACACGCCCAGAGTCACGGACGGGTGAAAACGCAAACCGCCTTTATAGGGACCAATGGCGCTGTTCATCTGAATGCGATAACCGCGATTGATGTGAATTTCGCCGCGATCGTCCATCCAGGGAACGCGAAACATAATGACCCGTTCCGGTTCTATCATTCGTTCAAATATTTGCGCGAAGCGGTATTCAGGATATTTATCATAAACCCGAGCTACGGACTCGGCTACTTCTGCCACAGCCTGATGAAACTCGGGTTCAGCCGGATTTTTGGCTGTAACCTGGGCCATGATTTCCTGCACATAATTTGACATCTCGCCTCCTGGTTTAAATCGTTAATTGTCAAAAATATGTAATGATTGTCTGATTCGCAAGTTATTTTTTGGAAATTTATGGAAGCGGAAAAAAGCAGAGCGAACACGGATGAGTCGGATTGGTTCGGATGAAGAAAAACCCAACCCAGATAAACTGGAATGAATAGTATAATAATCCGCAGATTGCGCAGATAGACGCAGAAAAGTCGTCTTCCGAATGTTATCTGCGAACATCTGCGTCATCTGCGGATGAGCAGGAGATTGGCTGAAAATGCCTAGCGAGCAGAACTGCAAACAAACGAAAAAAACAGCAGCGAAAAAATGGTGGTTATTTTTTCCCATTGCAAGGAGGGGTGCTGCTCAAAGATTTTGTTGCCATTTTGCGCGAAAAACAACGCGTAATACAATAATTAGCAAGCAACTCTGATGTGGTTGAATAAAAGCAATGTCCCAGAGAAACGTTCGATTTTGTCGATTTCTGGTAACTTGATGATCAGCATCACGTATAACATTCCCGAATATGCAAATCGAACAGCGCTTTTTATTATTTGCGAATTTACTTGCTTATAACTGTCAATATTAATATACTATTAGTAAGCGGCTTTACTTGCCTGGTTTATAGGGCCGCGTGGATAAAAAGTGAAAAAACGAGAGAAAGCCCTTTTATGGCTGGAATGAAAAAAATCAAAGACGCGACCATTGGTCTGTTTTGGAAAAAAGGTGAGCAACCGCTAGAGCCGTCCACTCTGGGGCCGACGATGCCTGCTACGTCGATGCCTGCGCCTCATCTGGCGCCTGCGGTCACGCCCCTTTCGGCAACAAGAGCCGACAGCGGAACCGTGGATCAGGGATTCTACACGGCCATCGAAGCAGAATTGAACAAAGCGGTTGATGCGGATTATGCCGAGTTTTACAATCAGGTAACTGTGATCAATGAAAAATTCGCCAACCTGGATGAACCGACGCGCTATCAACTGGCTTTTCATGCGGCACAGACCGCGCTTAAAGCGCGCGGCGCGAACCTCACCTTTGCCGGTTTGCTTAAAACCGTGGATCGCTTGAGCCAGGTCCTGGATACGGAAAAACGCGAATTCAAAATGCAAAACGATCAGGGCTATCAGGATAATTTGGGCAATATACGAAAAAATTCCTCGGACATCGGCGAAGGCATCAAGGCGCGTGAGCAACGGCTGCAAGCCCTGCAGCAGGAACTGGAAGCCTTTATTGCGGCAAAGAACAGCGAGAAAAAGAAATTGGAGGAGGAGCGCAGCCAGTTGATTTCGCAACGCGTGGTTGTGGAAAGTGAAATTAACCAATTGGAGCAAAAGAAAACGGAGCGCGAGAGCCGCTTTAACGGCGCATTAGAAGCGCATGCCAAACGCCTGCTCCTGTTGAAGCAAAATTTACAGACGAATTTGCGAAACATTAAATAACCACAAGGAGGATTCTATGAGTGATATGCCCACCCTGCCGGGTGCAGACAAGGTCGGTTCGTTCATTTCCAAGCGGGAAAAGTCCTGGGGTAACTTTGGCATGCTGTTGCTCATTGTCGCCCTGGCTGCCGGTTTTTATGCGGCTGCGCCGTTTCTGCTTTCTTTACTGGGCATGGCCATTGCCGTGGTTGGAAAAATGATCGTGTTGGGCGTGCTTGCGGCCGTGGCCGCTCTGATGTGGTTTGTTTTTTCCAGTAAAAAGTTTCACGCCATACTCTGGTTCTGGCGCGCCAAGTTTTATCGCTGGTTCACTTCGCTGATGATAAAGTCGGGACCATTGGATGTGATTTACGCCTATGTGAACGAATATCTCGGCGAAAAGCTGGATACGATTCGCGAAGCGGCGGATCGCGTGTACGGCATTCGCAATGAAATTCAACAGAATATTGAAAAATATCAGACGCAAATACGCGAGCGCATGCAGCAGGCCGAAACGCTGAAAAATCGTTTTTACAAAAACAATCAATGGATCGACGAAGACAAGCGTTTTGCTTTTCAGAAAATCTCCAGTGAAGCCGGCATGCTGCAAACCAACCTGGATAAATCGAACAAGCGGTTTGAACGTGCACAGAAATATTGTCAAATTATGAAAAAGATGCAGCAGGCTTTCGAGTTCTATCGCGATAAAACCAAGTTCTTTGCCGACACGTTGGCCGCGGACTATCGCGAGGCCCAGGCCATGGCCAAAGCCACTCAGGCTACGTCCAGCGTATTGGGCGGCGATGCGCATTCCGATATTTATGAAATGTCGGTCAAGTATGTGCAAAGCCAAATCGCGCTTTTTACCGGGCAGGTGGATCGCTTTATGCAGGTGGCGCCGCAGTTCATGGCTGAACCGGAGTTACACGACATGGTCAGTGAAGACGCCATGATGAAAACCCTGGATCAATGGGATAAAGCGTCCGATCAGTTGATGCAACAGGCGGAGAATATCGACAAAGCCGGTCAGGCCATGTCCTCCGGCGATAAAAATCAGGTGTTCGCTATTGTGAAAAGCGGCGATTCCCGCGAACTGGTTCCGGTGCAGACGCCGACGCAAAGCGGCGAGAAGAAAAAATACAGCTGGTAGAATCATTCATTCTTGGTTCGATTTAATATCCCTTTGGCTCGTTTTTGCCGTTCATAACTGGAGGAAAGATACATGGCAGATCAATTCCCTGTTCCGGAAAAAAAGGGCGGACTGACGCCTTTTGCAAAAATTTTAATCGGTCTGATCATAGTCGGCGTGGTCGGATATGCGGCCTATAAGTATTTGCCGGAAAGCAGCGGCAAAGAGTTGCGCGTACACCTGGTTACCTATTCCGGCATGGCGCCGGGTCCCTATTTCAACGCCGGCATGGCGCCCAATGCGGATTCGCGCTATATGAAAGAGTACGGACTCAAGGTCAAGTTTACCGTCATGGATGTCATTCCGGACGCCATTCAGGCGTGGAAAACCGGTCAACTCGACGTGTTGGTTTTGACGGTGGATTCTTATCCGATCGGTCTGTCGGAGCTGATGTCCTTTAAACCGCGCATTATTTATTTAACGGACAAGTCGCAGGGCGCCGACGTGATACTGGCCACCTCAGAAGTAAAATCCATGGCCAGTCTGGCCGGACGCAAAGTGGGTTTTGTACCGGGCACGCCGTCACAATGGCTGTTGCTCAACATGCTCAAGGCAGCCGGCATGTCCATGAAAGATGTGCAAGCCATCGAATTCATGGAAGTGCCGCAGGCATTCAAAGCTTTTCAAACCGGACAGCTGGATGCGGCGGTCGGTTGGTCGCCGGATGATCAGGCGGTGTTGCAGCAGGTCCCTGGCGCTCATGTACTCAAAAGCACCAAAGAAGCGTCGGAAATGCTTTTCGGCATCATGTTCTGCAGTCAGGATCTGGTCGAAAAACGCAGCAAGGATTTAAAGTCGTTTCTCGAAGGCTGGATGAAAGGCGCTGCCGAACTGAATGCACAGCCGGCTGCACGCAGTCGCGCGGCGAAAATCATGACGGCCGGCTACAGCGGCACCAGCGAGGACTATTGGCTGGCGACTTTTGATAACGTCCGCTTTGCCACCTATGGCGACAACCGCGGATTTTTCGGATTGAATCCGGCTTACAAGGGCGTTACCGCTGAAATGGTGTTTGATGAAGCGACCAAAGCCTATCAGGAATTGGGTTTGGTGGCGCAGTCCTCGCCGGGGTGGCGCAGCGTGTCCGACGTCAGCGTCATCAATGCGATTTCATTGACCGGCTCGGAACATCTGCCGCAGGCAGCCGCCACGTTTACGCCGCCCACCAGCACTATGCTGACGCAACCGGCTGTGGCCACCAAACTGGTGCGCATCAATTTTGATTTCAACTCGGCTTCTCTGGAGCCCATCGAGAAATTGAAATTAAAGAACGAATACGGCAAGATCGTGGCCATGAACCGAAATTCTCGGTTCCGCATTGTCGGTCACACGGACAATGTGGGCACACGCGAATACAACATCGAGCTGTCGCGCCGTCGCGCCAGAGCCATTGTCGGCTTTTTCGTCGAAACCTACGGTCTGAGTCCGAATCAATTTGTTTATGACGGCAAAGGTCCGGATCAACCCATGGCCGGCAATGACACGGAAGAAGGCCGAGCGCTCAATCGTCGCGCCGAGTGTTCGCTGTTGTAA
>CAYLWO010000130.1:14897-16725 GCA_964387285.1 uncultured Cytophagia bacterium | reverse complement strand
AACCAGTAATTGTAAAGGTCTAGTAATCTCTGAAATTTAGCTATTATCCTTCCCTGTGTCAAGAAAATTTGTTGATTTTATGGTTTAATATGCCTATATACATATTATACAGAAACTGGTAAATATTATGCAACCTTTACCTGACAAAATCAAAAATCCCTATACCGCGTTCCTACAGCAACAGCGTCTGACCAACGAACAAATCAACGCATCACTGAAATGGCTGCAATACTATCTGGATTTCTGTTCCAAGTATGATCACACCACAGCTGCGGCCGCAAGCCTGCCTCTGTTTCTCAAAAAACTGGAGGACAAAAATCAGTCCGAGGCACAGAGGATGGCAGCTGAAAAAGCCGTCGGGTTGTTCTTTCAGCTGATTGCCGAGCGCAAACAATCCGCAGCACTCGTCGAGCAAAACGCCTCTTCGGCAAATTCAACCCAGCCGGTGGTGGAACACAAGACCTCTCAGTCCGGGTCCGCCAGTTGGGTGGATGTGTTCAAGCGTCTCGCAGAAGAGATCAAGCTGCGTCACTATTCGCCCAAAACTCTTAAAGCCTATCGCAACTGCGTGAGCAAGTTCCAGGCGTTTGTCAGGAGCAAGGACCCGCAGTCTTTGGAATCGGAGGACGCGAAATCGTTCATCACCTGGCTGGCGGTTAAAAAACAGGTGTCCGCTTCCTCGCAAAATCTGTCTTTTAACGCGCTGTTGTTTTTTTATCGCCATGTATTGAAAAAAGAGTACGGCGATTTTTCCGGCGTGCCGCGGGCCAAGAAAACCAAATATGTTCCCGCGGTTTTATCACGCAAAGAGATCGACGCCATCATCAAGCATTTGTCCTATCCATACGACCTGCTGGTTAAACTACTGTACGGCTGCGGTCTGAGGTTGAACGAGGCGCTGAATCTGCGCGTTCGTGATTTCGATTTCGACGAGGGGATCGTCACTATTTTCGGCAAGGGCCGCAAATTCCGCAAGGTGTTGCTGCCGAAAACAATTCTGACCGAACTGACCAAGCATCTGGAGCGTCTGGAAAAGCTTTATCAGCGCGATCTGGAAGCCGGATTTCACGGCGTGTTTATGCCGGATCTGCTGGAGCAAAAACACAAAAACGGCAGTCGCGAATTCGCCTGGCAGTTCTTTTTTCCGGCCAAGCAAATGACGTTGGTGCCGTCGGACAACACGTTACGTCGGTACCATTTGCACGAAACGCACGTGCAAAAAGCGGTCAAGGCTGCGGCTGTTGAGGCGCGCATTGTCAAAAACGCCACGCCGCATACCTTCCGGCACAGTTTTGCCACGCATCTGCTCAAAGCCGGTTATGATATCCGCACCATTCAGGAACTCCTTGGCCACAGCGACGTGCGCACCACCATGATATACACGCATGCCCTGCGGGCGACGCAGCCCAAAGAGGTAAAGAGTCCCTATGATATAAATCCGGATGATGCTTCTGCCTGACGAAACTCTCAACAAAAAGCAATGAGTAGAGTAAAAATGCGCACAGTGGATGTCATGATATGGAAAGGCTGCCATTGTGGTCGATGAAAAAGGTTAAACCACGAATTACACGAATTTTTTTGCTGATTAATAATTTGGCGGCAGGGTGCATTTGGGCGGCTTTAGCAAAGGTCCTTTAGACTGATCGCAATGAACTGTCAAAGAACAGCAAAAACAGTCAACCACGAATTGCAGATGCTAAACAACGACTACTCAACATCTGTAAGGTTTAAAAACAGGTAAGCAAGACTGAGATGTAATTCATTTACGAAATTTACTCGCTTTATCGGCAAAAAGCAATGATTTTTCCGAAACGGGCTTATAATTTTC
>CAYLWO010000130.1:0-14797 GCA_964387285.1 uncultured Cytophagia bacterium | reverse complement strand
TACTCGCTTTATCGGCAAAAAGCAATGATTTTTCCGAAACGGGCTTATAATTTTCCGGATCGATAAGGGGCCGGTTATGGCTAGAGGATTAGCCGAAAAGTGCCTGTTTTCGGTGGGCTGCGCGCTTTTGAAATTATTTGCAACTGTAAATATTGGCGTTAACGCGCTTGCCCACCCTACGTTGATGTTTCCGCCAGATCTCTAGTCGCCCTGATAATGAAGCAATAGCCGGCGAACAAGCCTCTGTCTGACGATGCCCCTCCTGATTTTTTACCGCAAGGAAAACAAATTTCCCTTCAGTTAAAACCGACATAAGCGGATCCCGGGAATTTCTTTGCCAATTGCTCCTGTGTGATAAACAACATTGAAGCGAATGTTATAAGTTTTCCGAAACAACCGATACTTGCCTGGCGAGAATGTGCTGATGTTATACTTTGCCTCAAACGCATGATTATCGCCAACGATAAAATCGACTTCATTTTTATTTTGTGTCCGCCAAAATTTAATCTGATCCAGCCGGGCAAACTCTAATAACGCTCTAAAAATAAAATTCTCATAAACCTCGCCTTTGTCGGGCCGCATATCGGCAATATCAAAATTTCTGATTAAAAGATTTCTCAAGCCGAGGTCATAATAATATACTTTCTGCTGTTTGGTCAACTCTTTTCTCAGGTTGGCATAATATGGGGGGATCAGTGCAATATGAAATGATCTCTGCATGATCGACAGATAGTTATCAATGGCGCTTGTGGAAAGTCCCAAGGTATTTGCCAGTTCATTTTTGTTTACGAGTCCCCCGATTTGAGAAGCCAGCAGGCGGAGCAGTTGTAGAAATTGGTCGGGATAATTGACCGCAGCTTCAAGGATGTCTTTTTTAATGTACGATTCCACCAAATCGCGCAAGATAATCTGTTTTTCCTGGTGGTCACTTTCCAATACCACTCGTGGATAACCGCCAAATCGAATATATTCATCCATCCAGAGTTGCAATTGTCGCTGTTCGATTTTGTTGAAATGATCCAATCCAAAGTTATCGAGATTGACGCTTTGTTTGAACTTTATCCATAACTCCTGCTCATCTTTAAAAAGTAAAAACTCACTAAAACTAAGTGGATAGACCTGAAAGATTCGTTTTCTGCCTGCCAGGGAATCTGCAAATTTGCTGTCCAGATAAAAAGCGGATGATCCCGAAACAATCAACTTGATTTTGTCTTTATATTCATCAAAATAATATTTCAAGAAATTAGTCGGATTGTTCAGATATTGAATCTCATCGATAAAGACTGTAACCTTGTCTTTTAGTTCCAATCCCACTATGCGCAATAAATTTTTGGGAGACTCATTCAATAACGACAGATAATCGATGTCTTCAAGAGTGATGAAATGGGCTTTTTGATTCCCGCTTTGCACCTTTTCAAACAAATGTTTGAGAATGGTGGTTTTCCCCGTCTGCCTGGCGCCGGTGAAGATTAAAATATAATCCGAGTTTATATAGCGGTTTGCCTGGCTGACTATATCTCTATCTCTGTACATGGATAAATATAATCAGGTATTATTTATTTTGCAAGTAAAAATTATCTAAATTGGTGTATTCCGAGTCATTTTTCGCCCCAAATGGTCACTTTAAGTGCAGTCGCACTCGTCCTTTGTGGCGTGTTATGCGTGGTTAAAAGTAGAAATGAAATCCTTGCATATCACTATATTTTAATCTATAATATGTTCAAATTGCAAAGGAGGTGGATTTAAAAAGGGGACAATAATGTCAACATGATGTAACACTTTCATTTCTAACATGGGATATACTTGGATAGGCAATAAGAATAGGCCATCAACCTTTAGAAGAGTGGTTCACTGGTCATAATATACAGGAATTCTTTGATTATTTCACAACGTGGATACATCGGCATGAATGCCGCGGTACGAGGGGATTGCTTCACTCCAGCGCCAAAATTGCTCTTTAGCAGAAACAGCGCCTGCGTTCGCAATGACATTGTTTTAGCATTATTTGAAAAATAACGGCATAAATGCCGCGGTACACTTACCTACCCTCGCGAAGGTTTCAAACCTTCGCAAGGTTAAAAACAAAGGATATATCATGACTTTAGACTGCAATCGTCGTGATTTCATTAAAACCGTAAGCGCGGCTGCTGCTCTGACGCCGGCTGCGGCAAAAAATCTAGAGGCTGGAATGCATACACCCTTACCGCAAACCAATCAAACAGCATTGGACCTGTCGCCGGCCAGGTGGATCTGGTATCCATCCGGACGCACTCTGGCCAATTCCTTTTTTCTATTTCGTCGCGCCGTCAAACTTGCCCAATCCATTAAAACCGCCAGGGGCTGGATTGCTGTGGACAGCCGCTACAAGCTTTACGTCAACGACCACTATATCCAGTTCGGTCCCGCGCCCTGCGATCCACGCTGGCTTGAGGCTGATCCCATGGACCTGACCAGTATGCTGCAAGCCGGCGACAACGCCATCGGCGTGCAAGCCTGCTATTTCGGATTCGGCGACGGCACCTGGCCCATCGGCAAACCCGGTTTTATTTTTTATTTAGAGATCGAGGACCAAAGCGGTCATAAACAGCTCGTTGTGTCAGACGAGACATGGCAGGTAATGTTGGCGCGCGCCTGGCGTCCTGGTCAATACAAACGCTGGTATTTACGCAGTCTGCAGGAAGAGTTCGACAGCCGGCTTTATCCTTACGGCTGGAGCGCTGCAGGTTACAAAACAGATGACCATTGGGTGAACGCCATGGCGCTCAAAGGCGATGCCAACAAGCCGGCATTGAACGCTTCGTATCCCGAATACATGCTCGATATCTCCGGTTCTCGGGCGCACGATGCCCAATTGCGCAGCCGTTCCATCCCCCTGATGAAGGAAAAGAACGTGAGCGTTGCCAAACTCTCCGAGTCGTTTGTGCTGCAATGGCTGCGTCCGGTGCAAGAGTATTTCGAGTTCATCACGCCGGATGCCTATCGCGTGATCGGCAAACCCATCGTGACGCAACCGCAACCAAACTTCTGGCGTCTGGAAACGGACGAACAGCACGGCTTTGCTTTAACCTTCGAGTTCGATGAAGGAGTAGTGGGCTGGCCATTTTTTACCATCAAAGCGCGTGCCGGCACGGTGGTCGAATTGCTGGTGCACGAGGCGCATGCGCTGGGCGGCCCCCCGGTGATCAACAGTCATTTCAATTCCTGGACGCGCTTTATCTGCCGCGAAGGGTTCAACACCTTCGAGACTTTTGATTTTGAAAGCGGTCGCTGGCTGCAATTGCACATTCATTCTTCGCAAGGCGTGGTCGAGATTTCCAACATCGGTCTGCGTCGCCGTTTTTATCCCTGGCCCAATGCAGCGCAGGTCGCATGTTCTGACGCTAAATTGCAGCGCCTGTTCGACGCCACAGTCAACACACTGTACAACAGCTGTCAGGAAACCATGGTGGACGGCATGGCGCGCGAGCGACAACAATACAGCGGTGATTGCGGTCATCAAATTCATGCGGTGGCCATGACCTTTGGTGATCAGGCTCTGCTCAGCCGTTACATCAACACCTACAGTCAGGGTCTAACCCTGGACGGTTATTTTATGGATAGCTGGCCTGCCTATGATCGTCTGGCGCGACTCATGGAGCGACAGCTCTACCTCACCGGCTGGGGGCCAATCCTGGATCACAGCATCGGCTTTAATTTTGATTGTTATTACTATTATCTCTACACCGGCGACCTGGCCGGTTTGGCTGAACCTTTTCCCAGGTTGCTGAAATTTTTTGATTACCTGAAAAGCATTCGCAACAACGACGGCCTGTTGCCGGTGGAAGACATCGGCATTCCTTCGGTGTGGATCGACCATATCGCTTATCAGAAGCAACGGCACAAACAATGCGCGTTCAATCTTTATGCTGCGGCCATGATGCAGCATGCGCTCAGGCCGTTGTGTCTGGCCATGGGCGATCAGGGCAGGGCAGAAGAAGCGGAGCGCGTCGGCCGCGCGATTCTTCAGGCCAGTGTACGTCAATTCTGGAGCAACGAGCATAACATGTTTGTCAACAATTTGCCCTGGCTGACAGAAGAAAAAAATATCCGCACCTGTGATCGCAGTCTGGCCACAGCCCTGTTGTATGATCAATGTCCCTTTGGTGAAACCCAGGCTGCGCTGGCCTCGTTGGTAAATTGTCCGGCAGAGATGGGCTTTTCCTATCCGGCCAACGCCATCTGGCGTTACTGGGCTTTGGCGAAATACGGCCGCACGGATGCGATTGTAAAAGACCTGCGCGAGCGCTGGGCGGTGATGGATTCGGTGGTTTTGAATAACACCTTGCAGGAAGACTGGGATGTCAAACCGGATTCCGGTTCACAATGGAGCCATTGTCCGGTGGGGCCGTTGTTCATCACCCAGATGAATCTGGCCGGCATTCAGGCGCTGGAACCTGGCGCCGGGCGCGTGCGCATCTGGCCGCAACTGGCCGGGTTGCCGGATTTGCATTTGACCGCGTTTTTAAAACCCGGTCCTGTTGTTTTCAAGGCATCGGGCAAACCGGGCAACCGCAAATTAGCGCTGACTGTTCCGGCTGGAATGCAGGCCGAGTTGTGGCTGGACCCACGGGAAAAAGTCGGCCTGACCCAAAAGGGGCATGGTGAACGAAACACCATTAGCTATGAATTGCCTGCCGGACGGGAAACCGTTCTGACCTTAAAATTCTCACAATAAAATGCCGCCTGGTGCGTTTATATGGATAGATGAAAGCAAACGAGCAAACATCCGACGCCGATTTGATCCGGGCGTACCAGGACGGCCGGCCCGCCGCCTTTGATCGATTGCTGGAGCGTTACCAGGCGCCCCTGTTTACCTTTATTCTGCGCTGGGTCGGCGACCGGCCGACCGCACAGGACCTTTTCCAGGAAACTTTTTTGCGCATCATTCGCGGTTTGCCGAATTACCGGGAGCAGGGCAAGTTCAGCGGCTGGTTGTTCGGCATAGCGCATCGCCTGTGCATCGATCATCATCGCCGCGTAAAAAGCGCCGAACAGGTGTTTGAACCTTCGCGTTTCGATGATAACGGTTTCATTGATCAAACGCCGTCGCCATTGGATGAATTGGAAAAATCCGAATTAGCCGGGATTATAGACGCTGCCATGATGCAAATGCCCGCAGCCATGAAAGAGGTTTTTCTCTTGCGGCGGCACAGCGATCTGTCTTTTCGTGAAATCGCCGCCTTGCTGCAGCGTCCCCTGAACACGGTTCTGGGACAGGAGCGGCAGGCGATTCTTTATCTGTATGAACAGGTTGGGAAGCAATATGTGTGAGCATTGTAATCAACATCTGCATCTGCTTTTTCTGGCCGGCGAACTGACGCCGGATCAGGAAGAGGAGATGCATCGTCATCACCGCGAGTGCGAATCCTGTTGGGCGGACTTGCAGCGTCTGCAGAACGCCTGTCGATCCTATGACGCGGCCGGCCAGGTGTCGCCTTCGCTGCAGACGTTATCTGCTTTGCGTTTGGCGGCGCGGCGCCAGTTATTGTCCGCCTGGCAATGGCGGTTGCAACAATGGCTGCGAGTAGAATGGCGATGGTTGCGAGCTACAGCGGTTGCTGCCCTCGTTTTGATCATGGCTGTGGCGGTGAGTCGGTTGCCCAGGAAAAATGTCACCGCGATGCTGGACCCCATTGCACCGGTCGTGCTGAATGCCGATGAGCATATTGCGCAACTCAAACAGCGGTTGGCCATGATGCAGCCCGGCGTCAGCCGTCCCGGCGCCGCTTCAAGTCGATCTGACGCGCTCATTGACGGCGAACTGGATCATATCCGGGAACGCATGAACAATTTAGCCAGGGAAATAATCGCCGACTAGGCAACAAATCAAACTAAATTTCGTTGCATGATTAATCAGAAATGGAGTATACCATGAAAAGTTTCAAATGGATCGTTGTGATCCTGTTAGCCGCTTTGTTGCCGTTATCTGCTCAGGAGCGCGCGAAAGAAACAGGGGAAGAGAGAAAAAAGGAGGCTGAATTAAAAGCCGTTCAGGAAAGAGACGTTGAAAGACGCGAGGAGGAACAGGCCAGAATGGCGGAGATGAAGGCCAGGCTGGCCGAGCTGGAGGACCGTTTGCATTCGGAAAAACTGGTTCTCGAAGAACAAGCCAAACTAGCGCAAGAGTACGCGCAACGCGCTGTGGAAATGCAGAAAAAAATGGTGCATTCGCCCGAGTTTAAGGCGCAGATGGAAAAATTGCAGCACGATCTGCAGAAAAAGTTCGCCTTGTCCGGTCTGTATAAAGACCGATACATGGATCTGCTCGATGATAAAGAGTCCGAGCAGCAAAAGCAGATCATGAAACTGGAAGAGGAATGCATCAAAATGTCCGTCTTGTATAAAGAGACCAAAGATGCGCCAAAACAGCAAACCATTGAAAAAGAACTCTCTGCAAAAGTAGAACAGCTGTTTGATCTGCGCGAAGCGCAACGGGAAAAGGACATTCAGCGCATGACGCAGGACCTGACCGAAATGAAAAAGAAACTCGAAGAGCGCCGGTTGCAGAAAAAGCAGATTGTGAAAAAACGGCTGGATCAGTTGTTGAGCAGAAAAGACGAGTTGGAGTGGTAGGTCGTTCGAGTTTGGCGCAAACCGGAATGCCTTTTTGTCCACACGGATGCAAATGAAAAATCGCTTATCGGGCGCTATTTCAGCGCCATTTTATATTTCATCACCGTTTCCAGGTCTTTCAGTTCATCATCGTTCCGGATCTCAAACATGCAAGGCACGGATTGGCCGACGCGTTTTACGGTTTTTATCCGGTTCTTGATTTCTTTGCGGATTTTCAGGTCGCAGAGGTCATTCGTGCATCTATCAGGAAAGTAGATGGTCGCTTTCATAAAGCCCTTCCAGGCCGACATCCAGATGACGGTTTTTTTCTTCTTTTGCACCTTGCACAGCCATGCCTTGCCGTCCCGGTAATAGCGCCATTCGCAGGTCATATCGTTTCTAGTAAAAAGATCAAGCAGGTTGACATAAGAGCTGTATGATTTTCCCAATACCTTTTTGAGGATCGATTCATCCGGATAGGAATTTTCATCGCGTAATTCAAGGTTGTTTATTTGTTCCATAAGAGATCCTTTCTAAATAGCCTGAAGAATTCATTAACTACGAAACACACGAAGAACACGAAGGAATGTTTTGGTTGTAAAAGGGGATTGCTGCCTCCAGCGCAGAAAATTCCCTTAATCGGCTAATGCGCGTTCGCAATGACTTGACGAAAAACCCGTTTGTACATTTTTTTATGTTCAGCGGTAAAGAAAGGTTTCAGCACATCAGGATTTTGCCGCAAGCGCGTCTGCTCCTGATGCAGAACCGCCACCAGCGCGCCGATGGCCGCGGTGGTCTGTGGATGGCGCAGCAATGCGGATTTCTGCTGCAAATAATGCAACAGCTGTTCCTGCTGCACAGCCAGATCGTTGAGGTGGCCGAGATAATCCTGCAACTGCCGCAACTGCTCCAGAATCGCGTTTAACGGTTGCGGGGGAAACAGGGAGGCAAAGAATTCGACCAGATAACGGAGCTTTTTCGCTTCTATGCGCAAGCGATGCAGCGCGGCATCTTCCGCAAGACTCCAGTCTTTCTGTTCCATTTTCTGCATCTGTTTAAATTTTTTCAGCACCAGTTTGCACACCACCCGTTTGATCTGAATGCGCGCCGCCGGCCAGACAGACCATGAATCAGGCGTCTTGTTCTGCAGCGCAGCGAGCCATTGCTTTTTAATGCGTTGCCAGGCGCTGCTGTTCAGCATTTTCAGCAGCACGCTGAACTCTTTGGCGCGTTCCTGACTAATGACCTGGTACAGTTTTTCCAATCCCGGATGCAGTGAAGCCGGCAACAAGGACTTGTGATAAGCATGACGTTGCAGTTGCACATCCAGATCGCGCAGGCGATTGGTGCGTTCGCTCAAGACGGCAAAATCCCGGCGCGGTTGCTGCAGAATGTCCGGCGGAATCGCTTTTTTGAATTGGCTGAGGATGGATCGGGTGCGACGAATGGCCACGCGAAAATCGTGCAAAAATTCCACATCCCAGTCGTAACGCAAGCCGCGTTCGTTCTGCCGCATGACCATGACCTGATAGTGAAGAATCGTCTGCAACGCCCGATAGACCGGCCAGGTTGGTTGCAAGCGCAGCACCCGCTTGGGTGCATAGCCGGCGGGATTGATCTGCAAAAGTTCAAGAAGCAGAGCATAGGGCGAGCGGTCGCACTCGGTCAGTCCGATGTTATTCAGCCTGGTAAGCCATTGTCGCATCTTGCCGACATTTCCTCTTTCAGCTTGTACAGCAAGATAAAACAGGCGCTGTTTGTCACTGCGCAATTCGATCACCTGGCCGCGGGCCATGATCTGTTTATCGCGATGCAAAACAAATCCGGTGCTCGTTTTCACACAGCGCGCCTGCACCAGCAAAGCCCGATGGTCGGCCAGGGCGGCCATTTTTTTTCGCAACGGTTCGTTCAACTCTGCGCTAAAGCGGACGGCTTTGCGCGTGTGGCAATGGTTGTGGCGTTCTTCAGGGAAATTTTTATCACTGAGGAGGCTGTATTCGAAACCTGTTTTGATCAGCAACAAACCGCGGCGTGCGAGTCGACCGTCAAAAGTGTCGAGGATAACCTGCTTTTGTCTCATGCTGCGCAAGCGATGCACCGATGCATTTTCATCATGGTTGCGAAAGAGCGCCGCTACGGTTGATCTGTCTGAAAGAAGAAAACCTTTCATGCACAGGTTCCTTAAAGAGTGCGAACAGCAAGGGCATTATACATCATTATCATGTTAAAAATTTTGGCCGGCATCAGACAAATTTTACCTAATTTTCTTTTTTTTGGCAAGTTAATTTTTAATGAATTTTTAAAATTGCTGTTTATGTTATATAAATAATTAATTAATAATATTTTAAATCAATACATACATATTAGCATTTGTTTATTTTTATAAACAAATGTTCACATTTATTTAAAAAATACTTGACAAATCAACACAAAAAGACTATATTATAGGTGAACATATGTTTAATCGAAGGAATGAATGTTCACCATGAAAGATGAACTGACCAGCAAGCAGAAACAGGTTTTGGAAGCCATTCGCACGTATCAGGCGGAGAATGGCTACCCGCCCACGGTTAGAGAGTTGGCCGAGATGTTTGGCCAGGCGTCGACAGCCGGCATTCACAAAATTTTGTTGCTTTTGCAGCAAAAGGGCGTGTTGCGTAAAGGGGAGGGCGGTAAATCCCGTTCGCTCAATGTGGTGGATGATCGAGATGCCAAAGCAGCTGCCGAGGGTCGGGCGCGCTCTTTTCCGATTTTGGGCAAAGTGGTAGCCGGTATGCCCGAGCTGGCCGTTGAAGAGCGCGAAGGCGATCTGTATCTGGACTCCGATTGGGTGGGCAAAGAGGATATTTTTCTGCTGCGTGTGCGCGGACACAGTATGGTAGACGCCAATATTTATGAAAACGATCTGTTGATTGTGCAAATGACGCAGAGCTGTCACAATGGCGACATAATTATCGCCATGCTGGATGATGAGGCCACGGTGAAACGATTTTTCAGTGAACGGGACCGTATACGTTTGCAGCCGGAAAATCCGACCATGCAGCCCATCTATGTGAACAAGCACGATCCCAGCTTTCGCATCATCGGCCGCGTTAAAGGTTTGTTGCGCCGTTATTAATTTGAGGAGAGGTTTATGTTGATGGAAATGGAAAAAGAGATACTGACTTTGGATCCTTTGTTGGATCGAAGAGTTGAAGAAGCGGTTGCGGATCCGTCCGATTATATGCAACAGAGTCTGGAAAAGATCAATCGCCTTTTTCAAAAGCTTTATTACCACTATGGCGTGACCGTGGAGGAGTTTAATGCGTTTTTGCGCAAGCGCGATCCCCGCTTGTTGCACGCCATCGCGTCAGCCTGGCTGGCCATGGACAACGGTGTTTATGGTTTGTATCAGGAACAGCTTTTGGATTTGAAAACATATAAAGAATGGAAGAATCGCGTGGCGGCCTGGCGAAGATTGGTTTCTGCTGCGGTGCAGTTGTATCGCGTTCATCAGCGTCCGACCGGTTCAGATGTGGTGTTTCATTTACCCAAGGCGGCCTGAAATGAAAACAGAAATTGCACAGTCAAACATAAACTATGATTGTCTATTGCAACAAAAATGCTTAAATTCTACGGTCGGTGTTCTGGGATTGTTCAGTTTGCAGAATTGGCAGGGTAAGAACGCCACTGTTGGAACCCAAGGCGGC
This sequence comes from uncultured Cytophagia bacterium, assembly GCA_964387285.1. Lineage (GTDB taxonomy): Bacteria > Zhuqueibacterota > Zhuqueibacteria > Residuimicrobiales > Residuimicrobiaceae > Anaerohabitans. The sequence continues at coordinate 4,517 of CAYLWO010000130.1, read as the reverse complement.
GATCGGCACATCGACAGTCATGCAAATCGAAAGAATTTTATGAGTAGATTGTTTCGCAATGATTGGCCCGGCTATTGGGCCCGGTTTGATGATCCGGCTCTGTTGCAGCACAAATCCATGAATATCGATCAGACCTTGCGTGAGATTGAAGAGGAGCTGGATATCAAGCTGCTGTCCGGCGATCAAATACAGGTGATCGAAGCGTTGGAAGAGCGGCTCAAAGAGATGAGCAAGCGCCGGAAACCGGTGGACAGTGGTCAGATCAGCCTGTTTGACTAGGGCTTCTGCCATACCCTTTTCGCAGAATGGCATCGGTCTGTTCTCATCCCGCACACTCTACTCTCACCGTTGCCCTGTATCACTCTTAAAATCAGCACATGAATGCTAAAACGCTAAAAAGTGCAACTCTGCACGATCATTATCAAATCTCCTACTGGGAACGTCCTTCGCCCGGCGGCAGGTATATTGTTTTTATTCACGGTTTCGGGTCCTGCAAAGAACATTTTCGCTTTGCCGCTCAGGCGCCGTCGCTTGCCGAGTTCACGCTGCTGGCGCCTGATCTGATCGGTTTTGGACAAAGCAGCGGGCCGGAAGAGTTCAGCTATGCCATGCAGGATCAAGCCGCCCTGATGCTGGAATTGCTCGATCAGTTACAGGTTGAGAATTTTCATCTCTGCGGTCACTCCATGGGTGGATTGGTTGTTATGAACATGGCGGAACTGGCGCCGCAACGGGTATGGTCGCTGATGGACCTGGAAGGCAATCTCACGCCAGAGGATTGCACTTTTTCCGGACGGGTCAACGCTTACAGCTTGACGGAATTCAGCGAAAATGGCAGGACCTCGTTCGAAAAAGAGCTGGAGCAGGCCGGGGATTCGGATCCGTCCTCTGCCGAATATGTCGAATCGTTCCGCGTCGCGTCAACCGTTGCCTTGTACAAAAGCGCCCGGCATACGGTCCTGGATTCTTCACTGCCTTTGGTGGACCGATTATCGCGCATTCCCAATGTTTGTTATTTGTACGGTGAAAAAAACCGGGGAATCTATCCGGGCGAAAAACTTTTACATGCCGCCGGCATACCGGTTTTTTATATACCTGACGCCGGACATGCCATGGCCACGGACAATCCGACACAACTCTATGCTTTGCTCGGATCTTTTATCGAGGGATTGCCGCAGCATTGAATTCCGTCCTCTCCTGACAGCAGGGACATGAACTTTTCGATTCGATGATTGAGGTTGTCCGACAACCAATATTTAACCTGATCGCCGGGGAATCCCCAGACTGTCCTCTAATTCTGTGAGCTGGTCATTCTGACACGCCTCTGGCGGGTGAAAAATCTGTTCGCGGATTGTATTAAAAACAATTATTCAGGCTTTTCGTATTTTTTTGCGTGCAAGTATAAAAATTTTCTTTTCTTTTTCCAGCCACCAGGGATTCCTTAACTAAAAAGGAAAACTCTATGCGAGAATTTCTGGATCACCTCAAATTATTCCTATATGATAACGCCTTGCTTGTCACGATCGTTATGGCCAAGCTGGCCATCAACCTGGTGGCGATGAATGACTATGGTTATTTTCGCGATGAACTCTATTACATCGCCTGCAGCAAACATCTGGACTGGGGATATGTGGATCAACCGCCTTTGTGCGCCGTTATCCTGGCCGTTACGCGCTGGCTGTTCGGCGATTCCCTGTATGCCATCCGCTTCCCCGCTGCTTTAGCGGGCGCTGCTGTGGTCGTGTTGGCCGCCATGATGGCGCGCAAGCTGGGCGGCGATCGCTTCAGTCAGACGCTGGCTGCTCTGGCAGCTGCGTTTTCACCCGTGATCATGGGCAATGCCGGCCGCTATTATTCCATGAACGCTTTTGATCTCTTTTTCTGGGCCCTGGCTGCTTTTACGGCGTTGACGATCATCATGGATAAAAAGCCGCAAGGGTGGCCGTGGTTCGGCCTGGTGATCGGACTGGGTCTTTTAAACAAGTACTCTATGGGATTTTTTGTCATCGGCCTGGTTGTGGGTTTGCTGCTGACGCGGGAACGACGGCAATTGCTCGATCTCCGCTTCTGGCTCGGCACCGCTGTCGCTTTTGTTATTTTCCTTCCGCACATCATCTGGCAGGTGCAAAATGATCTCCCTTCGTTAGAGTTCATGCGTCGGGCTGCAGGCGAAAAAAATGTTGCCATTTCCATATCTGATTTTCTCATCGGTCAGTTTATGCAAACCGGTTTTATTCAGTCGCTGCTCTGGTTGCCCGGTGTGGCTTTTTTCTTTTTTCATCGCGATTACAAAAATCTGCGCTTTTTCGGTTGGAGTTATGTTGTCGTTTTTATCATTATGGTGTTGAGCCATGCCAAGGTTTATTATCTCACGCCCATCTATTCCCTCTACATGGCAGCAGGCGCCTGTTGGTTTGGCAGTCTGGCCGGCAAAACCCTCAGAATCGTGCTGGTGGCGCTGCTTCTAGTTCTCAGTCTGGCTGTCTTGCCTTTTGCTATTCCGATCCTCAGGGTGAATGATTTTATCTCCTACAGCCAAAAACTTGGGCTGACGCCCAGGGCTGAAGAACGCAGTCCGGTGGCAGAACTGCCGCAGTATTACGCGGATATGTTTGGTTGGCCGGAGATGGTTGAGCAGATCGCTGCAGCCTATCATCGGCTTTCGCCTGAAGAACAGGCTGCCTGCGTGATTTATGTGCGCAATTACGGCGAGGCCGCAGCCGTTGATTTCTTTGGGCCGAAATATGGATTGCCTCCGGCCTTGTGTGCACACAACAGCTATTGGTACTGGAAGCCGCCAAAAGTGAATTTTAAAGCGGCCGTTATTATAGGCGCAGAGTATGATCTCGAGTCCAATCTGGCTGATCTGCAGGGTCCGGGCCGCTTTCAGCAGGTCGAGTTGGCGGCCACGACGAACGGCCGGTATGCCATGCCTTTTGAAAACGGCCGGCAGATTTTTATCTGTCGGGGTCCGCAATTCAGCTTTGACGATATCTGGCCGGATGAGAAATTTTTCATCTGATGTCCTTTCGTGAGTTCCGGCTTGATCGAGGTGTCCAAAAAGTAGATCTATAGCATATAGTTCCGGCTGAACTACAAACTTCATAAAAACAAATTTTTTTTTTATTCGAACGAATAATAAGCTTGTTTGATAAATAAAAAACTCTTAACAAATTTTCTTTTTAGACAACCTCGGAACAGTAATTGAGGGCATCTGCCCGGCTGCACATAAAAGCGAACGTGCATTGAGTGGATGAAACGGATTGAAAATTCGTGTCCTGATTTAAGGTATACCATGCAAAAAAGCTATTTGCGACAGGAATATTGGGCGCGCATCAATCGCGCCATTGACTATATTGACCAGAATCTGGACCACGAGTTGCTGCTTGCGGATATCGCCCGCATCGCCAATTTTTCGCCGTTTCACTTTCACCGCATCTTTCACGCCCTCACAGGCGAGACCTTGAGTGGATTCATACAACGGATTCGCGTGGAAAAAGCTGCCACGCAGTTGCTCGTCAATCCAAAAAAGTCCATCACCGAAATTGCCCTGGACTGCGGTTTTGCCGGGTCTGCCAGTTTTGCCCGGGCTTTTAAAGAGAGATACGCCATGAGCGCCAGTCAGTGGCGCGACGGCGGTTTTCGCGTCCATAAAAGCAAGCTGAGCAAACCGGATAGCAAGCAAGGCAAATCGAACCGCAAGCCAGGAAAAGCGTCGCAAGTCTCTTTTGCGTATGTTAAGGACGTCACAACAACGTCCTTAATTCCATCACTGCAAAGGAGAAGCGTTATGGAGAAAAAATATTTTCAGGTCAGCGTTCAGGATTTCCCGGATATGCCGGTGGCCTATGTGCGCCATATCGGTCCTTACAAAGGGGATGTGCAGCTGTTTGACAAACTGTTTAACAGACTGTTCACCTGGGCCGGACCGCGCGGCCTGCTGGAACGACCAGAGCTCAAGGTGCTCACCGCTTACCATGATAATCCGGAAATTACCGATGCGGCAAAACTGCGCCTGAGCGTGTGCATTACGGTTCCGCCGGATACCGGGGTAGACGGCGATATTGGTTTGATGACCTTGCCGGGCGGACGCTATGCTTGCGGTCGGTTCGAATTGGCCGACGATGAATATCAACAGGCCTGGGACGCTCTGTTCAGCCAGTGGCTGCCGGATAGCGGTTATCAACCGGACGACCGGCCCAGCTATGAGATTTTCCGCAATGACCCGGATAAACATCCGCAGCATAAAGCCATTGTCGACATCTGCGTGCCGGTCCGGCCGATGTAATTTATTTACTCTCGAGAAAACCGCACTCTGCGGTTTTTGGGGGTCACAAACCTCTAATTCGGACAAGTCGGATCCGAATGTCGGACACCTTCAGAGACTGTCGCAAAAGGCTGACTAACCCCGGGGTCGCGTTTTTTGCGACCCCGGGTGTTTCTTAACTCTTTGATTATGCGTCGAGAGACACCCGGAGTGGCCGCAAAAAACGCGGCCACATCCGGGGTCCGGGGTT
>CAYLWO010000129.1:0-16738 GCA_964387285.1 uncultured Cytophagia bacterium | reverse complement strand
TGAACGGGGTTATTTCGATCGCGCCTACGAATATTTTAATCGCGCCCTGCAAGTCAAACTGGCTGTTCTGGAACCGACCAATCCTGGGCTGGCCAATTCCTACAACAACATCGGCAATGTGCATGCCAAACGGATCGAGTTCGAGCAGGCCCTTGCTTATTACCGCAAAGCCCTGGATATCCGACTGGCATCTTTAAAGCCTAATCACCCGACCATCTCGGGCAGTTATCAAAAAATCGGCAGCGCCTATCAGGCCCTCGGCGATTTGGATCGTGCCCTGGATTATTATAATAAATCTTTGGACATCAGTTTAAAGGCCTATGGACCGACTCATGCCGAAATCAGTCGTTGTTACGTCATGATGGGTGAAATTTTCCTAGACAAAAATGAACCGGTTAAAGCGCTGGATTATGCACAAAAGGCTCTGCAGATTGATCTGTCTGTCATGGGCGCCAATCATCCGGTCATTCCCCATCGTTACGGCAAAATAGGCGATATCTATCGTCGCACCGGCGCCCTGGATTCGGCTCTGGTAAATTATCAAAAGGGATTGCATCAGTTGGTGCAATTGTTCGGTCCCATGTACTATCAACTCAGTTGGACGCTCGAAGACATCGCTGAAATTCATTATCGAAAAGGCGCCCCGGATTCCGCGCTGGTTCTTTTGCAAAGAGCTTCGGAGATTACCGCTGCCACATTCGGCGAACATAATCCGCATCTGGCTTCGTTGGATAGAAGAATGGCGGAGATACGAGCAGACCAGAAACAGTGGCAGCCGGCGTTTAACCAGCTGCAATTCGCTCTTACGCGGCTGTTTCCCGCTTTCAAGCCTGCGCACTATACCGATAATCCGCAGTTGGAGCAAGTCGATGTGAATAACGGAGCGATTTCCGCATTGTATGCGAAAGCGGATATTCTGCAGCGGTATCAGCAGAGCGGCGCCGGGGATTTGCATGATCTGCAGGCCGCGGTAGACACCTATGAGCTGTCGGCCCGGGCTGTGGAGCGGGTGCGCAGCGGTTATGAAACAGAAGGATCCAAACTGGATTTGGAACAGAATTCGCGATGCCTGTATGACGCTGCGGTCGCTGCGGCTTGTCGATTATATGATGCCACCCATCGCGGTGAGGATCTGGAAAAAGCGTTTTCTTTCTGTGAAAAGGCCAAAGCCGCGGTTCTGTGGGAATCGTTGCAAGACACCCGCGCCAAGCACTTTGGCGGCTTGCCCGATAGTGTGATGCAATACGATAATGAAACGCGTGCGGAATTGACCCGTTTGGAAACATTGATCCGCAAGGAATTGGCAAAAAGCAGCCGCGATAGTACGGCCATCAATGAGTGGCGTGAGAAGCGGTTTGATCTGTCTGAACAGTATCAGGCTTTTGTTCAGAATATGGAAAATTCGTATCCTCGTTATGCCGAGATGCGCTATCGACCGCTCACCAGCGACGTCGCCGGTTTGCGCCGGGCGTTGGATGAACGAACCGTTTTGTTGAACTATTACATTACCGACGAGTCGCTTTACTGCTTTCTGGTCGGCAGGAATAAATTCACCTATTATCGCGCTAAAATCGATTCAGGCTTTGATGCATTGACGGAAACATTCCATCGATCCATTAAAAAAATTGAAAAGCATGACTTTCTGACAAGCGGCCGGCGTTTATACTCCTTGTTGATCAAACCGGCGGAGAAAGAGCTGACTGATGCCGATAATCTGGTCATCATTCCTCATGGCCATCTTTATAAAATTCCCTTTGACGTACTTGTCAGCGACCAAACCGGCAAACAGGCCGATTATGCACGATTCAGGTATTTGATTCAAAAGTATCCATTGACCTATCACTATTCCGCTTCTCTTTATGCCAGAGCGCGATCTGGCCATGAGCGCGAAAATCAAGAGATGGCAGAGCAATTTGTCGGCTTTGCACCGGTATTCAGCGACAGCCAATCCATCAGCCATTTTACACCCGCCCTGGCCTGGAGCCGTACAGACAGCAGTCTGCGCTCCATCAGTGTGGACGGAAAACATTTTAATGCGCTTCCTTTCTCACGCGATGAGGTGAACACCATTGTCGATCAATTTAACGGAGCGCAGAAAAGAGGAGTGGGTTATTTCGACCAACAGGCTTCTGAAACAACTTTTAAAGAAAACGTCGGTCGTTACCGATATGTGCACGTGGCCACGCACGGTTTTATCAATGAACTTACGCCTCAGCTTTCCGGCTTGGTTTTCAGCGATGTCGGCTCCGCTGACAGCGCTGAGGACGGCGTACTCTATGCGGGCGAAACTTTTAATCTAACCTTGAGTGCTGATTTGGTGGTGTTAAGCAGTTGCGAAAGCGGCATGGGAAAATTGGCGACCGGAGAAGGATTGATGTCGCTGACGCGCGGTTTTCTCTATTCCGGCGCTGACAATATCATCGTTTCCTTATGGAAGGTATCGGATAAACACACGCGGGATTTTATGATCGATTTTTATCGACAGGTGCTGGCCGGCCAATCCTACAGCCAGGCTATGCGCACCAGCAAATTGGCGATGATCAGGAATCCGGCTACGGCCATACCCAGAATCTGGAGCGGCTATGTGTTAATCGGTCATTGACGGACTGATATAGAATTTTCCGACCCAGAGTGTTTCTTCTTCGTCTTCGAGCTTCCAGTAATATAATCCGGGCATCAAGCCGGCATGATAGCGATAACCATTCTGCACCGGCGCAGATTGAAAAACGGTCTTTTCCCGGTTGTCGATGATTTTAAGAAACAGAGAACCGGCTCCCCCTTGCCATTGAAAAACAATGTCCCGGGAGCGCAGCGTATCCATAGCCGGCGCTGTTACAATAATGGATTCAGAACGCAAGGAGACGCCGATCATTTCCTCCAGATGGGGCAAGGGCTTGAACCGATCGGCCCACGACAGGCTCGTTTCGGTTTTAACCGGAATCGAAACAGCCGGAATATCCGGCCTGATCTGGTCTATGGCTGTCTGGGCTGAACTCGGCGCCTGGTGTTCGGGACGATGCATTATATAATACAAACCCGCGGTCATGGCAATAACCAACACGGCCGTTGCATAACGCGTCGTCCTGGAGAAAGAGAAGACCAATCCGGAAACGATTTTATCAAGCCATCGCTGTAATTTCTCAAATAATATGCCGGTTCTCTGCATGGGTAAAGAAAATGTGCTCTGCATGCTGTCCAACTGTTGCAGCAAAGCCAGATCCTCTCGGCAGGCAGTGCATGCCATCAGATGGAACTCGATTTGCATACGCCTGGCGCCGACGATCTGATGATCAGCGTATAAAAGCAATGTTTCGGTCCCGGGATGCTCATGACCTTTCGATGCCAGTGCACGGCGAACTTGGCACGTCGTGGTTCGCCATTCATCATAATCCTTCTGGCACGCGACACACTCCTGAAGATGAGCCGTAAAATGACTTTGCTCCTGATCGGTCACGCGCTCATGGTCCAGCAACTGACTGGCGATTTTTTCGATATCCGGGCACATAGAAAAGTTTTATTTGTGATCTGTCACACTATTAGTCGAATTTGACGGCAAGATTTTTTAATTTTTTTTGTATTTTTTTTCGGTTATCGTGTAAAATGTAGGCGATGCGCGCTGTCGTCACCGGAGGCTGATTGGGAAATTCGACCGACATGGCCTTGATAATCTCGTCATAGCTCATTTCCGACAGCCATTTGGCATATTTGATGAATTTGTCCGGTTCCGGCTCTGCAGCCAGATGTTCTGCGACTACCAGTTCGATCTGACTGTCCTGATGAACCGGGCCGGCAGCATCAACCTCGTGCTGCCGAACCATACGATCATGGTAGCGTCGTTCACTGCGAATGGCGTCAATGATGCGAAAGCGGATGATCGGCCACAGATAGGTGGATAACTTGCTGCGGCCGTGAAATGCGCGCAAAATTTTACAGTCGTCTTTAATCATGATCAGGCAGACCAGATCGCTGACCAGGTTAGCCTTGTCCAGGAATCGGGCGCCCTGACCTTCCATCCTGGCTAGGACCATCTCTATTTGTTTACACAAAGAATTGTAAAGCCGGGCTTGTACCTGTTTGTCGCCGGCAAGATAGCTTTTCACCATCTCTAGGTCATTTGAATAATTGGACTCGATATTTTTCTCCAAGCGTTGGCGTCAAAAGCTAATTGACTTCAAATGTAAAGCAATCTCGATCCACAATCAAGTAATTTTTACAAGGAATCGTGTAACCATGACTCAAAAATAATAACAGTTAAAGCGATTTTTTTCAAAAAACCGGGCTTTTCGTATCGACAAAGATATTGAAGTGTATTACATCAACCTTTAGGGTATATGCAAGTTTACAAGGACCATTTACTAATGCAACCACCCACCTTTGGACAACTTGGAGGCAAAACATGAAGCGCTGCTACCATTACCATCCATCGACAAATAAACGCCATCTCTTTACCACTCTCCTGGCCATCTTGATTTCAACCAACCTGATATTTGCTCAAGAACGCAAGCTCAACGACGACGCAGGAACCGCTGTGCAACGCCACCCGGCTATTGCAGCCAGTCCATCCGGCAACGGCGTTTTGTGCTGGGAGGACTATCGCAACGGCGATCCGGACATTTACGGCCAGGTGTTCAGTCAAAAAGGGCAATTCATCGGCGCTAATTTCTTGATGAATGAGACGCCCTCTGCCGGCAAACAGGTCAGACCGGCTGTGGCCATGAACAATCGCAGCCAATTCGTGGTGGTGTGGGAGGACAGCAGCGCTGCTGAGGTGGCGGTCTACGCCCGGTGGTTCGCTGCCAACCAAAAACCGTTGACCGGCAGAGTAAAGGTTAACAGCAGCACCATTTTCAGCGGCACGTTGAATCCGGCGGTGGCTATGGATGGCTTGGGCAACACGGTTGTCTGTTGGCAGGATGACCGAAATAACGCGAGTACCGATATTTACTTCCAGCGCTATGACGCGCAGGGCCGGCCTATCGGCAGTAATCGCCTGGTGAATAACGTCCTGCGCGATGATCAAATTAATCCGGCTGTAGCAGCCAATGCCGATGGCGAGTTTATCATTGTTTGGGATGATCGTCGTGATTATAGCTCAGCGCACATGGGCAACATCTATAGTCAGCGCTATTCGGTGTTCGGTACAGCTCTCGACAGCAACCGGGTGATCAGCCATCATCCTGCCAACCAATTGCCTTATAAACCTTCTGTGGCTCTACAACGGAATGGCGACTATATGGCTGTCTGGGAATGGGTTGGGGTTGGATCCGGCCTGGGTATCTCCGCCTGTTTCATATCCAACAGTGATGTCGCTCTGAACAAAGAGTTTGCCATATCTGATGGCAGCAGCCTGAATCCGGTTTTTTGCCGCATGCCCTATGTTTATCCCCGTCTGGAAAATGGCTTTGTTGTTGTGTTTAACGCGACCATCAGCAACACCATGCATATTTTTTCCAGATCCTATGATACACAAGGCCATGCGGAAACGGAACCTGTTCAGCGCAGTGAGCAGGCGAGTCTTAAAAACTCTCCTTGTTTGATGGTTGGCTGGCAGGGCATGCATGTTGCCATTTGGACCGATATGCGAAATGGCCATTGGGATATTTACGGTCAATGTTGGGGGCCGCAGATCCCGTTGAATGTAACGGCCGGCTCTGGGTTCAACGGCCGCGTGCCGATTTCCTGGGATCCGCCCTATGGCATGGATAACATCAAGCGTTATTCCATCCGACGCAGCACCAATATGAATGGGCCTTTTTCCCTGGTGGCCAGTGTGGATCTGTCCACTCGCGGCGCAGCCGGCAGCCTGATGCGCGACTGGGTCGATGCCTCGGTGACCAACGGCACTACTTATTACTATACCGTGACTTCAGATGAATCGGGCACAGACGGCGCTTCGCAGATTGCCAAAGCTACACCCAGCGCAGACGGACATGTGCTCATCTCTCCCTGGACAGGCACAGCGCCCACTGTCGACGGCCTGATCGATGAAGCGGAGTGGCGTGACGCCAGAAAAATAAACATCGCTGCGCCGTTCATTGATCACCCGGTGGACCTGTACATTAAAAACGACGGCACGCGTCTTTATCTTGCTGCCGATGATCCGGTGGATACCATCATTGATCCACTCAATCAATTATGCATCCTTTTCGATTTAAACCATAACGGCGCCTGGCCGGCAGGACCTGGCAGTGGAGAAGGATTGTTGTCCATCAATTCGACGGGCGCCTGGTTTATGGGTTACTATGGAACCTATCCGGATCACCTTGGCGCCAACGCTGCGGTCAAGGCTACTAATGTGACGTCACAGGTTTCCACGACCAGCGGCCATGTACAGTATGAAGCAGCCATCACGGTTGCGCATACAGCCGGACAGACCATTGGTTTTACCGCCTGGGTTCAGGATCCGAGCAGCGTATACCCCATGCATTACGGTTGGGCCGGCGAATGGCCCTTCGGTTCTTTATGGGAAACGGCCGGCACTTTGGGCGATTTAGTTTTTAGCGGCCAACCGCCGGCGCCGAACAAATATACAGTCACCAACACCAATGACAGCGGCCCTGGTTCTTTGCGACAGGCCATTTTGGATGCAGAAAATCACAGCGGCACGGACAGCGTGCTCTTTCGCATTCCAACCACCGATGCAGGCTATGATGCCGCTGCCGGCGTTTGGACCATACGGTTATCCAGTTACCTGGCGCTCATCAAGCGCGCGACGATTGTCGATGCCGGCTCGCAGGCCCGCTTTCTTGGCTACGACGCCAATCCGGCCGGTCCTGAGATTCTCCTCCTAGGCGCGAATGCGACGATTAGTTCCGGCATCAATATCTCCGGCAACGCCAACGAGATCAGAGGATTTTGCCTGCAAAACTTTAAACAACAATTCATCATGATTCAGGGTGACAGCAATAGGATCAGCAAATGCTATCTGGGCACGGATGCAACCGGCATGCGTCGCATCGCCAATACGGCTGACGGCATTGTCGTCTATTCAGGAAATTATAATGTCATCGGCGGCGACAATCAGGAGCGCAATGTGATGGCCGGTTTGCATGGAGGCGGCGTGGTGATAAAGATAGAATCGAGGTACAATCGGGTCGTCGGCAACTATATCGGCATCAATGCGGCCGGGACGGATACATTAAGCAATTACCGCGGCGTCGAAGTTACCCGGAATAGTAGTCAGAACGTTGTCGGACCGGGCAATGTGGTCAGCGGCAACAGACAGCGCGGCGTCGCGTTCACCATCGACGGTTGCGACAGCAACAAGGTGATCGGCAATTTTATCGGCACGGATCCCAGCGGTCACACAGCCATGGGAAACATGATATATGGCGTTTATATTGAAGCTTGCCCCTTGAATTGCATCGGCGGTGCAACGGTCGAGGAGCGCAACGTGATTTCCGGCAACAAGTATACCGGCATTATTATTGCCGGCTCTAACGCCTATGCCAACAGGGTGCAGGGCAACTATATCGGCGTGGATGCCTCGGGCAGCGCTGCTTTGCTGAACGAATCAAACGGCGTTCGTATCTCTAATGGCGCTCATCATAACCTGATCGGTGGAGATAAACCGGGTCAGGGAAACGTCATTGCCGCCAACCTTTACAACGGCATTTTACTGGAAAGTTCCGGCACAAATGAAAATCAGATTATCGGCAATTGCCTGGGTACGGACGTCAATGGAACGATGGATTTGGGAAATGGGGAGTGTGGGGTGCAGCTGCTTAACGGCGCCGCTTATAACACCATCGGTCCGGACAATATCATCGCATTTAACAGACTGGAGGGCGTTGCCTTGACGAACGACCATACGGATTTTAATTTGATCACCAAAAACCGCATTTATAAAAATAAATACTATGGCGCCATTCATCTTTTTGCCGGCACCAATAAGAGCATGGCCGCGCCGGTTATACACACCATCAATCCGGTCAGCGGACAGTCCATACCCTATGCAACGATCGAGCTTTTTTCGACGGTCGATAACCAGGCGGACCTGTATGAAGCCACGGTGGTAGCTGATGTTCACGGAAATTTCAGTTGGGATGGCACCGCCAGGGGACCTTTTATAACCGCGTCAGCCACGGACACCCGCAACAACACTTCTGAACTTTCTTTGCCTCTGACGACGGCCGTGAACCAACAAACGATGACGCAACCAATTGATTTCAAACTGGAGCAGAATTATCCCAATCCGTTCAATCCGGTCACGAATATTCGTTTTTGCGTAAAAGAACGCTGTCGCGTAGAGCTGGCGGTTTTCGATCTTATCGGCCGTCAAACCGCCAAGCTGATCGATGCATTTTATGCGCCCGGCTGGCATGAAAAAAGCGTGCAGATGCCGGCCCACGCTTCCGGGGTGTATTTGTATCGCATCAAAATGAAAGATTTTTCTGAATGTAAAAAAATGATACTGCTGCAGTAAAGAGTAACCTGATATTTTTAATGAGCATGCTGTTCCGCCTCAGCGGAGAAATCTACGGGATTATATATTAATGAGCGTATCGTTTCGCCTTTAGGCCGAGAAATTTTCAGGACTAGATACTAAAGTTACTTTTTGGACAACCTCAGGGTTGGCAAAAATAGAAAGAAGAAATAAGGAAGATGAATCATGAATAACAACTTTTGGATTTCTACAAAAGGAGAACTTTATAAAAGTCTTTTCCTGGCTATGTTCGTTTTCGTTACGTCGATTTTTGCTGAAGATCGCAAGATCAACGATGATAGCGGAACCGCCTGGCAGAAAAATCCGGCCTTGGCGGCCAGTTACGCCGGTTACGGCGTGGCCTGCTGGGAGGATTACCGCAACGGCGATCCGGATATCTATGCCCAGGTGGTCAGACAAAATGGGCAACCGGTCGACGTCAATTTTGTCGTAAACGATGCGCCGACGACCGGCAAGCAGGTGCGGCCGGCGGTGGCCATGAACTGTCGTGGTCAATTCGTCGTGGTCTGGGAGGACAGCAGTGCGGACGGCGACGTGGTTTTATATGCAAGATGGTTTGCAGCGAATTTAAAGCCGTTGGGCGCACGGATCAGGGTCAATTCGGCTAATGCCCGTGGCCGGATGAATGCGGCGGTGGCCATGGATCACGCCGGCAACGCCGTTGTCTGTTGGGGCGACGGGCGTGACCGGGAAACGCTGGAAATCTATCTGCAACGGTACGATCCTCTCGGTCGTCCTCTTGGCGCGAACCGGCGCGTTAACGATGTCATTGTCGGCGTGCAACAATTCCCTGCTGTCAGTGCGAACAGCGAGGGCGCGTTTGTCATCGTGTGGGATGATACGCGCAATGATTATTCTCATGCTGTTTATGGCCAACGCTACTCGGCCTTTGGCACGCCGTTGGGCCCGAACCGGTTGCTCAGCCATCATGTGGGTCACAACGACGTACCCATGTTCCCCTCAGTGGCCTTGCAGGAAAACGGCGATTATATGACTGCGTGGAATTTTATGCATGGCGCGCCGCCGCAGGTGTATGGCTGCTTCATCTCGAACACAGATTCTTCTCTGAATAAAGAGTTCATTCTCTCTGACGCCGGCGGAGGCGCCACTTTTATCGCCACTCAAGATCCCTGTGTTTATCCCCGGCCGGAAACCGGTTTTCTCATCTCATTCGTCGCGTTTATGCTCGGCAATGACGACCACATTTATACCCGGTCATTTGACGCTGCCGGCAATGCGGAAGCAGCGCCCGTTCGTCGCAGCGAGGTTGCTCGCAACAAAAGAGAGAACTGTCTGGTCATCGGCCAGAACGGCATACATATTCTTATCTGGGCGGAGAAACGGGACACACATCAGGATATTTACGGCCAGTGCTGGATGCCCAAGGTGCCGTTGAATGTGGTGGCCGGATCAGGATTTAACGGCTGTGTGCCGATCTCCTGGGATCCGCCGTTCAGCAAAGACAATGTCACTCGTTATACCATTCGACGCAGCATACACACAACCGGTCCTTTTGCTCTGATCGCTACCGTGGATTTGACCGCGCGCGGCGCAGCCGGCAGTCTGATGCGCGACTGGATCGACGCCTCGGTGACCAACGGCACGACCTACTATTATTTCGTAACGGCGGAGGCATCGGGCACGGATGGCGCTTCCCAGCTCGCCAAAGCGACGCCGTCGGCAACCGGCCATGTGCTGGTTTCACCCTGGACAATCACGGCGCCGATTATTGACGGCGTGATCGATGAGGTTGAATGGCAGGATGCAAGAAAAATGAACATCGCCGTGCCTTGCAGCGATCACCCTGTCGAACTTTATGTAAAAAACGACGGCGCGCATCTGTATTTGGCGGCAGACGATCCGTTGGATACGGTCATTGATCCGCTCAATCAGTTATGCGTTTTATATGATCTCAACCATAATGCAGCCTGGCCTGCGGGCCCGGCCGGCAATGAGGGATTGTTGTCCATCAGTGCTGCCGGCGCCTGGATTGTCGGCTACTATGGGACCTATCCTGATCATTTGGGCGCCAATGCCGCAGTCAAGGCGACGAATGTCGCGTCTAAAGTTTCTACCGGCAGCGGACATGTGCAGTATGAAGCGGCTATTACCATTGCACATACAGCCGGACAGACCATCGGTTTCAGCGCCTGGCTTCAGGATCCCGGCAGCAATTATGCCATGCACTATGGCTGGGCTGGTGAGTGGCCGTTCGGTTCCTTGTGGGAAACAGCGGGCTCTTTGGGTGATTTGGTTTTCAGCGGCCAACCCGCAGCGCCTAACAAATATTCGGTCACCAATACTCTTGACAGCGGACCAGGTTCTTTGCGCCAGGCTGTTTTGGACGCTGAGGCTCATAACGGCGCTGACAGCGTACTGTTTCGAATTCCAACTACTGATCCCGGCTATGATGTATCCGCCGGCGTCTGGACTATTCGCTTGCTCAACTCGATACCGCTGACCAAAAAAAGTACCATCGTCGATGGAACATCTCAAGCTCGCTTTCTCGGCCTCGATCCCAATCCATTGGGTCCTGAGATTGTCCTGGATGGCGCCCAATCAGCACACACTTTCGGCATCAACATCAGCGGCAATAATAATCACATCAAGGGATTATGCATACAGAATTTCAAGTACCAGTTTATCATGATTTATGGCGACAGCAATCGCGTGAGCAATTGTTATCTGGGTGTGGACCCGACGGGCATGCATCGTGTCCCCAACACAGCCTACGGCCTAGTCCTCTATGGAGGCGATTATAATGTTATCGGCGGCAGCAGTCAGGAGCGCAATGTTATTTCCGGCATGGACGAAGACGGCGTACAGATAAAGGCGGAAGCGCACTACAATCGTATTGCCGGCAATTATATCGGCATCAATGCAGCCGGCAGCGATACGGTTGCCAACTGGCGAGGAGTTGCCATTACTTTTAATTGCAAATACAATATAGTGGGGCCGGCCAATGTTATCAGCGGCAACAAGCAGTACGGCGTCGCGCTTACGGATAACCAGTGCGAAAACAACAGGATCATCGGCAATTTTATCGGTACGGATGTGAGTGGTCGTGCGGCCATGGGCAATGCCTTTTATGGTGTTTATATCGAAGACTGCGCTTATAATCGCATCGGCGGCGCCACGGCACAGGAGCGGAACATCATTTCAGGAAATGATTATGCCGGCATCTATATTAAAGGCGCCGGGGCTGCTGCCAATATCGTACAGGGGAACCATATAGGTGTGGATGTATCCGGCTCTGCCGCTCTCAGGAATAAAATTTTCGGTGTCCGCCTTCATCTGGGTGCGCATAATACACTGATAGGCGGTGAGCAGGTCGGTCAGGGAAATGTAATCGGCGCCAATGGCCAGTACGGCATTGTGCTGGAAGGCTCGGGTACAAACGATAACCAGATCATCGGCAATTTTATCGGCACAGATTCCAGCGGCACGCTCAATATGGGCAATGGTCTGCGCGGCGTCTCGCTGTCTTCCGGCGCCTGCAACAACGTCATTGGGCCGAATAACCTTATTGCCTTTAACAGGCACGGCGGTGTTGCATTGGTGAATGACGATGTGGATTACAATCAATTCACGCAAAACCGCATCTACCAGAACCAGGACGGCGGCATTATTTTTATGGCAGCCGGCGCCAATCAGGGCATTGCTGCGCCCACATTAACAACTATCCATCCCATCAGCGGGCAGTCTTTTCCTTATGCCACCATCGAGCTGTTCTCTACTTCCGCCAATCAGGCTGATCTCTATGAGGGCACTGTCGTTGCGGATGGGGCTGGACATTTTAACTACGGGAATGCGGTTTCCGGAGCGCTGGTAACGGCCACGGCTACTGATGCTGCAAACAACACCTCTCCGCTATCTTTGCCTCTGGCGACCGGTGTCGGTGCATACATGAACACACAACCGTTCGAGTTCGATCTGGAGCAAAACTATCCCAATCCGTTCAATCCGGTCACGACCATTCGTTTTTGCGTGCAAGAGCCTTGTCGCGTGCAATTGGCTGTGTTTGACGTATTGGGCAGGCAAACCGCGGTGTTGGTCGATGAATTTTATGCGCCGGGCCGCTATGAAAAAAGCGTACAAATGCCGGCCCATGCTTCCGGAGTGTATTTTTATCGTATAAAAATGAAGAATTATTCAGCCTGTAAAAAAATGATCTTGTTGCAGTGAAGTGAGCGATGGCATTACCCTTGCGAAGGTTACCAACCTTCGCAAGGGTGTTTTTCGAGCAAAAGGATTAAAAATAAACCGCACCGATTTGAAAAAGGAGATAAAAAATGAAGCAGCAAGGTTTTGTACGCCTGGTGCAAACCATCGGATTATTCATTTTAATCCTATGGTCCGTTTTCAATCTGTTGGTTCCTGCTACCGTTCTGGCCGCAGACCGTAAATTCAACGACGATGCCGGCGCAGCTGCTCAGGTAAAACCCGCCATCAGCATGAATAAATACGGTTACGGCATCATGGTCTGGCAAGATAACCGCAACGGCCATGACGACGTGTACGGTCAGATTTTTACCCATCGCGGCGGTCTGTTTTTAAAAAATTTCCTTATCAATGAAACCAATGCATCCTTGCAACAAGTCATCCCGGATGCGGCCGTGAACGCCCGCGGTCGCAGCGTGGTGGTTTGGGAGGAACGATCCGACAGCGTGCGCGTGTTCGCCCAGCTTTTGGCTGCCAACGGCGTCAAGGTTGGCGCAAAAATTCGCGTCGATCAGGCGGCATCATACATGGTTGCCATGAAACCGGTCGTGGCCTGTGATTCATTGGGCAATTTTGTCGTGTGCTGGATCGACAACAGCGGCAGCACCACAGGCGATATCATGGCGCAGCGTTTCAGTTTGAGTGGCCATCGTCTGGGCAATCCTATTGTCGTCAACACGGAAACAAACGGACCTCAAGGCGCGCCGGCAGTGGCTATGAACGATATCGGTAACTTTTGCGTGGCCTGGGAGGATGCACGGGAGCTGCACACTCCGGCCCAGCTTATCGCCATTTACGTTCAGGCTTTTTACAGCAACGGCAGCCGCCATGGCGCCAACATGCGCGTCAGCGCTCATGCAGGCGGTCCACTCGTACCGTCTGATCCGTGCGTGGCCATGGATCATGCCAACGAGTTTATGGTCGCCTGGCAACAGGGTCATCCTGCGCGCATTTATATGAATTGCTATAATGCGAATCTGCAGACGCGCACCAAGATGAGAATGGTCAGCGATTCCTTGTCCAATCATGAAAACATCGAACCTGACATCGCTTGCTTTAGCAAAGATCAATATATCATTGCCTGGGCGAAAAAAATCAGCACGCAAAATGATATTTACCTAAAAGCCGTGACCAACGACGGCGTTTTTTTAAGCAGCCCGGAAACGCGTTTCAGCGACGAAACGGGCGAGCAGCGCGTGCCTTCTGTGGCTGTTGGCGAGACCGGTGTGGTTGCCGTTTTTCAGGACAATCGCAGCGGCAACAATGATATTTACGCCAACTGGGACGGCGTTCGTCGGCCGCTGCATCCTTATGCCGCTTCCGGTTTTGAGGGCATTATTCCCATCACCTGGGATCATCCCTATGGCAATGATCCGGTTTCAAAATATGGGATCGGCCGCGCCACCAGTGCCGGCGGGCCATGGGCAACTGTAGCCACCGTTGATCTGGCGGCGCGCGGCGCTTTGGGATTGTCCATGCGTGACTGGATCGACACTGATGTGATCAACGGCGTTACTTATCATTATCAGATCGCAGGCATTGCCGCTGGTATGGATCGGGCCTCGATAATTTGTTCCGCGCAAACCGGTTCGGGTTTTGACATGAAAAGCAAGTGGGCAACAACGCCACCGGTTATTGACGGTCAAATCAATGCGGCAGAGTGGGGCGACGCCAATGCCTTTCATATGAACAATCCTTACACGCTGACGCCGCCTGTTTTTTACATGCAAAACGACGATCACTATCTTTATCTGGCTGTCGATGATCCGAACGATACCGTGGTAGATCCTGCTAATCTGTTCGCCCTGATATTTGATAAAGATAATAATAAAACCTGGCCTGCTGCCGGACCCAGTGGAGAGGGTTTGCTTGCCATGAACAGCAGCGGTGCTCTGTTCACAGGTTATTGGGGAACCTATCCGGATCATCTTGGTGGCGATGCCCCAAAAGCACCAGCAGGCGTCAAGGTAAAAATCACCAACAGCAGTGGTCATGTTCAGTATGAAATTTCCTTTGATTTGGGCGCCGGCCCCATCACCGTGGCGCCCGGCAGCTCTATCAATATGGCTTTCTGGGTCAACGATCCGGGGCAGATGTACCCCACCCATTACGGCAATGTCGGCGAATGGCCGGTGGGCGCATTATGGGAGTGCGCCCGAACGCTGGGAACCGTACAGCTGGCGTCCTCCGCTCCGGCTGCAGCCGATTACGATTGGCCCATGGTGGGCCGCGATCCGGGGCGGAATTCCTGGAGTAAGGATGAGACTGTTTTAACGCCGCCGTTCGCTGATGCGGGCGAGCTGCACGGCATGGTCGGCAATGTGGAGGACATGGTTTTCAGTAAAAATGTACTTTATTTCAGCAGCGGTACAACTGATCATAGCATCGGCAGCAATGCTCTGAATGCTATGGACTATCCTTCGGCGACAAAAAAATGGAGTTTTGTTTTTCCCGGTTCTGCCGGCAGCAACACGTTTATCCCGGCGGTGGGCGATTCGTTGATCCTTGCCTCGAGCCAGGGATGTTCCACTCTGTACGCTCTTGGCGCAGTCGGTGGCCAGCCCAAGTGGTCCAGGAATTTAAATTTCAATCTGGCAGGTTGTTACCCCTCTGTGGACGGTCAACGCGTCTTTATCGAGGCAGATAGTCTATACTGTCTCGATCTGTATACCGGCGCCAGAATCTGGGCGCATGGTTATCCTCAGGATTACACCTATGCCAAGCATGTGGTGGATCAAACCAGCGTTTATTATGCTAATGGCGAAGCACTGTATTGTCATGACAAAGCCACCGGCGCATTGCGCTGGCAGGTCGAAAATTCAGGACTGGCCTGTTTGTTGGTGGACGAGTCGGCGGTTTACGGCAATCATAACAACGCGCTGGTCGGCCGGCGGAAAACAGACGGCGCTGTGCTCTGGACGCGCACGGTTACTCCTGGTACACGCAGCGATTATGAAAATGTCCTGGCAGCGACAAACAGCAATCTGTACTTTGTGCAACGCAATTATAACAACCGGCGACAGACGCTGTGGGCCTTGAATAAAAGTACAGGCGCGCCGCTGTGGACCAGTCCTTATGACAGCGTTACGATCACCAATCCGGTGATCGCCAACGGGATTGTGTATTTGGCATCGTACAATGAAAGAAAAGGCGTGCCTTATGCGCAACGACACTGGGTGATCGGTTTGGATCTGCTGACCGGCGCTGAACGGTTCCGCGCGCAAACGACAACCAACCTTGATCAACCGATTATTGCGCAGCACACCTTGTTTGTTCCGGGCAATGCCCGTATTTTTTATTTTGATAATTCACCAGCTACAACCGTGCAGGAAAACAACACGGCATTGCCGGTAACCTCGCAATTGCAACAAAATTATCCCAATCCGTTCAACAGCCGCACAGCGATCTCTTTCAGTTTGGCTGCATCGGGTCCTGTGACTATCGGTATTTATAACAATCTGGGACAACTAGTGACCACTCTGTTGCATAAATCGGTTGCACAGGCGGGCGAGCAGGTGGTTTATTGGGACGGCTGTGATCGCTTTGGCAAGGCGGCGCCGTCCTCGGTCTATTTCTGTCGCATGCAGACGGCAGAGCGGATAGAAACGCGAAAACTGTTGTTGATGCGCTGATCTCTGTTTACTGGAACGCGTCCGTCTCGGTCGCCTTTGCGGGACGCCCGCGATCTGTATCACGCCGGCGTGAGGCAACCCCTTCTTTACAACCAAAATGTCGGCAAACCTGTAACAATTTTTCGGCTCTGTGCGTATTATACTCTGAGGAGTTACCTTTGGAGGAAAGTCTCATGGTCAAATTTCTTTTATGGCTGCTGCTGTTTATCCTTTGCTGGCCCGTGGCGCTGCTGGCGCTGTTGCTTTTTCCCATTGTCTGGCTGTTATTGCTGCCGTTGCGGATTTTAGGTTTCGCCGTCAACGGCATTCTCGAATTCATCAAAGCCTTATTCCTGTTGCCGGCCAGATTGCTGGGCGGTGCGCGGAATTACTAGTTTTCAGACCGGCAAAGGTTGTCCAGAGAGTCAATCCTTGCCGGTTTCCTCTCAGCGTGGCCGAT
>CAYLWO010000128.1:0-17076 GCA_964387285.1 uncultured Cytophagia bacterium | reverse complement strand
AATCTCTCAATTCAGGTTATGGAAAAGCGAACGCGGATTAGACGGATCAAACGGATTTAAACGGATAAAGCAGCAAGATAGCTGCTTTTCACTTTCAAAAGAGACTGAAATGAAAAAATTTTTGCTTTTAATGCTTTGGTTAATATCCATCCTCCCTTGTCAAGCGCAAGAGCGCACCACCCCCGTCGGATTGGTCAAGGTGCTGGACGGTCTTAATTTCCCGGAGGGTCCGGCCTGGGACGGCCAGATATTGTACGCCTCCAATTGTCACGGTGATTGGATTACCCGCGTTGCCGAGGACACGCAGCATATTTTTTTAAAAGCGCAACAGCAGCCGTTTACTTTTGCGAAAACCAACGGCATGACGGTTTATCGCGACGGGTCGCTGTTCGCCTGCGATTTCGGTTGCGGCGCTATTTTAAAAATATCCCCCCAAGGCGTCACCGAGATTTACGCATCCGGTTATCAAGGTAAAAGATTTAATCGTCCCAATGATCTCGCGTTTGATCCGCATGGAAATCTGTATTTCACCGATCCGAACGCATATGACCCCAAAAATCGCGACGGTGTAGTTTATCGCATAGATGCCAAGACCCGCAGAGTCAGGCCTGTTGCCGGCGATTTGGGGTTCCCCAACGGCATTGCTTTCAGTCAAAATGCCAAATTCTTGTATGTCTGTGAATCAGCGCTCAATCGCATTCTAAAATATCGGGTGAAAAAAGACGGCTCGCTGGATCAGCGCACCGTGTTCGCAGAATTGCCGGGCGGCGATCCGGACGGCATTGCCCTGGATGTAAAAGGTCGGTTATACGCCGCCCATTTCGGCGGCGCTGCAGTTTACATTTTCAATGATAAAGGCAGAATTGAAAAAATTTTGCAAATGCCGGGTAAAAAGCCCACAAACTTGGAATTCGGCGACGCGGATTTACGCACGTTATACATAACCGAAACAGAAACAAATGCAATTTATAAAATGAGAGTGGACACACCGGGGCTGGCCTTGTTTTGTGCTCCGGTGAAAAAGAATCCGTAAAAGACGTCAAATGTAATACATCCTGTGTTTTTAAATCACTCAAATTCAAGGAGCAACTCGCGGTTAAACCTTATATAGTAGGGGCCGCTTCCTGGCGGCGATCATCGGCAGCAGGAGCCGCCTCCTACACGAGACACACCATTTTGTGAATTAATCAGGCTAGATTATAACATTAGGAAGCGAGAGCTAAACGTCAATGAGTTCTCAAAATTATTCGATACAGATAGATCCTACCAAATCACTTAAAAACATCTTTTCGCAATTAATTGACATTGCCGTACAACGACAATCAGACAATCCTTCCTCTATGGCCGCGGATATCCTAGTGCATTATTTGGTGGCTGCACAATTATCTATTACTTGTCCAGACAAAAAAATCAAGCAAAACAAATTTTTAAGCACAACGGAATTCAGAAATAGAACAGAGGATTTTATTATTGGCGATACAGTCATTCATATTGCCATCTTTCCAACAGAGTCTTTACTATATAAATGTTGTATAAACCTCGCTCAAAAACTTAAAGTACTCATCATTACTTCCGCTTCTACTATTGATATCATTTTAAAACCGGCAAAAGATTTTGGTATTGCCGATCGTATTGATATTTTTGAGATTGAGCAGTATATCGCAACAGGAATCTTAAAACACTGTACGTTTACCCGATCAAAACATTCGACTGAAATTCATCATTTTCTACAGACCTATAATCAAATAATTGAGCAAACAGGGACACATCGGAATTTTGGGAATGTTAAAATCACAGTTACTCAACCCGGATAAACCGGAGCCAAATGTCGGACCTGCGGAGACTGTCGCAAAACCCCAGACCCCGGATGTGGCCGCGTTTTTTGCGGCCACTCCGGGTGTCTCTCGGCGCATAATCAATGAGTTAAGAAACACCCGGGGTCACAAAAACCGTGACCCCGGGGTTGTTCTGCCTTTTGCGACAGTCTCGCAAGGTGTCCGACATTTTTTGACTATTTTGCGCGAAAAACTATTCGTAATAAAATAATGATCTCCTTCCAATTTAAAATACTATATATTTAAAAAATGATTTTATTAAAATTTCAATCGCAATGAGTATTAGCCAATTCCATAAAATGAAAATATTCTATAACAGAGAACATCTCGTTCTCTCAACTATTTTACTGTTCTCCCTCCTCCTCCGGCTCTGGGGTCTGGATTTCGGCCTGCCCAACGACCGCTGCCGGCCGGATGAATACCAGATCGCGGTGACGGCGTTGGGCATGGGCTCCGGCGATCTGAATCCCCATTTCTTTAACTATCCCACGCTGTTTATCTATCTCTGTTTTTTCTGCTACGGACTCTATTATCTGATCGGCTATGCAACCGGAGTGTTTCATCAGCCTGCTGATTTAGGTCTCTCCTTTTTGATTGATCCGACCCCATTTTATCTGATCAGCCGCTCTCTCTCCCTCATGGCCGGCGTGATATCGGTTTTTTTGGTATATAAAATATGCCGGCGCTGGTTCAGCCAAACCATGGCCGTGGTCGCGTCCCTGTTGCTGGCAGTGGCGCCGCTGCACGTGCGCGATTCCCATTTCGGCGTCACAGATGTTTTCATGACCATGCTGGTGTTGTGTTCCATCTATTTCATGCTTGATTTTCACCACTCCGGCAAGCAGAAATACGCCGTGTACAGCGCTGTCTGCGCCGGCCTGGCTGCCTCTGCCAAATACAACGGCGGTTTCGCCTTGCTGCCGCTGGCGGCCGTTCTGTTTTTGCATTATCGACGCGAACACGACCTGGCCGGCACTGTGCGCCAGGCCGGTCTGGCGCTGTCAGGTTTTGCGCTCGCCTTTTTATGTACCTCGCCTTTTGTGCTGTTCGATCTGAATCATTTTTGGCTTGATTTTCAATACGAGATGGAGCACCTGCAAAAAGGCCATCTCGGCGTTATTCTCGATCGCGGGTGGATTCATCATGTGCGCTTTTCTCTGTTTTATGGACTGGGCTGGCCCTTTCTGCTCACAGCCGCATCTGGAATTTATTTTCTGTGTAAAAGATATGGACAAAAGGCCTTTTTGTTACTGGTCTTTCCTTTGCTTTACTATGTGTTGGTCGGAAAAGGCTATACGGTATTCAGTCGCTACGCTTTACCGCTGATTCCCTTTATGGCCATCCTCGCTGCTGCGGCTTTAGATCAACTGAAAACCCGTTCCCGGATGACGGCCGGTCTGGTCGTTCTGTTCATCACCGGTCACTGTTTGTGCACCGTGGCGCAATCAGATCGCCTGTTGACGCAAAAAGACAGCCGCTTGTTAGCCGCTGAATGGTTTCTGCAGCACGCTCCAAACAATGCTGCGGTTTTGTACTGCATGCCCTTCTGGGCCACGCCAAAACTGCCGTTGGCCCATGAAAGCATCATCCATCTGTCAAACCATTCTGCAACAGATAAAAAACCGCACCTGGCCATGTTGTATGAGAGACGATTGGCCTACTATCAAAAAAACAGCATACCGGTCTATCGCCAATACCTGTTAGAAAACGCGGCTACATCCGAGCTTGCAACCGTGCAACCGGATTATATTGTAGTGGAACGCGACAATCCCTCCGGTTCATTTCGTGTAGCCACGGAAATGGAAGCGATATTGCAAAACAGCTATCAATTGCAGGCAACCGTACGGGCGGTTGATGCAAACAAAAACAAGCGCCATTATGATTTGCAGGACGCTTTTTATCTGCCGATTGCCGGATTTACAGGCGTGCAGCGGCCAGGACCCAATTTACAGATCTATCAAAAAAAACATGACTGACATTATCGACAAAGTATTGGAACTGCTGGTGCCGCCGGGAAAAGAAAAACAACGGCTGGATCTGTTTCTCACCAACCAGCTTCCCGGCATCACCCGCGCGCGAATCAAAACGTTGATCGACAACGACAAAGTGACGGTCAACGGCGAAAACACCAAAGCCGGATATCTCATCAGACCCGGTGAACGCATCGTGGTGCTGTTTCCGGCGTATGAACCGACCAACGTCGAACCCGAAGACATCCCGTTGGATATTGTATATGAAGACGACGATTTGCTGGTGGTCAACAAACCGGCCGGCATGGTTGTGCAT
The DNA here is from genome assembly GCA_964387285.1 of uncultured Cytophagia bacterium. GTDB lineage: Bacteria > Zhuqueibacterota > Zhuqueibacteria > Residuimicrobiales > Residuimicrobiaceae > Anaerohabitans. Next base: position 12,955 of record CAYLWO010000128.1, on the reverse strand, counting down.
CCTGCCTTCGCCAATTTGCGCGGCACTCTGGTCAATGCACTGCTCAGCCATTGTCAAAAACTTTCCAGCGTTGGCGGTGAAAAACGGCCCGGGCTTGTACATCGCCTGGATAAAGACACCTCCGGTCTGCTGGTGGTCGCAAAAAACGACGTCAGCCATTTAGCGCTGTCCAGGCAGCTCTCGGAACGAAAAATGGAACGCGAGTATCGCGCCATTGTGTGGGGACGACTGCAAAAAAGCAACGGCCGCATCGCTGCAGCGCTGATGCGCAATCCCAAAGATAGGCTGCGCATGATGATCCATCCGGAAGGGAAACCGGCGGTCACGCATTATCAGGTTTTGCGGGAATTTCCTCTGACCAGTTTTATCAAACTCAATCTCGAGACCGGGCGCACCCATCAAATCCGCGTGCATATGGCCTCTATCGGTCACCCGGTCTTTTCGGATGCGGTCTATGGCGGTCGCGCCAAACAACTGGCCGGACTCAATCAAACCAACACCCACTTGGCTCTGAAATTGCTCAAAGATTTTCCGCGACAAATGTTGCATGCCGCCACCATTGCTTTTGTGCATCCTGCCAGCAAAGAGCTGATCCGCTTCAGCGCTCCCTTGCCTGACGATATGAATCAACTGTTAGCCATTCTGGAAAAATCTGCTGTGTAATTTTTCTACATATGTAGAAAACCAACCGTGTAATTTATCTACATCTACAAAACTCACAAAAATTTTGTAATTGTATTTATTAACGTTATAACCTTTGTTTTATGGCATCACAATTGCACTAAGCAAGACAGAGACACAAGTCTTGTTTTGTGAACCCGTACAAAAAAAATGAAAGGCTCATATGAAAACTCGCAACATTATCCAACTTTTTCTTGTGGCGGCCTTATTGCCGGTATTCAGCGTCGGCGCCTGGGCTCGTCAAGAAAACGATCCGCTGCAAAAATTGACCAAAAAAGAGAGGGAAATTGTTCGTAGCTATGAAAAAAAATATCTGGACTCTGTGAACGTGCCGGTGAACAAATATTTCGGTGAAGCGACCGTTGATTCGGGTCAGATCACGCCGGGTCATGTTGAAGTTATTAAAGGCGTCTTGCGCATCCGCGGAACCGTGAACGGGACTGTGCTGGCGCTTTTTTCCGATGTCGAACTGGATTCGTCGGCCCGGGTAGAGGGTCATCTGGTTTGCGTAAACGGCAAATTATGGCGTCGCAGCGGCGCAATCGTTCAAGGCGATTTAATCGAAAGCTTTAAATCAACTGCCGAAATTAGAGAAGAGGAACAGGATCACGACTCGCAGGAGCACAGAAGCGGCAATTGGGCGTCGGGACACTGGTCACCCTTTGACAGCGATCCAGATCTTGACGGTTTATATATAGATTACAATCGCGTGGACGGACTCACGCTCGGATTGCGTTTGCCTCGTCCGGACTGGTGGGAAAGAAAACGCAAGCCTTTTGGTCTGTACGGTCAAATCGGCTATGCGTTTGTGCGCGATCACATTCAATATCAGGTGGGTCTGGAACGCTGGTTGTTCGGCGCCAACTGGTTGTCCCTGGGCGCCGAATTTCATGACTTTACCGACACCGAGGATCGCTGGATTATCGGCGATGACGAAAACGCCCTGGCCGCTGCCTTGATGCGTGAGGATTTCCGGGATTATTATTTGCGCAAAGGATATAAAGTATACGTCAACCACAGTCCTTTTCGCAGTTTGCGGTTGCGCGCCGAGTATCGCGAGGACGATATAAGTAATTTGCCGCAAATCGCCAAGTGGTCGCTTTTCTGCGGCGATAAAAAATTCCGTCCCAATCCTGATGTGGTATCGGACAACTTTATATATGAGACCGGTAAGAAACAAATGACGCTGAACAATGTCTGGGCCTGGAGCGCTATTTGGGACACGCGCGATCGCAGAGATCATTCGCCGCGACGGGGATGGTTGGTGCAAGGGTATCTCGAAACCGGCCGCTATGGTCATATCAAATACCAGGATTTCAGTCGCGCCATTATCGACGTGCGTCGTTATCAACCGCTCGGTTGGGACGAAAACCTGAGTTTTCGCATCCGCGCCGGTTCATCGACCGGCCTGCTGCCGGAGATGTACTGCTTCGACCTTGGCGGCTTGTCCACGCTGCGCGGCTACCGCTTTAAATCCATGACCGGTAATCGCATGATCCTGGCCAACGCCGAATACCGCATCAATACCTTTGGCAGCGACTGGTTTATTTTAGATGATTTCGATATCGTGCTGTTTGTCGATTCCGGCCATGCCTGGTTCACCAACGGTCTGTCTGCCGAAACGCTGCGCGATTGGCCGCTTTCAGCCGGTGCGCGCGTCTCCGGCGCCGGACTGTCGCTGGATGAAGAGTTCGATGATCTGACCTGGAAAAAACTGTCCACCAATGTGGGCATCGGCCTGTCCAGCCGTGACGGTGATTTTCGCGTCGATTTCGCCAAACCTACCAATCACGGCGGCAAAGACATCGTCGTGACCATGCGTTTGCAGCGGTCCTTCTAAAGGAATAAGCACATTTTTATGTGAAAAACATTGAACATTTTCCGTAATTTTTCGTACATTAACTAAAAGCCTGGAGAATTGCATATGACCCTATTTATGCGAACCTGTTTATGCATCGTGCTCTTTTGTGCTCTGGCAGCAGCAGCGGAGCAAAAGACCATCTTTTCAGAGACCTATCGTGTACGCGGCCATTTAGAATTCAAACTGAGCGCCGACGGCGGCGAGGTGCAAATCGTTAAAAACGACCAGGATGAATGCTCGGTTAATATCGAATATGATGAAAAACGCTGTCATTTGGATGTCGTATACAACGAAAGCCAACACTCTCTGTCCGTGGACGTGGATCATCGTAATTGGGCCATGCTCAAAAAGGGCGACCATGAAGAAGATTACGCCAAAATTAAAATCGCATTGCCCTATAAACCGGACATCGACCTGAACGTACAACTCAAGGCCGGAAAATTGGACATGCAGTTGGGCGATCTCTGCCTGCGCAATCTCGAGTTGAAAAGCTGGGCTGGAGAAACCCGGGTGGATTTTGCCCGCGCCAACCGCACCGAGTTGCAAACCTTTGACGTGGACTGCAAGGTAGGCGAGGTTAAACTGCTCCACCTCGGCAATGCCAATTTCCATGAAGCGGACATCAATGGCAATGTCGGTGAAATGATTATCGATTTTACCGGTGAAAAAATCAAACGTGCGATGGCGCGCTTGGATCTCGAAATCGGCAGCACCACAGTGATCGTTCCCGAACAGGCCGCGGTGAAGCTAAAAGTGAACAAGTTCCTCTTCCTTTCCAGCGTGGATTATCCGAGCTGGTTCGAACAACGCGGCAATTACTATTATTCGAAAAATTACGAGGATCAGGACGAATCATTGTATCTGATTGCTTCTACCGGGATCGGCGAACTCAAGGTGCGGGTTGCTAAATCAGAGTAAGAAAAGAAAATAAACGCTGAGCCATATCGGACATTGTTCAGGTGTTCGATATTTTTTTATCCTAATCCAGATCAAATGGAATTAAATGTCGGATTCCTCCCAAGGTGTCCGACATTTTTTGATATTTTGGTAAATATAAAAATTGAGCATGCTAAACACTTTCATGCCACTCACTATCCACTAACCTTTGGAGAAAACAATGAACGCCAACAATGTGCCTCCCCAATCACCGGTCAATATGGGACGCTGGATCAGCGAAGGGTGGAATCTGGTCAGTCAGGATATGGGCTTCTTTGCCGTGCTGACGCTGGTCTTTCTGGTCATCAGCATTGTCGCCGGCTCAACCGTGTTGGGCATAGTTCTGATCGGCCCATTGCAGGTCGGGTATTTTCACATTCTCATGCAAAAGCTGCGCGGCCAACAGGTGGGTATCGGTGAAATTGGTCGCGGATTTGAACTGTTCGTGCCGGCCATGTTAATCGGCATTCTGGTATGGGCGTTCGAGATTGTCGGCTTTATCTGTTGCATTATTCCGGGCTTTATCGTCATGGCCTGGTACCTGTTCGCACCGTTGTTCGTTCTGGAAAAAAAGCTGGATTTCTGGCAAGCGATGGAAGCCAGCCGTGCGCTGGTCAGCAGGCATTTATTTGAATTTGTCATATTCATTTTCGTGCAGATTCTGATCATGCTCATCGGCATTCTTTGCTGTGTGGTGGGCATTTTGATCGCCATGCCGGTGTGTATGGCAGCGACGGCTGTGGCCTTTCGTGACCTGGTCGGCTTGGAACCGGCTGCCTAGCTAAAGGTGGAATTTATCATTTACAATAAAAATGCAAATTTCTGATATTCCCTTCACCATAACGGATTGGTCGCGAATCGAGCCGACAGAACATAAAGGCGAACGCGGCCAAGCGCAGTGGCGCACCCTGCAATTCGGCGACCTGCGCATCCGCATGGTCGAGTACTCTGCCGGTTATGTTGCCGATCATTGGTGCAATAAGGGACATGTGCTTTTGTGCTTGGCCGGTGAATTGCATACGCAATTGGCAGACGGTCGCGCATTTACGCTGAAACCGGGGATGAGTTATGAGGTGGCGGACAACGCCGAAGCACACCGCTCTTCTACTCAAACCGGCGCCAAACTGTTCATCGTCGATTGATCAAAACACCCTTGCGAAGGTTTGCAACCTTTGCAAGGGCTACCATACCTACTTGGCCTCGTGTGCAATCTTCTTATAGTCTTCTTCCGGTTTGAATCCTTTCCAGGTTGGGCTTTGTGCATTATGGCAGGTGACGCATTTGCTTTTATCGCCTTTATCGAAACCCACGGCTTTGGCGTCCTGCGTACCTTTGGCCAAAGCTCGCATGACCCGCATGGCTTTATATTCCGATCCTGGTCCGTGACAGACTTCGCAGCCCACGCCCTCTTCTTGTTTAAAAGAGGCCTCCCTGGCAGCTGCCGGCGCTGAGGCAGCCGTCACATGACATTTAAGACATTTAGCGGATTTTTGTGCATCCGCAATGCCCAGTTTTTTAGCGACCGCTTTGGACTGTTCGGTTGCGAGCGTGGCAAAGGCCTGGCAATGTTTGGAGGCTTTCCACACGCCATACGCGTCGCCTTTGGCTTTGTTCATATGGCATGATTTACATTTTTCGCTGCCCACGTATTGCGGGGACTGCGCCATGACCGTCAATACAACCGCTGATATTAAAACCATTAGAGAGGTAATCATTTTTTTCATTCGCGCCATCTCCGTCTTTTTCGGTTCTTCATGGTTAAATTAGTTTGCATTTTAACTGGTAATAAAAGACACATATATTAATATGAAGATTACTGGCTCCAACGCTCCATTTTTGAATAAAGCTGGCGCCGGGTAATGCCAAGCATGCGTGCGGCAAGAGTTTTGTTGCCCAGACAACGCTGCAACGCTTTTTGAATCATGCTTTTTTCCATTTCATCCAATGTCGGAAACTCATCACTGCTGCGCGGCGCCGTTTGTGTTTGTTCGCTGTGCAAATGAGCCGGCAGATCAACCGGTGTAATCAACTGCCGACCGGACATGATAGCGGCACGCTCCAACAGGTTTTCCAGTTCACGGATATTGCCGGGCCAATCGTATTGCAGCAACATCTGCATGGCCCTGGGATCAATATCATGCGGATCCATTTCCTGTCGGCAAAGAAAATGAGCCACCAAGTCAGGAATGTCCTCCTTGCGTTGGCGCAACGGCGGCAGAAGAATGGGGAACACATTGATGCGATAGTATAAATCCTCGCGGAATTGGCCGTTCTTTAAGGCTTCTTCAAGATTACGATTGGTCGCCGCAATGGTGCGGGCGTGTATCGGAATAATGTCAGTCCCGCCCACTCGCACAAATTCGCGGGATTGTAAAGCACGCAATAATTTAACCTGAGTAGACGGCGTCATTTCGCCGATTTCATCCAGAAAGATGGTTCCTGAACCGGCCAGTTCAAAACGTCCCGGTTTTTGACGTTCGGCGCCGGTAAACGCGCCGCGTTCATGGCCGAACAGTTCGCTCTCCAGCAGGCTTTCCGGCAAAGCGGCGCAATTGACCGCAATGAACGGTTGTTCCTTGCGTTTGCCCACTTGATGAATAGCCTGGGCCACCAGCTCTTTACCTGTGCCGCTCTCGCCGCGGATGAGGACAATGGCGTCGCTGACCGCCACTTTGTGCACCAGATCGAATACCTGTTGCATGGCGCCGCTCTTGCCGACCATGTTATCCAGAGAAAATTTCTGTTTGATGCGATCCCTGAGTTGCACATTTTCCCTTTTCAAGGAATGTTTTTCTATGATCTGCCCGATCTTGAGGCGCAATTCATCCATTTCAAAAGGCTTGATCAAATAATCATAAGCGCCTTTTTTCATGGCCGACACCGCAGTGACTGTATCCGCAAAAGCGGTCATGAGCAGCACCTCGGTGTCGGGATTTTTCTTTTTTACCTTTTCGAGCAAATCGAGACCCGTAATGCCCGGCATTTTAATATCACTGAGAATCACATCAAAAACATCCAAGGACAAGGCAGCCAAAGCCGCTTCGCCGCTATCGGCTGTGGTGACTGCGCGCGCCGGTGATTCCAACGCTGCTTTCAGCACAGCGCACATTCGTTTTTCATCATCGACGATGAGAATTTTAATCGGTTGCATAAACATTCTTTCTGCTTGAGGAAAATCAGCACTTTATCAATATAATCGAACAGGCGAGGAAAAGCAAACAATTTTTAAACTTTGAATTATGGACATCACCGTCAGGTCTGTTTTTGCAATAAAAGACTTATCCTTTTTACGACTTTTCTTTGAATTCAATTAAAAAAAGCTTGCATAAGCAAAGAATTTTATTATCTTTATATAATTAATATCTATATCAATTTTTCAATATGAATCTGTCAGTTCGAAAAAAACAAATTATCGACTTGACGCATCCATTTGATTCCTCTCTGCCGGTTTGGCCAGGCGATCCACCACCCCGTTTCGAGCCGTGGTCCAATCTGGCTGAAGATGGTTTCCATTTGCAACGTTTTTCTTTGGGGGAACACAGCGGTACCCATCTGGGTGCACCGAGCCACTTTTTACCGTCCGGGTTAAGTGTTGAACAAATTCCCCTGGCGCAATTGACGGCACCCGGCATCAAAATTGAAATGCCTTTCGCAACCGCACCTCTAAGCATACAACAGATTAATCAATGGGAATCACAATATGGCGCCATTGCAGCCGGCCATTGGATTTTAGTTCAAACCCTATGGAGTCGACACTGGCAGACGGAACGCTATTTTGACAACGAGTTTCCCGGCGTCAGCCTCGAAGCGGTGCGTTTCCTATGCGCTAGCCGAAAAATCACCGGCATCGGCATTGACTCGCCGGGGGTGGATGGCGGCCGATCAACCAGCTATGACGCGAATCGTTGCTTGGCTGAGTATGGCGCCCTACATTTGGAAAATTTGCACCAATTGGAATTGCTGCCGATCGACAGATTCACCTTGTTCATCGGTGCTTTGCCGATCGTCAACGGCAGCGGCTCTCCTTGTCGTGTGCTGGCGATTTGGGAATAATATAAAAAACAGAAAGACCTGTTGACGCAAAAGGGAATTCATGAAAACGAGAATAGAGAATGCCGCGTTGGTGTTGCCTGACAGCTGCGAAATAGCCAACCTGGAAATCAGCGACGGCAAGATCAGCTATATCGGTCTGGCTCATCTCTGCTCGCATCCGGATCAGATCATAAACGCCAGAGGTCGTTATGTGCTGGCCGGATTTATCGACATCCACAGTAACGGCATCGCCGGATTTGATCTGGTCAACGGCCGATTTCTCGGCGATCGTTTTTCCCGAGCCGAAAAGGATTATTTCCCTGCCATGGAACAAGCGGCCGGCGCTTATGCCGCCACCGGCGTTACCCGGGTTTTATCCAGCAGCATGGCCGCACCCCTGGCGACATTGCAGGAGGCGTTTCGACTTTATGCTTCTTATCGTCAGTCTCATCAAGCTTCTGCGACGTTGAAAAATATTTTTAACGGGTTATACATTGAGGGAACGTTCATTAAAGAGCCTGCGTTTCGCGGCGCCCACAATGCGGAGTATTTTCATGAGCCCTCCATCGAACTGTTTGAAGAACTGCAAACGGCTGCACAGGGCAACATTCGCGTCGTCAACATCCCACCCGAATGGGAAGAACCGGCCTGGAAATTGATGCGGCATCTGCAGGCGCAGGGAATTGTAATTGCCGCCGGCCATTCAGCGGCTTCCGGAGATTGTTATGAACGCGCCATTGCCCAGGGCTTAAAATTGGCCGTCCATCTTTTCAACGGACCGACGAATTCCTCGTTCAAATCTTTTAACCGTGGGGCCGCACTGGAGGCTGTCCTGCGTTCCAATGAAATCATGGCAGAGCTGATCATTGACGGTTATCACGTTGATCCGGCTTATATACTCGATGCCATCCGTAGAAAAGGCCTGGCCGCCATGATTGCCACAACGGATAGTATGTTTGCCGCTCGTCTCAAAGACCTGCAAACCTTTTCCATATTCGGCGTCGATGGGCAGGTAAGTAAAAACGGGCGGTACTTGCAGGTCAAAGGCCGTGATCATACGCTCTTTGGCAGTGCCTTGAGCATGGATCAGGCTTTTGCCAATCTGCTGAATTGGTTTACGCATGATCAGCCTGGCGTGTGGTATGAAAAACATGAATCCCTGCCTCTGGAAGAAGCGCTGGTCAACGCCTCTGCTTTATGTTCAAAAAATCCCGCAACGCTGATGGGCTGGCAACAGACCGGCAGCATAGAGATCGGCAAGCAGGCTGATCTCATTATCGCAGATGTTTTGGAAATGGAATCAGGATATGAGGTCAAGATCAGGAATCTCTTTTGTAATGGAGTAGCGCTGCTCGATTAACTAAAAACGAATTTAATTTTGCAATGAAGCCCTTTTTCAAATTGAAATAGGTCATTTCAAACTGAAATAAAAATATGTCACCTGTCACAAAAACAGGGCCATTTTCAAAAATATACGATGTTTTTACAAGAGTTATAATAATATTTTCGGCATAGAATTTGCATTACAACGTTGACAATTAACTAACATTATTTTCAATAAATAATGTTACTTTGTCATCAAATTTTGATTTAGGGAACAATTTTTCTCCTCCTGTTTTTAAAACTAACGAATTATAAAAGTTATACTGTCTTTGTATTGCAGTTGACAGAGCTGATCAACGAGTATGTATCTGCCGGCGAACATTCGGTCATCTGGCAGGCCGGGCAGATAGCCAACGGAATTTTTTTCTGTCGGCTCCAGGCCGGAGCTCAGGTACTGGTGCAGAGGATGATTTTGTTGAAATAGCCTGAACTACCGATGATATAAGCAATGTAATCTGTGAACTGTTTCGTGAGGTTCCGTTATGTACCCAGTGATCAATTTCAGAATGCCAATAGTTTTGCTGGTGCTCCTGTTAACAGCCTTGAGCGGAAATCTGTTCGCACAGGCTGTCATTTCAATTACGAAAGAGGCTAAAAAGGCGGGCGTTCCCATCACATCCGCATTGGCCGGAGACCCGTTTTACTATGCCATTTCATTTCAAACATCCGCTTCGGCAGACAGTGCATTCAATCTGGTTGTAACCGACACACTCCCCGGAAATCTCATTTATATCGGAAAAGGCGGAGATGCCTCCAATCTTACCGATGGCGGTACGTATGATCCCGCGACGCACGCTATTACCTGGCATGTACCCGGAAAATATCCTACAGGCTTTAAAACCGAAGTTTTTATCGATGTCAAATTCAGACATGGCGATATCTGTCCGGGTGAGCTGGCCAGCAACCGCAGCTATGCCTGGGCTGATAATGCCGCCATTGTTTCCACACCAGTCTTGCGTGTATCTGCCAGAACCAACCCTCCCAACCTGAATTTTTCAGTGGATCAGGTCACAAACTGTCCGATCATCGACTACGGTCAGCAACGGTATAATCTGTTCTTTCAATTAAACAACAGTGCCGCTACGGATCCCCGTGTTGATCCGCATCTCGGTGGGAAAAATATCACCCGTATTCTCATGAAACAAACCATACCTCACGGAGCGCTCGTCAATGATGCCGGTGGAGGTGTCGTGGTCAACGATACCATCATCTGGAACCTCAATTCATATACACTTAACCCGTCAACCGGTACCATCGCAACATGGCCATTAGGATGGGATACGCAATCGAATCCATTCTGTTGTTGGGGAATCTATCAAACCGGTCGCGCAACCTATCTATCCTTTCCTTCAAGCGATTTCACGTCAGGACAAACCGTGACGTCGAACTTTAAAGTAATCATCAGTCGTTCCTGTCTGCCGGACACGGTTCTCGCCAGAACCGTATCCCATAGTCTCTGTGCCCCCTCTCTGGGAGGAGCTTGTGGCTTGGGCATAGATACCAATAACGCCAATCGAGAAGCGGTCATCGGCCAGCCGTTCGGAGTAGCGATGTCCTTCAGCAACACCGGTAATGTTCCGCTTGATTCCATCTATTGGACAACCGCCGTACCTGGTGCTTTTCAGGCCACGATCATCCAGCTCTGGAGTCTTTCCTCAGGATCCGGCTCGGGTGCGGGCGTACGCATTCAATACAAGCTGAATCAACCGGCACCTGCGCCCTACAACGGTTGGGTTGACATCTCTGGCAGTCCCTTCAGCGCGAGCATGCCATCCTACGTTCCCATGACCAAACCCGTCGGCAATTTCTGGGTCGATTCCATCCGTGTTGTTTCCACCAATCCGCTACCACCGGGCGGCTACATCGGCGTTCGATATCAGGCCGTGTTATTATCGCAGGCGAACGGCACCGGTGTCCCCGTGCAAACCGGAGAGGTGATCACAGCCTGTATGAACGTTCTCTACGGCCCCAAAACAAATCTGAGATCGACCACTTGTTGCGGACACCTAACCGTAGTGGAGAGATATGCTTCGTTCATTTATCTGAGAAAGACCCGTACGGCGCCTACCGATCCGATTATCCCACAGGGAACCGTGGTGGATTTTCAGATCCTGATGTATGCAGTGGATGCGGAGAACAAAACAGAGCGACTGCGCAATCCCATTCTTGCCGACCTGCTGCCTCCGAGTATGGATTACATTTCGTGGAGTGGATCAACCTATGGTTCCCCTAATCTGAAAACACCCAATTTTGAACTCATTGCAAATTTCAACAACACCGGCCAGACATTATTACGCTGGAGTTGGACAGGGTCTCAATCGGATTCACTGAATGTTGCAAATCATGGCTACCTCATTAATCTGCGGGTCAGACTGAACGCCAATGCGCTCAACGGCTACCAGGAAAATCGTATCACCCTGGTCCACTCGGACAATCCAAAACGATTCAGGATTTTTACACCGGGAAACACCGGATCAGGATTCGGCAGTACGGACGGTAACGATCTTGACAATGATGGAAATTTCCAGGAGGTCGTGATCTACAACTATGCCACGGTCACAGTCAGGGGTACGGTGGAATATCAGGGGAGCAAAACCACGCGTGGCGCTTTTGAAAGTACATGGAGCAACTATCCAAATCTGTCTACAGTCCCCCTCAACGGATATTTTAATTGCCGTATTCGTTTGACCAACACCGGCCAATCCTCTTTGGATTCTTTGGAGGTCATCGATATCCTGCCCTACCCCAATGACAAGGATGTTTATGGCGGTGATGACCGTGGTTCAGAATGGCGCCCGAACCTGGTTGGCGGCATTTCTATGCCCAGTCAATGGCATGTTTATTACAGTACGTCGGCCAATCCGGATCGACCCCAATTTGGCGTCAGCGGGGAACCGCCTAATTGGAGCTCCTCCGCTCCGTCCGATCTCTCGACAGTCCGGTCTCTTCGCTTCATTGGCGCGTATCCCGTTCTATCGCCCTTCGTCAGTGGTCAACAGGCTGAAATCAGTTTTCGAATGCAGGCGCCTGCAAACGCCCCAATCGATCAATCAGCATGGAACTCGTTCGCCTTTCGCGGACATGACGGTGTCGCCTGGGGACTGTCCACTGAACCCATCAAGGCCGGAGCAACGGTCTCAGCACAGAGTTTGCTGAAAACAGACGGCGTTGACACACTCTTTGCCGGCCAAACCGCCACCTACCGTATCCATTATCAGGCGCCGGTGAACCTGCCTGTTGCGTTTATTGAAGATCCGATTCCGGACTGCGTAGAGTATGTCTCCAGCACAGGCGGCGTATCCTCTACTTTTAACAATAATCGAGTCACCTGGCGTTTGGAAAATTTGGCCGAGGGAGATACCGGATCAGTTTACCTGACCGTTCGGCCCCAGACCATATGTCCTGCAGCTGCGGTTCGTAACTGCGCCAGCTTTTATGCCTATGACAATCAGAATCTCCGTTTTGATTTTGCGCAAGCTTGTGATGAAGATGTGCTCCTGATCTTTGCCTCCCTCGGCGACCGTGTCTGGTTCGATGCAAACCTCAACGGCATTCAGGATCAGGGCGAGAACGGATACGCCGGCATCAAAATCCGCCTCTACAACAGCTCCGGCACTCTCATCGATTCCACCACATCGGCGGCTGACGGCTCTTATCTCTTTGACCAACTCTTCGCCGGTGACTATTATCTATCCTTTGCTTTGCCAACGGAACCGGAAATGGCCTTCACCTCGGCCCACGCGGGGCAGAACGACGACGTCGACAGCGACGTCGATCCCATCTCCTTCCGCACGCCCTCCGTTTCCCTGCACTCCGGCGACAACATCCGCAACATCGATGCCGGCCTCTTGGAACTGGGCTCCATCGGTGATCGCGTGTGGCTCGATGAAAACAAAAACGGTCTGCAGGATAGCGATGAACCCGGTGTGAACGGCGTCAACGTGGAACTCTTGGACCGCACGGCTAAACTACTCGCCGCCACTACCACCGCCAAAGGCGGCTGGTATGTGTTTGAAGATTTGCATCCCAACCATTATTTTGTTCGCTTTTATTCCCCCATCG
>CAYLWO010000127.1:0-17548 GCA_964387285.1 uncultured Cytophagia bacterium | reverse complement strand
CCCACTGCACATCCAGCAACGGCAGCAGATGCCACTGTGTGCCGAACGGATATTCTCCAAAGATCAGTTTATAACCGCCACAAAGTTGAAAACGTTCGGAACGGTTCCACTGCAACAATCCTGTGTGTTCAAAGGCATAATCCGCTTCTGCAGATGGGCAAAAGATCATCTGTCCGCCAAATGAGTATTGCCATTTTTTGCCGAGCACTCTCTGAATATTCACGCCTGTATACCAATTGTAACCATGATAAAAAATATTCAGTCTGGGAAAGACAATAGGGAGATCGATGGTGGTGCGTTCATCCAACTCGCCGGATGTCAGCCCCAGGCCCAAGCCGACATGCAGGGTGAGCACGGTCCTTAAAAATTGTCGAGACGCCAGCATTTGATTATGCAGACCCAGCATGTTGGGAATGGAGAATTCCGGAGAAATAATGCCGCCTATGCCCTCTTTGGCCACCATGCGCAACAACCAGGTAGGAAAATAAAAGGAATGCCGTGACGCCAGCTGCCAGCCGGCCCTGCTGCCATGTGACCACGTGACCGCAGCATTCGGTATAATAAAAAACCAAAGCGGATGCGTGGACACTTCCACCTTTTGCGACCAGCCATAGCGCAGCGGTTGAAAGACGCCGACCTCCCATTTACCTGGCGTCAAGGTAAAAGCCGAACCGGGCATAAAAGGCGACTCTGCGTAACAAATACCCACCAGCAGTATAGATAAAAGACATTTTACATTTTTCATTTTGCGACCTCCCATTTGGCGCTGACAGGCGCATGGTCAGAAGCATCCACACACTCTTGATGAGTAACGACTGTTTCAGCGTACCAGCGAGTGTTGGTAAAGAGATAATCCAGCTTGCGGTCCCAAAAACCGTTGCGATCAGTGGCGTGGGTGAAATATTTTCTTTGATTGACCAGATATTGGGCCAAAGGCACATCCGGTCGATAGGCGCTGTAGAGCGGCTGCATCCAGGTTATTTCCGGCGTGTAATGGCTGCCCTCCTTATGAAATGGATCATCTCCAGGGTGATGGAAGGATTCGTCGCTGCACTTGTCCTCCATACAAAAATCCGTAGAATCCGACCCGGGCGGCAGCAGGTTGAAATCGCCGCCGGCGATAAACAGCGCGCCGCTGTTATGCAGGTTATCCAGTTCTTCCTTAAAGCGTTGCACATGTTTACGTTTGGTGTCATCGGTTGAAAAGGCTTCGGCGTGAATGTTGAGAACATAGAAATTATCATGGCCCGGCAAATCGATTCTGGTTTTCAGAATGCATCGCTTTAAATAAAAATAACGAACCAGACTGCTTTGATCGGTGCGTTCCGCCAATTGAATGCGTTCCTTTTCAACGATGGGCCACCGCGACAGGATGGCATTGCCCATATCCATGCGGCCCAGTCCGTCGCTGGGAATCCATTGCGCCTGCCAGGAAGAGGCATAGGCGGCATAATTCATAATGGTGTTATTCAACAGCCATTGCACCTGGTCGATATAAGCGGTGCGCTTGGACTTGATATCCACCTCCTGCAGCAGCAGGATATCCGGTTTCACCGTATTGATTTTGGCGGCGATTTTCTGTAAACCGTCGTATACCTCCGCCTCAGTCAATAGGACGCGATCGCCGCAGCTGTCGCCGAACCACGGCGTATAACGGCCGGCGCCAAAACGGATGTTCCAGGTCATAACACGAACCGTATCCACTGCGGTAAGCGGAAAAAAGGGATGATTGGCCTCATAGAGAACCGCATCCTCGGTCTCTTCAAATTGCGTGGCTAACGGACTGCAGCCGCAGAACAGCAAAATCAAAATGACGCAGACAGCGGCAAACAGACGTACAAATAGGTTCATTTTTATCCCTTCGCTTTTTTTTATTTTCCGTTTTGCTGTATCGGGGGATTGCTTCACTCCATCACAGCTTGTACCCTTTATTTACTGCAGCGCCTCCGTTCGCAATGACACGGTTATCGTGTTTTTCGGGACATCCTTAAGTTCTGTGCTACGATTCGAACTGGAAGACCTTTACTGTCATTTAATCAACACCAGTTTTTTAGTCTCGCCGGATGGTTCGCAGCGCAGCCAATATACGCCGCCGGCCAAAGACTCTGCGTTTAAGACAATCTGATGCTCGCCCTTTTGCATCATGCCGCGGAACAAGACCGCAGCCTCCCGTCCCAGCACATCGTACAAAGCGAGGCGCAATGGCTGTTGCCGGTCATTATGAAAACGAATGGTGGTTTGGTCATTAAACGGATTGGGATAGTTCTGTTCCAGCCGGAAATCATTCACTCTCTGTTGTTGCCCGGCCAGGGCCAGGCCTGTTTTTATCGGATAAGTGATCGCCAGATTGTCTACATAAATGGCGCCGCGATAGACCACGCCGGTCTTAAAACTGCCGATCAGTTTTATGGCCAGGTATGCAAATTCCAACGGATACTGAATCCATTGGCCGCTGACCTCCGGTTGCGCGGTAGTAACGGCAGCGCCAATGGACTGATAGGCGTGCGCAAAATTTGGTCGCTTGCGCGGAACCAGTTTAAACATATCACCATCCTCATCCGTGGCATAATAGATCAACCCATATTGCATCGAGTCGGGCCGAATATCCATCATAATAGAGTCCGGCAGGCCTGGTAAAATTATTTTTCTTTTTAAATAAAGCCAAAAATTCGCAATCTGGTTGGGAAAAAAAGAGTAATCGATGCGCAATGCAGAGCGGCCGAATGAGACCGGATCATCCACCAGTGCGAGATGGGTTTGCGTAGTGTCACAGTTAAGACACTCGAGAGACCACTCGTCCAGGCTTTCAACAGGATCGATGCGGTTGATGCCCTGACCGGTCAGTACCGTCACAAAAGCCGTATCGGACATGCCCGCCAAAGTCACCACGATGCGTGCCAGGCCGTTGCCGTGCGGACGAAACAGTCCGGTGCTGTCGATGGCGCCTACAGAAGTATCCGGGCATTGCCAGCGTACGGCCGGCGCCATGGCGACTTCATCGCTGTCGATCACGCGCACAGAGAATTGAACGGTATGGGTAGCGTCCGTTGCCGGCGCGTGGGGCGAAATGGTAATGCTTTTAACGGTGCGCACCTGCACGCCAATGGAATCGCGCACAGCGCCATAGGAGATGCGAATAAAGCCGTCTGCATCCTGATTGGCGGCAACAAACAAACCCTTTTCATTGACCTTGCCAAGACTGGAATCCGCCAGATAAAAAAAGTGACCGGGATCTTTTTCTACTGCAGCGTAAAAAGAGTCCCGACCGGTCACCTGCAACTGCAGCGTTTGCCCAGCCAATACTCTGGCATGGGCGGGTGAAACTTGCAGACTCGCCACCGGACCATAGGCAGCGGTGCACAGCAGCAGCAAGCCGTTGGCTACAGCACGCTCGCCGGCCGGATCTGACGGGGAATTCACGATCGTCTCATCCACCACCATGGTGCTGGAACCGCCGCCATCCAGATTCACGCCGTGATGGACGCCGATGGAAACCAGATAGTCTGCCAGTTCCTGCAGACTCATGCCGGCCGAGAGTTGCGGTTGCCGGCCATCCACCACCACAAAAAAGAATTTACTGCTGTCCTGATTCACGCCCACGGCTGTGCGCGGATGACGCGAATTGGTAAAATCGCTGCTGCCGCCCTCTTCTCGTTGCCCTCGCGCCGCATCAGCCCGGCCGTTAAAAACAATCTGCGGCAACCCGCCGACCATTTCGAGAATTTTGTCGCGACCCGGCGGCAAACCCAAATGGATTTTAACCGTATCGCCCCTGGTGCAGGCGATTTTTAAAAAATCACCTGCCACCCCGTGACCGGAAAGCACCGCCCGCCCAGGCAATAGATCCATGTTTCCCACAGCTACTGCAACAGAATCAATGTGGCACAGCAGCGTATCGTTAACCTGCCACGGCTGCAACGGGGTCAGCAACGCTTCAACGCCGAAACGATTGGTCAACGTAGAGCTGCCAAAATACTGATTGTACAAAACCAGTTGATTGGCGTTGCGTTGTGCATTGATCGCCCGGATTTCTGTTTGTCCATTTTTGGTGCACAGCACGCCGTCAAATTGAAATCTGCCCATGACCGGTTTGGTTTCAGCCGTAAAACCAACCACGGTGCGGAGAATGGGATTGCGCAGCATTTCACCGTTGCGTATTTGCAGATTGACCGGCATGCCGTTGGCTTCAAAAAAATCTGCATTAATGGCGCCGACCACGCGATGTCCGGGCGCTGAGCATCGTCGCGCCATGGCGCTGGTTTCTTCCCGGCCCACCAACAGATCGCGCGCCTTGACCGATGCCAATGCGATATGAGGATTGTGCAGATCGATCTCTAGAATATTGATCTGCCACGGCTGGGTCTTTTCGATGACGCAGCGATGCCGTACCCCCGGGCCGACAGAACGGTCGATGAGGGTGGTGAATTTCATTTGTGCAAAACTGATGGAAACGAGCAGCCCGCTGATCTGCAATATGTGCCGCCACCGTCCGGTTGTTTCAGTTTGCAAAAGATGCATAGCCAACCTGTTTTTAATTCACTCGGTATTGATAATATATCAAAATGGCGCTAATAAACCAAATAAAAGAAAGATATGGTCATATGGCTATACAGTTTGGTGAAATGACGTAAAATTCAGGGCTGTTGCGTTCAAGTTCGTCGCCTACATTATGTAATATATTATCAATATTTGATTTAAAAAATTTACTTATAAACCAAAAATTAGCGATTTTCGGCACAAAATCTGCATGCTAAAAGCAAACCAAAATAATTTTCACTCACCATTCAGGAGGAACCCATGAAAAAAGCAACCCTGGTATTGGCCGCACTCGTTTTATTGACCAGCAGCGCTTTTGCCGATTCCGGCACCCTTTTCGGCATTCGCGGCGGTTTGTATACAGACGCAGACAAACCGTTTCTCGGTGCGGAATTTCTCACCGGCATAGCCCGCGGCGTGGACTTTAATCCAAATTTGGAATATGTTTTTACCGATAACATGACTTACATGACCTTTAACATTGACGCTCATTTTGACTTCTATGAAAGAACCGGTTCCTTTATGTATTTTGGCGGCGGTCTGGCCATTCAATACGCCAAGATAGACGGTTATGATGAAAGCGACACCAACACCGGCGTCAATCTTTTTGTCGGCGTCGGCCTGAATAAAAAACCGGTTATCCCCTATCTGCAAGCCAAGGCCGTGTTGGGCGATAACGATGAAATCGTCATCGGCGTCGGCTTGCGTTTCTAATAAGGTTTCCCCTGCCAGTCGAACAGACGGTTATTCAGTTCTGTTTTGGAAATTTTCGATTGCCTTGACAGTTCATGACAAAATTCCTCACCCGTTAAAGCGGGTGAGGAATGTCCTATCTTTTTAACAGCCCAGGACAACCAGCTTGCGACCTTAATTTTCTCAACATCAATTATTGATTAAGCAATTCAAGCATGGCATTTAGATCATCGATTATTGATCTTGAAATTCTCCGGAATGTCCCCTACTTTATCAGAATGATCAACCTATCTATACAGGATTAGCAAGGAAGCATATGAAAAATGCATTGTTCTTGATGTATCTCCTTTGTGCGCTGCAATGCGGTTGTGCAAAAAAAACGACCACAGAGCCCGATGTAAAAGGCAACCAATGGGCAGCGCCTTCGACCAAGCCGTTGGATCCGTTTGTTCAAAATCGTAAATTGGGACGCGGCGTTAACCTTGGCAATGCTCTGGAAGCGCCCAACGAAGGAGATTGGGGATTGATGATCGAACCGCGTTTTTTCTACACCATCAAAAACGCAGGTTTTCAGTCGGTGCGCATTCCGGTTCGCTGGTCCACTCATGCCGGCAATGCTGCGCCGTACGCCATCCATCCGGCTTTTTTCAGCCGTATTGATGAAGTGGTGGCCCAGGCTTTAAACCAGGGGTTGACCGTTGTGCTTAACATTCATCATTATGAGGAACTGATCGCCACGCCGGCCGGCCATAAGGAACGGTTTTTAGCCCTGTGGCGGCAGATCAGCTCGCATTACAAGGACTATCCGGATGAATTGTTTCTGGAAATATTGAACGAACCCAACGGCGCCCTGACCGCTGAAATTTGGAACAGTTATTTACTGGAGGCGATCGCGGTGATTCGCGAAACCAATCCCTATCGCATGCTGGTGCTGGGCGGCGTGGATTGGAACAGTTTTTCCAGCCTGAGTAAATTGGCTCTGCCGGAAAACGACCGCAGTTTGATTGCGACTTTTCACTATTATTTGCCGTTCCAGTTCACTCATCAGGGCGCCGAGTGGGTGAACGGCTCCAGTGCCTGGCTGGGTACGCGATGGACTGGAACCCAGTCCGAGTTCCTGGCTTTAAAAAAGGATTTGGACGCAGCCGGCAACTGGGCCAAAGCAAATAATCGACCGCTGTTCATGGGTGAATTCGGCTCGTACAACAAGGCGGATTTGACGTCAAGAGGATTGTGGACCGCCACGGTCGCGCGCCAGGCTGAGAACCGGGACATCAGCTGGGCCTATTGGGAATTTTGCATGGGATTTGGAGTTTATAACAAGGACACCAATGAATGGAATGCGACGTTGAAAAAGGCGCTGGTTCCCTAAATCGGATAAACTAACACCAAGCTTACTTGAGTGATTTTTTCTCGAAATACAATCTTGTGAAGATTCAAAACCCTGCATCTTTTTTCACGAGATTGGCGGTTATGCGTGAGTTTGCTGTTAATTCTCCCGCCAAAGCGCCCAATACCTCTCTTCATAATCCCATGCACAAGAGTACAAGTTTTTCAATCTCCCGCCAAGGCGCAAAGAAAAAACTTAATCTTTTTTAGCGTCCCTGGCGCCATGGCGAAAGCTTATCCTTTATCTTTCTTTGCGTTCTTGGCGTCTTGGCGCGAATTATTCTTTTATCTTTTTCTATGGCAACAAATCGAGAATCGCCGGGGTCACGTGCAGGATGGAAGTCAGTTGCCGGGCGAGTTCCGCATGGCCACAGCCGAACACCAGCGTCATCGCCGGATTGCGCGTATGACCTTTGACGCAGATGTTTTCAATGTTGCCGTGATCGCTCGTCAACAGGACGAGAGTATCGCTCAGGTCGGTGTGCGCTAAAATCGTGTGTAAAAAAGCCGATAATTTGTGCAATTCGCCCTGCGCCCGCACCAGGTCCATGCTGTGTCCGGCGCGATCGGTCTGGAAATATTCAAACAAGCTGAAAGAAAAATCCCGGCTGCGTTGCGCCACGATCATGCCCGCCTGTTGCGGAGTAAACACCGGCACATCAAATCCGTTAGCAACCAGAGACTCGCCGGTCAGGTCCTGATAAATCGATCTTGCGTTGCGCAGATCATCCAGATTAAAAAAAGGCAGACCGGCGTAGAGATTGCTCACGGTCGTGACAGACAGGTGGCGCAGGATATCAAACGGATTGTAATCAAAAAACGGCGGGCGAAACGTATTGAGAAAAGCGGCGCGATAGCCGCGATCGTGAACGGTTTTAAGGATAGCGTGTTGGGCAATGATTTCGCGCAACGCCTGGTTCGGAAAACCGTTCAAATGCCGGCCTATGGCGGCAGCGGCATTAACGCCGGTTAATAACGCGGTTTGTCCGGTTGCGCTTTGCGGCAGTCCCGCCATGCCGAGATTGGCATCCAGCCCGAAAACAACTCCCTGGTCCGCCAGTGCTTTGGGAAAAACCTCGCCAAGATGATGATTAAAATAAAATCCGGCTTGACAACAGGGATTACAGCGGGCGTCCGCCTCGCCGATGCCCAGTCCGTCAACAAACAGCAGTACAATATGGCGCGGCAGGGAGGACATCAATACATCTTTTTCAAACGTGTTCCCGGATAATAAGCGGAAAGGATCTGGGCCACATTCTGGCCGCGCAGGCTGCGAACCGCGGCGCCCACCTGGCACAGCCCGACGCCATGTCCCCATCCGGCGCCGGTAAAGCGCCAGGTATCGGCCAGGCCGTTATGCACATTCTCTTTGTTGATGACGAAACAAGCGCTGTACAGGGCCGATGCCGATAACGTGCGACGGATATTCAATTCGCGGGTCACGGTCACGGAATCCTGGGTGCCGATGATATGAATTTCCGACAATCGCCCGGACAGGCCGCGGTGCTTTGGAATAATATCGACCAGTTGGCCGATCTCGACGCCGGTTTTTTCCACGATCCATTTCTGCAAATCCTGACGCGAGGCGGAGGTTTCCCAACGGAAATATTTTTTTGCATAAGCGGCAAAAGAAGGATCGCCCGCCGACTCGATATTGCAATATACTTTGGGCGAAGAGGTAATCCACAGCCGCACTTTTTCTTCGTTTGACAAATCCAACGATGCCCGTGAGAGCCCGGATTCGATGGCGTCAAAATCACCCTTTAAATACGGTTGACTGTCGCCCTCCCACACCTCGGCAGCGTCCTCGGTGTGACCGCCGCACACGGCAGAATAGGTGGCGGTGCACAATCTGTCGGCAAAAGTCAGCACCAGGCCATTGGTGGCCGCCACCGCATGGGATGCCGGTTCGTTCTGTTTGGTGACGCCGATGTAGGCCTGGCAATGCACATCATCGCAAACATCAAAATCTTCGCCGCGATGAAAACGATAAAAATTATTCATGAACAGGGTGCGGGAAATGATCGCCTGAGCTTTGAGCGCTTCCGGTGGAAAGGTTGAGGGCATTTCGCCGGCGACCACGCCGCGTAAATACGCTTCAAGATTTACGACGTTCACTACATGGAGCAGCCCGGCAGCGTTCACGGCCAATTCCAGTTCACCGGCGTAGCTCCTGCTTTCCAAATGCGCCCAGTGATATCCGGAACCGACCTGGACATTTTTCAACGAGATGTTGGTCCCGACCAGGCGCAAGCGGTCGTGCACCAGATAGGATCGGCCCTGCGGAGAGGTCAATTTGACGACGCCGCCGGCAGGCTGATCGTACTCTTCGATGACCTGTGCGTTGGTCAGGTTGGCCGAGGTTTTGAAAAACAATTCAGCGCTCATCTGCGTATCGAACTGCTGCGTCAACAGGACACGATAATACCGGCGATCCACCAGGGTCTGTCCGGCCATGCGCAACGCTTCGCCGAAGGATTTGATCTCCACCTGTAAACCGCGGGCTTTCATGCGATCGGCATAAGAACGGCTTTGCTGCTCTGATGCAGATTCGAACAAACGGATGCGATAATGCTTTACGCCGGGCCGCGTTTCC
This sequence comes from uncultured Cytophagia bacterium, assembly GCA_964387285.1. GTDB lineage: Bacteria > Zhuqueibacterota > Zhuqueibacteria > Residuimicrobiales > Residuimicrobiaceae > Anaerohabitans. Next base: position 8,334 of record CAYLWO010000127.1, on the reverse strand, counting down.
GCAACCTGAGCGCTCCATTGTCCTGGTTCGTTCAGAGAAGCGTTCTCCTTGTCCTGGGCGGCCTGAATCCGAAACGGGCCTTGCGGTTCGAAATAGATCTTTTCCTGGTTTTCCAGAATGCCCACACGAATAATCGGATCATGAACCGGCGGTACATACCTGAGGTGCGAGCAAGCTGCCGGCAAGAAAAGGAGGGCCGACGCAATAATCAGTAGGGATTTACTCGTTCTAGCTTTCATTGCCGATCCTTTATCAATCATGTCCGTAAAAAACAATCTACTCCTGGACATAACCCATCTCCCGCAACAGGGTATCGTTTTTACGCCATTTCTCTTTTACCGCAACCCAGAGTTCCAAAAACACCGGGCGCTGGAGAAACCGCTCGATCTCCAGGCGGCTGCTCTGCCCGATTTTACGCAAGCCGGCGCCGCCTTTGCCGATGATAATCGCTTTTTGCGTATCCTTTTCCACAACAATCCGGGCGCGAATCAGGTCCTTACGGCCCGGCTGTTCGCGAAATTCATCGATCACCACGGCCGTGGAATAAGGTATTTCATCGCCGTAATTTTCAAATATTTTTTCACGAATCATTTCGGTGACAAAAAACCGCTCCGGATGTTGCGTCAGCTCTTCGCTATCGTAAAACGGTTCGCCTTCAGGCAGCAGACGCACTATGGCCGGCTCCAGTTCCCGGCTGTTCTCACCGGTTTTGGCCGACAAGGGAAAAATATCTGCAAACGGATAGAGCTCGCTGTACGCGGCAATGGCGTGCAGCAATTTTTCTTTGCTCGCCTGATCCACTTTATTGATGACCAGAATCGCCGGCTTGGCCGCCCGCTGCAGCTGCTCGATGACGGGCTGATCAGCGGGATTGAGCTTATCATGACTGTCCGTGATCAGCACAACCACATCGCAATCCTCTAACGCCTGATGCGCAGCCTTCATCATCACCTCTTGCAAACGATAACGCGGCTCCAGCAAACCGGGCGTATCCAGATAGACAATCTGATAATCCTCGCCGGTCTGGATGCCGATGATGCGATGTCGCGTGGTTTGCGGCTTGGCGGTGGCGATGGAAAGCTTGAAACGCAACAGGTGGTTGATCAGAGTCGATTTACCGACGTTAGGTCTGCCGATGAGAGCCGCATAACCGGAGTGAAATCGTTTGGTTTGAGAATCGGTCACGATGCCGGCGCCTAAAGATACGCATCCAGAGTATGGCTTTCATACAGCCGTTTAACCAACTCGTCGCCGCTGACCAGTTTTAAGGTATGGAACTGGCAGCCGTTGCGCAAGCAACCTTCAATAATGCCGCCGTGCGGAAGATGCAAGGCGAACATGGGCGCCGAACAAATGGAACAGGACTGGTGCGTATCGATCAGAGAAACGCGGCAATGGGGACAGAAAAACTCGACAATGTCGCCCTCCGCCACTTTGATTTCAAACACATTTTTAAAACTGCCGTAAACCGGATCCAGATGAATCTTGCCCTGATGACCTTTGTATTTGACCAGCACCGAGACGGAATCATAGCCGTTTATTTTGTGCTCATGATCCATCAGGTTGTGGCCATTGGGGCAACTTGCGTTCTGGATGCGAATCGCCTTACTCGGCAATTCGATCTCGATCGACTCTTTTTTCTTTTTTGGCATAACACATCTCCCAGTTATTTACGAACGGCTGTTCGCCTGACAGCCGAATAAATGCCGACTAGTAGGATTTAGCCACCAGGGCTCTCTGTTCGGACTTGGCTCCGCATACGATGCATGATCCGGATTCCTTTTCCTGTTGCAGCGGCAACAAGCGGATCGTCGCCTTGGAGGTCTCCTGAAATTTATCTTCACAGGCGCGGTTGCCGCACCAGGGCACCCAGAAAAATCCGCCCGGCGATTCAATGCGTTCACAGAATTCTTTATAATCATCGCAGCGGTGCGTGTTGGCGTTGCGATGATGCAAGGCGCGGGTGAACAGATTCTTTTGCATCTCGGTCAGCAGGGCTTCGATTTTTTCCAGCAGACCGTCCTGGGATGTCGCAATTTTTTCACCGGTATCGCGGCGCACCAGAACCACCTGATTTTGTGCAACATCTTTGGGTCCCATCTCGATGCGGATCGGCACGCCCTTTTTCTCCCATTCGTTGAATTTGTAGCCCGGTCGATACTGATCGCGGTCGTCGATTTTAAAAGCGATGCGTCCCTTCCAATCTTGCGTCAGTTCAGCGGCTTTTTGTTTCATCAACGCCATCTCGGCGTCTTCTTTCCAAATAGGCACCAAAACGGTTTTGAGCGGCGCCAAGCGCGGCGGCAGCACCAGACCGTTATCGTCGCTGTGCGTCATGATCAGCGCGCCGATGAGACGCGTGGATACGCCCCAACTGGTGGCGTATACGTGCTGCAGTCTGCTCTCCTCATCCTGAAACGTCACATCAAACGCTTTGGCGAAATTTTGCCCAAGATAATGCGATGTGCCGCATTGCAGCGCTTTGCCGTCCTGCATCATGGCTTCAATGCCGTAGGTGTTCACAGCGCCGGCAAATTTTTCTTTTTCCGTTTTAACGCCGGTGAAAACCGGGGCGGCCAGATACTCTTCGGCAAACGTGCGATACACCTCGAGCATCAGCAAGGTTTCGTCCACAGCCTCTTTTTCAGTGGCGTGTGCGGTATGCCCTTCCTGCCAGAGAAATTCCGTGGTGCGCAGAAACAGACGCGTGCGCATCTCCCAACGCACAACGTTGGCCCACTGGTTGATCAAGATCGGCAAATCACGGTAAGAGTGGATCCAATTCCGATAGGTCGACCAGATAATCGTTTCCGAAGTGGGGCGAATGAACAACGGCTCATCCAATTTTTTGCCGCCGCCGTGCGTAACCACGGCGCATTCCGGCGCAAAACCCTCTACGTGTTGCGCTTCCTTGTGCATGAAATTTTCAGGAATGAACAAGGGAAAGTAGGCGTTCACATGACCGGTCTCTTTGAAAAGACGATCCAGGTTCGACTGGATCAGTTCCCAGATGGCATAGCCGGTCGGTCTGATGACCATGCATCCTTTTACGGCCGAATGCTCCGCCAGCTCGGCGGCGTCAATAACGTCCAAATACCATTTTGAATAATCTTCGCTGCGTTTGGTGATTCCTTTTGCCATGTTGCTCTCTTTCCTTGTTCCTATCCGTGACAAACATCTACTTTGTGCAATGCAAACAGATAACACTCATCTTGATCCGGCATGCCGGCCAAACAGTAGAGCTCGCGCCGTTGCAACGATCGTCCGCGCTCTTGCACCGTCACATCCACCAGCGCGCCATGCGGACACTGCAAACATCCGGTCGATTGATTGCTAAAATTCGACGCGCCGGATCTGGCTACTAAAGCTTTGCTGTTGGTCCAGGTCGGTTGCCCGGAACGCTTTTCAAAACTAATGGCGCGCAATCGGGACAGCACGGGGCGTCCGCGATCCAGGCTGATCATGGCGCGGGCTTCCACCTCATCATCCGTAGCAAAACCCTGCTGCTCCTGCTGATTGGGTGAAATGATCGCATAAAGCGGATCCTGAAAAAACTCACGATCCACAAAACCCTGGGACATGCTTAACAGATAGCCTGCCAGGCGAACGCGGCCATGATCGCCTTCCACCTCTTTAATAAAACGGGGCTTGACCGCATCAATGCGAAATGCCGTTTCCACTTCACGATGCTGCAACTCGTCAAACCATTCGTCAAACAATTCCACATCGTTTAAAAAGGCCTGATAGGCAGATTCGCTAATCCTTATTTTCGGCTGGCAATGCCGTTTTTCATCGTGATAAAATGTGCAACCCCGACAAAGCCGGCCGATATAATTGTAACCGCGTTTACAGCTCAATCCTTTGTTCTTGCGATCGCACGACCAATGAAAATAGAGGCATCCCTGGGGATAGCACTGCTTTACCTTGAGAACATGATAGGCTGAGACCTTGCCTTCAAATCGTGCGTGTTCGCTGTAATTGCACGAAAACACGTCCGTGCGTTTGTAAGGATTCTTCAAGCGCGTCACCCTACATTTTCACAATAATCATAAATTTATATAAAACCTAAGAGATAATCAAGATAATTCTTGCTGCAAATTCATGAATAGTATTGCAAATATCGTGCGAAATGTTAAATTTACCTTTTGACCCTTTGTTCACTTTTCGTCGGACCAGATTATGACCTTTACCACGTTGGACCTGACACTGCTTATTCTTTACCTCGTCGGCGTCACCCTGTTGGGCGGCTGGCTGGGCAAAAAACAGAAAGACGCTACCGACTATTTTTTAGGCGGCCGCGATCTCCCCTGGCTGGCGGTCTGCTTTTCGGTCGTCGCCACCGAGACCAGCACGTTGACATTCATCAGCATTCCCGGCCTGGCCTATTTGACCAACCTCAATTTTCTGCAAATGACGCTGGGATACCTGATCGGACGCATCATTATCAGCTTGGTCCTGTTGCCGGGTTATTATCGCGGGGAAATGAAAACCGCGTACGAGCTCATCGGCAATCGCTTTGGTCAGCGCTTGCGCAGTTTTACCGCCATCGTCTTTCAGCTTACACGCCTGCTGGCGGACGGCGTGCGCCTGTTCGCCACGGCGATTCCCCTGGCCATGATCACCGGTTGGGATTATTCGTTGAGCATCATTGTTATGGCTTTGCTCACCATTCTTTACACTTTTATCGGCGGCATCAAAGCGGTCGTATGGATGGATGTCATTCAATTGTTCGTCTATTTAGCGGGCGCCGTCCTCGCCCTGTTCACAGCGGTTTCGTTGCTGCCGGATGGTTGGGCTTCGATCTGGCAAACCGCCGCAGCCGGCAAAATGGAGGTGTTCGCGCTCGGTTTTGATAAAACCATAAAAGAATTTTTCGCCACCAACTATACGCTGTTTTCAGGATTGATTGGCGGTGCGTTCCTGTCCATGGCATCGCACGGCACAGACCACATTATGGTGCAACGGTTATTGGCTTGCCGGGATTTACGCAGCAGCCAAAAAGCTCTGATCAGCAGCGGCGTCATCGTTATGGTGCAGTTTTTCCTGTTTATGATTTTAGGATTGGCTTTATATGTTTTTTACCGCGGTGCGGATATCCGTCCGGACGAGGTCATGCCCAGGTTCATTGCCCATGAATTGCCCAGAGGAGCCGCAGGTCTGATCATTGCCGGTATATTTGCCGCTGCCATGTCCACTCTTTCCGGTTCACTCAACTCTTTGGCTTCTTCAACCCTTTTTGATATCTACAAGCCGCGTTGGGGGAAAAAACTGAGCGATCAAAAAGAGTTGTATCTGTCCAAGCTCTTTACACTGGTTTGGGGCCTGGTGTTTATCGCCGGCGCCATGTTGTTCAAGGACGATAAGAATCCGGTAGTGGAACTCGGTTTGGCTATTGCCTCATTTACCTATGGCGGCTTGCTCGGCGTGTTTTTTCTCGGCACTTTTAGTAAAAATGTCAAAGAGTCTGATGCCCTGGTGGCCATGTGGAGTGCGATTCTTTTCATGACCTGGATTATCGGAGTGCAGGGTTTACAAGCGATGATTATGGTGGCGCTCAATGGCCTTGCTGCGATATGGATTTGGCGCCAGGTTGCCCTCTTGCGTCACCGCGTCAGCCTGGTGGTCACATTCATCATCATGGTGGGATTGATCTCTACGGTTCCGGTCATGCGTTTCAGCTGGCCCTGGTACGTATTGATCGGTTCTCTGGTGTGCATGGGCATAGGAAAAATGCTGGCTATTAAAACGAAAAGCCGCTAGCGCCATTTCTGGCGTAGCGGCTCATTTCCCCAGTATCGTCCCCCGACAAACAACGGCCCCTCGGCACCTTTTGTGATACAAATCACATGCCAGAAAAATGGCTAAATACCATCTATTGTTTTTTAAATAATTAAATAAAAAAGCCCGATCACGGGCTTGATGCGATGTTGTAAAATTGCAACATAATAGTGCCGGCTTGTTGCAATTTTTTCATCATAGCGAAGAAAATTTTAACTCTTTGCCGATATTAATCGGCGAGCGGGTAGGAACATCCCGGCCCTCCAATTGTACGCCTTTTTCATGTAGCTTGCGCAGGTTGGCTATATCACGCTCATCAACAAAAATAAAAGGGGAAATCTGATTTTTACCTGGTCGAAAATGCATACCGCCTATATTGACCGCAGCGATGGCCACGCCGGCCGCAACCAAATCCACCACATACTTGGGGTCATCCACCAGCAAGAGTACGCGTTCCTTATTGCTCCGCCCGGATTGCAACTCGGCAATCGTTTCGGCCAGCGTTAAAACAGAGGCGGCCACATCAGGCGGAACGGCAGAAAGGTAAATGGTTTTTTGCCAATCGGAATTTGCCACCTCGTCGCTGCACAGGATGATGCGATCCGGATTCAGCGCCTGCCGCCAGCCGACCACCACCTGGCCATGTATCAAACGGTCGTCAATTCTAACTTGAACCAATGCCATGCTGTCCTTCTTCCTCCCTGAGAACGCTATTCGTTGACATGCAGTGCGATGCCGCGCAATCCGTCTTTAACAACAGCATCTGCTAAATCATCCAATGACAGATCATCCCGTTTCGTGATAAAAGACAGAACCATCGCCAGATTGACGCCGGAAACGACGCGCACCTGTCGATGATTCCTGGCCGTGGCCACCGCCACATTCCAACAGCTGCCGCCTTTGAGGCTGGCCATGATCACCACGCCATCCTGCAACTCTTCCGGTGCATTTATGAGCGCCAGCAAACGACTGTTGATCTCCGCCACCGACATGTTGTTGACCATCAGGCTATGCAGACCTTCGTCCAATCCCATGATGCCGCGCACCGCCTCAATCAGAGCATCGCCGATCGGACCATGAGTTAATAGAATTGCGTGTTTCATTGCTTTTCCCGGTTACGAGTATTTTTCAGCATGTGCGAAATCAATCGATCGTTGAATTCCTGGGCCGCGTTCTCCCCGAGCTGTTTGCACTTGTGATTTAGAGCGACCGCTTCGGCAATCACGGTCAAATTTTTGCCGGGCAGAATAGGCAACACGACCATCGGCACCTTGATGCCGAAAAGTTCCCATGTCTGCATATCCACGCCCGTTCGTTCATATTCAGCGTCTTCGCTAAACTGTTCCAGATGTAAAACGATCTGAATCTGTTTTTTGCCGCGGATGGCGCGAATGCCGAACATGCTGCGTACATTGATGATGCCGAGGCCGCGGATTTCCATATGATGCGCCAGCCTTTCACTGGGCGCCCCTTCCAGACGGTTGATGCCGCCACGGGTGACCTGCACCACATCATCAGCCACCAACTGGTGTCCGCGCTCAATCAGATCCAACGCCATCTCGCTTTTGCCGACAGCGCTCTCTCCGGTGATGAGCATGCCGACGCCGTAGACATCCACCAGAGATCCATGAACAATAGTTTGTGGGGCAAAAACGGCGTCCAGATAATCACTGAGATGGGCAATGAGCGCGGTGGTGCTCAACGGCGTGCTAAAGAGCGTTATGCCGTTATGGTTGGCTATCTCAACCATCTCTTGCGGCGGATGGTTGCTGTTGGTCAAGATGATACAGGGCAGATCAAAGCCCAACACCGTGGACAAAGCGGTGCGGCGTTCCGGTTGCAGCAGGGTGTTGAGATAACCGATTTCCGTATTGCCCATAATCTGCACACGCCAATAGGTAAACACCTCGACGAAACCGCTCAATGCCAATCCCGGGCGGTGTAACTCCCGTTCGCGGATTTTACGATGAAAACTGGCCTCATTATTGATGATTTCTAGGGATGCTTGGCGGAAATTATCTTTATACAGCTGTTCAACAGTAATGCTGGTAATCGTGGTTTGGTTATCCATCTTGATCCATTGTTAAGGGGTTAACGCTCACGTATTCAGGGCAACGCTCCGGATCGTTATCCGGAGCGTCGTCCGGAAGTATGCCTAGACCACTTGCGTGATCCGTTCCTTGTCAAATTCCTGTAATTTTTCCTTGTATCTCAACAACTGGCGCTCCAGTTTTTCGACAGCCAGATCAATCGATTTATACATGTCCTCGCTTTTTTCTACCACCGCCAGCCTGGTGCCGTATACTTTGGCTACCAACTCGGCGACCTGCTCTTGCTTGACATAATCCAAAATGATTTCAACGTCTAAAATGCCGTCATAATACTTTTTCAGTTTGGCAACCTGCTCTTCAGAGTGAGTTTTTAATCGCTGAGATGGTTTAAAATGACGAGCCGTGAATGTGATGCGCATAACTACCTCCTATTCAAGCGTGAAACCGTATTCGAGTAAAACCTTGCTGCCTCTTACTTATTCAACGACGCCTCCTCTATTTTTTA
>CAYLWO010000126.1:9715-18023 GCA_964387285.1 uncultured Cytophagia bacterium | reverse complement strand
TTTTATACAGCTCTGCTGCCTGCCTTGTTGTCGCATTTTCTATACATATGGTGGTTATATCACCGAATTCCCCAAAATCAAGCCTGTGTTTTGTTAATCGATTGCTTTACCGACTGGAGACAACTATTTGTCAAAACTATGTTTTTTAATGATATAAATAATTTATTTCAATTGATATTGTTCCTGTTTTTATGGCATAGAATTTGCATCTGAACAGATGATTACATGTGTAATGTAATCAAAAGAACAGCGTTCTTTACAATTGTCTGTGCTAAAAGGAGGTTGTATGAAGAAACAATTTTTGAGTCTCAGTATGGTGGCTCTTCTGATACTCTGCCCGAGCTGTTTTCTTTTCGGACAGATGCTAGTGAAAAACAGTAACAATACTGCGATCATGACCATAACCAATGCCGGCAATGTTGGCATTGGCATGGGTTTTACAAATCCTCAACGACAATTACACACGACCGGAACCATTCGTTTCGATAATTTGGGCACCGGTACGACGAATACGGTCTTGTTAACGATGGATGCCAATAACGATGTATCCAAAAGACCGCTTTCCAGTATTATTGGTGTCGGTGGCAGCGGCACAGCCACGCAGGTGGCGTTTTGGGATGGTTCAGCCGGCGCTGGGAGCACGACTTTGTCCAGCGATGTCGAGCTGTATTGGGATAAAAACGGCAACAGACTCGGCATCGGCACCAGCAGCCCGATTGCATCGCTGGATGTAGCTGGCAGTGTGCGGATCAATTTAGCGGCCCCGGAATATGATCTTTTTATCTATGGGGGCTCCAGTGGTGCAGGCGATGCGCGCAATTTAGCCCTTCTCGGTTTGACTCAAGTCGGTGCAACTGCGCGAGATCTTTTGCATATCAATTACAACTCAGAGTACGCTGAAGGGACTACCGTTAATGGCGCTCTGGGAGTCGGTTTGGCTGTTAACATCGCCCCTGCTGCGCGCTTGCATGTTGCCGATGGCAACGTCCGCTTTCAGTCCAGTACAGCGGGTCGAGATTTAAACTGGATGAACACCAACGGTCGGCTCGGTGTCGGTACCTCAGCGCCGGCTGCCACGTTGCACACCGTCGGTGAAGGCACCGTGCGTTTTGACGGTTTAGCTACGGGAAATACAAACACTACCGTGCTGACGATGGATCAGAATAATTATGTACAAAAGCGCGCTCTATCGACCCTTATTGGCGTGGGCGGCAGCGGGGTGGCAACCAGGGTTGCATTCTGGAGCGGCACACCGGGCAGCAGCAGCACGACATTGGCTTCAGATGCAAATCTTTATTGGAATGATAGCGATGCCCGCCTGGGCATCGGTAAAACCTCGCCAGGCGCCAGTTTGGATGTACAAAATAATGGGACCGGGTGGACCGGCGCCATTGGCTATGCTGCCGCCACGCTTCCAAGAGTCTGGTTTGCGCACAATAACAATTATGGTATACTGGTGCGACCAGGCTCAAACGCAGCACACGACGATTATGCCTTGCAAGTCACGGATAATGCGGAAACAGGTCAATTTTGGGTAGGCGGCGACGGCCGGGTCGGTATCGGTACCACTAATCCGCAAGTTAAATTGCATGCCAACGGACAGGTACGTTTTGAGGGACTTGGCACCGGCACGACCAATACTATCTTGCTTACTCTGGATGAAAACAAAAATGTTGAAGAACGCTCCGTGGCTTCCTTGATTGGCGTAGGCGGCAGCGGGGTGGCAACCCAGGTTGCGTTCTGGAGCGGCACGCCGGGCAGCAGCAGCACAACATTGAGCAGCAGCGCCAATCTTTTCTGGGAGACTGCCAGCGGTGAACTTGGCATCGGCAAGACCGCACCTGCCGCCACATTGGATGTGGTGCGCAACAGCGCCGGATGGTCCGGGATCTTTTACTATGGCGAAGGCGGCATCACCAGACCGACCAAAGTGTATATGGCGCACTCTGATAATTTAGGTATTAATATCGATCCGGGGCAGAGCGCTACATCGGCTGATTATGCTCTGCGCACTGCAGATATGAATAATGTACAAAGTTTTTGGGTTGGCGCTGACGGCAGAGTCGGCATTGGCAACACGAATGTCTCGTCTTTAGACGGCCGTTTGACAGTGCTTGGACATGATGCTGCCACCTTGCCCTATGGAGGCAGCAACAACACCTCCATTTTTGCCTTTTCCGATCCCGGCGCCAGTTCCACCGATTCGCACATAGCGGTAGAAGGCGTTGCCAGAGCAGGCAGCGCTTTTTCTACAACGTCGATGAACAGAACCGGTGTGCATGGCACATTGTGGAACGGCAGCAGTTCCTGGATCACTGCTGCTGGTCTGGGTTATTTTAACGACGCCAACGATCATCTCGCAGCGGTGAACGCCGGAGTTTCAGGCAACGCATCAAGCTATACAACAGGTGTTGTTGCTGCCGGTTTGTTTGCCAACAGCAATGATCAAAGCAATCACTGGGGTTTATATGTGGATGCTCCGCAAAACTATTATTCCGGCGACGTCATCATCGGCAGCACCGCACCTCGCGCCAAGCTGACCGTTGTCGGGAGTCATCCGGAAACAGACGGTAACGCTTATCTCACCGGCATTAACGTGATTGAAGGCAACATTGCCGACAGTTATAATCATTGGGGCATTACCGCGGAAACGCAAGTGCGCAACTCGTCCACGACTGAACATCACCGTGGCAGCATTGCCGGCTACTTGGCAACCGATCCCGCCAATACCAGCAATCATGTGATTGCCAATGGCGTGCTTGGTTTGTACGATAAACCGAATTATTCACCGGATCGCATCGCTGCGGTGCATGGCAACATTTCCTCACTTAACTCTCCATATGTCTGGAATTCGAAAGGATTGTCCTCACGCCGTATCGCTGTCTGGGCGGCCAACCCAAATGACAATGATTTGGATTATGGCATGTATTCTGAAGCGTACAGGAACTATTTCAGCGGAAAAGTAGCGATTGGTTTTACCAATCCGGCCATTTCCGGCAGTGCCTCCAACCTGATCGTCAACCTGGCATCCGGCACCGGCACATTATACGCGGTTGTGATGGACGCTAGCGGAAACTTTTATAGAGGAAGCTCATCCTCGGTTCGCTATAAAACGAATATCCAACCTTTGGCCGATCCGACGTACAAGATACTCGACGCTTCTCCGGTCTCTTTCGATTATAAGGAAAGCGGAAATAAATCGGTCGGTCTTATTGCCGAAGAGTTGGATGAGTTGGGTTTGAAGGAATTGGTGATCTATAACAACGACGGCCAGGCGGATGGCGTGGCCTATGATAAAGTATCGGTCTATCTATTGAATGTAATCAAAGATCTGAAGAAAAGAGTGGAAGAATTGGAAGCTGCCAGATAACTTGTACAAAAGCCCCTGAGGTGTTTGATCAGGGGCTTTTTTGTTATTCGATCCCCTTTGTTTCAGCTGCCTGTAATTTGGCCAGCAATGTTTTGATCTCCCGCCAATAAACCGCCTTGTCTCTCTGCCAATCCCTGTACGTGAATAGCCATCCCAGAATGAACACCATCACGATAAAGAGATACCAGAACAGCGGCACAGCCTCCGCAGCCGCCTGGCTGACATAACGACGGAATACACCGCTGAGATATTCGCCGGCCATGATAATGGAAAACACGGCGATGGGCAGAATACCAAGTCCGACGAGTATGCCTTGCGTTGTCATAAAACGATAGCGTTTTTCCGCTTTAGCTAAAAAGAGAGCCAGCGGTTCAGAGTAATCCAATTTTGCATGGCGTCGGGACATGTACCAGGCGGACAAGCCAATGAGTAAAAACCAGAGGCTGAGTGAACCGCGGAGCAGTATCGTATAATGTTTATCAGCCGACAGAGGTTGCAGCCAGGTCATTATAAATGTAAAGGCAAACAACAGACCGGCCAATATAGAAAAGAACATCATACGACGGAGTTTTTTACGTTCGTGTTCGTCCGCCAGTTTAAGCGTAGCGATCAGTTCGTCCACGGTCCGCTGAGAATCGTGGCCGGTAAAGCCAGGGGCTTTGACCGTGCTGGTTCGAGTTTTCATTTCATCAATATTCATAACCGTTGCTCTCCAAAAGTTCTTTTAGTCGTTTTTTAATGCGATGTAATTTGACGCGCACATTGATCTCTGAAATGCCGAGAATTTCAGCCATTTCCTTTGTGCGCACATCTTCCAAATCAAGCGAGATGAGCGCTTTATCCAGAGGGTCCAGCCGGTTTATGCATTCGTACAGCGAACGCACATCGTTCTGTACAATGTACTGATTTTCATGACACTCTGGGTCGGCAAGCTCTTCCTGGTGTTGTAAAGTAATCGCCGGAAACAGCTGCTTTTTACGCATGCCGGTGCGCAAAGCGCTAAAGCAGGTATTGATCGTGATGCGATAAATCCAGGTGCTCACTTGCGCCCGACCTTGAAAAGAGTCCAGATTCTCCCAGATATGCATCAGCACCTGTTGGTACACATCCTGGCGCTCCTCTGCATCCCGAATATAACAGCAGCATATGCGATATATCCGGTCCTGATTGAGCTCTAAGGCTGATCTGAATTTTGTCTCTTTATCCATCTTTTTCCTTTCCTATCCTATTAGTTGCGAGAAAAGGATTTTTGTTACAGTATAAATATAGCGGCTTTTGCGGAATATTTCTATTTTTTCCTTGTTGTTGTCAGCCTGGATTTATATATGAACCGAAGGCTCGGTTTATCCCATTTAGTAATTTATGCTTGTTTTTCGCGTCTTTAATGGTTAATTTCACGGCATGTTATCAGCAAAGAGAGCCGATACCGCGGTTTTTTACGCATTTTCGAGCTGGTAAAGAGGGAGTCGTGCGTCAGCTTTTCTGCTTATTGTATTATTAATCAATTTTTACGCATTTTGGCATCATTTAAAGCGAACGCGGATGAAACGGATGGTACGGATTTAAACGGATAAAAAACTCCAAATCCGTTATCATCCGTTTAATCCGTTTAATCCGTGTTCGCTTTTAATTCCGGTTCATCCGGGTTGGGTAATCCGCATAAAAATAGTTACAGTGAGCAAGCAATGTGAGTGGTCTAGTCAGGATAGTAACGCAAATAATCTTGTTGGGATTTTCCCCGGATTCGGCAGGCCGATAGTGACTTTATTCTTCTCTCGCAAGATCTCATCCCTGGATGGGATCTTTAAAGCATTGAACGGATGGATTGATGCCTTAAAGATCGATGTGCGGACTGCGTACGCCCTGCAACTGGCGGTTGAGGAGGTTTTTACCAATCTGGTCAAGTACAATACGACCGCAACGGCGGATATCCGCATGCGCTTGGAGCTGCAGGATCACAAAATGATCATCGAGCTGCAGGACTATGACGTCGATGATTTTGACATCAGCAAACCACCGCCGGTTGATCCGGAGGCGCCTTTGGAAAATCGTCGCGTCGGGGGCCTCGGACTTTATCTAACGCACCGTATTATGGATCGCGTCGAATATCATTATGAGAACAGGACAAGCACAATTACTCTTTATAAAAGTCTAAGTGAGGAGTTATGTTAAGCATACAACGGGACGCAAACGGTCAGATAATCCTGCAGGGCCGATTTGATGCCTCGCAGGAAGCGATGGCTCTGGACGCGTTTAACAAGATAACCGAAACCTGCATTGTCGATTGCAGCAAACTGGAATACATATCCAGCTCGGGCATCGGCGTGCTCATCGCCACGCAGAAACGGCTGACGCAAAACCAGCAGCGACTGCAATTGCAAAATCTCAGCCCCCATATTGCCGAGATTTTCAAGTTTGCCGGGCTGGACACGATTTTTTATATGCTGTGAAATTTTTTAATAATCCATGCGACTTTTTGCCTGATTGGATTGTATATATGATAGAAAGACCAGAGGCTGAATTGATCGATCGCTGTCGACAGGGCAGCGAAGAAGCTTTTGCCGATTTGGTGGTCAAGTATCAAAAGCCGGTTTACAACATTGCGTTGCGCATCACCCATAGCCGGGTTTTGGCTGAAGATGTGGCCCAGGCCACTTTTGTCAAAGTTTATGAAAAACTGGCAACTTATCGGTCCGAGTTTCCTTTTTTTACCTGGCTTTACCGGATTGCCACGAATGAGGCCATCAATGAATTCAGACGGAAAAGACATCACAGCGAATTCGACGAGTCCCGTTTCACCGTTGACAACTCGTCCTCGTTCGAGTTGACCGATGCGGTGCAGCAGGCGCTGATGCTCCTGCAACCGGGCGATCGCGCATTGATTGTTTTGCGTCATTTTCAGGGCCTGCATTATCGTGATATCGCTTGTATCGTCAACCGTTCTGAAAGTCATGTTAAATCGCAATTATTCAGAGCACGTCACTCTTTAAAAATGATTCTAAGCCGGATGGGCTTTAAAAATGAAAAGTAAGGTTCAACATAAATTGATGCTAAAAGCATTGGATGGCGACCTGGACGATCAGGAGGCGCGAACCTGGCAAGATCATGTGCAGCAGCATCCGGAAATCCGGGCTGTCCTCGACGAACAAATGAATACGATGGAACTTTTGCAGCAGATTTCTGAAGTAGAGCCACCAACGCATTTGACCCAGGCGATTCTTCATAACGTTAAAAAATCACAACAACAGCGCCGTTCCAAATCGACATGGGCTGATTTTCGCTCAAACGCATTTTTTCGCAAACCGGCGTTTAACTTTAGCGCGGGCTTTGCTCTCGGCCTGTGCCTGCTCGTGCTGGTGCTCGTTTTCTCGCAAAATAGTTCGTTCGAGTCCTCCTTTGTTTTCGGAACGATGTACCCGAGCAGCAGTAATTTTCAAAAGGAAAGGATCGCCGAAGATCTGCTCGAAGGCGAAATCCTGTGGAACAAATCTGAAAATCACCTGCTGATATATATGCAGCTCAATCCGCAAACTCCTGCCGTCGTGCGCTTTAACGGTTTGGGAGAAAACAGGAGACTGGTTTCTTTTTCCGGCGAGATGCGATCAGGATTGGAGGGAGTGCAGCTCGGCTATGATCAGCTTTTATTCCCTGTGCAGGTTCCCTGTTTGGTGAAACTGGCTTTTAACAGTACGGATGGCTATCAACAACCGTTGCGTCTGCAAATCAAACAAAACGACAGATTGTGTTTTGAAAAAATAATAGAGTGAACAAATCCCTTATCGGGTGAGGAGCCGCCATGTCACAAAGATTTAAATGGTTATTACTCGGGGTTGCCGCTGTGGTCCTGATCGGCCTGCTTTTGGCACGCTATGTTTCCTGGCCGACCACCGATGCCGTGCAAGGCACTCTCGGTGGAGTGCAAAAAGCCGACAAGTACCAGACTCAGCAGATCGGCGATCAGGATGTGGTTCTGACCGACGCGGATTTCCAAAATCTGCTGCAAAACGATGCGGTGCAACAACTCTTGTCAAACAAAAGCGCTCTGGCTGCGTTGCAGACCATGGACGCCAAGACCGTCTCCGCCCTCACGACCATGAACGCACAATCTATCGCTGCCCTGCAAACCCTGGACGCCAAGTCCATTACCGCTTTGTCGACTCTGAATGTCAAATCGGTCGAAGCGTTGCAAACCCTGGATGCCAAATCCATCACCGCTTTGCAGACTCTGGATGCTGCAACAGTTCTGGCACTGTCCACTCTGGATGCCAGGTCTTTCACAGCCCTGCAAACCCTGGATGCCAAATCCATCGCTGCTCTGCAAAGCCTGGACGCCAAATCCGTTCTGGCGCAAACCAGCCTGGACGCCAAAACCGTCAGCGCTCTGCAAACGCTGGACGCTAAATCCGTCAGCGCGCTGCTGACGCTGGACGGCAGGTCTGTGACCGCCCTGCAAAGCCTGGATGCGCAAACCGTTCTGGCATTGTCAACATTGAATGCCAAAGACCTTGGCGCCTTGCAAACCCTGGATGCGAATGCCGTTGCCGCTCTGCAAACATTGGATGCAAAATCCGTCACCGCATTGCAGACAATGGATTCCAGGTCCATTATGGCCCTGTCGACGATGAATGCCAAAGATGTCGCCGCTCTGCAAACAGTGGATGCCAAAACCATCACCGCCTTGCAGAGTCTGGATGCACACACGGTTCTGGCTTTGTCTACGCATGACGCCAAAATCCCGACCGCACTCCAGTCATTGGATGCCAAATCCATCGCCGCTCTGCAGAGCATGGATGCTAAAACCATCCTGGCCTTGTCAACCCTGAACGCCAAAGACATCGCCGCGCTGCAGACGCTGAATGCCGGCGCCGTCGCCGCCTTGCAAACGCTGGATGCCAAGTCGGTTACCGCGCTGCAAACGGTGGATGCTAAAACCATCAC
>CAYLWO010000126.1:0-9615 GCA_964387285.1 uncultured Cytophagia bacterium | reverse complement strand
CTGCAAACGGTGGATGCTAAAACCATCACCGCCTTGCAGACCATGGATGCTGCGACGGTTCTGGCTTTGTCGACCCTGGATGCAAAAACGGTCAGCGCACTTCAGGGAATGGATGCGCACACCGTTCTGGCCTTATCGACTATCAACGCAAAGGATGTGGCGGCTTTGCAGACCCTGGATGCCAAAACCTTAAACTTTGTCGATGTCGTAGAAGCCAAAACCATTTTGGCCTTGCAGACTCTGGACGCGAAATCGATCAGCGCCCTGCAGACTCTGGACGCCAAATCCATCACCGCCTTACAGAGTATGGATGCCAAGACTGTTCTGGCTCTGTCAACTCTGGATGCTAAATCCGTTACAGCGCTGCAGACTCTTGATGCCAAATCCATCACCGCTTTGCAGACTCTGGATGCTAAAACGATCTCTGCGCTGGAAACGATACAGGCCAGGTCCGTCGAATAATGCAGAGGGATCAACAGAGAGATTGAATTTTTCTTAAAATAATTTCACCCTGATTGACAACAATCAGGTGCCAGCAACGGCGACGCCAAAATGGGGGGGTCGCCGTTGTGTCGTTTTGTTTGGGGCAAACGGAAAATAGACGGCGCCGGCCGGAATTTACCTTTCTATACCAGGAGACGGGACCTCGAACGTATGATCAGCAGAAAATACCGCAGTATTACGCTTCTCTTGATGCTTGTTGTGCACGCGGTCGTGCAGGGCCAGTTCAGCATCCTTTCCACCAAAAACATGAATTTGCTTTATTTTGGCAAACCGCATGAATTCATCGTTCCCCACTTGTCGCGCTGTTTTTTAAATTCACAAACTTTTGAGAGTCGGCTGTTCAACTACCGACCTGGGGAAAAGACTACGGTCTATCTGCAGGATTTCAGCGATTACGGAAACGCCGGCGCCATATCCGCGCCGCGCAATTACATCCGTATGGAACTGGCGCCGGCCAACTATGTTTATGAAACAACGCCGGCCAATGAGCGCATGAACTGGTTGATGAACCACGAGATGGTGCACATCATCACCACGGATCAGAAAACCTCCGGGGATGGATTCTATCGCAAACTTTTCCTGGGCAAGGTGCAGGACTCGGCGGATGATCCGCTCTCTGTGTTTTATTCCTATTTGACCACGCCGCGGCTGCTGACGCCGCGCTGGTATCTGGAGGGCATTGCCGTTTTTATGGAAACCTGGCTGGCAGGCGGGTTGGGTCGGGCACAGGGCGCGTACGATGAAATGGTTTTTCGCTCCATGGTGCGTGATCAAACCCCGTTTTACGACGTGGTCGGCCTGGAAGCGGAAGGCACCGCCATCGATTTTCAAGTCGGCGCCAACTCTTATCTCTATGGCGCGCGATTCGTCAGCTATCTTTGTCACCAGTACGGACCGGAAAAAGTTTTGCAATGGTACCTGCGCACTGAGGGCAGCAAACGGTATTTTGCCCGGCAATTCAAATCGGTGTATGGTAGTTCTCTCGCTGCAGAATGGTCCAAATGGATAGGATGGGAACATGCCTGGCAGCAAGCCAATCTCGATTCTCTCCGCCGCAATCCCACTACGCGCTACCGCACGATTTCAGATCGCGCGCTGGGTTCTGTCTCGCGCGGATATTATGATCCGGGCCGCAACCGGTTGTATACCGCTGTGCTCTATCCCGGCCAGGTCGCGCACATAGCGGCCATTGATTTAACTGACGGCAAATTGCATAAAATTTGCGAGGTCAAAGGCCCGACGCTCTATTCGGTGACCTCGCTGGCCTTTGATCCTGCCACCGCGACCCTGTTTTATACTACCGACAACTCGCGTTGGCGTGATTTGTATAAAGTAGATATGGTAACCGGCAAATCCAAACGTCTGATGAAGGATAGCCGCATCGGCGATCTGGCCTTTAATGCGGTCGACAACTCTTTGTGGGGCGTGCGCCATTTCAACGGCATTTCGACTTTGGTGCGCATCCCCTATCCGTATCAGGAATGGAAGCAGATCCATTCCTTTCCGTATGGGCAGGATATTTTCGATATTGACGTTTCCCCGGATGGAACCATTCTGACCGCCTCACTGGTGGAAATCTCCGGCCGGCAAAAGTTGATAAAAACCGCAACCGCCCGGTGCGACAGCTTTCAAACTCTGTTTGATTTTGAAAACAACCTGCCGCAGGGTTTTGTTTTCTCTTCTGACGGCAAGTATTCATTCGGCTCTTCCTACTATTCGGGCGTGTCCAACATCTATCGCTATGACTGGACCAAACAGGATATGAGCATTCTCACCAACGATGAATCGGGTTTGTTCCGGCCGGTGCCGATCTCTGACGATTCGTTGCTGGTCATGCGCTATTCGGGCAAGGGGTTTGTTCCGGTCATGATTGCCAACCAGGTCATCGATAAAGTAAACGCCATCCGTTTTCTGGGCACGGCCATTTCCCGGAAATATCCGCTTGTGCGCCAGTGGGTGTTGGGCTCGCCGGCGCGGTTGGCCCTGGATTCAACTTCCATGACCTCAGGGCCCTATCGCTCCCTTCGCTATCTGAAACTCGATTCCGCCTACCCGATCGTCCAGGGGTATAAGGATTATCCTGCTTTCGGCTATCGCGCCAATTTTTCCGATCTGATCGGCAGCAGCGGATTCACGCTATCCGCCCTGTACAGCCCGGATCAGCGCATCCCGCAGCAGGAGCGATTGCATCTGGGTCTGGATTTTCATTATTGGCAATGGCGCCTACGCGCTACCTTGAACGGCGCTGATTTTTATGATCTCTTTGGTCCGACCAAAATCAGCCGCAAAGGTTATTCCCTGCAGGCGGAATATTTCAAATCGCTCATCTATGATAAACCCAGAACCATGGATGTCACTGTGAGCGCCAGGCATTACGGCAATCTGGAAAAATTGCCGGATTATCAAAATGTGGCGGCGCCCTATGATCGATTAACCACCCTCAAGGCGGTGTTGGATTTCCAGAACATCCGCAAATCCCTGGGTGCGGTGGATGACGAAAAAGGGATACGTTGTCAGATTCTGACGCAGAGTGTGTTTGTCAACGAACGAACCTATCCGCGCATTTATGCGCATCTTGATTACGGCATGCCGCTTGCTCTCGATCATTCGTCTGTCTGGTTGCGCAGCTCCGCGGGATACAGCGCCGGCGATCGTCACAATCCCTTTGCCAATTTCTTTTTCGGCGGCTTTGGCAACAATTGGATCGATCATTTGGCGGAAAAACGCTATCGGGAGTATTTCAGTTTTCCCGGCATTGCGCTGAACGAGGCCGGCGGCAAGACCTACGGCAAGTTCATGGTGGAATGGAATCTTCCGCCCCTGCGTTTCAACCATTTCGGTTTTACCAGTTTTTATTTCCGTTGGCTGCGTTCGGCTCTGTTTACGTCGGTACTGCAAACCAACGTGGGCTATGGCCGGATCGATGAATCGTCTCCGGTTTTCGGCGCGCAGAGGAGGTTGCTCAACCTGGGCGGGCAGATCGACGTTCGGCTGGTGACCTTATCACGATTTGATTCCACCTTTTCGCTAGGTTATGCTGTTGCAGTCGAGCATGACAAAATCAGCAAAGAATTCATGGTCTCCCTGAAAATACTATGATGTGGATGCGAGTTCTTGTCAGTTTATCGCCGGTGCTCATCATGGCGTTGGCGCTCCTGCTGCTGGACGGCTACAAACTGGTCAAATGGCCGGCTGCCTGCGCCAGTCTGGTTAAAGGCGCCGCAGCTGCGCTGCTTTGTCTGTGGGTGAATATCACCTTGATCAGCATGACGCATCTGGAGATGGCTCTCTTTTCGAGATATGTGGCGCCGTTTGTCGAAGAGGCGGGCAAAGCCGTATTTCTTTTCGCTCTTGTCAAAAGAAAGCGCATTGGTTTTTTGGTGGATGCCGCCATTCACGGCGCAGCGCTGGGCGCCGGATTTGCGGTGTTTGAAAATATTTATTATCTCTACAATCTCAACGAACCCTCTTTGTTGCTCTGGTTCATTCGCGGATTCGGCACCGCTATCATGCACGCCTCTTGCACCACCCTCTTTGCCATTCTCTGCAAACGGCTGTATGACCGGCAAAATCATCTTGGGGTGTCCGTGTGGGGCGCCAGCTATCTGGCCGCGGTGTTGGTGCATTCGATCTTTAACCATTTTTTGCTGCCGCCCATCTACATGACCTTGCTCATGGTGATCGTTTTGCCGCCTTTGATCATCGCAGTCTATGAAAACAGCGAGCGCTCGTTGCGCGCCTGGCTCACGATCAGTATGGATGAAGAGATGGCCATGCTGGAGATGATCCTTACCGGACGTTTTACCGAGAGCAAGTTCGGGCAGTATCTGCTTTCGTTGCGCGATCATTTTTCTCCGGCCGTTGTCGTGGATTTATTGTGCTATTTGCGGATTTATCTGGAATTGGCTATGCGGGCGAAAGGGATATTGCTCTTGCGTCAGCATGGCATTACCGCGCAACCGGATGCCGCATTAAAAGAGAAATTTTCGGAATTTTTATTTCTGGAAAAATCCATTGGCAGAACCGGCAAACTGGCTCTGGCGCCGTTCATGAGGCTGGACAACAAGGAGCTGTGGCAGTTGTATATGTTGGGTGAGCGATTTGTTAATAGGCCATGCAGATGCTGAATCATTTCCTTCTGAAATACAAAAAAGATAATGGGGCTGGATATGCATAGAATCCGTTTGATGTTGCCGATATTGTTCTTTGCCTCGATGGTCTATGCAGCGGAAACCGGCAAACCTTTCATCACTGTGTACCCTGCCATACAAACCGGCGGCCATTTTCAGAATTGGGCACTCACCCAGGATAATCGCGGCGTCATGTACATCGGCAACGGCTATGGCGTCCAGGAATTCGACGGTTCAACGTGGCGCATGATTCTCAATTCTAACGGGTCGTTTGCCAAATCCTTTGCCAAAGATTCTTCCGGTCGCATCTTTGTCGGTTCTGCCGCTGAATTGGGTTACCTGGCCCCTGACTCGACGGGCGCCATGCGCTATGTCTCTTTGCTTCAGTACCTTCCAAAGGAAGATCAGGAATTCAATTACGTCTGGTTTACGCATGCAACGCCGGAAGGGATCTATTTTCAGGCCAGGGAGCGGTTGTTTCTTTTTCAGAAATCACTTGCAGCGTCCGGCCTGGAATCCTGGCAGGTAAAAGTGTGGCGTCCGGCAAGTCCGGATCATCTTTTCATGTCTTCGTTTTTCCTGGACGGCGCCCTGATCGTGCTGCAGCGCGGCAAAGGCCTGATGCGAATGCAGGGCGACTCTTTGCACTTGCTGCCCGGCACGGCAAGTCTTGCGCTCGAGCGTATTAACGTGATGTGGACCTGGCCACAGTCGGGCTCTTACTTGCTCGGCACCAACAAAAAAGGTCTGTACGTGTACAACGGTTCCGCGCTAACGCCTTTTCCGACCGAGGCAGATGCGCTTCTGCGATCAGGCAATTTGTCCGATGGCGCCAGACTGCCTGATGGCTCCTTTGCCTTCTGTACGCAGTCCAATGGATTTTTAATGGTCAGTGCTGAAGGAAATCTGATCCTGCACCTCACCAATGCTTCCGGCCTTTTGTCTAACACCGTACTCGCTGTTTTTGTGGATCGACAAAGAAATATATGGTTGGCCATGGACGGCGGCCTGGCGGTGCTGGAGACCGGATCGCTGCTTGCTCAATTCCAAATCGCCTCCGGAAGCGGAGTTAACGATATAAAAAGACATTTGGGCATATTGTATATTTCGACTCAGGACGGTTTATACTATTGGGATGACAAAAACTCCCAATTTGCACAGGTGTCCGGCGTTCCCCGATATCAATCCACCAATTTCTCGACTATCGATAACCGTCTGTATGCATCGAACATTGACGGTATTTACCTCATCGACAACAAGCGGGCAAGCCACGCTTTGCAGAGTGAGGCTGCAGCGCCTTTGTTGACCTGCGTCCATTTGTCCATTTCTGAACCTAATAGCGTGTTGGCCGGCTCGATGAGCGGAATGGTCTTTTTACGATATGACGCCGCACATCCTGATAAGCTGAAATGGGCAGGCGTGATTCCCGGTTTTCATGAATATATTCGCCAAATCGTGGAACCGGAATCCGGCGTTTTTTGGCTCAGTACCTACGATGCCGGCGCGCTGCGCGTACGGTTCCGGGATAATGATTTTTACCAACCCATCATTGAACGATTTGGCCCGGAACAGGGATTGCCGGCCGGCACCACGTCCGTTTTTTTATTAGGCGGCAGATTGATATTCGGCACCGGCAAAGGCATGTACCGGTTTGATGAAAAGGCTTATAAATTTCAACCGGATCCGGTGTTCAAGGATTTGCAACTGGGTTTGAATCCCAGCGAATGTGCAGCGGCCATGGACGCGGCAGGCAACATCTGGGCATGCTCAGGGAAAGGAACCGCATTATTTCGAAAAGAAGCGGATGGCACCTATTCTTTAGAGAAGGGCCAATTCTCACGTTTTGACGATGAGTTGGTGAACGTCATCTATCCGGAAGCCGATGGTACAACCTGGTTCGGCGTGACGGGCAGTGTGATCCGTTTTAAACCCGGAGAGGATAAAACGTCGCACGCGTCGTTGACCGCGCTCATTCGTTCAGTGAAACTCGCCAATGATTCGACCCTGTATTTTGGCGGTTTCGATCCGGCTCGCCGGAATACTGAAAATTATATTTTACCCTATCGTCTCAATGCCGTGACCTTTCTATTCTGCGTGCCGTCTTTTATCAAGGCCGCAGCCAATGAGTATCAATTCAAACTCGATGGTTTCGAAAATAACTGGTCGACCTGGAGCCGCGACAGCAAGCGCAATTACACCAACCTCGCTGACGGTCCGTACACCTTTCGTGTAAAAGCGCGGAATATTTTCGGCCAGGAAAGCGAGGAAGCGGTCTTTAGCTTTCTCATCGAGACGCCCTGGTACAGCACCTGGTGGGCCTTGTGCGGCTATGCGCTGCTGGCGCTTGGATTTGTTTTCGGACTGGTGCGGCTGCGGACCCGGCAGTTGCATCAGCGCAGTAAAGTCCTGGAAAAGATCGTACAAGCGCGCACAGAAGAGATTCGCAATCAAAAGGACAATGTCGAATTGCTCAGTCGCATCGGCAAGGACATAACCGCTACGCTGTCCCTTGAAAACATCATCCGTACCGTTCATGAAAACGTCAACGCTCTGATGGAGGCCGCTGTATTCGGCATCGGTCTCTACAACGCTGAAAAAAAATGTCTCGAGTTTCCCGCAACCATCGAGAAAAAAAAGACGCTGCCGGCCTTTTCCTTATCGCTGGACGACGTGGATCGCCTTGCGGTATGGTGCTATGCAAATCAAAAGGAAGTGATCATTAACGATTACAGCCGGGATTACAGCGCTTATATTCGACACATGCAGCCGCCCGTTGCCGGGGAAAATCCGGAATCCATTCTCTATTTGCCGCTGGTTTTCAAGGATAAAGTCATCGGCGTCATTACGGCGCAGAGTTTTAACAAAAACGCCTATACGGAATATCATCTGCACATCTTGCGCAATCTCGCCGCCTACACGGCCATCGCTCTGGATAATGCCGAAGCTTATCGCCGGGTTCATGAATTGCTGACCGATCTCAAGACCACGCAGGAGAAACTGGTGACGCAATCCAAACTCGCCGCGTTGGGCGCGCTGACAGCCGGGATTGCCCATGAGATAAAGAATCCGCTCAATTTTGTCAACAATTTTGCCGAGCTGATCAATGAGTTGATTCAGGAACTGCGGCAGGAGATGGATCATGATCCGCCGAACAGGCCGGCGATTGCTGAAATCCTGCACACGCTGGAGCAAAACGCGGGTAAAATCATCGAACACGGCAAACGGGCGGACGGCATTGTGCGCAGCATGCTGCAGCATTCACGCGGCAAGTCTGGCGAACGCCAGCCCACGGACCTCAACGCCATGTTGCAGGAAGACCTTAACCTGGCGTACCACGGCATGCGCGCGCAGGACACCCGTTTCAATGTTAAAATCGAGACCCATCTGGATCCGTCCCTCGGCAAAGTTGAGGTTGTGCCTCAGGACATCAGCCGGGTTTTTCTCAACATCATCAGCAACGGTTTCTATGAAGTGCACCGCAAGAAAATGGAACAGAACGGCGAGTATGCTCCGACCGTGACCGTGAGCACGCAAAATGGACCGGATCGGATTGAAATCCGCATTCGTGACAATGGCGGCGGCATTCCGGCAGCGGTGCGTGAAAAACTGTTCACGCCTTTTTTTACCACCAAACCGACCGGCCTGGGCACCGGCCTGGGACTGTCGATCAGTTACGACATCATTGTCCATCAACACAACGGCCAGATCACATTCCATTCAGAGGAAGGCCGTTTTACCGAATTTTTAATCCGTTTACCCAAATGAAAAATTGATTTCAGGAGAAAAAATGACAGCGCGCATATTGGTCGTGGACGACGAACCGGATCTGGAACAGGTTATTCTGCAAAAATTCAGAAAGCAGATTCGCGAACAGATATATGATTTTGTCTTTGCTGCAAACGGCGTTCAGGCGCTGGACAGGCTTGCGCAGGACGAATCTTTTGATCTCATCCTGACCGATATCAACATGCCGGAAATGGACGGTTTAACCCTGCTGACGCGGATCAAGGAGATGGAAAATCCCCTGCTGCGCTCGGTCATCGTATCCGCTTACGGCGACATTGAGAATATCCGTACGGCCATGAATCGCGGCGCCTTTGATTTTGTCATCAAACCGATCGACATGAAGGATCTGGAAATCACCATCAACAAATGTCTGCATGATCTCATGACTTTGAAGGAAGCCATTCGTTCCCGCGATCAGCTTTTGTTCATCAAACATGAATTAAATATTGCCACAGAAATCCAAACTTCCATTTTGCCGAAAATTTTTCCCAATCAAAAAGAATTTGCCATGTATGCCAAGATGATCCCGGCCCGTGAAGTCGGCGGCGACTTGTATGATTTTTTTCCCATAGACAAATCGCGCATCGGCGTTATTATCGGCGATGTTTCCGGCAAAGGAATTCCGGCAGCGATGTTCATGGCTGTCAGCAAAACCCTGCTCAAGGCAACGGCTTTAAAGGGAATTCCCACCGATTCCTGCCTGCAGAGCGTCAATAATATTCTGGTTGAGGAAAGTTTGCCGACCATGTTTGTCACTGTTTTCTATGGTATTCTTGACGGCCGCAGCGGCACCTTTGAATACAGCAACGGCGGACACAATCCGCCGTACCTGATCAGCAAGGAGGGGAAGGTGCGGATGGTGGAGAATCGCGGCGGTGTTTTTCTCGGCAGCGTGAAGGGCCTGGAATACGAGTCCAATGTGATGATCCTGCAACCGGGGGAAACCCTCTTTCTCTATTCGGACGGCATCCCCGAGGCGACCAACCTGAAGGACGAAATGTATACGGACGCGCGTTTTGTGGATTCGTTGCAGCGGCATCATGATCTGGCGCTGGAGCCTTTGGTTGAAAACGTGATTAAGGATGTGCAGGAATTTACCGGAGCACAGCTGCAATCCGACGATATCACCTGTCTGGCCTTGCGCTATTTCGGCAGATAGGGTGAGAAAAGCGAACGTGGATTAAAACGATCAGGA
>CAYLWO010000125.1:0-18031 GCA_964387285.1 uncultured Cytophagia bacterium | reverse complement strand
CAGTTTATCCCTTCATTTCCGATATGGACTCATGTATGTGGATGATCTTCCATGCATTCGCCTCTTTTTGATAGACCACCGAGACGGCATGTTTGGCCTGTGATACTGCATTGTCCCGGGTGGTTCGGGCAGCATCGCTGGTGGCGTCTAAAAGTGCCAGTGTGGGTGATAAAATGGTAACTTTAACCTTGGTGGGTGTAACCTCAAACTTGGATAGGCCAGACCACCACCCCTTGACCGTTTCAAGATACTCCTGTCTTGATAAAATTATCTGACCACTGAAAAGATGAGCAAGGAAATGCGTGGTGCTGAAATTGGCCAGCCAGGCGTCGGCATCCAGTTTGCCGACAGAAGCGATAGCCTGGTTCCATTGTCCGAGGATTTGTTTCTCGATCTCTGCTTTTTCGGCGTCTGTGAGGATCGCCGGTTTTTGCTGACAACCCGCACCGAGAATCAGCATCACGGCAATGAAAAACCACAAGTATTTCTGTGAACGGTTCATAGCAACCTCCCCTATTATTGAATTACGATTACATTGATTAAAATGTAGGAATTTGAAAACAACCGGTGAGCCAAAAGTTACTGGTCATTTGATCGAGGCATCCGATCCCTTTTTAATCAAACAACCAGTGCCTTGTTTAAAGTATAAGCCAATATTGTAATATATGCAAGAGGAAAAAATTTTTTCTCTGCGCATCTTTCCAGCTTTGTTGTAAAAAACTAAACGCAAGCCAGGAGGCTTGCGCTACGAAAAGGTAAGGACTCGCGAGAGAGGGGGTAGCGGAGGACCCCGCAAGGCCGGCGCTGAATAAAAGATTCATTGAAACGCGGACCATCCTCAGGGCGCCGGCCTGAGGAGGCCGGAGCGAGGGGGAGACTTCCCCCTCCTCACTCTTGTTCTTTTTCCGTTTTGATGGAATCCATTTTAGGAATATGAAATTTTGCGCCCAGCTTGTTCATGGAGCGCAAATCGATGTGGCCGATGATATTGACAAACGAGGCTTCATGATGATCAACGGATAAAACCGCCAGTCCGACAATTTCCTTTCCTTTGGTTTTCATGTATACGTTGGTGACCTCTTTACCCTCGCGGACCTTGACAAACCGGTTCCAATTTTGCCCGACCAGTTTGGCATCGGCCGATTTTATTTTCTCAGCCAAACCGGAAACTTCATCCGGCGCCACCTTGAACGTATAGACTTTGATCAGTTTCAACGCATTGAGCATTTTGGATAGATCGTCGTCCTCGTCGGATGTTGCCAGAGCCACCAGGGAGAGCAGCGGATTGCTGATCTCCACCTCTGTGGTCAATTCTTTATCGCGGGGTAAAAATTGTCCTAAATCAATATAGCCGGGAAGATGCTCATAATCATCATCCTGCAACGCGCGGCACGGCAGCGCGGCGAGCATCAGTAACAGAAACGACAGCGCTCTCATTTTATTCTCCAGTTTTAAAAGGTTTCAATGCGATATAAAGACTGTTTTGCACAGGTCGATCAATGGACAGGGGCATGAGATTTTCCGCGACTGTGGAGCGGGTTTCTGCCATGGCTTTACCCCAAACACCCAGGGCGGTCTGCACCTGCGTCCTGGCCCGGAGCACCTCGTCGGGCGAATAAGCGTGCAAAGACGGCCGCGTCGAATAACGATACAGGGCCACACAGGTCAATACGACCATGAGCGACAAACAGGCCCATTGCCAGACCGGCTGCAGCCATCCGCTTCTGCGTCGGTTGACGGTCATCGCCCATACGTTATCCGTGACGCTTGCCGGCATGGCTAATTGCGGCAACGACTGCAACTCGTGTGCTGCAGTCAGATATGCGGCATAGACTGCCCGGCACGCCGGACAATTGCGCAAATGACTTTTCACCGCCCGTCGCTTCCACAACGGGCATTCTTTGAAAGCCAATTGCACAATCGCTTCCTGAAAGGGAAGACACTCTTTAGCAATAGGTTCAGACATTTTGCAATTCATCTTTCAATTGATAAGCCAGAATTTTTCGCAACGACTGCCGTCCGCGCATAATATACACCTTGACGGTGTTGAGCGGCATATCCAGAGCAGAACTGATCTGTTGATAGGACATATCCTGAATTTCACGCATGATGATCATACTGCGCTGCAGTTCCGGCAACCGCTGCAACGCCACGCCAATTTGCCGTTGCATCAATCCGTTATGAGCCGCTGAGGACGGATCGACCTCGGGTCCTTCTGCGGGTAGATTGATCATGCTGTCATCCTCCGGCGAGACTCCCGCGCGATGCTTGCGTCGACGCAAGACGTCGAGGCACAGATTGCGCGTTGTTTTGCTGATCCATGGCCGGGCGTTGTCCCATTTGATCTCTTCCAAATATCGCCAGATGCGCAACAGGACTTCCTGGCATACGTCCTCCGCGTCCGCGCGATTGCCGAGAAAATAAAAGGCATGCGTATAGATCCATTTTTGATGCGTGTGTACCAGTATTTTGAATCGCAGAGCTTTCATGCCTTTGCTGAATTTTGGGTCCCGGCTGTCTGATTATAAAACGCATCAGGCCTGAATAAAGTTACAGGTCTTTGCCTGAAAAACCGGAACTCTGTTTTAAACGGCAAGTATAACCTTACGCCGCTGAACGTCAAAAACGGGAGCCGGCCGGTAAATAAATAAAAAATAAGACTTAATAAAACAAAACGTCGGAGAGCAGTAGCCCAGGGATTTTTCACTTGTAAATCTATGAAAATAGTGATAAATTGGTTGTTCGGTCAACAATTAGAAATAAATATGAAAAAATATATTATACTTTTAGCATCGCTCGCGCTGCTGTGGAGTTGCGGGCCCAACAACAAGCTGGCCAAACGTTCCACAACCAAGCGCACCTACAATCACGAGGCTATGAGTCATATCATTGACGGCGCGATTGAGGACCTTTTGGGACAGTCCAAAAACGCGCTGGTTTCGTACCATCAAGCGGCTGAAATCGACACAGTCTCACCGGGTATTTATTTGGCTATTGCCGAAAATTATTTTCTTCTGGAAGAGATCGGTTCCAGCGTGCGCATGGCTAAAAAAGTGCTCAATTTGAGTCCGGAGAATCTGGAAGCCCTGGAGCTCCTCGCCGCCTGTTATGAGAAGCAGCATAAATTCCGCGAAGCCATGTTGACCTATGAACAATACGTCAAACTGGATCCTACCAACCTCGAGGCCATGTATCATCTGACCTCGCTGCAAGTTCTGAATCGGGAAAACGAAAAAGCTTTTGCCTCTTATCAAAAGATGGTGCAAAACGGTTTGGAAGATCCGGATTATCGTTTGCGCATCGGCAACCTGCTTTTTCAAAGTCGTGCGGTCGCGCATGCATCCAGCGTCTACGCAGAGGTTAATCAGGATTTCCCCAATTATGAACCGGGTTATTTGGCGCTGGCTGCCGTGGCTAAATCAAAAAAGGACACGGTGGCGGCCATCGACTGGTATCGTAAAGCTTTGCTGCAAAACGCCCGTTTTGAGGATGCAAAAGCGGAACTGAAAAACCTGTTGGAAAACGGCAAGAAATGGGACCAAGCCATCGGCGTTTACACGTCTCTCGTCAAACAGGACAGCACTAATTTAACCGATAAACTGCAGTTGGGACAATACTATTTTTTTAGAGGGGACACGGTGGCTGCGAGCGATTGGCTCAAACAGACCATCCGGCAACACCCCAAAAGCGAGCGTACCTATTTAGCTCTGGGTTCTTTGTATCGCATTCAGAAAGACACACTGCTCGAAGAAACGCTTTATACGCAAACTCTGGCGCAAGAGCCCGGCTTTTTAGACGTTCGACAGCGACTGCGTGAACTCTATGTATCGCAAAAAAAGTGGGATCAGGCTATTGATCTTTACACAACACTTAAGGAAAACGACAGCACCTATGTCGGCAGCCGCGTCGTCATCACCAATTTGTTGATGCAAAAAGGGGACACTTTGCAGGCGTTAGAGATGTGCGAAGCGCTGTACAAGGATCACGGCGACGACTGGCGCGTGCCTTTTACACTGGCCAGAATCCATCTCATCCGCTCGCAACCGAAAAAAGCAGCCCCCTACTTTGACAAGGCCATCGCTCTGCGGGAGGATCTGCCCGGCTTGTGGATTTTGCGCGGCGTCAATTTTTTACGCATGGACAGCGTGCAACAAGCAGCCGATAACTATGCCAAGGCCGTACAGCTCTTTCCGGAAGAACCGGAAGTCCTCTATTACATGGGCTTGATCTGTACGCGTCAGCATAGAAACAACGAGGCGATTTCCTGGCTGGAAAAATCCTACAGACTGGAGCCGAACAACCTGCAGACGATGTTGGCCCTTTCTGCCGCTTACGACGAAGTGCGCGACGCGCAACGGGCCGAACAAATCTATACAAAATTACTCAAGCAATATCCCAATCTGCCGGTGGTGTTGAACAATTTCGCTTATCACCTGGCCGTACGCAACATTCGCCTGCCGGAGGCCCTGGATATGGCTCTCAGGGCCATAAAAGAGGAACCGCAAAACGCCGCGTATCTGGACACGGCCGGCTGGATTTATTTTCAAATGGGTGAGTATGAAAAGGCGTTGGAACTGATTGAAAAATCCTTCAACACGCGCAACGCTTCAGCTGAAGTGGCGGAACATCTCGGCGACGTGTATGAAAAACTGGGCAATGCGGAAAAAGCGCTGCATTACTGGAAAAAATCAGTGGATATGGACGCAAGCCGGCTTGAAGTCAAAGACAAGATAAAAAAAGCGACGCAATAAATTTTGAATAAGCATCGATGCATAGGGATTTTGTTGACGGTTCTGGTCATGCTCCACTGTGGACGACAGCCCGGTCAAACCAGCCATGCACCCGACACGCTCTCCCAGGAGGCAATCCGCGGCCGCATCCTGGCCAACTTTCATGCTTTACGTTCGCTCAAGGGCCAGGCCAACCTGACGGTGGAGACGCCGGAACAATCTTTTACCGCAACGGCCCGCATCTGGTTTCATCGACCGGATTCGCTGTTCATCATCGTTGAGGCTGCTTTCGGCATTGACGTGGGCAGGCTGTACGCTGCCGGCGACCGATTTATCCTCTATCTGCCGCGCCAAAACCTCTGCTACACCGGATCGACAGAGCATTTGCCTCTGTCCGAGTTTATTTCGTACGATATGAGTTATGACGAACTGTTGCGCATGCTGTTTGGCGAAGAGTATCCGGCCATCACGTCACAGTACCAAAGCGCCTCATCCGGCAAAGCATGGCGGCTGACCGGCATGACGGATTCGCTGACCTGTTCCTTTCTTTATGATAACAAGACAGGCTTGATACTGGAAGCGGAAGGCCGCGATCAGCACGGCGCCGTGCTCTGGCAAAAAAAATACTCTCGATTTAAAAAGAAAAACAAAGTGACGGTCGCACAGTCCATTCGTTTTCAGGAGCCGGAAGAAAAGCGCGCCATTGCTCTTTTTTACAATTCCGTGTCCATCAACGAAACTGTGGTCATTAAAAATCAAAAACTGCGCATTCCCGCAAATGCGCAACGCATCGAACTTGAGGACTGACGATTTATGCAGGAACGCGCTTTGCAAGAATCGACAACCTTTTCCCTGATCATCCCCCTGCTCAACGAAGAAGATTCGCTGCCGGAACTTTATGAGCAGATCAAGGCGGTCATGGCCGCCATGAAGGAATCCTGTGAAATTATTTTTATCGACGACGGTTCCACAGACGATTCGGCTGCGGTGATTGAAGAGCTGCATCGCCTCGATCCGCGCGTCAAGATGATTCAATTTCTGCACAATTTCGGCAAATCTGCTGCGCTGGCCGCGGGATTCATCGCCTGTCGCGGCCGTGTCATTGTGACCATGGATGCGGATTTACAGGACGATCCGGCGGAAATACCCAACCTGTATGCAAAAATTCAAGAGGGCTATGACCTGGTCTCCGGCTGGAAAAAAGTCCGCCACGATCCGTTCATCAAACGCATCACCTCCAAAGTATACAACTATTTCACTTCGGTGTTCAGCGGCATCCGGCTGCACGATTTCAACTGCGGTTTAAAAATGTATCGCCGCGAAGTGGTGAAAACGATGCACGTATACGGCGACATGCACCGCTATCTGCCGGTGATTGCGCATCGCAGCGGCTTTCGCGTTACGGAATTGGCCGTTCGCCACCGGCCGCGAAAACACGGGGTCAGCAAATTCGGCATGGCCCGCTTTACCCGCGGCGCTTTTGACCTGATGACCATTACCTTTTTAACCCGTTATCGCATGCGGCCTCTGCATCTGTTCGGCGCATTGGGACTGGTAACCTTTGGCAGCGGCGCGCTGCTGACTCTATACCTTGCTTATCAGCGGCTGGTGCAACAAATCTATCTGAGCAACCGGCCCATTCTGTTTTTAGGCGTGTTGTTGATTATCGTGGGCATGCAATTTTTTTCCATCGGCCTCCTGGGCGAGATGATCACGTCACAACGCAAGGACACCGACGCCTTTTTGGTAAAAAAATGCCTGGGATGTCATACGAGCATGCAGCCGCCAACACCGATGTTTCCGTTAAACTAAGAGTTCACTATGGCATTGGATCTCGCATCTCTGCACCCGGATTGTCGTCATTTTAAAGGCCATGTGCCGTGCAAACCGCACAAACAGCATGGCGTGCATTGCCCGGACTGTTCCTACTATGAGCCGACGGACGGACGCATCCTTATCATCAAACTGGGCGCCATCGGCGACGTTATTCGCACCACGCCGTTGCTGGAACCGCTGAACAAAGAGTACCCGCGGCTAAAGATTTTCTGGCTCACGCACAGCCCGGATGTGGTGCCGCGTCAAGTGGATCACGTGATGAAATATGACGCCCAATCCTGCGCCATTTTGCAACAGCTGGAATTCGATCTGTTGATCAATCTTGACAAGGATATGGAAGCTTGCGCTTTGGCAAACACCGTGCGGGCAAAAAACAAAAAAGGATTCATCCTTCAGGACGGGCATCCCTGGCCTGCTGACGCCAATGCGCATGAAAAATTCATGACCGGACTGTTCGACGATCTGAGCAAGGCGGCGACCAGGTCATATTTACACGAGATGTTCGAAATCGCCGGTTACCGGTTTCAAGGTGAAAAATATATTCTCGATGCGCATGAAGGCGAATACTCCTGGGATTTGCACTGCGGCAAACCGGTGGTGGGCTTTAACACCGGTTGCGGCGGTCGCTGGACTTCGCGGCTCTGGGCTGAGGAAAACTGGCTGCAACTGGCGCAGAGACTGCAACAATCCGGCTATACGGTTGTATTGCTCGGCGGCGCACAGGAGCATGAAAAAAATCTGCGTTTGGCGCAACTCTCCGGCGCCCGTTATTTCGGTCATTTTCCCCTGCGTCAGTTCATCAATCTCGTAAATCAATGCGATCTGGTGGTCACCGCCGTAACCATGGCTACGCATATCGCCATTGCCCTGAATAAGAAAATCGTGTTGTTCAACAGCACTTTCAATCGCAATGAGTTCGAGTTGTATGGTTTGGGGGAAATCCTGGAACCGGATTATCCATGCGACTGTTATTATGCCGCCCATTGCCCCAACAACTGCATGCAATATATCCATGTCGATCGCGTGTATAAAACCTGCACGCGGCTTTTACCGAGTCCCGGAATTCAGGCATGAAAATCGTCATCATCGGCACAGCTTATCCGCATCGCGGCGGCATCGCGCATTTTATCGGCTTGCTGTTTAAAACGCTGCGGGATCGCGGCCACGACGTGACCCTGTTCTCCTTTTCCCGACAGTACCCGTCTTTGTTCTTTCCCGGCAAAACGCAAATGGAAACCGGCCCGGATTTTCTACACACGCCCAGTCAGCCGGTGCTGGATTCCATCAATCCGTTTTCCTGGATCAAGGTCGGCCTGATGGTGAGAAAAATAAATCCTGATGTGGTCATTTTCAAATACTGGATGCCCTTCTTTGCGCCTGCTTTTTCCACCATCAGTCGCGTGGCAAAATTTCGACGTGCCACGCGCGTCCTCTATGTCTGCGATAATGTGGTGCCGCATGAGAAAAGACCAGGAGATCGATTTCTCACCAAACAGGCCATGCGTCCGGAGGATCTGTACATCGTCATGTCCGCTTCGGTGGAAAAAGATCTGCTGCAGTTGCGGCCGCAAGCGCGTTATCGCATGGTGCAACACCCGGTGTATGAAATCTTTCAGGGCCGGTTCAGCAAAGCGGAAGCCAAAGCGCGGCTGGGACTGACGAATCATCCTTATGTGCTCTTTTTTGGCTATATTCGTCCCTATAAGGGGTTGCAGGTTTTGCTGGATGCCATGGCGCTGTTACGGCGCCAATTGGATGTGCGCTTGTTGGTGGCCGGTGAGTTTTATGACGACAAGGCAAAATATTTCGAACAAATCGCCCGGCTTGAATTGCAGCACGCGGTGACCGTGCTGGATCAATACATTCCTAACGATGAGGTGGGTTTGTATTATGCCGCAGCGGATGTCGTGGCTCTGCCGTACATCTCTGCCACGCAAAGCGGCATTGTGCAGATCTGTTATCATTACGACAAGCCGGTCATTGCCACGGACGTCGGCGGTCTGCCGGAGGTGGTGCACGACGGCCGCACCGGTTTTGTGGTGCGCGCCAATGATGCAAAAGCGTTTGCTGAAGCGATTTTGCGCTTTTATCAGGAAAAACGGGAAGCCGAGTTCAGCAGCCACGTTGCGGAAGCGAAAAAGGAATTCTCCTGGGAGCGCATGGCTGAGGCGGTGGAAGCGCTGATGGCAGATATACAAAAATAAGCGGGTCAGACATCCGACACCTTTGAGGTGTCGGATATCTGGTTCCATAATTATTCTCAAAGCATTATATGCGCCAAGTACTGATCATCACCTATTATTTCCCGCCCTGCGGCGGCGCCGGCGTGCAACGGACGCTGAAATTTGTAAAGTATTTGCGCGCCTTTGACTGGGACCCGATTGTGTTAACGGCTCAAGATGCCGATTATCCGGCCTGGGACCGTTCTTTGGAAAAAGAGATCCCTCCCGGCGTTCCGATATATCGCGCGCCCTTGTTCGAGCCCTACAAACTCTATCGCCGCTTTACCGGCAAAAAAGCCGGCGAACCCGCGGACATGGCAACACTCAGTCAGGGTCGGCACCGGCAGACTAGTTCCGAAAAAATTTCTGAATTCCTTCGCAGCAGTTTTTTTGTGCCCGATGCCCGCATCGGCTGGCTCTATCCCGCCTTTCATGTGGGGAAAAAAATCCTGGCTGATCATAAAATCGATGTCATCTTTTCCTCCGCCCCGCCCTATACGACGCATCTCATCGGACGCAAGCTGGCAGCCTGGGGTCAAAAGCCCTGGGTGGCAGATTTTCGCGATTCATGGATCGGCTGGCTGTCAACGCCGCAATGGCGACCGTTTTTCGCGCGCTGGCTGGAACGAAAAATGGAACGGGCCGTGCTTGCAGAGGCGCAGAAAATTTTGACCGTCTCCAACGGCGTGGCCGAAGACCTGCTGAGTCGTCACCCCGAGTTGCGCGATGATCGCTGGCAATTGTTGCCCAATGGTTATGATGCGGAGGACTTTCTGCATGCAAAACCTGCAAAAAAAAGTGATCGGTTCACGTTAGTTTATACCGGCAGCCTGTACGGCCCGCGCAATCCCGAGATGTTGATCCGAGCATTGGAAAACATGCCGTTGCAGCTGGCGCAAAAATTTTTGCTCCGCATTGTCGGTCGCGTGGATGCGTCGATTATCGCGCGCATCTCCACGTCGTGCGTCGCCGAATGCTTTGAACATATTCCCTATGTAACGCATGCGGAAAGTCTGGGCTATTTATTGGCGGCAGATGCGGCCTTGTTGATTATTGACGATGCGCCGCAAAATCGCGGCATTGTTACAGGCAAGGTGTATGAATATATCGGCGCCGGCTTGCCGATTCTGGCGTTGGCGCCGGAAGGGGACGCTGCGGAACTGGTTCGCAGGAATCAACTGGGCTTGACGGCAGCGCCTCAAGATGTGGCGGCCATACAATCCGCTTTCCTGCAAATCTCCGCTCCGGGTTTTCGCAAAGGAAAAAATTCAGCGGCCGGGCAATTTGAACGACGCTTTTTAACCGAACAATTGGCCGCTGTTTTTAATCAGCTGGTTTCTCCCGCAACAACCTGATCCGCTCTCGACACACCGTAAACATATTCCGCTGTAGCAGATATTGCTGATGATCGTTTTCTTGATGCGTCAAAGCGTTCTGGCAGCGATAGCGCAAAGCTTTGAGCCAGGAAGTAATCGCCAGGATGTTAAGATAACGCCGGGTATAATGCAGGCCGTAATGCTTGCGATACACATAATCGAGAGATTTAAAAACAGCCTGCAATCGTCGGTCGCCGAACTGGTGTTGCGCACTGGCATTGCCATAGTGAATGACAGCGCACTCGTTGCAATAGTAATTCTGCCAACCGGCCTGCTTGACGCGCAGACACAAATCCAGGTCTTCGGCGTACATGAAAAGATTTTCGTCAAAGAAGCCGACCCGATCCAATTTTTCCCGTTCAATCAACATAAAAGCGCCGCGCATCCAATCGATTTTCTGAACATGGTCATAATCACGGTCGACAAGGAACAAGCGGCGCCGCCAGGCATTGGGCAGAAAAACATGCAGACCAAGGTTGACGAATAGCGTACAGAAAAGTCCGAGGGAAATAAAACTGCCTTTTTGCAAAGATCTATCTGCATTAAGCAACCGACAGCCGACAAGACCGGCCGCTGGATGTTCCCATACAAATCGCAGGCAGCGCATCAGCGAGTCGTCAATAAACAGCGTATCCGGATTAAGGAATAATACATAGCGACCTTGCGCCTGTCGCAGTCCCAGATTGTTGGCCTTGCTGAAACCGAGATTGTCTCCGGCCTGAATCAACAAGGTCTGGGGGAATTCCTTTTGCACCATGTCCGCGCTGGCGTCGTGGGATTGATTGTCGACCACGATCACCTGTAGCGTCAGAGAGCGGTTGTATTCATAGATGCTCTTGAGGCAATCTGCCAGCAACTCCCGGGTGTTCCAGTTGACGATGATAACGGTGAGATCGATTGGCGTCGTGGTTGCCATGTTCGGCCGCTTCCTTATTCCTTGACCGCTATAACAGTGATGTCCCGACCCAGCGGCAATTTTTTGTGCCAGCCTAACAGAGTTTTTCGCCAAGATTTTCTCCCTGTTGCACTGATCCGATTATCGCTCACGGTGATGCCTGTCGGAGATTTTTGTATTTTTTGCAGCAACTTGATTTCAAATTCCGGCAAACTGTATTCGCATGTGATGACGCGAAAACCGCTTTTTCGCAGCAACTGCTTTAATGTTCGTGGAGAAAAATGGAAAAAATGGTAGGGAATCCGCCATCCCTCCCACTTTTTCCCCTGTACGCGCGCTTGCAGACCAGTGCTGTTCGGGACCTGGATCACCAAATATCCATCTGCTGTCAGGTGATCGTGTAAAATTTTGCATGCGGCCAAAGGATCAGGCAAATGTTCCAGAGTGTGCAGCATCACGATCACGTCAAAGATCCGATCTGCCAGCGTTTCTTTGGATACAGATCCGGTTTGGACATCAAGGTGGAGCGTTTGCCGGGCATAGTGCGCGGCGTCCTGAGAAAATTCTATGCCGGCTGCCTTCCAGCCGACCTGTTCAAATGCTTTGAGTAAAAATCCGGTGGCGCAACCGATTTCAAGCATGCGGCCGTTCGTTCTACGCAATGAACTGTGCAACCATTCCACAAAATGACGGCGCAGCGTGATCTGCGCTGCAATGCCTTGATCCGTTTGAGGCATTTGATCCTGCAAATGCTCGGTGAAATATTCCGCTTTGTATAAAGAGAGCAACTCTGCATCGGACGGTCGCGGCGCCAATATCAACAAGCTGCATTGCCGACAGCGCCAGACGTGGTAAGGAGCAAAAATCTTATAGCATTGCCAGGTTTTGTTTTTACATAATAGACACGGTTGATCAAATTTTTCCATTTTGTTCTCTCTTCAACGCGGATAAATGCCAATGCACCAACACGGTGAACATGATAAAGCCGACGCCGGTGGACAGATTGTTGACCCAGGCAGCGCCCACAGCGCCCCATCGGGGGATAGCGTAGAGATTGCCGAGCAGATTGACCGTCACCTGAATCACGGAAAACACCAGAATCTTCCATTGAATGCGACTGGCCGATAAAAACGCCACATTGGCGTAGTGGATAAAAAAGAAAAAACAGGAGATCAATAAAATACGCAGCATGGGAATGGATGCCTCATAGGACGCGCCTAAAAAAAAGCGAATCACCAACGGCGCCATAAACCATGCCAGCGTACAAATAACCAGCGCGCTGCCGATCAACAGAGACAACAAACGATGATAATCCGTTTTAATCGAATGCGCTGATTCCAGAAACCGACGCGAAAAACGCGGCAACAGCGCCATTTGCACGGCGGCGGGCAACATGAGCACCGCTTCCATCATGCGATAAGCGGCGAAGTAATGACCTGCCTGTCCCGGGTCGTTCGGCATCAGCCGATTGAGCAGATAAGTGTCCAGACGGCCGTGAATCACCTCCAATAACGTGAGCATGGCAAAGGGCAAAGACAGAATCAAAATGTTACGCCAATGACCAACATCGATAGTAAAGCGAAAGGAGAGGTGCAATGTCCGCAAAGCACGAGTCGCCGCCAGCACATACAGAGCATATGCGGCGAACAACATCCACAATACGCCGGCCAATCCCCAATCGAAATAAATGACCAAAAGAAACAAGCTCAAACGACAAAGTTCGAACAATGCTGTACAGGCAGCGGATAGTTTCATGCGCTCATGCGCTTTGAGGATGCCGTCAAAGGTCAGAGAGGTTGAATGGGGCAACGTCACCAGCAGAGCAATCGGCGCCAGTTTGATAAAGGCAGGATTGGATTCAAAACAGAGGACATAACCATACAGCAGAGCCATGCCGGCGCCGGCCAGGGCCAGGCGCAGGCCCAGAATCTGATCCAGGTAGTGTTGCGACAGCTCGCGCCTTTGCGCCAGATCCCGGATCAAAAGTCGATTGATGCCGAAATTGGCCATTTGATTGCCCAGACCTACCAAAAACAGCAACGCGCCGTACAAACCGAATTTTTCTGCGGTTAAATATCGCGCCAGCAGTATGGCTGAAACAAACGAGACCGCGCTGCTGATGGAATTGGCGGAAAAAAGCGAGGCCAAATTTATGAAAAAATTTTTAAATGAAGCGCGCATCAATTCGATCCCACTCTCAGCCTGTGTAACA
The DNA here is from genome assembly GCA_964387285.1 of uncultured Cytophagia bacterium. Lineage (GTDB taxonomy): Bacteria > Zhuqueibacterota > Zhuqueibacteria > Residuimicrobiales > Residuimicrobiaceae > Anaerohabitans. The sequence continues at coordinate 4,760 of CAYLWO010000125.1, read as the reverse complement.
CTTCCAACAAATCTCGCTCCCGCGTTCTCAAGGAAAAATATTTTTCAACCCGTTCTCGACAACGCGTCCCGTGATCTTTACGCAACCGTAACCCGTGATGAATCGCAGCCCGAATTTGCGACGGTTGCCGGACGTCGACCGTCAGGCCAAGATCACCGGCGATCTCCGGCAACGCGCCGGAAGTCGACACGATCGGAATGCATTGGCAAGCCATGGCTTCTGCCAGAGTCAGACAAAAAGATTCCTGACGTGATAATTGAATATAGATTTTTGCCCGACTGTACAAGGCGACCAACTCGGCTTGGGGCATTTTTCCCAGGAGATGAATATGGTTGCCGGTTTTGCGTTCCTCGCAAAATCGTCGGGCCTGGTCCGTCACACCGACAATATAAAATTCGGTTTCCGGCATGATGCGCGCCGTTTCCATCACATGGTCCAATCCTTTAATCAAGGCGGTGCGCTCATCCCCGGCGCTGCACACCGTCAGCACGATCGGCTGCTTAACCTCTCCCGCTATCATTTGAAACAGGTCCCCATCCACGCCGTTATAGAGTGTTTGCACGCGCGCTGCCGGTTCTAGTTCCCTGGCCTTGCTCGCGCTGTGATCGGAAACCGCCAGCAACAAATCGGCATGACGCAAAGCAAAACGAACGCAGAATGCGCGTATGGGATCGGTCAGCGCGCCGTAATTCAATTCCGGCATATGAATGACTTCATACCCGCCGATTATCATGACGGTTTTTTTTCGCAATAGCTTCGCCGCGATTAGAGGTAAAAACCCGTGAAAATCGACAAACCAGAGGTATAGCAGTCGACAGCGCCATATATGGATCAGCAACCAGGCCGCCAATCGTATTTGACCAGCCAACACTTGAAAAAAATGGCCTGGCTGAAAGAAATGAGCACGTACTGTGAAATGCTTTTCCAGTAAACGCAGGTCGTTTTTTACAAATTGCGCCTTGTTATGGGAAATGAATAATACCATTCGATTCTGCATCTGTTAACCATTTGGAAAATTTAAAGATATTTTTTAAGATTATCAACAGTTTTCCGGACGATCGCGATGACGAATTTGCTTGCTTTTAAACCTATCTCCTGTTATTTTGTAATTGAATAATGGCTCAATCATCATTTCCAAGCCTTTTCCACCAGACCTTTTTTCAAAAAATTGCGGGGAAATTATCTTTTAAATGTTATGTGGAAAAATTTTCCTGATGCGGGAAATTTTTTCTCTGTAAGAGTGTGACACGATCACCGTTACCATGACCACATAAGCTCAGCTTTAAAAAATTCCTTGGCATTGTTTTTGTATTGCTTTCATTGCTCCAAAACATAACAATAATTAATCCACAAAAGGATTAAGGCCATGAAAAAGCTTTTATGCACCGCTCTCTTGATTGCATGTTGCGCCTTCTCGACCGTTGCGCAAATCCGTTTCCAGGAGACCGGCGCGTTAAACAGTCTGGGTACGGGAAATCGTTGGGGATTTGCCGCTGGAGATTATAACCGTGACGGATTTCAGGATCTGGCTGTATCCAACCATCTTGGACCCTTTCAGCTTTTACTGAATTCCGGCAATGGCTTTTTTATTGACAAAACTTTTGCTTCCACGATTTCCGTTCCGCAGAATTCCACGTTTTGCAATTGGGGAGATTTCAATAATGACCATCTACCGGATCTGTTGATTGCCCGATTGGATTACGGTCTTTTGCTCTATATCAATGAAGTCGCCTCCTTCCGCCAGGTCCCGCTCCCAGAGCCACTCACACAAAACCACCTGTACAACTATGCAGCAGCCATGGCTGATTATGACAACGACGGTGATTTGGATATCTATGCCGCCCGCTTTACAGAAGGGCCTTACGATGTACTGGTACGCAATAACGGCGATTTAACCTTTACAGATGTCACCGAGGCAAGCGGCATTAAAGGCGTTGGCAACGGCAAAAGCCGTTCCGCTTCCTGGGCTGACTATGATCGCGACGGCGATATGGATTTATCCGTGATCGGACAACGGCAACATATCCTGTTTACCAACCAGGGCAACGGCAAATTCAGCCATCGCCTGTGGCAATGGGGCGAAGGTACCAGCGTGGCCTGGGGTGATTATGATGCGGATGGATATCTCGACTTGGCCATATGCATCGGACACGGCATCGCCAACCGGTTGCTTAAAAACACCGGTAATAACGATTTTGTGGATGTTACACAATCGAGTTTGATAAGCCAGAGCCCTCTCTTTTATTCCTGTATGTGGAGAGATTTTGACTGTGACGGCGACCTGGATATCATTCACTATGGCGTCGACAATACCGCCCAGAATATCGTCCTGAATGAAAATTTGGGTAATGGAAAATTTGTGGATCGAACGGCGAGTTGCGGTCTGGATTTGCAGATGCAGGGTGCGGTGATGACGTCACTGGATTATGATCAGAACGGCTTTCCCGATCTCGCCATCAACGATCATACCAGTTCGCGTTCTATTCTTTATCGCGCTGTTGCCAACCAGAACAATTGGCTGCGCATTCGCTTGATCGGCATAACCAGCCATGTCGACGCTATCGGCACGACCGTGGATTGTTACAGCGCCGGCATCCGGCAAACCCGTCATGTGGAAAGCGTCAGCTCGTACAACGGACAAAGTGAATGGCCGCTCCATTTCGGGCTGGCTGCCATCAGCCAGGCGGACAGCATTTTTATTCACTGGACCAGCGGCATGCAGACCATTCTCCGCAACGTAGCGGCCAATCAATATCTGGAAATCAACGAAAAACCCACAGCATTGGCTCATGACTTGGAAGTGGCTAAAATCATCACTCCGGTTGATCGCATTGTCACGACTGAATTTGCACCTTGCTTTCAGGTGCGCAATATCGGTTTAAACGATGAGACGAACATCTGGGCGCAATGCATTATCGATTCTGCCGGCATTGTTCTTTATCAGGATTTTGCAATCATCCCCCGGCTGGCTTCCTCTGATTCACTGAATGTCGTTTTTCAACCGTGGACGCCCGGCCGTCCGGCCCTCTATACGATGCATTGCCAAATCAGCATCGTCGGCGATCAACGGCCCGGCAACAACTCCCGCAAGCTGCAGTTGCACGGCGGCTACAACCACGATATGGCCATCAAAACCATTGTTCGCCCGTTGCTTCATGAATCCATTCCTACGGTTTTAAACCCAGAGATCGTCATCGAGAATAGCGGAGTTGCTGCGTCGACAGATTTTGATGTGGTCTGTGAAATCATCGACAATAAAAATAAATTGATTTATCGCAACACGTATTATATTTCAAGTCTGGCCAGTCTGGCCGAACGATCAATCGCGTTTGCCCCCTGGAGGCCGGCCGGAGATAATCCGTTTACCATTCGCTTTGAAATTAATAACAGTCCGGATGACTATCTGTATAATAATTTTGTCTCAATGGTTGTTAACTTGTCAACCGGCATCGATCAGAATGGTGCAAAACTGCCAAAGGACCTGGCGCTGCTCAGCAATTATCCCAATCCGTTCAACAGTTGCACCACCATCTTCTGGCAGGCCTCCTCTGCCGGCAGGCTGCGTATACGCCTTTATGATTGCTCCGGCGCCCTGGTGCAGACGGTTTATGACAATCGGGTGGAGGCGGGCGATCAACGGATTCCCTTGCCTAGCGGGGATATGCAGATGGCTTCGGGCATCTATTTTTGTTGCGCCGAATTCATTGATGCACAGGGAGGTAAAAAATTGGCCTCGACCAAACTGGTCTTGCTGAAATAAATAAAGCGGGATTGAATCTTGCAAAGGTTGGCAACCTTCGCAAGGAACCATATAGAAATCTATTTCGCCGGATAACCCCGGCCTTCGTGTTCAGCCACATACCGTTCCGCTTCGATGGCTGCCTGACAACCGCTGCCGGCGGCGGTTATGGCCTGGCGATAGACTGAATCCTGCACATCGCCGCAACCAAACACGCCGCTGATGTTGGTGCGCGTGCGCCGATCTGTTTTCAGATAGCCGCCTTCATCCAGGTCCAGCTGCCCAGTGAACAGATCGGTGTTCGGATGATGTCCGATAAAAACAAAGACACCGTCCACAGGATATTCAGAGATCTGACCGGTTTTGACGTTTTTAAGTTTGAGTGCATTCACTCCTTCCGTGCCGACCACCTCTTCCACCACCGAATCCCAGACAAAAGCCATTTTTTCATTGGCCTGTGCCCGTTCCTGCAAAACCGCATCTGCGCGCAAACGATCGCGACGATGGATAATCGAAACTTTCGAGGCAAAGCGAGTGAGAAATAATCCTTCATCCAGGGCGCTGTTGCCGCCGCCGATCACCGCGACATGTTTGCCGCTGAAGAAAAAACCATCGCAGGTTGCACAATAAGAAACACCCTTGCCGATATATTTTTCTTCGCCCGCAACACCCAGACGTTTCGGATTCGAACCGGTGGCAACAATTACCGTCTTGGTCTCAAAAGTTTTTTCGGCCGTTTTGACCTTTTTAATTTCCCCTTGCAGTTCCACTGAGGTGACGACATCGTAAATAATCTCGGCGCCGAATTTTTGCGCCTGTTGTTCCAATAACTGGTACATTTCAAAGCCGCCCAGACCGTTGGGAAATCCGGGAAAATTTTCCAGATCGTTGGTTAACGTCACCTGGCCGCCGCGCTCCATGCCGGCGATCACCAACGGTTTTAAATTCGCCCGACCTGCATATATCGCCGCCGTTAAACCGGCCGGGCCGGAACCTATTATGATTACATTGTGCATGTTCT
>CAYLWO010000124.1:0-18070 GCA_964387285.1 uncultured Cytophagia bacterium | reverse complement strand
TTTTTGGGGCCGCATGGATGAGATTTCCATTACCACCACCGTGGAGTACGAAGATTTTGACGACATTCGTGTGGCGGTTTTTGATTTAAGCAAGTACGGATTCAGCGATTCTCTGTATCGCTCCCATGACTGGTATGAATATCAGGAAGGCACGTATCATCTGTTCAGCGATTCGACAAAAATTCCAACCTGGACCGCATGGAAAAACATCTGGACCGGGTATTTTGACCTGGCTTCCGAATCCGTGCTCACGGTCAAGGGCGGTTTTGCTGAAGGGGACGTGCGCGGCGTGGAAGGTCTGAACATGATAGCCATCGGCGCTGTGCAAAAGAATGAAATCACCTATTTTGGATTTGGTTTCGCTGCGGTCATCAACGGCAAACAAATGACCGACGCGGAAATGGAGATTTGGAAGCCGGAAGGCAAATAGAATTCATTCTAGTAAAGAATTCACTCGAAGTGGTTTCAACCAGGAATTTCACGAAACTTTTATAAACCGGAGCCAGATGTCCGACAGTCTCCAAAGGTGTCGGACATTTCCCACCGATGAGCGCATAAAAAAAAGGCCACTGTTTAAGTGGCCTTTTCTTCTTACACTACTTATTACGGCGGAGTGCAGGGATATATTTTACCGGATCAACCGCTTGGTCATTTTCCCAAATTTCAAGGTGCAGATGCGGGCCGGTAGACAATCCGGTTATGCCGACCTTGCCGATGCATTGACCCTGACGAACCTGATCACCCGCTTTGACGCACAGGGAATTCAGATGAGTATATCGGGATTGTTTGTCCACAGAATGACGCAGTACGACATATTTACCGGGCCCTTTGTCTTTTTCATACTCGTTCACAGCTTTTACCACTTCTCCGTCTGCCACGGCCAAAACCTCTTCATCCAGAGGCGCTTTTAAATCAATCCCACTATGATCCCATATTTTTCCAGTGTAGGGATGTTTGGCCGGTCCAAAACCGAGCGTTGTTTGCCAGCTTTTCAACGGCGCATTGAAAATGTCGATTCCAACATCCGGTTTATCAGTATCACTCATTGTCGTTTCGGGATTTTCGACCAGGGCCTCGGGTAAATAATCAGCCCGAACAGCTGATCGTTCCGCGGCCATGGGAAGCAGAGTGATAGCTAGGAGAATAAAAATGAACCAAAACAGCACACGATGAGATTTTTTCATGGGTCCTCCATGGTTTATGAAGCGAAAGGTCATTTTTCTTTTTGTGGATCCCAGTTCCGCCATTGCCGGCATGACCGAACCGGGTTTATTCATCTGTTGCAATACTCGTAAAAGACTTACATAATAGCCTTGAGGTTTTTTATGAACGACTCTAATAGCCAAACCGTCGCACAAGCACTCGCGCAGGAGGTTGATACGGCTGGCAACGAACCAGACGAGCGGATTGAAAAAATAAATAATCTGTAATCCTGCCTGCAATTTTATGAGTAAATTATCATGACGTCGAATATGCGCCATTTCGTGACTGATGATGCAGGCGATCATTCCGGCATCATGCGCATTCAAAAGCAGGGCGGGTATTATGATTTTGCTGCGAAAATAGCCCACTGTAAAAGGAGAGAGGTTGTCTGCACAGCTGAGCAACTGCACCGTTCTCGTTATGTGAAATCGTTTTTTCCAGTTTTCCACAAGAGCGAGCAGAGAGGGGTCGTGCACCGGCGCACACTGGCGAATTCGTGAATGCGCCCTTGCCAGGACCACGATATACCTGATCGTCAACGTTATCAAACCGACGAGCCAGAAAAGGACAGCAAAAACAGCCAAAGGAAAAAACGACGGGTTGGCGTCCGCCTGGCTGACCTGCGCTGTCATCGCATTCATAAGCGGTGCAAACGCATGCGGAAATACCGGTGCAGCAGATGGTATTCCGGCGGTAAAGCGGCCGAATGCAGCAGTCAGACTGAACGGAGAATACAAATCGGGGGGCAAGAGCAGGCGCAGCATAATCAGGCTGTACAAACCCATCTGCCAGTGAACGGATTTTTTGCGCAAGATAAAGAGCAGAGGCGAGATTAAAAGCAGAAGCAGGGCGGAATGAAGCGTCTGGCGCAGCAAAAAAGTAAAAACCGCCTGGCACGCTGCTAATGTTGTGAATAAATTTTCATTCATGGCTGCCGTCCGCCTTTTTTTTCTGCAACAGTCTTGCCAGTTCTTTGGTTTCCTCAGCGCTGAGACTGGGATTGTTGGCGAAAAGCGCCAACACGGTTGCCGTTTCCATTTCCAGAACATGATCGGCGAAAAATTGAACAAAGCGCGCCAGGCCCATGGGCCGTGAGATCATGGCGCGATAAACATTGACGCCGTGAAAGTTGTCCCTTTGCAACAATCCTTTCTGCGCCATCCGGTCCATCATGGTTTTCGTGGTGGTATAGGCCCATCCTTGTTGTTCCTGCAGGCGATCATGCACCTCTCGAACCGAAAGTTGTTTTTCTTTCCAGAGTATATGCAAAATGGCAAATTCTGCGCGGGAGAGTTCTGGTAATTTTGATTTCATAGCTTTTTTCTTTTTCTGCTACATTGTAGTAATCTTGCTAAAGATATGCATTTTGACGTAAATTGTCAATACTTTTTTTAAAATTTTTCTTGCTTTTGCAGAGAAAATAAACTATAATGTATACGTATACTGATAGTTTATTATGTACCTTAACGAATAGGATTACTTATGTCAAAAGAGCTTTACCATTTGCAGGAATTCCTGAAAAAGACTGCCTTGTCCGAGGCTGAACTGGCCGAATGGGAAAAGAACGAGCTGATCAAAAGCGATGGCCGTATCGACAGCAAAATTCCATTTTATACGGAAGAACATGCGCGTCGCGCGCAGCAGATTCGGCATTTGGCGGATATCGGTTATACCTTGCCGGAAATCCGCAAGATTCTCAAGAAAATCGGTTTGCCGAAAAAGGAGCAGGCGGAACGGGAAGACGCTTCAGTGGAATATTTGACGGTGGGCGAATTGGCAGATCAGGTGCGCATTAATAACCGCACCATCAAATACTGGGAAGAGCGCGGCATCATCGCACCGGATCGCCGCACCAGCGGCGGCTTTCGCCTGTATGCCAAGTACTGGGTACAATTGTGTCTGCTGATTCAGGATCTGCAAAATTTCGGTTATTCCTTAGAGTACATCAAAACGGTCGCAGATCTTTTTCGCAATTTTATCGCCCTGGAAGCGGATAAAGAGCGCCATATTCCGGCGGCCGAGGCGTTGGCGCAAATACAATCCATGGAAGAGCATATTAAAGAGTTGTCGAATCGTATGAACGAGTTAAGGCAGGGCATCGAACGATGGGAGGGGCTGTTAAAGAAAAAGCGCAAAGAGATTGCCCAATTCGGTTCGTACTATCAGCATCAGCAAGTCGCAACCGGACGTAAGGAATGAAACCTGTCGTTAATGCCTGCCGGTTGTTTTGCCAAACTCAAAGAAAGGTCTGTTATGAATAAAGTCATTTTTATTGAGCCCAAAGCGCCTAATTTGCATATCTTTTCGCAGTTTGCCTTGCCTCGTTTGGGACCGTTATTGTTATCCGCCATTGCCCGGCAACAAGGCTGGCAAACCAAAGTGTATTTTGAGGAATTGATGCCGTTGGATTGGCATGAAATCGCCACAGCTGACTTGGTTGCCGTGTCGACCATCACCCCGACAGCGCCGCGCGCCTATGCGATTTGCGATCGTGTCCGCAGCCTGGGGATTCCCACCATCATCGGCGGTCCGCATGTGACCTGGCTGCCTGATGAAGCTCTGGCCCATGCCGATTATGTCATGCTGGGCGAGGCAGAAGAACCTTTTCGGAAATTTCTGCAAGTATTGGTGGATCGATCTTTTACCGAGATTCCGGGATTGTGTTATCGTCATGATGAGAAGATCATACGGAATCCGGTCGTTCCGGCGTCGTGCGATCTGGACAGCATTCCGTTTCCGGATTTATCGTCGCTGGCCGGCCCGTTAAAGACCATTGGCAGAAAACGCATCGTGCCTATGCAAACCTCCCGGGGTTGTCCGTTTGATTGTGCGTTCTGTTCGGTCACCGGCATGTTTGGCCGCAAATATCGCTTTCGTTCTGCAGAAAATGTTCTGGCGGAAATGGATCGCTATCGTGCGGATCGGGAATTTATTTTTTTCTATGATGACAACTTTGCCGCCCATCCGCGCCGTACCCGCGAGTTGCTGGAAAAAATGGTGCAACGCGGCAATCGCATCCGCTGGTCCACGCAGGTGCGCGCCGATATCTGCAACGATCTTGAACTGGTCCAACTCATGCGACGCGCTGGCTGTCAAACCGTATTTGTCGGATTCGAGTCGGTGAATTCAGCCAGCTTGGAATCCATGAAAAAGAAACAGACTCTGGAGGATATTCGTCGCGCCGCGGTTACATTGCGCAAGCAGGATATCCAGGTGCACGGCATGTTTGTTTATGGTTTTGATGAAGACGATTGGAGTACGGTTACAGAGGCGATCCGATTTGCCAAGCAAACGCGTCTGACTTCTACCCAGTTTATGATCCTGACGCCGTTTCCCGGCACCCGTTCCTATGAGCAGTTGAACAGTGAAGGCCGCATCCGCTTTCGCGATTGGTCGCTTTACGATGCACATCACGTGGTCTTTAAACCGCGCAACTTTACCTATTATGCGCTGCAAAAGGCGCAGATGATCAGTCATAAACGTTTTTATTCGGTGGTGGAATCCATAAAAAAGGTGATGCAGCGTCGTTGGATCGCGGTCGGCATTGCGCATTATGCCCGACGTTTGCAGGGCGGATGGAAGAAATACAACAAAATATATCTGCAAGTCATTCGTTTGCTGACCAGCAACGCACAAGAAAAAGCAGCCATTGATTATCGCAAAGAGGTGGTGTTGGAATAACGAAGCTTTATATATGCCCTTTGAAGCATGATGCCATGATATTCGACCGGGGAACAGATTCCCCGGACGATCAAAGTAGTTGGCCTAACTAGCGACATATGGTAAGATCACGATCATAAAAAAAAAGCCCTGTTCCGAAAGAACAGGGCTTTTTTAATGAGGAAAATCGAATTAATCCAATTTCGCCGGCTCCATTTTCGGAACGAGCGTTTGAATCACGGCTAATGCGCAAAGGTAAGCCAGGCCGGCGACGATAAACACCGGCAGATAGTAATGCGGATTGGCGTTCAATACACGACCGACAAATTCTGATACAATCAGACCGCCGATAGCGCCGGCACAACCGGCAATGCCGGTGACCGAACCGACCGCCTTGCGCGGAAACATGTCCGAAGTCAATGTGAAAATGTTGGCGGACCAGGCCTGATGACAGGCGGTAGCCAGACCGATCAACAGCACTGCGGTCCATACGCTGGTGGTCACGGCCGCAAATATGACAAAAGGCACAAGAGAGGCAAAGATGAGCATGGCCACCTTGCGCGCTTTGTTGACGCTCCAACCTCTTTTAATAAAGTAGGAGGATAAACCGCCGCCCAGCATGGAGCCGATGTCGGAAATGACATAGACCGTCGTCAGATAGGGTATCAGCTTGACGCCTCTGATATCGTGATTCTTGGCCAGAAATTTCGGCAACCAGAATAGATAAAACCACCAGATGGGGTCGGTCATCATTTTGCCGATGGCAACCGCCCACATTTGACGATAGCCGAACAGTTTACGCCAGGGTGTTTTTTCCGTCAGCGGCTCTTCAACGCCGTCTTCAATGTGTTTTAATTCTTTGGCATCCAGGTGTTTGTGCTTTTGCGGCGTATCATATAAAAACCACCAACCGAACAACCAGAAAAAGCCGAGAGCGCCGGTGGCGATAAAGGCCGCCTGCCAGCCCCATTGGGCAGCCAATAGCGGAACTACCATGGGCGCGATGATGGCGCCGATATTGGTGCCGCCGTTAAAAATGCCGGTGGCCAGAGCTCGTTCGCTTTTGGGGAACCATTCAGCGATGGTTTTGATGGCAGCCGGGAAATTGGCTGCTTCGCCGATGCCGAGAAAAAAACGGGCCACGCCAAAGCCGAATGCGCTTTTGGCCATCGCGTGCGCCATGGCCGCCAACGACCACCAAACAATGGCAATGGCAAAACCGAGTTTGGTGCCGATTTTGTCAATGATGCGGCCAGCCAACAACATCATCAAGGCATAGGCGATTTGAAAAGCCTGTACAATGCGGCTGTAATCCAGTTCACTCCAGCCGATCCTGACTTCAAGGTCCGGCGCTAAAATGCTGAGTACCTGGCGATCTATATAGTTGATCGTTGTCGCAAAAAACAACAAACCGCATATATACCAGCGCAAGTATTTGATCTTGAATCCTGATCCCTTTCCTATCAAGGTTCCATTCAGGTTTTCTTGCATTTCCTGTGACATGTACGTTCCTTCCTTTGTTAGCGGAGATGGTTATATGTGATTTTTGCAGTGATCTTAAATCATAGCGCAGTAGGTCATTCCGTATTGCTGTATTGAATGACGCTGCCGCAATATAACAGCATTGAGTTTTTCATGCAAGAAAATTATTCGGCCGCGTGGTTGTTGAACCTGTATTGCCCCAATATCGCTTTGCATCGTTTGCTTTTTTATTGACAAATTTTTATGAATTTGCTATATTCAAACCGGTTAAAATGCCGATGCAGTAAAATCTTGAATTGTAATTCTTCTAAAACGCTTTATAGTTCATATCATATTAATAATAAATAAATAAATTTAATTGTGCAAGAAATTTATTTTATAGATAATTCTTTATATTAATTTAATTAAAGCGGTTCAAATTTAATATGACCATTCAAGATATCGCCCGTTTGGCGGGAGTATCTCCGGCCACAGTTTCCGGCGTGCTCAACAATAGTCCGTTGGTGAGCGCCAAAACGCAAAAACGGGTATTAGCCATTATCGAAGAGCACAATTACAAGCCCAATCAGGTGGCCCGGGCCCTGGCATTACGACAAACCGGCATCGTCGGTCTTTTGGTCAAAGATATTTCCAATCCGCTTTACAGTCAAATCGCGTTGGGCGTCGAAGAGGTTTGCGAACAGAAACAGTGCAACGTCGTGATCGGCAATACTCACAAGCAATGGCAGCGCGAAGTGGATTATGTTGAAATGCTGAAACAGCGGCGCATGGATGGTCTGATTCTTTTCCCCATGCAAAAGGGGGTTGATCTCAGCCATATCTATGAGTTGAAAAAAGATCATTTCCCGTTTGTATTATTAGCCGAAGTCCCGGGCATAGAAACCGACATGGTGCGGGCGGATGATGAACAGGGCGCTTTTCTTGCCACAGAACATCTTATCAAATTGGGTCGTAAAAATATTGCTTATATCAATGGACCAGAATCCACTATGGCCGGTGAGCGTCGCTGTCGTGGTTATCAAAACGCTTTAAGCGCCTACGGCTTGCTCGCCAAGCCGCAGCTGGTGCGTCCAGGCGGCTGGTGTTTGCTGGACGGTTACCGCGCGTCGCACTCCTTTGGCAACGGCGACATCGTGGACGGAGTTTTGTGCTATAACGACTCAGTGGCCATCGGTTTGATGCGAGGGCTTGCGGAACAGGGGATTCGCGTGCCGGACGATGTTGCGGTTGTTGGTTTTGATGACGCCGGATTCGGAGCTTTTCTGCAAACCGCGCTCACCACCATCGCCCAACCGGCGCTGGAGATCGGTCATCAAGCTGCTGAATTGCTGTTCAAAAGAATCGGCGCCAAAGAAAATAGCGACGAGATTGCTAAAATTCTTTTGCCCACGCATCTCGTCGTTCGTGAATCGTGCGGCGCGTTGCCGCAAGGTTCGTTTCGCAGTCATCAATTCTCTGCTTTTGCTGAAGACACTGTATTTGGAAATCATATAAAAAAGGAGGTATTGCCGTGAGTTATGTTCAAGAGATGTTCAGCCTGAAAGGTCAGGTTGCCGTGGTGATTGGCGGCGGCGGCGTATTGGCAGGCGCCATGGCCGATGGCTTGGCCAGGGCCGGCGCCGACATCGCTATTCTCGATTTATCAGCTGAAAACGGCCAGGCAGCCGCTCAGCGGGTAAAAGGATTCGGCGTGCGCAGTGTAGCCATCGCGCTGGACGCCGCTTCCAAGCAGGGTTTGATTCAGGCCGAGGCAACCATCAGCAAAGAGTTGGGCGAGACCGCCATTCTCGTCAATGCGCCGGGCATCAACTCCAGCACTCCTTTTTTTGATATTGCGGAAGAAGAGTTCGACAAGATCATGAGAGTGAATTTGAAAAGCATGTTTCTGGCTTGTCAGGTATTCGGCAATAAAATGGTGCAAAGCGGTAAAGGCGGCAGCATCATCAATATTTCCTCCGCTTCTTCCGGCCCGCCGCTCTCCAAAGTTTTTACCTACAGTTTATCCAAGGCAAGTGTAAATAATTTGACCATGTTTCTGGCGCGTGAATGGGCGACTAAAGGCGTTCGTGTTAACGCCATTGCACCGGGATTTTTCCCTGCTGAGCAAAATCGAAAAATTCTGACGCCGGAACGGGTGTCGGACATTATGAAACATACGCCGATGAACCGCTTCGGCGAAGCGGAAGAGTTGGTGGGTGCAACCATCTGGCTGGCGTCGGCTAAAGCTTCTTCTTTTGTCACCGGCGCTATTGTGCGCGTGGATGGCGGCTTTACGGCTATGACAATCTAATGTAAAATTAAGGAGACGTAATTATGGAAAAATGCGACATCGGATTAATCGGTCTGGCGGTCATGGGGGAGAATTTGATTTTAAACATGGAGCGCAATGGTTTTTCCGTTGCGGTATATAATCGTACGGTCAGCAAGGTGGACGACTTTACAAATGGGCGCGCCAAAGGGAAAAACATCATCGGTTGTCATTCCATCGAAGAACTGGTGGCTAATCTGAAAAAACCGGCCAAGGTCGTGTTGATGGTTAAGGCCGGTCAGGCTGTGGATGATTTTATCGAGTTGCTCTTGCCTCACCTGGATAAGAACGACATCATCATCGACGGCGGCAACAGCCATTTTCCGGACAGCATTCGACGCACCAAATATTTAGAAAGCAAAGGCTATTTGTTCATCGGCACCGGTGTTTCCGGCGGCGAAGAGGGCGCGCTCTGGGGTCCGTCGATCATGCCGGGCGGATCTGCGCAAGCCTGGCCGCATGTCAAGCCCATTTTTCAGGCGATCAGCGCCAAAGTGGCGGACGGTTCACCCTGCTGCGAATGGGTCGGTAATGACGGCGCCGGCCACTTTGTCAAAATGGTGCACAACGGCATCGAATACGGCGACATGCAAATGATTTCAGAAGCCTACTGGCTGCTCAAGAATGTAGCCGGACTGACGCAAAAAGAGTTGGCCAAGGTTTTTGAAAAGTGGAATAAGGGAGAACTGGACAGCTATCTGATTCAAATCACCGCCGAGATCATGGCGAAAAAGGATGATGAATCCAAAAAATACATGCTGGATCTGATTCTGGATGCCGCCGGTCAGAAAGGCACGGGAAAATGGACCAGCGGCGCTGCCCTGGATTTGGGCATTCCTGCCCAAACGGTCGCTGAAGCGGTTTTCGCCCGCGCCATGAGCGCTATCAAAGATGAACGCGTCAAGGCCAGCCGTATTTTGACCGGTCCTAAAATCAGTTTCAGCGGCGATAAAAAAGAGTTTATTGAGATGGTGCGCCGCGCGCTTTATGCCTCCAAGATTTGTTCTTATGCTCAGGGTTTTCAACTCATGCGCGCTGCCGCAGCCGAATACAAGTGGGATCTGAAATACGGTGAAATCGCCTTGATGTGGCGCGAGGGCTGTATTATCCGGGCGCAATTCCTCGGCAAGATCAAAGAGGCGTTTGATCTGAATCCCAATCTGCAGAATCTGCTTTTGGATCCGTATTTCAAGAAAATCATCGATAGCAATCAGAACGCCTGGCGCACGGTTGTCGCTAAAGCGGTTAAGGTGGGCATCCCGGTTCCGGCTTTTAGCAGCGCCCTGGCCTATTTTGACGGTTATCGCAGTGAGCGTTTGCCGGCTAACCTGTTGCAGGCGCAGCGCGATTATTTTGGCGCACATACCTATGAACGGGTGGATCAGCCGCGCGGCAAGTGGTTTCATACCAATTGGACCGGTCGCGGCGGTAATACCAGTTCCTCGACGTATACGGCCTGAGCCTTTGGTGGAGGTTGTCCAAAAAGTAACGGAAGCGTGTCATTCCGAACCCGCTTTAGCGGGTGAGGAATCTATCAGCGAACTGTTTTTACGTCAGTTACGAATTTTTCTACAAGGCCGCTTGCCAAATCAAGATTGAGAAAATCTAACTTTTTGGACAACCGCCCACGCAAGACGCAAGCCGGGAGGCTTGCGCTACGGGTGCGCTAGGAATGGTTGGTTAATTATTAAAAAAAAAGGAAAAGGACATGATTGGTCATGGCGGCGCCAGCGAACTGCTGGATGAAACTCAGGTGCGGCAGATTGTCAGCCAGGCTTTCAATGAAAAGCGATTCAATGGTAAAAAAATACTTTTTATCATACCGGACCATTCACGCACTGCGCCGATCGACGTCCTGTTTCGCGCGCTTTATCAGGAATTAGAGTCCCGCATACCCCATTTGGATTTTTTAGTCGCTCTCGGCACCCATCCGGCCATGAGCGATGAGGCCATCAATCATCGTGTCGGCATCACGCAAGAGGAAAGAAAAGCAACATATCCCAAGGCCCGATTTTTCAATCACTATTGGAATGACCCGCAGCAGTTAAGAAAGATCGGCGCCATCTCCGCCGCTGAAGTTGAGGACCTCTCATCCGGGCTCATGCATGAACCGGTGGAGGTGGTCATCAACAAGATGGTGTTCGATTATGATCTGCTGGTCATTGTCGGTCCCACTTTTCCTCATGAGGTGGTCGGCTTTTCCGGCGGGAACAAATATCTCTTTCCCGGCATTGCCGGTCAGGAGATCATCGATATGTTTCATTGGCTGGGTGCCTTAATTACCAATCCCGGCATCATTGGCGCCAAATATACGCCGGTGCGCAAGGTGGTTGACAAAGCAGCTTCGCTGCTGACCGTGGAAAAACTTTGTTTCAGCCTGGTTGTCAATGGGAACGGATTGGCCGGATTGTATTTTGGCGCTCCGGAACAAGCCTGGGAAGCTGCGGCCGAACTGTCGGATCAATTGCATATCACCTATAAGGACAAACCCTATCACACGGTTTTGTCCTGCGCGCCGCAAATGTATGACGATCTGTGGACCGGCGGCAAATGCATGTACAAACTGGAACCCGTGGTAGCTGATGGCGGCACATTGATCATCTATGCGCCCCATATCAGCGAGGTGTCGGTCAGCCATGGCCCGGTCATCGAACAGGTGGGTTATCATGTGCGCGATTATTTTGTCAAACAGTGGGAGCAATTCAAACATTTTCCTGCCGGCGTTTTGGCCCACTCTACGCACGTCAAGGGCGTCGGCGTTTTTGAACACGGCGTGGAAAAACCGCGCATTCACGTTGTCTTAGCCACCAGTATTCCACCGCAAATATGTAAAAAAATTAATCTCGGTTATCGTGATCCGGCTACCATCCATCCACAGGATTTTCTGAACCGGGAACAGGCGGGCATTCTGTATGTCCCTAAAGCGGGAGAGATGCTTTACCGACTGAAAAACGATCCGTTCAAAAAATGAAGCAACAGCATGAATACCTGATCGTTATTGATTCCGACGGCACTGCTTTCGACACTATGGAGATTAAACACAAAGAGTGTTTTATTCCGAATATTATTCAACATTGGCAGCTGCATGGTATTCAGCGTCAGGTTCGGCAAGCAGCAGAATTTGTCAATCTCTATTCGCACTGGCGCGGATTGAATCGGTTTCCGGCGTTGATAAAGCTTTTTGATTTGCTTAACAAATGGCCGGAAGTACAGGAGTATCATGCGTCAATTCCTCAAGTGCCGGCTCTGCGTGAATGGATTTCTGTGACAGGCCGTTTAGACAATCACTCATTGAAAAAGCAGTATGAGAAAACAGGAGCGGAAGAACTTGCACAGGCCTGGCGCTGGAGTGAAGCGGTGAATCGCAGCGTGGCCGAGAGGATTCAGGGAGTTCCTCCTTTTCCTTCCGTACGCGCATGTCTGGAAAAAATTTCCAAGTGGGCCGACGTTGTGGTGTGTTCAGTGACGGCAGATGAAGAATTAGCGCGTGAATGGGAGGAACATGACTTGCGCCGTTATGTGTCTTGTATTGCCGGGCAAAGCAACGGCACAAAATCCGAAATTATTCGCTTTATCAGTGCCGGAGTGTATGCTGCAGAAAAAATTTTAATGATCGGTGATTCTCCTGTTGATGAGAACGCCGCTAGCGAGAATAAGGCCTGTTTTTTTCCCATTCAACCAGGAAAAGAGGAACAGTCCTGGCAGCTTTTTTTTAAAGTTGCGGATCAGTTTCGTCAGGGTCGATATGCTAATGGTTATATGTCTCACCTGGTAGAAAAATTCCACATGGCTCTGCCAATGACGCCCACATGGGAAAAAAGTATTGTTTTTTAATTTCCCAAATAATATATTAATAACTAATTAGACGCAGTGGTTATTACCCGGAGAAGGTCCAGTCCATCGGGAATAAAACCAGCGATCAGAGCGTTACATTGAAAAAACCTGCATAATCTAAAAAAAAGGAGTGAAAAATGAAAAAGATCAGTTTGGTGTTGCTCGCTGTGTTGTCTACTTTATCTGTTGCTTTTGCACAAGGAACCAGCGTGGCTGTTATTTCCGGTTATACCATGAGCGCCTTTGAAGATCAAGAGGATGCTGCAGGAACCTTGCCGGTCGGCGTGCAGCTGGGATATAAAGCCAGTCCGAACCTGCAGGTAGGTTTGGAAGTAAACCATCTGCTTGGCGGTCTCACCTGGCAAGGTGAATTTTTAGGAGCTACACTGGATCAAACGTTCAACCAAACCATCATCTCTGCTTATGCAAAATATTTTTTAGGTGAGGGTACTGTCAAACCCTTTGTCAAAGGCGGCGTCGGTTATTTCATGGGCGACCTGAAACAAGTTTACAAGTATAATGGCGAAGAGGACACGGACGATATCAAAATCGATCCGGCCATTGGTTTTATCGTCGGCGGCGGCGTGACCTTGACGCGCAGTATTTTCGTGGAATTCAATTATAACCTCGTTTCCAGAAAATTTGCCAAAGAATCTTCTTCGGATTTGATGTCCTCTGCCTCTAGCGAGGAATCGGAAAAATTCGGTATGAACACGTGGTCGATTCTGGTGGGATACAAGTTCAATCTATAATCCTCTCTGTTGGAAAGATTGCCAGATATGAGCTAACTTCACGATTAGCGATTTTGCAGAATAAAAGTCCGGGTTTATTTTAACCGGACTTTTTTTTTATCCCATAGAATCAGAGATCGGTTTTATTGTTGGTGGTGGCATTAATTGGGCCAGGTTAATCATCGAGTTCGATTACTACATTACGTCACGGAGAAATGGCATACCATACAGTACGTTGGAAGATTATTCGTATAAGAGGGAGGATAAACAAAGGATGAACACCTGGTCGATTTTGTTGGGTTATCAATTCAAATTTGAGTTCTAGGTTCGTTAGCGAATACCCGACTACCTGAACGAATCGGGATAGGAGGTAAAAAAAAGCGGTTCTTGATCTGCAGCGCGATGCCAGATGTCCTTGTCGCGATCACACTCGTAGAGCTTCAGAACCCAGGTGTCGAATTTGCGCTGTCCTTCATACATCACAATCACCCTTGCGCCGCGTCCGATTTTGCCGTAACACTGTCTGCCCGTCACCTGGCCATATGCCAGACAAATGTTGCGCAGACAACCGATATAATTGTTGTTGTGATCGTGGCCGACAAAAATTCCCATCACATCCTTGCATTCTAGCATGGCGGCATACATACCGGCATTGACGGCCGGGCTGCATACGGTTTCTTGTTGCAGGCCAACCGTTGTTCTTTTCCCAAGAACCTCATTGTATTCCGGCAAAGGAATATGAAAGAACGCCAGAGCCGGCAGCGGACGCCCCTCGTTTTCCTGTTTAAATTTTTCGCTTTGTTCGCGATACCAGACTATTTGCGTGAAATCAAACCATTCATAATCGCCCAGATCGGTTTTGGGATGAAAGCCCATGTGTGAATCCAGGCAATAGACCAGTGCGGCCGCTCCTTTTTCATCGCCGGATTGCACCTGCAACACATAATTGCCATTTCCGCAAACCTCTTTTGGTCCGTTCTCTGTCAGATTATACGGCAAGCCGGCAATGGTTGCCAGAATTTCTTCTTTGGTTAAATCGTACTGCGCGTCGTGATTGCCGAGCATCACTGCCCAGGGAACGCGGCAATCGATCAGAGCCTGGGCAAGAGATAACCAGGCTTTGCGCGTGTCTTTGGAACAGACAATGTCGCCCGTCAAGACCACCAAAGCCGGCTTTTCCCTGGCGATCACGGTTTTAACAATGACCATGGCGCTGTCGGAGCGAAAAGAATTGTATTGAAAATGAATGTCGGTAAATTGTACGATTTTAAATGTACCGTCGACGAATCGTAAAACCGGACGATCCGTTGCCCATAAAGCAGCAGACAGTAAAAGCACCAGCAGGCAGACGCTGTTTATTTTTAATTTTTCTTGATTAGAACGCTTAAAAGAATATACTGCCATTCGTTTGATCCTCGTTCGTTTGCAGTTCCTGATAGCATTTTTCATGCGGCCGTATTTTTTTTGCGGTCACTCCGGGTGTCCCTCGACGCATCATCATTTAGTTAAGAAACACCCGGGGTCACAATAACCGTGACCCCGGGTTTGTTCTGCCTTTTGCGACAGTCTCCGGAGGTGTCCGACATTGTAAAAATAAAATTTCACACCAACGCCTCGTACAATATCTCCACCGGATGCAGTCCTTTTCTTCCTGTCCCATCCTTGATTTGATGCCGGCAACTGGTGCCGGGCGCGGCGATGATGACCTCGTCGCCCGCTTTTCTGATCTCTGGAAACAGCACCAGTTCGCCCACCTGTTTGGAAAGAGCGATATGTTCCTTCTCATAACCGAATGATCCGGCCATGCCGCAGCACCCGGAAGGTATTTCCGTGACGCTATAGTTTTCCGGAAAGGAGAGCATTTTTTTTGTCGGTTCGGTGGAGGCGATGGCTTTCTGCTGGCAATGGCCGTGCAGTTTGATGCTCTTTGCCTTTGTGGTGAACTGCGTTTTCTTGATTCTGCCCGCTTCCATCTCGTGACTGAGAAATTCATCGAGCATATAGACATGTCGGCCCAGTTCCAGGGCCTGTTTTTTCGCTTCGCCGCGCAACAGATCCGGATATTCATCGCGAAAACCCAGAATGGCGGATGGTTCAATGCCGATCAGCGGCGTCTGTTCCGACACGCAGTCTTTAAGCGCCTGGACATTCCTGGCGGCTATTTTTGCCGCTGTGCGCAGCAACCCCTTTGATAAAAACGTGCGGCCGCTTTGGCCGTGGTCGACCATCTGCACACGGTAGCCCAGACGGCTGAGCAGTTGTATCGTCTTGACGCCGATCGTGGTGTCGTTGTAATCGGTAAATTCATCGACAAACAGATATACGCGCGGAGCATCGGTGGGAAGCGGCTGCTGCAGCGCTTTGAGATGTTTCTTCGCCCATGTTCTCAGGGTGAATGTATGCAGCGTCGGAATACTGCGTTCTTTTGCAAATCCGATTAATCCTTTTGTGGTGTTGGCAATAAAAGGATTGGTCACCGCCCAGTTAAACACCGCCGGCGCCAGTGAGCCCAGACGATTAATCCAGGTGATGTAGGCGATCAGTCTGGTGCGCAGCGGAATACCGTGACTGTCATAATAATGCTGTAAGAATTCTGCTTTCAGTTTGGCCATGTCCACATTGGACGGGCACTCTGATTTGCATGCTTTGCAGGACAGGCAGAGATCCAGCACGTTATAAATTTCCGCATGATCAAACGGATTCTTCTTTTGTGAAAAGGTGATGAATTCGCGAAGAATGTTGGCTCTGGCGCGGGTGGTCGCATTTTCATCGTGCGTGGCCATGTAACTGGGACACATGGTTCCGCCCATCAATGCCGATTTGCGGCAATCCGCAGAGCCGTTGCATTTTTCCACAAGACGGAGATAGCCGCCGACAGCGGAAAAATCAAATACCGTCTCGAATTCGCGAACCGGTCTGCCCGGCTCGTAGCGCAGCTGCGTATCCATCGGCGGCGTGTCCGTTATCTTGCCCGGATTGAACAGTTGCTGCGGATCGAATACGCGTTTGACGCGGCGCAAAAGTTCGTAATTATGCGCACCGATCATGCGCGGGATAAATTCACCGCGCAGCCGGCCGTCGCCATGTTCTCCGCTCAATGAACCGCGATATTTTTTTACCAGATCGGCGGTTTCTTCAGCCACTTTACGGAACAGCGCGAGGTCATCGCTATTCTTCAAATTGAGCACCGGACGCAAATGCAGCTCGCCGGTGGCAATGTGCGCATGGTAGACGCAGTCCAGGTTGTATTTGGCCAGCATTTTTTTAAAGTCGGCGATATAAGCGCCGAGATTTTCCGGATGCACGCTGGTGTCTTCCACCAGAGAGACCGGTTTGCCGTCGCCGGGTATGTTGGCCAGCAAACCCAGACCGGCTTTGCGCAGCGCCCAAACCTTGTTGATGTCCGGACCGGTGACCAGCGGAAAATGATAACCCAGTCCGGCCAGGCGCATTTCTTTTTCGATTTGCTCGCGCAGACTTTTGATTTCTTCGGCAGATTCGCGTGCAAATTCAATGACCAGAATAGCGCCCGGATCGCCTTGAATGAAAAACCGGTTTTTGCGCTGCGTAATATTTTCTTTGGTGCATTGCATGATCACCCGATCGATCAGCTCCACGGCCCCGGGTTGGAACCTTAAGGCGATCAAATTGCCCTGGATGGCCTCTTCGAGCGTGTTGAAATGGGCGCAGATCAACCCTTTTTCTCTTGGCGGCAGCGGAATCAAATTCAATTTGATCTCGGTGGTAAAAACCAGCGTGCCCTCAGAACCGGCCAGCAAGGACGCAAGATTGAACGCTGGTCCGGTTCTTGTAAACGGAGACATGGCCAGCAGCAGATCCAGGGCGTAGCCGTTGTTGCGGCGATGCACACGGGGTTCCGGATATTCGTTGCGAATGGATTCCTGATTTTGCGCATCGCTGAGAATCGCATCCAGCTCACGGTAAATTTTCCCTTCCAAATCCGTCCGGCTTTTCTTTTTTTCAAACTCGGCGTCCGTCAAGCCGGCAAATTCAACCACGCTGCCGTCGCTGAGAAATCCCTTGACGCTCAACGTATGTTCGCGCGTGCTGCCATAGATCAGAGAATGGGCGCCGCACGCATTATTGCCCACCATGCCGCCCATCATGCAACGATTGGACGTGGAGGTCTCCGGTCCAAAGAACAATCCATGTGGTTTGAGAAACAGATTCAGTTCATCCAGCACAACGCCGGGTTGCACGCGCACCCAGTGTTCCTTAATGTTTAATTCCAATATGGAATTCATGAAACGGGAAACATCTACGATCATGCCGTTGCCGACAACCTGTCCCGCCAATGAAGTCCCGGCAGCGCGGGGTACAAGCGGAATATGATATTTGACGGCAAATTTGATGACGTTGGCGATATCCGCATCGGTCGCCGGCCAGACCACGGCCGACGGTTTCTCACGATAGGCTGATGCGTCGGTAGCATACATTAAAAGATCTGCGTTTTCAGTTGAAAAACGTCCAGAGAGGACTTCTGCCAACTCTTGCCAGGGAATAGCGTCCATTGATTTCTTTTCCGTTTTTTTTTTGTTAAGACAGAACCAGGTTAGATTGATCACAAATATGAACGAGAAAGTAATTAATCAGGATGGAAAAATCAAGGCATAATTGACAAATCTTAAAAAAATCACCGTGAAGAGACCAAGGACGCTTGCATGCGAACTAGTGGTCAAAAAATGTCGGACTCTTTCAGAGACTGTCGCAAAAGGCAGAACAACCCCGGGGTCACGGTTTTTGTGACCCCGGGTGTTTCTTAACTCATTGATTATGCGCCGAGAGACACCCGGAGTGGCCGCAAAAAACGCGGCCACATCCGGGGTCTGGG
>CAYLWO010000123.1:0-18156 GCA_964387285.1 uncultured Cytophagia bacterium | reverse complement strand
ACCGTCAACGTGACAGTATAATCATTCTGGTTGGCATAGCTGTGCGACGGATGCTGCAGCGAACTGGTCGAGCCATCGCCGAAATTCCAGGACCAACTCGTCACCGAACCGTCTGACTCATCCAGGAACTGGATGCTGTTCGTCGCGCAGTTGCTCACCGCCCAGGCAAACGCGGCCACAGGCGGATTCGGATAAATATGAACATATTCATCCTTCACTTCCACCCACGTCCCTTCATCCGCCGTCACCGTCAGACTTACCGTATAATCACCCGGCGCCGTATAGATATGCGATACCGGCGACAATGTTGACGTGCTTGTAGTCGAACCATCGCCGAAATTCCAGGTATACGTAGGATTAGTCGCTGTGCCGCTCTGCGTCGGCGTAAACGTGATGCTCGTGTTCACGCAAACACTCGGATCATTCGCGCTGAAATCCACAGAATACCAAAACTCGCCGACATGAATATAAGCGACTTTTTGTTCCGTATCCGTTCCGCAGCCGCCGCCGATGGTCAACGTCACCGTGTAATCGCCGGCCGCTGTGTAAACATGAGTCGGATTCTGTAAGGCACTGACGCCGCCGTCGCCAAAATTCCAGCTCCACGACGTCGGATTGCCGATGGACTGATCGTAAAAATTCACCGTCAACGGCGCACGACCCGCTCGCGGCGTCGCATAAAACTCCGCCTGCGGACCCACATGAATCAGTTCAAATTTACTCTCGCTGTCCTGACACGGACTCTGGCCATAAGCGGTCAAGGTAACCGTATAGTTGCCCGCTGCCGCATAGCTGTGCGTCGGATTGGCCGCTGTACTGGTTGCTCCATCGCCGAACTCCCACAGATAGCTGACTATGTCCGCCACCGGCGTTGATCCGTTATAGAAATTCACCGTATTGCCAACGCACACGTTCAACGGCGCTGCCGTGAAATCCGCATCAATCGTACATCCGCTATTTATGATGGTCACGGTCGTTGTCGCATTATCCGTCAGATCGCCGCATGGACCGGTCACCGTCAACGTCACTGTGCGGCTGCCGGTTGAGGTATACACGTGCGTCGGATTCGGCTCATTGCTGCTGCTGCCGTCGCCGAAATCCCATGCCCAGCCCGTAATGGTTCCAGTTGAACCTGCAGAACTGAAATGCACCGTCAGTGGCGCTGTACCGGTTGCAGGATCCGGATCGGTCGCAATCACCGCTGACCCGGAGGTAATAGGTTCCCAAACCGCAATATAGTTTGTTTTGGTAATTGTGGTAGGAGTAGCGCCGCAAACATAGGTCATGCTTGCATCATAATATCCCGGCGTGTTGTAAACGACATTATGCGGGCCGGGTCCGGAAGCGCTGCTAGGGGTGCCTCCTGGGAACGACCAACTTCCAATTGTCGGAGTGCCAACAGTGGTGTTTGTATAGACCACGGTCATACCTGGACAACCTTCAGTAGGAATACCGGAGAAATCCGCACCACAGGATTCGCAATTTTCCAATGTAAAAGTCACATCCTCTACTTCACCATCTGTATATACACCGTAAGGATTCATGGACGAAGTAGTACTGATGCGAAAACGGGCATAGGATCGACCGTCACTGCCGCTCCCTGGAACCGTAACACTGGCCGTATAGGTACCAGAGGAGGTCACGGTTTCATTTACCACAAGTTCACCGGCTTCAAAGCCGTTCACGCGATTCCAATCAAACCATCCCTGCAGATAAGCGGTAGCTCCGCTCGGAATTCGATATTGAATGGGGATTTGATAAGTAGATCCGCACGACATAACAGCCGGCACCGGCAAGGTGACGCCGTCTTCATCATCCTGACCATCGTTGTCATCGCCGTCAGCCAATGTAGACGACTGAGGCGCGGTCTCATCATCCGGATTATCGCCGACAGGACCAAGATAATAAGGACGCATGTCATAACCTTGCATTTCGTGGGAAGCCGGCGTGGGCGAATCATAACTGGCAGGAGCATCGCCGAAATCTTCGCACAAATCAGGCGCCGTGTTGGAAAAAATCACCTGATCCCACTGCTCTTGACCCGGCTCTTTATTTGTTATGTCAACCAAATCCCAGTTGGTGACGCCGCAGAACGTTTCATTAAAAGTAAGGGTGGGATTGGTCACCAACTTGGTAAACTGGACGCGACCGATGCGAGTCGGGCAGTAGGTAACTGGCCAGCCACCATCATCCGGTGCACCGTCCGCTTTGACAAAATTGATGGAGAAACGACTGTTGGTGGGTCTATTCAAAACACTGACATCCTGATATGAACCCGGTATATCTGGATTGTTAGCATCCCATGGACCGTCAAAAGCAGCCACTTTTGATACATAGGTCAACTCTGAGGTGCTATAGTTAAGAAATAGAGTCAAATTACCCAGCTTTTCCGATGTCGCGCCCGGCAGCAAACGCATATAAAATTCGACATAGAAGGTATTGGCGCCTTCGCTTATGGTTCGGAAAGAAGCTTCGTACTTGTAATTTTGACTCCATGCCGCTGTAACCGAAAAACTCGCCCACACGGCTAGTACGATTAACAGCATGAAAAGTCTTTTACTCATGGGAAAGACCTCCTTTTTGGTGTATTTGGTTTTGGTTTACCTTCATGATTTTCACTCCTAATTCAAAAAATCCCATCTTATAATCCACCCATCTTCATCGCCGCCTCCTTTGATTCATCTGTAATCATGTGGCATCAGCTAAACATTCAAACTAGAATCTGGGACATAAAAGCATTAACAATGAATTTATTTTAATATTTTTTTTATATTTTAATATATTATTTTCAAGTAATTACGCAACACGCACCCCTTTATTCACTTCCTATAAAGACAAGAAACATGCCAAATATGCAAGTTATCAGGAATCCACCGGCAATTCAGTTAGGGGCAAAAAAAAAGGGATTGTCCAAATTAGCGTGGACAATCCCTTGGCGGAAAAGCGACAGGGTTAAGGTTTTAAAGGTGTTGGCACTTCTGATGCAATCCCGCTGTTCTGCTGGACAAATATAAAATCGAGTGCAAGAATGGTAACGCCGGATAGATCGGTATCGCTTCTTGTGTACTGTGGAATTTGTCCGCTGTCTTCTTGTATAGGAATTGCATCGATCGCATATACAATTTTAGGAATGGTAGGACCTGAAGAAGGTATAGCCGATTCCCAACCACCAGCGTTATGAGCATTGCCGGCAAACATGGCATGAATGCCGGAACCGTCCGGCAACATCGCCTTAATCGGTTCGTTGTTAGAGGACCCGGGGGGCTTTTGATAAATGTTGTCGAGTACTGTTAGATCGATGAATTGCCCCGGTTGATAACCGGACAGGAGCCTGATATCAACTGCATTGGCGGTTTGAATAGCCAGATGGTTCTGATGCATGATGACGATATAATAGTTGCCTCCATCCGCATTAAAGCGGATCCCGGGCTCGCCATCGAGACCGTACAGATAGCCATCGGTTGTTACAAAGCCGATGGCCATTTCCTCCATCGTACTAGTCGCGCTGCTACGCAGAGCGATTAGAATAAAATCCACAATATTAGGCACTTTGTTGAGCGGAATGGAGACGTCCTGGGTTAAAAATTTGGTCGTCCAATCGCGCCGCAGAGTGTCTAAAATAGCTCGATAACCCGATTTCTGCACCATTTTTTGTATATTGGCATCGTAAGCGCCTTCCAAAAACACCTTGGCGAACACGGTAGCTCGCGGATAACGCAAGGCAATTTGATAGTCTTCAATCTCGCCGTTCTCATATCCATGAGTGGGCGTCATTCCGCCGGCAATCAATACGTCGCTGATGCGAAATCGTGCATAGCTGGCGCCGACAACACTGCCGATAGGCGCAGTGATTGTGAGGGTTTGCGGACTGGTCTGTGCAACCAGCGTCAAATCGACGCCCAATTCACCGTCGTCGAGAAAATCACCATCTCGATTCCAGTCGAACCACCCGCGCAGAAAAACCAGAGAGCCGCTCGGCTTGGTGAAACTGATGGTGATTTGGGTATTTTGCCCGATCTCAAATTCAACCGGTAAAACAACGCCATCTTCATCATCGATGTTGGAGACGTCGTCACCGCTGCCATCCTGCGGTGATGACGGACCGGTTTCAGCATCAGGCGCCACAGCGCCTAGATAAATGGTCGGGCTGGCCGGGATCAGATGAACCGCCGGCAAGGAGTTATTATAGCTGATGGGAGCGTCGCCATAATCCCGGTTTTGCACCAATGCTTCGATGGTAATGGCTAGATCCTCTATTTCTCCATCGCCATAACCAGCACTGGGCGTCATGCCGGAAGTTGAACTGATCCGGAAACGCGCATAGCTTAAACCAACCGATGCGCTGGCCGGCGCCAAAATACCAACCGTATACGGGCTGGTGATGCCGGTTAACGATGTGTTGACAATCGTCTCCCCTGCATCGAGGAAATCGCCGTCTCTATTCCAGTCAACCCAACCACGCAAATAAAAGGTGCCGGTAGCCGGCTTTACAAACCGGATTTGCCAATTGCCGGCGACTCCCTGTACGATGTGCAGAGGAACCGTTACCCCTTCTTCATCATCAGTGCCGGTAACATCGTCGCCGCTGCCGTCCAATGGAGTTGACGGAGCAGATTCGATATCCGGGGCTATCGCGCCCAGATAGAGAACCGGCGTGCTCGCTACAATATGCATAGCGGTTGCAGAACCATAGGTCGATGGCGCATCGCCAAAATCGCCGACGTTTTGGACCGTAATATAAGCTGTCGCTTGATCACACAACGGAGGCGTGCCATTATCACAAATCTGATAAATGAACTGATCCGGTCCAATATATCCGGTGGTTGGCGTGTAGGTAAAATTTCCCGCTGCGTTCAGAGCAACCGTACCGTGAACCGGATTACTGACCGGAGTGGTGTTGACGATCAATGGATCACCGTTCGGATCGTAATCGTTTACAGCCACATTGCCTGATACAGGCGTATTGGGTCTGGTGGTGGCAGCATCATCGACTGCAAATGGCGGATCATTGCCGATTTGATTCGGGTAGATAGTCACGCTCACCACAGCAACATCACATAAAACCGGCGTACCGTCGTCACAGATTTGATATTGCCAGGTGTCGGTGCCGACATAATCGGTCGCCGGAGTGTAGGTAAAGACGCCGCCGGCACTCAAGCTCACGGTGCCGTGCATCGGCAAGGTGGTCACAGTCGGATTCGTGAGCACCGTGCCGTCCGGATCCAGGTCGTTGGTTAATACATTGCCGTAAACAGGATTGTTAACCAGTCCCTGTACTGCGTCATCATTGGCAATGGGCGCGGTATTGCCCTGGCCGTTATGCACGATCTCGACGGTCACCACTGCCTGATCACAAAGCGAAGGCGCCCCGTTATCACAGACCTGATAGGTGAAAGTATCCTCGCCGATATAACCGGTGGTCGGAGTATAGGTATAACTCCCGTTGCTGTTCAGCGCAACAGTACCGTGCGCAGGAGATACGACCGGCGTTGTGGTTACGGTCAAGGAATTGTTATCCGGATCCCAGTCATTGGTCAGCACATTGCCGGTCACTGCCATGTTTATAATCGTATTGTTGATATCATCGATCGCAATTGGCGGCCTGTTATTGTTCTGAATGGTGATATAAGCGGTCGCCACATCGCACGCGGACTGATTATCACAAATGCGGTAAATGAATTGATCCGGTCCCGTATAACCGGTCTGTGGCGTATAAGTAAAGCTGCCATCAATAGTAATGGTTACCGCACCATGGCTGGGGCCGCTAACCGGCGCTGTCGTCACGGTCATCGGATCACCGTTCGGATCATAATCATTGGCTGCCAGATTTCCAGAAACAGGAATATTCGGATCTGTCGTGGCAGCATCATCGACAGCCACAGGCGGATCATTCCCTGCGGGATTCGATACAATCGTCACCGTCACCGTTCCTAAATCACACAGGGCAGGAGAACCGTTGTCACACACCTGATATTCCCACGAGTCCTCGCCAAGATAGCCGGTTGTAGGTGTGTAGGTAAAGGTCCCATCAGTGTTCAATATTACGGCGCCGTGAGACGGCAACACAACCGGTGTGGTGGTGACCGTCAACGGATCATCATCCGGGTCCAAATCATTGGTCAGGACGTTGCCGGGAATGGCGATATTCATCAACGTTTGCACCGCATCATCATTGGCGATCGGTGCATTGTTGTCATTCGTATCGCTGACAATCTCGATGGCGACCACAGCCTGATCGCACAGCGAGGGCGTGCCGTTGTCACATACTTGATAAGAAAAAACATCTTCGCCCACATAACCTGTTGTCGGCGTATAGGTGTAATTTCCATTGGCACTCAAAGTCACGGTTCCATGCGACGGTGTTGAGACAGGCGTCGTCGTTACCGTCAAGGCATCACCGTTGGGATCCCAGTCATTGGTCAACACGTTTCCCGTCACTGCGGTATTCAGCGTCGTATTATTGATATCGTTGATGGCATATGGCGGTTGATTGGAGGCCATTAAGGTGATGGCATAATCCTCCACCTCGCCGGTGTCGAAACCAAAAATCGGCGTCATACCGCCGCTGACCGCAACATCGCTGATGCGGAAGCGGGCATATGAAGTTCCATCCGGAGTCGAGGCCGGTACACTCACAGCAACGGTCTGCGGGCTCGTTTGCGTGGTCAAGGTTAAATCCACACCCATTTCGCCATTATCCAGGAAATCGCCATCCCGGTTCCAATCGAACCATGCGCGTAAATAAATAATCGGACCTGCCGGTTTGGTGAAAGAAATAGTCACGTTCGCGTTTTGACCACCAATAAACGCAGCAGGTAAAGTTACGCCGCCTTCGTCATCAGTGCCCACAACGTCATCACCGGTGGCATCCAACGGAGTGGACGGTGTATTTTCATTATCCGGTGCGACGCTGCCCAGGTAAATTTGTGCTGGACTTGGAATCAGGTGTAAAGCCGTATTGGTCCCGTAACTGGTCGGCACGTCGCCAAAATCCTTTTGCAAACCTCCGGGTGGCTCAATAATAATAGCATAGTCTTCTATCTCACCATCATTATACGAGTCGGAGGGTGTCATCCCAGTTGTGCTGCTGATGCGAAACCGGGCATAGCTGGCGCCTGTCGAGGCGGTGCCTGGAGCAGCCAAGCCAATGAGCAGCGGACTGGTCTGGGTAGTTAAAGTCACATCCACCATCAATTCACCACTGTCAAGAAAATCGCCATCGCGATTCCAGTCAATCCAACCACGTAGATATTGGGTTCCGGCTGGACGGGTGAAAATAACCATCCAATTGCCCGCCACACCGGGTACAATATGCACCGGCGTTACCACGCCGCCTTCATCATCTGTTCCGGTAACGTCGTCGCCACTGCCGTCCAGAGGAGTGGCCGGTCCGGCTTCCGCATCGGGACTGATTGTGCCCAAATAAAGCGTCGGCGTACTCGGTATAACGTGTGAAGCGGTCGCTGTACCATAACTTGTCGGAGCATCGCCGAAATCCGAAGGCGCCTGAATGGTGATCGGAAAATCTTCCACCTCGCCCGTATCATACCCATCGACAGGCGTCATCCCGCCCGGGATGACGACATCGGTAATACGCAGACGCAAATAGCTGCTGCCCGGAACCGCTCCAGGCGGTACAGTAAAGTTCAGGGTTTGCGGACTGGTTTGCGATGTCAAGGTCAGATCGACAGCCAATTCACCCACATCGAGCAGATCACCGTCACGGTTCCAGTCTATCCAGCCGCGTAAGAACACCAGGGCGCCGCTTGGTTTGGTAAAGGCAATAGTGACACTGCCGGTGCTGCCGGTGACAAATACAGGAGAAGAGAGTAATGCTTCTTCATCATCGGTTCCATTCACATCGTCTCCGGTGCCGTTGAGAGGCAGTGCCGGCGTGGTTTCATTGTCCGGAATGACCGTGCCCAAATAGATCGTGGGCGGTGAATGGAGCAGATGCACAACTGCAGAAGTAGTGCCATAACTATCCGGAGCATCGCCATAATCGCGTATCTGTTCTGAAATCGGCTCTATGGCAATGGCATAATCTTCTATTTCTCCATTGCCGGCTGACTGTATGGGTGTTAAGGTAGCATTTTCACTGACGCGAAAACGGGCATAACTGGCGCCGACAATGGCAGTGGATGGCGCCAAAATACCAACCGTATAGGGACTGGTAATGCTGGTCAGGGGCGTATCGATAACCAATTCTCCGGTATCGAGAAAATCGCCGTCGCGATTCCAGTCCACCCAACCACGCAGATATTGCGTGCCCGTGACAGGTTTGACAAAGCGAACGGTCCAGTTGGCTGCGACGCCGGCAACAATATGAGCCGGCAGGGTGATACCCTCCTCATCATCGGTTTCCGTCACATCATCGCCGCTGCCATCCAACGGAATTGATGGTGTTACTTCTAAATCCGGCGCCACAACGCCTAAATACAAATTGGGTGTTGTCGGAACACTATGGACAGCCGTGTTGGTGCCGTAACTGGCAGGTGCATCGCCATAATCGGCAGGCGTTTGAACTGATATGGGATAATCTTCAATTTCACCCGTATCATATCCAATCACTGGCGTCATGCCGCCAGGGATCGCGACGTCACTGATGCGAAAACGGGCATAACTGGCGCCGGTAAGTGCACCGGCCGGCACGGCCACAGTCACAATTTGCGGGCTGATCTGTGTGGTCAATGTCAGATCAATTCCCTGCTCTCCGCTATCGAGAAAATCACCGTCCTGATTCCAGTCGAACCAGCCGCGAATATATATAACCGGCCCAACCGGTCGTGTAAATGCGATGGTGACCGAAGAATTTTGTCCGGTCGGAAAAATCGCAGGTAATTGTATGCCCTCTTCATCATCGGTTCCGGTCACATCGTCGCCGGTGCCGTTTGTTGGAGCAGCCGGTGCGGCTTCATTGTCCGGTGCAGCTGCACCAAAATAAATTTGCGTCGGACTGGGAATGAGATGTAAAGCGGTGGTTGTGCCGTAGGAGGAGGGCACATCGCCGAAATCCTTTTGCAAACCGCTGACCGGTTCAATAACGATGGCATAATCTTCAATCTCGCCATCGCTGTAGTCAGCGGTCGGCGTCATCGCCGCAGTCGTACTGATTCTGAAGCGTGCATAGCTGACGCCGACAGACGCCGTGGCCGGAGTGAGAACGCCGATAACATAGGGACTGCTTAAACCGGTTAAAGGCGTATCGACTATCAATTCTCCACTATCAAGAAAATCTCCATCACGGTTCCAATCAACCCAACCGCGTAAATATTGTGTTCCGCTTACCGGCTTGACGAAACTGATTCGCCAATTGCCTGCCACATTAGGCACAATGTGAGTGGGCGTGATTACACCCTCCTCATCGTCTGTAGCGGTCACATCATCACCGGTGCCGTCGGCAGGAGTGCACGGGGCGGGTTCAACGTCAGGGATTGTAGAACCAAGGTAAAGCGTCGGCGTCGAGGGTACGCTGTGATAAGCGGTCGCTGTGCCATAACTGGCCGGTGCGTCGCCAAAATCGAAGACATCGAGAATGGTGACAGGATAGTCTTCCACCTCGCCATCCATTGCATATACAATGGGCGTCATGGTACTCGAACTGGAGATGCGAAATCGTGCATAACTGCTGCCGGCCGAGCCCGCTGGCGGGGTCACACTTATCGTCACCGGACTTGTTTGTGTCGTCAGAGCAACATTGGCTGCCAGTTCGCCAGGATCGATAAAATCGCCATCGTTATTCCAATCAAACCAAGCCATTAAATAAGCTGTAGCGCCGGAGGGCTTGCTGAAACTCACGCTTAGACTGCTGGCCACTCCCTCAGCCAATGTGGGGAATGTAACGCCTTCCTCATCGTCCGGTGAGCCGGTCACATCATCACCCGTACCGTCCAGCGGCGTGGCCGGTGTGCTCTCATAATCCGGCACTACTGCGCCCAATCGGTAGATAGGTGTTTGATTGGTGACAATGCCCTGTACATCATGGCCGGCGGCAGGGGTGCTATAAGTGGCCGGAATATCGCCGAAATCCTGACAAAGGACAGGCGGGGCATCAGGAAGGCTTACCTGTGCTGTAATATCCGTTAGATCATCATAATTTGTCAATCCGCAAAATTGGGTATTGAATGACAATGAAGGCGTATCCGTGGTTCTCGTAAAACGAACACGCCCGATGCGTGTCGGACATACAACCGGCGCTACGCCGCCTAATGGATCAGCGCCGTCCGCCTTGGCAAAATTGATGGAAAACCGGCTGTTGGCCTGCCGATTGAAAGCGAACACCTGATTATAACTGGGAGAGGGAATGCCGGTGTTGCCGTAATCCCAGGGGCCGTCAAAACCGGCCACCAGACCCACATAGGTCAATTCGCTGGTGTTGTAATTCAGAAACAAGGTGAGATTGCCGATTTTTTCAACCGTCTGGCCGGGCATGGCTCGCAGAAAGAAATCGACATAGTAATCGGAAGCGCCGACTGCAAATCCACGCCAGGTCGCTTCATAGCGTATCTGAGCCCAGGCAGGCATAGCAGCAAGCGTGAAGAGAAAAAATAAAAAGCGCCACATCAATTTTCGTTTCATTTTTTGTCTCCTGCACATAGAAAGAAAAATCACAACCTCGCGGTTAAGAGATCGTCTTCCTTGCATCAAGGGTAAGCGTGAAAAAACATAGCCAACAACCTTCACGGTTCTCTTCGGTAAATAATAAGGAAGGAAGAGATTTTCACATACTTTCATAATCTGTTTTGGATTAAAAAGCCGGAAAGAAGAAAACCAATGCCCCCACATCAGTAGTGAAACAATGAAAAGAGCGAATGGGTGAGGCCATTCGCTCTGTTCTAATAGTGCAATCCGTTATTCCTTATTTCACCAGCTGCATTTTCTTTACTTTGGTAAAATTATTGATCTTGAGCCGATAGAAATACACCCCGGTCGGTACGCTTACGCCCTGGTCGTTTTTTCCATCCCACACAGCTTCGAATTTGCCGGCATTGTAATGTTTATCGATCAGCGTACGAACAACCTGTCCGGTCAGGTTATAAATATTAATCGTGGCGCGGCCTGCCTCTTTCACCTTGAATTGAATGGTGGTGGTAGGATTAAAGGGATTCGGGAAATTCTGCAACAGACCATACTCTTTCGGCGCCTCGACCAGAATGGTGACCGGAGGATGCGTCATCTGTCTGCCCATGAAATCAATATCGCAAAGTTTGTAATAATAGGTTTTGCCGACTTCAACATTTTCATCGGTAAAGCGATAAGAGCTTTCTTTTTCGCAATTTCCTTTTCCCTGAATCAACTTGGCTGTGATCTTTTCAAACGGTCCACCGGCTGTTTCGGAGCGCATAATTGAGAAACCGAGGTTATTGGTCTCAGAGCCGGTAATCCAACTCAGGTCGACAAGACCATCAAGGGTATTAGCGGCAAAGGAGACCAATTCCACAGCCACAACGGTTCCTTCTTCAAAGGCCCAGTTTCCGGTTATGTCGTTGAGCATCCAGTCGGTTACGCCGCAAAACGTGGTGTTCCAACTCATCTGTTTATCGATGGTTGGACTCAAGATGAGAAATTTCACCCGCCCGATGCGAGTAAAATCAACTGGCACAGGAAGGCCGCCGTCTTCAGGCGCTCCATCAGCTTTGACAAAGTTGATGGAGAATCTTTTATTGGCCGCACGGTTCAACACGCTCACATCCGAATAGGACCCTGGCACTTGGGCATTATTAAAATCCCAGGGGCCGTCATAGAGCCCCACTTTGCCCACATACTGTAAGGCTTCGGTGTTATAGTTTAGGAAGAGGGTTAAATTACCCAGCTTGGCAGAAGTTTCACCAGCACTCCGGATCACAAAATCGACAAAAAAACTGTCCTGTTTGATGGAGGTAAGGTAAGTTGCTTGATAGGCCTCCGACTGCGCAAAAACTTGAGAGGCTGCAAGCAAAAAAATCGCAAAGATTAACAATCGTTTCATGGATTTCCTCATTCATTAAGTTTTCATTCACATGTTAAGGAACGGGAACGATCGGCATTGGCACTTCGCAGGCAAGGCCGCTGTTCATCTGTACAGGAACAAAATCCAGCGCGTATACCACAACGCCGTTTAAATTGGTGTCCGCTCTTGTATATTTGGGATCATCGCCGCTTCCTTGCTGAATCGGTACGCCATCCAAACTATAAACGATAATCGGCATGGCCGCGCCAGTTTCACTGCCTATGGACGATGCGGCATTTCCGGCGAACTGACCGTACACACCAGATTCCAGCATCTTCACTGGTTCATTATTGGAACCACTCGGTTTCTGATAGCAGTTTGCCAGGACGGTGAAATCAAAATACTCACCGGCTACATTGCCGGTAAGGGTGGCTGTGTTAACTGCGGTAGCGCTCTGTACTGCCAGATGATTGTGATGTAAGACAACTATATAGTAATCGCCGTTGGGAATGTTCATGGAAACGCCCGGATCTCCGTTTAAATCATATAGAAAACCGTTTGTGCCAATGACACCCAAAGCAGTTGCGGCTGGACTCCCTCCAGACGCGGCATTGCGCAGATAAACCAAAACAAAATCCATAGCGTTCGGCACAGCGGTCGTGATGGGGGTTGAAACATCACTGGTTAAAAACTTGGTCAGCCAATCTCGTTTCAGTGTATCCAAAATAGCCTTATATCCGCTAGTCCGAACCATTTGATGCGTGGCGGTGCTGTATGGCCCTTCCAGCCATACTTTGGCAAATACCTTTGCAACATCTGTGTGATGGACAACAATCCAGTCTGATTGACCGGCCGGGACCGATTGCGCCACCGCATTGACCGGAGAGGTCGCAGTGGGCGTACCGATAGGATCGCTCCAACTACTGCCGGCATAACTAAGCATAACATAGTCAGCCGGCACGCTGTTGGTTTCGTTCCATGTACCGGATGTAATGAAATTGAACGCCATATTGCCCGTAGCAGCGTTCCCGGTGTTGCTGGCACGATACCAACGCACCACATTGGGCAACGGCGTGTGATCTTCATACGCCCTTCTTGTCACTCTGGTCATTGTTCCGGTGAATGAGGGAAATTGCAGTCCGGCAAAACCAGTGCCGGTGCTGTTCACCGCCAGATCAGGCCGCGTACAAGTCACCTTGCCTAACAAATAACCGGCAGATGCATTCATCGGCAAATCGATCACAGTGCCATCCAAGATAATTTCACCCATACCCTGAGCCGGGGGTGGCGTATTCGGATCGCCGAGAAACGTTTGTACAGTCATCCCTCCCTGGATTTCTAAACTGACAGCCAATAGTGGAGCAGTGAACAAGAGAGCTAACAGAAGCATTAATCCATTTCTCAAGAATCTCATGTCTTCCTCCTTATTATTATGATGCTTTGGTTTTATTATATGCTCATTTGGATACAATTTTACATAAGCAAATAACGTACCAACTTTTAAAATTCTTCAAATCATTTTTAGTTCTGTTTTTTAAATTACTTATAACAAATTCAAACCTGTAACAAATATTATATATTGGTGAAATGACTAAAAATTCACGGAATTCACCGTTTTTTCACCAAATATCAATATATAAATTCTCTCCTGCCTATGGCAAGTTTTCATTTCTCCGAAATACAATAATCATGCCAAATTGAAATTTGCAAGCGTTGTTGTTTATATTAAATTTAATAAAGAGTATAATAGAAACTAAATTGAAAATCGTCACAAAAATATGATGATGTCATGCTTATAATACATATCCATAGTCAAGTATTATTCCCTAAACAACCCAACAATAAAAAAGTCTTGGTAAAATAAAAAGACCAAGACTTTTTTCAAACTCTTTTTTTTAAGAGTTTATTTGATCATAGTCATTTTTTTGGTAAAATGGGTCGTACCCAAGCGGCCGCTTACAAAATAAATACCTGTGCTACAAAACTCGCCATCCTCATTTTTTCCATCCCAGAAAATCTGATGATACCCGGCTTGTTGGGTCGCATTAAACAGATCTCTGATTTTTTCACCACGCAAATTATAGATGGCCAGTTCTACCTGATCACGGCCCGTCAAAACGAAGCTGATGCAAGTGCAGGGATTAAATGGATTGGGAAAGTTGTCGTACAAACTATGAGCAACCGGCATTCCGGCAAAGGGTTGGGCTACACCTTGGTTGACCAAAGGAGGAAGCGGTGGTTGTTTTCCATATCTGGCGTAAAAGTCATCATATTCACCTGCCAGATGATTGGGCAGGTCCTTATTCAAACCGGATGATGCATCAATGGTCAAGGTGCACGCCTGCCAGATCAACAACCAATAGCCGGCTCCAGGTTCGAAATCGGTCACCGGCACATAGACACCCTGATTATTATCCCAACCATAAGCCGGCAACAGAACAGAACCATCGGGGTTGTCGTCAGGGGAACTCATATCCACGCGGCCATAAGGTCCGCCGACCAGATGCCACCCAGGTTCGCAATTTAGCGCCACGCACTTTATCGTGTGGCCAATAATACTATAGTCTGCAGCGTCGGCAAGCGCAATCCAATACCCTTTGCCGGTTTCCAGAGTCGTATTGGGGATGTATTGCATCTGCACAGGATCCCAGGAGAACGCGACGCCGTCCAAAGCTCCTGGGAACAGTGCCGCTACACTTTTATCAGTTGGATTTACAGGCAAGGAGACGAGAAACCAGCCTGAGTGGGTAAAATGATACTGGATTTCCTTTTCAAAACGATAACTGATGTGGACGATATTATCGCCGCTAAAAGTAATGCTGTTATTGTTGTTCATGTTGAGCGGGGATAAACCGTCCGCCCAGATCAGAAACAAGCCTTCCGCAGGCAATAATTGCGGTTCCCACGTCAACACAGTCGTTGCGGAGCCGGCATTTATCACCTGTAATAACCAATCCAGTCCCTCTTCAAACGGGCTGCTCCAATAACGGTAATCAGTAAAGAGCCGGTAGGGAAAAACGGATCCCAGACTGAGAAAGGCGTAATAGGTATTGCCAGCTGGAGGTGCGGCGATATCCAATGCGACATCGAAACCGTTGCCGGCATTCGGATCGCCTGCGATCGTAAGAACCTGGGTTGTAGTCCCATTATTTACCGCGATAGGTAAAGTCCAGCCCACTTGCGGCTGCTCCTCCCTCAGATTGAAAAAGGGAGAGAGATCTGTGTCCAGCGTCCAGTTCATGACGCCAAAAAAAGTATTATTCCAGCCGATTTGTTTATCCAAATTCGGGTCCAAAATCAAAAATTTAAAACGACCTACGCGAGTCAACGTTGAAGGCACTGGGATGCCCCCGTCATAGGGCGATGGAATAACTCGAATAAAATTAAGGGAAACACGCGAAAGCGGATCGCGTTCAACAAGATGTTCCGAAACATCCGAATAAAAAGTCGGCGCATTGTCGGCATCCCATGGCCCATCCGCCGCAGGCACTTTCCCGACAAACTGCAGAGCGTGCATGTTAAAATCGATAAAAAACGTCCCGTTGCCCAGGTTGTCAGTAGGAGCGAGAACATTTTTAATCAAAACATCGACGTAAAATTCATTCCCCACCGTCTGTTGATACAAATAGGCTTCATAGCGATGTTCAACCGCCAAAGCCGGGCCGTTTAACAAAATAAACACAGCCAGCAAAGTAAACACGTAACACTTTTGCATGATGATTCCTTTCCTTAACATGAAATGCCGTAGACTGTTGCTGGCCGTCTACGGTTTGCCAATGAAGGATAGATATATCTTGCGAATCTCTTTTCCCGCAACCGCCTTACAAACATAGATGCCGCTCGGAAGATGTCCGGCAGGGAGGATCGAAAAATTAAAATGATGGAATCCCGGCGAAAGAATTCGATCGGTTATCATCGCCACCTGCTGACCTAGCAAATTATAAACAGTGAGCGTCACCTTTTGCTGTGTTGGAAGAAACAGTTCAATCATGGTCGAAGCAGAAAACGGATTCGGATAATTCTGCTCCAGTATAAAATTTGCCGCCCAGGACACAGAACAAAAGACCGGGCCATGCAGGGTAATTTTTCCATTGCGGTCGACGTCCGCTATCCGGTAATAATAGCGTCCACCGGCCGCAACCGTTTCATCTCTAAATTGATATAGCCGGCCCGATAAGGGATGACCGCATCCGACAATCAGCCTTTCATTAATTTTTTGGTACTCTGATTGGGAATCGCCGGATCGATATACGTCAAAACCAAGATGATCGCTTTCTGATTCTGTTTGCCAGGACACGACCACCGCACCATCGATACAGGATGCCGACAGCGATCGCATCTCCACCGCAAGCGACGTCGACGGGATGTAATCAATGTTGATTTCCGCATCCACTGCCGGTAACGTGGCAGAACCGGTGAAAAGCATCTCCACACTGCCTTCGTTCACACCGGACAAAACAAAACGACCTCCCATGATCCTCGGCAATTGCTCCACGTCCCAGTCTAATTGCAGCGGCACGATATTGTTTTTCACTATAACACGCCACCGAATCGCAGTGCGGTACGGTTCAAACCAATATCTGGCGTCCGATGCCAAATAAAAGGGAAAAACATCCGTCTCGAAATAGATGGACAAACCCATCCCCGGAGGCGCGGTGATCACATCCTTACTATCATACCCCTCTAAGGCCGTTTCGCTTCCCAACATAGACCTGATGATTTTGATAGCGGGGTTTTCCTCTGAACTAAACTGGATTGGACAGACAAATTCCGCAGCAAAAACATAATCGGTCGAGATGAATAGCAAAGCCAGCCAAACCAACTTTATGCACTTTGATGACGTCAACTACCACCTCATTATAGCAAATGTTGCAATACCAAAAATTTGTCCATGACTAATCAACGATATTCCTTCCCCAATCAAACTAAAATGGGCAAGAATCACATCATTCAATTTTTAACTCTGGCAATAGGATGATAGGAATCCCTCTCGTCTCCTCACAAGAGATGAGAACAGTTTCTGTACTCCCCAGTGGTTCAACAAGTTATTGTACAATAATTATGCCAGCTGTAGGAAAAAGAACTCACATTGTTTTTATTGTTTTTGCTAGTTCTTTTCGTATTTTTGATGACGATCAAACCAGCTTGTTGTCAAAAAATAATTACAAGAGCTCCTGGCTGGTGTCGAAAATGGCGAATTAGAGTCAGATGAATTACAGTCACTGCCTTTTAATAATAAGACAAACATAATATTATGTCCAAAGAAATAGCCACAGCAATAAAAATAAATCAATGTCATATTTAAATGACATATGTAATAAAAAAATACATACCAACTACCGCAAATTGCGTATCTTTTAAACTATTTAATATCTATATGTTACTGTAAATGTGCCGGCGGAAATTCGCCCAATAAAAAAAGCCCGTCCTGAGACGGGCTTTAAACAAGAGACAATCTAGGTTAAATATCAATCTGGTTTACAATGCTGTAATGAAAAACTTGCCATCAATACTGATGGTCGTGGCTCTGGCCTCGCCAACCACATGTAAGGGACTGGTCGGTGCACTGATGCCAATGCCTACTTCACCAGCATTATTCTTATAAATGTCCGTACCGTTCAAGGTCCAATAATTGGCGCCAGCCGAATTAGCTGACGCTGCTGAAATTCGTCCCTTGGCATCTACCGTGATAGTGGCCAGAGCATACGTACCGGCTGTAACGCCGGTATTGGACAGATCAATAGCTACAGCTGTACCGCCGTTATAGGTAAAACCACCCAGGTTTGCGGAACCGGTCAAAGCAGCGTGCGTGTGGCTGGTCGGTGAATATACATTAGTATCCCAACTCCAATTGCCCGAAGCGTCTGATTTCAGAAAAGCTGTTGCGCCGGGCAACGCGGTGGGCATGGTGTAGGTAACGGTTGTTGCCTGGGCGTTGCTGGTTTGCAGTACATTAAATCCAGTGGCAGCCGTATTGCCGATGCCAACCAGTCCGGCTACTGCCAGCTCTTGCACCGGATTGGTAAGACCGATGCCGACGTTAGTCGAGGTATTAATCAACTGTGAACTGACCTCCCAGCCGGTTCCATTCCAGCGCAAAGTTTGACCATTCAAAGTGCCATTGGGCAGAGTTCCAGAGATGCTTCCCCAAACCATGGTGGTTCCGTTATAGGATAAATACTGGGTGCCGCTTGTATAAGCAGCTGCAATTTTTGGCTGTGTCACTG
>CAYLWO010000122.1:0-18666 GCA_964387285.1 uncultured Cytophagia bacterium | reverse complement strand
CACCATGTTTTTCCTGCTTTGCCTGATGTCCAGATGCGCTGGCCGAGATGAGTGGTTGGCAGCGATAGAAAATTTCTAAAAATGAAAAGGCTTCGTCGGATTCATTGTCGCCATTTCTTTCAGATCAGCAACCACTTCTTCTTCAGTTTTTCCACCGCCGGAGTAGTATTTAAAGTCAATGACGATTTTGTCCGGGTATTTGGGCACCTGGTTTGCACACACGTTAGCAAACGGTATGATTACTATTTCATTAATAAAGCCTTTTTTGCATCTTTAAAACCGTTTGATTCCATACAGTACCAATAAACGCCAGAACTTGCCTTTCGACCCAAGTTGTCCAGACCATCCCACGTAGCCGTGTAATGATCCGCAAGATACAAAGCATCAATCAAGGTCCGCACTTCTCTCCCCAGAGCATCATAAATTTTTATCGTAACATGCGCTGTAACGGGAACCTGAAAATTTATTGTGGTGAATGGATTGAAAGGATTGGGATAATTTTGTCCAAGCGCGTATTGTCGAGGTTGCTGATGATCAATTCTTTTAACTTTAGTCGCAAAATCGCCGAGCAAGACAAGATTATAAGAGGAACTGCTCTCGATCGGATTTTTATCATAAATGGTTACACCCACAAAGTAGGTGCCGGCCGCTAAATCCAATTTGTCAAATTGCTCATTCACCGTACTCCCGCGATGATTAGAGCCCCAAATGGTTATGGTCGTTCCGGCAATTTGCATCAGCACGACATCGAGATCGGCAGAAAGATCATACAAATTGATTTTGAGACCAGGAGACTGTATGGTGAATACATATAAATCCTCAATGTCGTCGCCCAGTACGGAAATCTTGCCATGATCAGAGGTCGCTATATTTCCTTTTATGCCAACAGGAGATTGTACTGCAAGCCGTTGCGCTTCATTTTCATTGTTGTTCGGCTCAGCTTCAGGGACAAAATGTACCTCTAATCCACCCTTCATATCCAACACCATTGGTACTGCTAAAACAGGAATGTCTGGATCGTTCGACTGAATTTTCAGAACTCCTGTGTAGATATCATTGAACATACCTTCACCGGAGCAGCGAATCCGTACAGAAAATTCATCTCCTGGTTTAATCAAAAAATTCGCTGTATCGATATCGGTTATCCATTTATGTTCAGTTGAAATGTTTTGCACATAAAGAGTAGCCTGACCGCGATTCATAATGCTCAAGATCGCCTCATCCTCATTTCCGGATGTCACCGCCGTGACGGGCGATTGACAATTAGCAGGAGCTGATTTTCTATCCGCTGGAATGAGATTTTCTTTCCGGGCATTCGGCCCTATGACAAAGTGCAACGTATCGGGTTTTATCAGGATATCGGCAACGATTCTACCAGAATTGGTCAAAAGCGTGTTGTCAAACCAAAAGACGTCATTGTTTAAGCTTGACGCTGCCATGATATCCGGATCCCCATCACCATCAAGGTCTGCGGCGTGCACGGAACTGGCGCCGAATAATTCCTGATAAATAATATGTTTGCTGAATTTCTTGGCCCCTAGGTTCTCGTAGCAACAAACATAGCCATCATAATATGAAACAGCCAGAATATCCTGATCACCGTCCTTATCCATATCTGCCACACAAGCCTGATTCGGTTGATTGATCGTTGAATCCACAACTTGTTTGGTAAAAATCTGTGAACCGTTATTCTCCCACCAGGCAATTTCATCTTTGGATTTATCGACGCTGACGACATCCACATCACCGTCATTATCCAGATCCCTGGCAAAAACGCAAATACCAAGTGACAATTTCTCTCCTATGCCGTGCTTTGAAAAAGTTTGGCTCCCGTCATTTTCCCACCAGGCTATCCTGGTATTTCCTGCTCCTGCAATATCTATATCGCCGTCGCGGTCGATATCTGTTGCATAGATGGAACTGACGCCGGTAAAGTTGGCATCCACGATTCTTTTGCTGAAATTTTTAGAGCCGTCATTTTGCCACCAGGCAATATCGTCCGTTAATTCGGAAACAGCCAGGACATCCATATCGCCATCACTGTCCATGTCGGCCGCATAAACGGACCTTGACCACTTAAAATCACCATCGATAGTATGTTTGATGAAGATGACAGAATCGGCGTTTTCCCACCAGGCGATTTCTTTGCCCATTACGGTTCCGCCCAGCACATCCATATCTTTATCCCCATCCATGTCTGCCGCAAAAACGACGCCTGCATCGTCAAAATTCGTATCTATGATGCGTTTAAAAAAAGTGCCTGAACCCTGGTCAAGATGCTCATACCAGGCAATTTCATCCAAATTTTTTGCAGCACCGATGATGTCTCCATCGCCGTCCCCGTCGATATCTGCGGCAAAAACAGATCGTGCATCATTAAAATCTGCGTCGATTAGATGAGCTGTAAACAGACCATCCCATTGTGAAGGCTCTCGATTTCTGAACCAGGTAATTTTATTGCTGTTCCCCCAGGTCGACAGGACATCCATTCTACCATCATGATCAATATCCGCCGAATAAACGCACCTGGTGCCATTGGCTTTCATGGAGATCACCTGCTGGGCGCC
This sequence comes from uncultured Cytophagia bacterium, assembly GCA_964387285.1. Classification (GTDB taxonomy): domain Bacteria; phylum Zhuqueibacterota; class Zhuqueibacteria; order Residuimicrobiales; family Residuimicrobiaceae; genus Anaerohabitans. The sequence goes on along the minus strand of CAYLWO010000122.1, from coordinate 16,099 downwards.
AAAGGCGCCTTTGCCGTCGGTGTTTTCATACCAAGCGATTTTGCTATCGGCATAGGAAGCGCTTAGTACATCCTGGTCGCCATCACCGTCGATATCCGCTGCATGGACCGACCAGGGAGCATCAGCAGATTTTGAAATAACTTTCTGCGGCCCGAATGCACCTTTGCCGTCCATGTTGTCGTACCAGGCAATTTTATCTTCATCGACCGATGCAGACAGGACATCCATATCGCCATCACCGTCGAGGTCGGACGTAAAAACGGAAACCGCAAAACTCGCTAACGTTGTGATCACCCGTTCAGATCCAAAAGATCCTCTGCCGTCGGTATTTTCATACCAGGCGATTTTATCATCCGTTGCGGAAGCGGACACTACATCCATGTCGCCATCCTGGTCGATATCCGCGGCACGAACGGACGCTGCCATGACAGCTTTGGTGGAAATTATGTGTTGCTCGCCAAAGACGCCCTTACCATCGGTATTTTGATACCAGGCGATTTTATTGTCATTACTCGAAGCGGACAGGACGTCCCTATCGCCATCACCGTCCATATCTGCTGCAAATACGGATGTTGCTCCATCCGCTGCCGTGGTGATTACTTTTTGAGGACCAAAGGAACCTAGTCCATCGATATTTTCATACCAGGCGATTTTGTCATCAGCAGCTGAAGCAGAGAGCACATCCATATCGCCATCGCCGTCCATATCGGCCGTGAAAACCGACCATGCGGCATCCGCCAGAGTGGATATGATCCGCAGGGCTCCGAAGGCGCCTTTGCCGTCCGTGTTCTCGCACCATGCGATCTTGTCATCATCAAATGAAGCAGAAACCACGTCCAAATCGCCATCGCCGTCAATATCCGATGTACATACGGAGCGCACTTGCTTTACATCGGAACAAATGATGATTGGATCGCTGAAATAGACTTGAGAATGCAGATGAAAGACGGGAATGAGAAAGCAGAGCATAAAAAGATGTGCATTTTTCATACAATACCCCCTTACAGAGATTTATCAAGATAGATTGCATACCACCGTCTATTATTTACAAGAAATATTTCATTATGGAAATAAACCAACCGATTGGCCAGGCATGAATTTTCCACAGCATAACAACAAAAAAGGCACCATGCACCTACCCATTGGATAAATACATCATGCCTTCTTGGTCTATAGATGGCTATTACCAGAACAGCCATATGTTACTTGGTATTAATTTACGGTAAAATTGGAAAAGATGCAAAAATTTTTATCGTAAATATCAAACTTATCCTCGTCCGAGTTGGGCTAGTTCTTTCCCTGATAGTAATATTCTTTATACGTCGGATTTTCTCCCGCCATCTTTAAAAAGACATCCAACGGCACCACCTCGATGTTTTTCGACAGTTTGTCGCAGATGGATTTGACTCTGGCCACGTCGCTGTTTTCCCGTACATGCACTAGCAGGAAATAGGGCAGTTCGGTGTTGATCGCCGCCAGTTCTTCCAGATCAGCGACCACCTCTTCTTCGGGTTTTTCCGCCGCCAGATAATAATCATAGGAAATGAGCGGACGCTTGTCCCGGACCGTAAAGGTGTTGGCGGCCCGGTAACCGTTGATGAAGCCGATGGCGTCGGGCATGCTTAAAAAATAATCATCGACCAGATCTTTCGGTAAATTGTTGTCGCAGGTTTCGGTGCCGCCCTCCGAATAGTCCATGATTTCGAAAACGTTGAGATCGAGATTTTTCATCAAATCTGCTGCCCGGCTAAATTCTTTCGGTCGCCATTTTTTCGGAAACGCCTTGGGATACATGTACGAGGAGCCGGAAAGACTGCCGATGAAAAAATCGTTGGGCGTAGCCTGGTCATAATAATATTCCAACATGGCCGGAGAAAGATAGAAAAACTTCATGGTCACTTCCCAGGCATAGGGGATCGAGCCTCTGCCCGGCTTGAGCCAGGAGCCGATGCCCAGTCCGTCTGTCTGCACCAGGGCCAGATAGATTTTTTTCTCCGGAATGTATTTCTTGCCCGGCACAATGTTATGATTGTTTTTAAATTTGAATCCAGGAGAAACCGGGACATGAATCAAAAAACTGGTGTTGGGCATCGTATTGAGTCCGTCGGAAACCAGCGCATAAGACGACGCCAGAGTGGTCATTTGCTCTTCCAGATCTTTTTTATACGAGTGCCAGCCCCAGACCGTGCCCAGAGGATTCATTTCGGCAAAAAGGGCGTTGGTCATTTTGTATTCCAACGTGTCGGTGGAGCGGGCGGACAAATCCGAACAAAAACCTTTTTTCATCATGCCGTAATCCGCCGCGGCCGGCATGAGGATGGTGCCGTGAATGCCGCCAAGCCAGACGATGACGTCTCTGGAGCATCGCTTCCAGTATTGCTCCTTGGCCCAGGAATAGATTTCGTAATCGGTCTGTCCGGTGAACTTTTTCCTGTAATCCGCCAATTCCTTCAAACCAAGCTGCTTGACCATCGGCAGCATATCTTCGGTGACGACAATGCCGTTTTCCAGGCCGGCCAGAGTATAGGCCACAATCAACGAGGTACGGACATTTTTATCCCAGACGATGTAGCCTTTAATGTGTTCTTTAAAAGCGTTCAGACCCTGTTCCAGCGAAGTCAGTTTTGTAAAAGAAAAATTCCGTTTGGTCTCGAGATAGTTGGCCAGATCCGCGGTATAATTGAACGGATATTGCGGACCAAAGGTGAAATAAAGCAGCGGTTTTTTTTCGTTGACCACGCCCTGAATGGAAATCCAGCAGGCCTGCTCGGGCAATTTGGAAAAAATATCCCAATCGTCGACCATGGCAAAGAGATAGGCGTTATTGTCGTCAAAGCGTTTGAACACGTATTTTGTTTCCGGTCCTTTTTGGCGCGTGTTGCGCAGAATGGTGCAGGTCAAAATATCCTTTTCAGCAGACAACTGATAAAGACAGGTCATTTCACCCTGTTTTTTTCCCTGTGAAGCGAAATATTCATATTTCTGCACAACCTTGAGAACGTTGTCTTTTTCCCAACCGGCGATGACCTCTTTTTTGGCGCCCAGCGGCAGTCTCACGCCCATGTGGATATTGGTGGAGAAGGTGCCGTCCTTAATTTCGATGGAATTGCTTTTACCGTCCGTGGTGAAGGCCAGTTTTTCTTCAAATTTTCGTTTCGGCCCCATTTTGGTGACGATCACCGCATTTTTGGCGTTGATGGTTATATCCAGCGTCATTTCAGAGTAATAATCGAGAAAAGAACTTTTAGCCTTGATCATTTTCCACTTGCCGTTCATATCGGTATTTTGGGCAAAAGCCAGTACGGCGGCGAGCAACAACAACGCGGTGGTTTTGATGGCAGTCTTCATTTGTTCACCTAAACTTGATTGTTATTATAAATTTCTATTGGCGGTTAACCAATATAGAAAAATAATATTAGAATGCAATTCTTTTCTATTTAATGCTCAATGCGAAAATCGCGGTAATGGACGGCTGTACAAGAGTCAACGGTTACTGATTGCACTCGACTGAAATCCGGCCCCTTTTTGCACCATTCGATAAAAGCATCCAGCTGTTCCCGGCTGCCTTCTGCTTCCATGTATACCCGGCCATCGGCCAGATTCTTGACAAGGCCGGTGAGTCCGCGATTTTTTGCCTCATGAACGGCACTCCAGCGGAATCCGACTCCCTGCACCTGACCGGCGACATGAATTTTATATCGTATAATTTCATCCATCATGGTTGCCCTTTCAGCGAAAAATCTCCGCCCGATAACCAGGAAGGCTAGAGTTGTCCACCAACAGTCGCGCCGAAGCGGAGCGTAGCGAACCGCCCGGCGTTAAATCTATCCAGGCGAGCCGGTGTTGCACTCGCAAACCTGCATTCAAGAATATGCATCGGTAAAATAATGACGATTAAAAAAATCGCTGACCTTTGCAGATATGATGAATTAGTGCTCTATTGCTTTTTACAAACAAGCCAGGTTAAACCAGTTGCAATTGAGAAAAGCAGCAAGGTGTTGGCCACCCGATGCAGGCCAAGGACCGTCATATAAAACAGATGATTCGGCAGGATGAAAAGCTTGGTTAAAACGGCAATGGCAAAGATGAGTGCGGCAGCTGCCAGAAAGCCAACCTGTAATTTTTTAATCGTTCCCATGTTCTACCCTCCTGATTAATAATGTTGTGTAAAGATCATTCTGTTTTGCAGCAGCATGACAATTAAAAGTTCCAGCATTTTTTTACCATTTTTCGCGAAAAAACTTTTAATACAATAAATGATAGTACAATTTTCTAATCAAAGCAAGGACAATTGAGGGAAATGAATTTTTCTACTCCTTTTTATTTCATCAGCAAAAGCTTGACCGACCTGCGAAAATTCGGCCCTTGCAGCACAGCCAGATAAACCCCGCTGCCGGCCGGTGCGCCGGTCTCGTCCAGTCCGTTCCATTTGACCTGTAGGACTCTGCCATTATGCTCGTTGCTGTGGAATTCTTTGATTTTCTGTCCCAACATATTATAGATAACCAGAGTCCATTCTCCGTAGTATATGGACTCCGGCACAGAAAAGCTGATGGTCACAGAGATATTGAAAGGATTGGGAAAAGCTCGAATAGCACATCGGGTTGCCTCTTTGTCTTCCTGATGATCCAGAACACCGGTTGTTCCCCCATCCGACATTCCGCCGCCGGGATCGGATGATTTGTTTTCGCCCGACTGCGCGACGGTGAGCGGATCATAGCCGTAATTTTCCTCAGGCCGTAAAACAATAAAAGAGGTATAGGGCGTAACAATGCGCTGTTTGAGGCTGGTGTCCATGATTTCCATAATGGTGGCGTTGGTTTGACGTTCCTGCAACAGTTCATGAATATGGTTGGCATGCCACGCTAATGCCAGTTTCTCATCCCCGGGTATGGTTTCATTGTCTGTTATGGTGAACTGATCGGTAAATTTTTCAAGACGGGTTTTGCCCAGCACCGTAATATCCAGCGGCAACGAGCCCTGGTAGCGTCCGATTTGCATGATGGGAAAATGCAAAGGATAGTAACCCTGATGAAGCGCGAGTAGGTACTTGCCATAGGCATAGCCGCCGCTAAAGCGGGTTTGCACCTCGATTTCCTGATAATGGGTAATGTGCTCATAGAAAAGCGCTGCAAAAATATTTTTCAAGGCATGATAACGCAGAAAAAACAGATTCCCACCGGTTTGATTGCACATGAAAGCGTAAAAACTTTGCAGCTGAGCGACGTATTGATCCTCCCTGGAACTGTACATCAGATTGGATTGATTTTCCAGGTCGACTACATGGATCCTGGTTCCTTTTGGCAGCATCCCGACAATCTGGGCCGCCAATTTCTCCCGGCTGGGATCGTTTTGGTAGTAGGGCAAGGAAATCTCATCCGTATTGCTAAAGAGGAGAACATCCACCGGCTTTAGTTTTTTCTTTAAAAATACTGCAGCAGAGGAGAGCAAGGTCTGAAAATTACTATAGGATGGAAAAGAGCGCCGCAGGACGTTTTGAAATAAAGTATCCAGACGCTGTTCGCTGCAGGCTTGCAAGTCGGTGGCGCCCCAGACCAGGTCGTCAAAGGCGACCACGATGTTGACCGAGTCCTGGTCGCTCAATGCCTGCTGCATCGTTTCCTTGAGCAGCATGAGCACCAGCTCGCCGTCCAATCCCCTGGTGTTATACCGGTTAAAATCGACCAGCACGAGAAAGTTTCTTGGCGTGCGCGTTTCGGCCTGCTCCGGCGGATAAACAGCAAGCTGGTAATAATCCTCCCCATTGGAGTTAAAAGTGCTGAAATAATGTTTGTCTTTTACTGGAGACGGATAGACAAGCTCGACAAACAGGTCGTAATCCAGTTTGATGTTCAAGTCCCAACTGCCGGCAGCTGCGTCGTACTCTTGCGATTCAACATCAGCGCCCAACAAATCCGGCTGCTGCGCGTCCATGAAATGAATCCCCAGCGTATGGGCGCCCGGACTGGAGCGCGACGTCAGTTGCGTGATGGGCAACCAGACGCGCAGGGTTTCGTTGGTCGGGCGGGCAGGCAATATATACTCAATTTTAAACTTGCGTTTGATATTACGCATGACGGGATAAATGCGCACGTTGTAATTGACCTGGCCCTCCCGGTCGGCAAAGGATCGCGTCAGTAAAGCCGGATTGCGCACCGGACTGCTGACTTCACTGAACAGCAGTTCTGCGGTCCATTTATCCATCAACGTGGCGTGCAGCAGCGAATCATCCTGCCAAAGCCAGAAATCCGTAATGCTTGCCTGGTCAGGCAGGGCGAATTCCCACATGAATTCCAGTTCATTATAATTTTTAAAATACCAGCTTTTGAAATCGTAGGAAACGGTCAATTCGATGGTCATCTCTAAAAAGGCGCCGCGCGGTTTGATGGTCAGATCAGCGTTATCGATGCGGACATTATAATCCTTCACGTTCGGATAATTGGCCTCATAGACGCAGAAATTCGCCGCGAAAACAGAGCTGACCATCAGCAAAGAAAGCAGAATCCTTTTCATGGCAGTCCTCATTTTATTTGATTAAGGAAATTTTAATATTTTTAACAAATTGGCCGGCCTGCACCCTGACCAGATACACGCCCGAGCCGGCCGGCCTGTTGAATGGATCACGGCCGTCCCAGATTACTTTTAAATTGGAGCGAGCGGAAGCCTGTATCCGGCACTCATAGACCTGCTGACCCAAAAAATTGACGATGCGAACGAGTACGGGTTGCGTATCGTCGAAATCCGGCAGCGAGATGCAGAGTGTGGTCGATGCGTTAAAAGGATTCGGAAAAGCCGCCAGGTCGTATTGTTGCGGCGCTGCATTCGGCAAAGGTTCAGGCGTTTCGACAGCGGTCTCTGTTGTTTCCTCCAGCCGCATAAAAGCCGGCTGACCGCTTGCACCTGGCACAATAAACCCGCTATACGGCGTAAGCAGGCGATGAGTGACGCTGGTGTTCTCTATATAGTTTATGGTCTCATAGCTCTGCGGTTCCAGTAAGAGATTCTGAATATACCGGTCAAACCAATAGACCACTACAGCCTGCCAGCCGGGATCAGCTGTTTGCCGGTTGATGTTCACGGTCTCTGCAAACAACGCGCCCTGAAATGATCCGTAATAGCGCACATTAAAAGGGACATCTCCATCATACAAACCGATCTCGTAATAAGGCATGGTAATGGGGAAATTGGTTCTACCCTGATTCAACTGAAAGCGGGAATAAGCCAGGCCGCTGACCGGCGCCGGATCGATCTCCACCGTGTTGACGGTTGGCGCGACGGCGTCCAGCATGATATCAAGATGCTCATAGACAGCCGCGTTTCTCAGCTTGACAAAATTCCCCCAGCTGACCCGCGCCAAATTTTCATACAAATATTCATTGCCGTAATAAACCTGCGAGTTGATCATCTGGTAATAATACCAGTTCATGTCAGCGCTGATGATGCGAAAAACAATGGGCTTGACAGCCTGGCCATGGGTCTGCTGTATGATCTCCATGGCCGTCACCAGCGGATCACAGTGCCGGTTTGCATCGCTCAAAAGCCATATCTCTCCGCCTTTGTTCTTGCGATTAAAGAATCCAACCGCTTCCCGCAAGAGTTGCGGCAATGTATTGAGCACGGGCGCAGACTGGTTTTGCGGTCCGCTGAACAGGTTGTTCAATCTGTCTGCCGTATAGGGCGCAAAGAGGGTATCCACCTGAATGGGACTAAAACCGGAATAGATCAAAGAAACAGAGTCCGCTGCAATCAGGGATAATTGGGCTGCACGCTTTAATGTCAGTAAAAGTTCCGCGTAATTATTCTGCTGGTTTGTCAGATCAATGGCCAGCATGATATTTCTCGGCTTTTGCTTTTGTTTATCAACCGGCGGCAGCACCGAGAGCTGATAAAAAGAAGCGTGGTCTTGCCGGCAGGTGCGCAGATAGGAACGTGTGGCGGATTCCGGCGCCAATCCAAGGATGATTTTTGCCGCTTGAGTTTGTGCGCGCCAGAATTCGCCGTTTTTTGCCCAAGGCCCCGCATTTCCGGCCAGGGAAGTCGGCTGAGAGTTGGGATTATCATGATCCCGGACCAGCAACACGGGTGCGGTGCTCTGCACATTGGTATATAATTCGTCCAGCGGCAGGATGATGCGGCGCACATTGTAATAGGGAAGGCAGGGAGACAGAAAACGGATTTTGATTGTCGGATATTGCGTTACGCTGACAGGAGAAAAGTTCATAACGAATCGCTTTTGCACATCGCCGTTCCAATTACGATACCAACGATGCCGCAGCAGCAGGCGTGGTTGCGAATTGGGCTGTTGCTGATAGCGTTTTTCAGCGCTGGTCAGGTCGACGATTTCGGCTCTGGTAAATTCGGATGCCTGAAAGGATTTGATCCAGCAATCGGTGATGACCGCGCCTTCGATCAGGTTAAAATCCCAGGTGATTTCGTACGGGCCGGGTTTGAACTCGCCGCTGCTATAGGGCGCAACCGTGATGGCAAAGGTGACGGTGGTCTGATAGAACAGACCAAATGCTTCCACTTCGCAGGAAAGCTGTTTCAAATCGAATCGACTCCAGCCATGGCCGCTGTCGGTCAAATGGCGGGCATAGAATGAAGCCGGTGCAGATGAAAAGCAGACGAGCATGAAAAAAAGCAAACAGCGTTTCATGTCATATCCTCCTGATTAAAGGATGATCTTGGCGTGTTGAAAGCAGATGTTGATGAAGTTTAGAGCTGTCGATGACTAATCCGGATCGAGCGTGTATTCGCTATTGCTTGTTGTTCCGGGGAAAGCATTTTTCCGTTGCGTATTTGGTCTTGTTCTGTTCAATGAACGGCAGGTGTGGTTTTATTTATTCCTTAATTGGCCGTCTTTTTCTTCAATACGACAAATGTGATATCATCAAATAGATCTCGGCCGTTCCGCCACTCTTTTACTGTGTTTTTCAGCTGCTGGATTATTCCTTCCGCTTCAAGATGACCGATTTTTTCAAAAGCCGTTTTCACCCGTGGATAATCAAACATTTCATTTTGATCGTTGAAAATTTCCACCAGACCGTCGCTGAGCAGCAACAGCGAGTCGCCGTCTTCCAGTGTTTTTTGCGTCTGTTGATAAGGATAATCGACAAAAGCGCCGAGAGGCATCCCTTTCAACGTGATCTCTTCAACCTCTCCGGTTGCCCGACGAAACAGATAGATCGGCGGCATTCCGGCCGAGGAGATGTTGATTTGCGCATCTTTAATTTTAACCAGAGTCAGCGCCATATACAGATTGCCCAGATGCATCTGGCGAATGGTTCGGGTGCAAATTTCAAAAAAATCGTTGACCTTGCCGTTGGCGCCGTACGCCAGGAATAATCCTTTTAGCACAGAAACCATGGTACCGGCTTTAAGGCCATGGCCGGTGGCGTCGCCGATGACGGCAGTTAACAGTCCGTCGGAAGCCAGACGAAAATCATAAAAATCGCCGCCCACTTCAGTCGCGGTTTCCATATGCACGGCGATATCCAGGCCGGGTACTTGCGGCAATCGTTTCGGCAGCATGGAAAGTTGCATACGTCGGGCTTCTTCCAATTCCATGGATTGCCGCTCGTTTTCCGCCTGCACAGCCCGGGCCTGCGCTTCGGCCGCCTGGGCGCGCAATTCAGCATGAAGAATTTGCGCTTTTTCCTGCTCTCGTTTCACAATGTTGGCATGCTGAAAGCGGAGGAACGCCAACAGCAACGAGGCAAATAGAACGCCAAACAAAATTAAAGCCAGTGTTGTCTTCCACCAGGGTGGGCGAATCATTACTGAAATACTTGCGCCCTGTTTGTTCCATACGCCGTCACTGTTGCGGCCGATGACGCGAAAACGATAGGCGCCCGGACTCAGATTGGTATAGGTCGCTGAGCGTTGCGTTCCGGCCATGCGCCATTTCTCATCATAATTTTCCAAAATGTACGCATACCTGTTTTCTTCCGGCTGGTTATAGTGTAACGCTACGAACTCGAAGGTAAGATCGTTTTGTTTGTGGGAGAGTTCGATTTCCTTCATCGCTGAAATATGCTGCTGGAGAATCGAGTTGGCAGCGATGGGCGCCGGCTCGCCGAAAATTTGCAGACCGGTCAGGACGACCTGCGGCGGATAGGGATTGTTTTGCACCTGATCCGGGAAAAAGGCGTTAAAACCGTTAATGCCGCCGAAAAACAGTTCACCGCTTTTGCTTTTAAAACCGGCCTGACCGTTGAACTCTTTGCTTTGCAGCCCATGGCAAACATCATAGTTATGAAAGGATTTTTTCTGCGGATTAAAACAGGTAAGACCCCGATTACTGCTGCACCAGATATTGCCGCTGTCATCTCCAAAGACGGCGTAAATGGCATTATCGGGCAGTTCGCTGTTTTGCATGGTGAAATGGACAAAGCGTTCCCGACGCGGATCGAATTTATTCAATCCTCCGCCAAAAGTGCCGATCCACAAATTGCCGGCAGGATCGATGTACAGGGATTGAACATAGTCGTTGTTCAGGGAGGCGGTGTCCTGGGGATTGTTGCGATAATGAATGCACTCGCCGGTATCGGCATTCCATCTCATCAGGCCATTGCCGAAAGTGCCAAGCCAGAGTCGGCCGGCTTTATCTTCGGCAATGGTACGAATGGAACCATTTCTACCATCGTTAGACCAGTCGGCGATTCGTACAAAGGAGCGGCGTTCACGATCGTAGCGATTGAAACCGCCAAGTTCCGTGCCGATCCACAGTCTGTTTTTTGAATCCTCGAAAATAACCCGGACCAGATTGTCGCTCAAACTGGTGCTATCGCTCTGGTCATTAAGAAACCGTGCAAAACGCTCGCGACGTCGATCCAACCGGTTCAAACCGCCGCCATAGGTGCCAACCCAAAGAGCGCCTTCATGATCTTCACACAGCGCCCAGACGCCATCGCTGCTTAAACTGGATGCATCGTCGGCAGCGAATCGGTAATGCCGCACCTTTTGCCGGTCCTGGGAGTAGCGATGCAGGCCTGCACGTGAACAACCCACCCATAAAAATCCCTCGTGGTCCTGACAAATCGCCCGCACCAGGGGAAAAGCCAGGCTGTTATCATTACCCGGTTCAGAGCCATACCGTTTGAATTTGTTCGAATAGTACTCGAGCACATTGAGACCGCCTGTGTTGTTGCCCAACCACAGGACGCCGGTGGAATCCTCATAGGCAGAGATGATCTCATTATTGCTCAGACTGCCGGGATCGACTTCATTATGCGTATAGTGCAGGAACCGCTCACTGCGACGATCAAAAATCCACAGACCATCAAATGCATAGGTCACAAACATCAACAGTCCGGTACGAGTTTCCTGAAGAGCGCGCAGGCTGTTGATTAGTGAGGTGGGATGTTCGGGGTCAGGTAAAAATTGACGACAAAATCCGGTCTGACGATTGAAAAGCAACAGGCCTCTGTCGCTTAAAAGCCAGAACTCTTTACCCGCATCTTCAAACGCGCCCAAAACATTATTCGTCGGCAGACGAAAAGGATCTGCAGAATGGTCGGTAAAATTTTTCAAGATCCCTGTTTCAACGTCGAGTTGATAAAGTCCTTTGCTTGCGGCGGCATTGTTGGGATTTCCGCTGGAGAGCCACAGTTTACCCGGTTCGCTCGGCGCTTCATAGATGTGACGAACCGCGGTCCAGCCGGCTTGCCGATCTCTGAGTTGATAATTGATAAAAACATCCAGTTTACGATCATAGTAATTCAAACCGACCGGCGTCCCCACCCAGAGGCGGTCTCCATGCCGGGAGGGATGTACGCTCAAGATGGCATTGTGATTCAATCCTTTTCCATTCCGGGAATCATGACGATAGCGGACAAAACGATGATGGACCGCGTCATAGCGATCGAGGCCGCCGGCAGCGGTAAGCGCCCAAATGGTATTCCTTTGATCGCAAAAGACCGCCGGGATAAAATCATGACTGATGCTGGTCGAGTCCGACGGATTATTGCGAAAGCGGGTGAATTTTTCGGTGCGCCAGTCATAGCGGTTCAATCCGCCGCCGGCCGTGGCAATCCACAAGTACCCGGAATCATCTTCACAGATGGCGTTGACGGCATTATTTGAAATGGAAGAGGAGTCAAAAGCTAAATGATAAAAAGTGGTAAACTGATAACCGTCAAAACGGTTGAGTCCGGATTCAGTGCCGAACCACATGAATCCCCGGCGATCCTTGTGAATGGCAAATACGATGCTTTGCGATAAACCCTCATCCAGCGAATAGTGCCTAAAGGTCAATCTGGATTGATCTGCGGCCAGACCGCGCTCTACGTTGATAAAAAGCAAACCAAGAAGAGCGCCGGTCAGGAAGAACAATCTTTTGCAGGAAGGAACAGCAGTCATGATGGCTCTCGCCGGATTTTAACATATCTTAAATTGAGCGACAGGTGCTTGAAAAACAACCTTGCGAAGGTTTCAAACCTGCACAAGGATAATGCCATCGCTCGATTCAGGTATATATACGTTGAAAAAGTAAAAGGTGTAACAGATTCTTTTTCTTTTCAAATTAACGAATCATAAGCCAAAAGTCAAGGAATACCAGGAAGGTGCACGCCGGCAGCCGGGGACCAGGCACATTTTCCCGCCTTCATCTTTAGCCTGCCAACAAGTGCCGGACCGCAGTCGGTGAATGGCAATAATGCCATTGGCATGGTACGGATACCACGATTCTTGTTTTTTATTCGTAATTTTTCGCTGCTGCATTGATTCACTACTTGTATATTTTCATGTTATAACCGCTGAGCTTTCACGAAAAGGAGCATGAATATTTCTGGCATGTTGTTTGTATCTGCCGGCATATATGAAGCGCAGGTCTTGGCGTGACCCGTTAAAATTCCTGCACCGGGATGATAATCGGTGCGTATGGTTAATCATAAGTGAAGGAGGGTTTATGATTCATGCAATACCATGGACACCAACCATGCGTCGTCCGTATAAAGGATTGCGCTGCACGGCTCTTGCGCTCGCGATCGTCTGGTGTGTGATAACGTCATGCCGATTTCTTACGATGACGTCCACAACAGCAAACCCGAAACAGGGCGATAATGTCACGATTGAGATTACCGCCGGCGAGTCATCTGATGTCCAGCAGGTGACCTATACGATCGGCAGCGTCTCCGGGACAACAAGCACCGTGCCAAAAACTGTCACCATCAACACCTGCAAGACCAGCGGCGTCTATATGACTTCCATCCCGATGAGCGGCGAGGTGACCTACAAGGATGGTGAAAAAATAACGTACAGTTCATCCATAACGCTGACGCGAGGAAGCAATACGCGCGAAGACAGCGATAAAAACTATACAATTTATATCGCTGATGAAAACGACGGTAAAATCAACGACATCCGCAGCGCCTGGGCAAATGCGTTTCAGGATGAATTCGACAGGTATTCCGAGTCGCAATATTATTGGGCTGAACCGCGATTTTTCACAACGCAGGCGATTTCATACGCCAACAGCGCGGATATGACCATCTTCCTGGGTCATGGCAATCATCATCACTATCGCGCCGGATTTCACGGTGCGGATTGGGTGGATATGTCGCAAACCGAGTTTGGCAACTTTGTTCCCTGCTACTATAATGGAGATGTCGAATATCTGGTGTCCGGCGCGTGTCAGTTGCTCTCCATGCTTGACGACGGCGGACAAACCTATGATTATTACTGGTGGCACCGGAACGCAACCAAACTCAATAAAAGACCGTTTAGCGGCTTGCATATGATTTGCGGTTTTCGCACCAATCATCATTACAGCTATTGGTGGTGGGGCCGTTGGCGCAGCTCCAGCGAAGATTTCTTTGAGGGATTTGCCGAACGTCTCGACGACGGGTGGAGCGTGCGGGAATCGTGGATGGATGCAGCCGACGATGAGTTGGATTTTGACGACGGCAACAATCGAGCGACGGTGTTCTATGTACATCAGTATGAAAATGACAACCTCTCGACCAATCATGATGATTGCATTTACGGGGATGCCGATTATGTTGGGTGGTACGAAACCTATGTCGATTAATTTTGTGAAATACAAAGGAGCAAAATATGAAAAATTTACTGCAAGCGGCATTTATAGCCGGCGTCCTTGTAATGCAACCCGTTTTCTCCCAACCGCTCACTGACGCACAAATCGATGCACTGATATCAAGGATGCTCGCAGAACGATTGGTGGCATATAAACTCGACCTGTCTGCGGACAAGGCGCGATTAGGCGCGCTGGACGTTTATTTCCAAAAGAATGCCGGCGTCAAAAACATTCCGTCTGTGAAGGAAGGGGATGAAAAAACCAGCATCGTCACGGTTGTCTATAAGGAGAACAAACCCATATTCCTGGAGGAGAACAGCAAGGCCGGTCCGATTACGCGTGCTGAAACAAAAGGCCGCTATCTGGTTTCCGCCCACAGCCGGACATTCAGTAAAAATATATCGGCGCCGGCAGAATCGATCATGCCTAAAGAAAGAGCGATTGAATTGGCTAAACAATTTGTCGTTCGGAACAAGCTGGTTGTGACAACGCAGTCAGAAACATTCAATCCGTTGCAAGTCGTTTCACGTATTCGGGCGCAGGCCGATCAAAAGGAAAAAAGAATCTATCTCGGGCACCTTGTGGTGTTTGAACGGTTGATTCAAGGCGTTCCGGTTGCGAACTCTAAAATTTCCATCGAACTTCATCCGCAAAACGGAGAACTGATCTCTTTTCGAAATCGTCACTGGACGAGCATCGATGAAAAAGGCGCCGTCAATCTCCCCGCAGCATCTCTTGCCAAGGTTCGCAGTCAGATCGATTCCGCTCTTACACATCCGGATGGAAAAAGAGATGTTGTGAAATCTCTGGAGAAAAAATGGTTTGTTGCAGACAAACTTTTGGTGCCTGTTCTTTCCATATCCATTGAACCGGTTGGGGAACATACGGAACCGGATGGACAGGAACCTAGAACATTGTATATTCCGTTGATAGACTCGCCCCTCGACGGGGGCAAGACGGGCAAACTGCGTACGCCGGTCAAGGCCGGGTAGGAATCTGAGCCGTTATTCAGCCGACAAACATGTGAGCGAATTGGTTAAAGTGAATGCAGCATAGGGTCTCCAGGGATTTATGGCCTTGGGGACCCTGTTTTTTAGTATTGACCGTCTATCAGGAAATCATTCATTGATTTATAGAGTTTTCATTCCGGTTATAGTTTTCGCTTCACGTTGCAGCAGTTCAAAAACCACAATATTGTTTTCGCCTTTTTTCAGCCACGGCGCCGGACAATACAGTCGCTGCTGCGGGCCGATGGACCAGTATCGGCCTAAATTGTGACCATTCACCCAGATCACGCCTTTCTGATAGCCGCTCAGATCAAAATAGGTATCAGCCGGCTCGTTGACTTGACGATCCTTTATAAAACACACCGCGTCGCGGTTTCGTGATAATTCCAGAAAATGTAGGCTGCGATGGTGTTGCAGCCCATGGCCTTGGCCATTTGGATGCGGTGCAGCCAGTATTCGGCCGGAATCCGCGCCGGGTGCATTTCACCGCTGATGATTTGAAAGGGTTTGCCATTGAGAAGGAAATTTTTTTCATCAAAAGCAAAGGAATGTTTCTCCTCGGCCAGGGTTTGGGAATAGGTTGATTGAATTAAAAAAAGAGAAACATGTAACAGAGATTTAATTTTCATTTTATCCAACTCGATTAGAATTAATTTTTTTTCGGATACACCGTCTCGATTATATTATCAAATCCGATGATTATATGCAATATAAAAAGACCATCTGGCGCATCTTGACGCGTTAGCCGGTTGCAAACGCCTTGTTTCTTGACATTTCTCTTAATTATGGGTACTTTGTCGTTGTTGGACAACGAGCAGTCAGGAGCTGGGGATAATGAAACAGGGATTTAGTAAAAAAATTTATACTGCAAAACTATTGCTGAGCGATTTGGGATTTTTGATAAGGAATATGCCGAATATTATCGGTGTGTTTAGCAACAGCCGGATAAACAGAGCCTTTATTGAAAAAATTATGACGGTGACCACCGCAGTCAACGGCTGCGTCTATTGCGCCTGGTTTCATGCAAAACAAGCTGTGCAGAGCGGGATCAGCGAAG
>CAYLWO010000121.1:0-18747 GCA_964387285.1 uncultured Cytophagia bacterium | reverse complement strand
GTGGTAAACTTTTTTTCGCTGCTGTTTTTTTCGTTTGTTTGCAGTTCTGCTGCGCTAGGCATTTTCAGCCAATCTCCTGCTCATCCGCAAAGGACGCAGATGTTCGCAGATAACATTCGGACGGCGACTTTTCTGAGTTATCTGCGGATTATTATACTATTCATTCCAGTTTATCTGGGTTGGGTTAATGCAAAAGATTATATATGCTCTTTGCTGTTATTGCGCCGATGCCGTGCAGGTTTTGCAGCTCTTCCGCGGGTGCATTGAATATTTCTGCCAGAGAACCGTACTGCGACAACAATTGCCGGCTGCGAAAGTCGCCAAGCCCGGGAAAACCCTGCAGAATGTAGAGCTGACGCCGTTTTTTATCGCCTTTTGGCAAACCCGGTCGTCGCTGAACAGCGATTCTGCCGGCGGATGTCTGTTGAGCGGCATAGAGCATCAATAAAGCGCATTCACGGCCATCCCGGGCGCGCAACACCGGAATGCCGAAGCGAAACGTGAGACTGATGAGCGCTCCCTGCATCGCTTCCCGTTTCATGCCGCTTTCATGCAGGTCTGCCAATGATCCCTGAAGAATAACAGCCGGAATCGCTTTGGCCGCCGACAAGCCCCTGGCTTGAGAAAACAGTCTTCCGTCGCGAATGGAAGCTGCCAGGTCCGGCAGAGTTTTACGTTCGAACAAGAGTTGGTTGGCAACCAGATAATCGCCGTATTGAAGTCTTTTTATTTGCAACCGAACGGGCAGGTCTTTGAAGGCCTGCACCACATCGCTGTCCTCTTCACGATCATCAGCAATGACGAATATCCGGTCCGTGTTCATTTACGGCTGCGCCGGCATGCCAAACTGCGACCACTCTTCCGCTGCCGGCCCGTAAACGCCGGGCACCTTGATGCCGGCCTGGCGCATGAGCACCGTCATTTGTCCACGATGATGAATTTCATGACGCACTAAAACCTGCAGAGAAAATCCCCGTTTCCACATTTCACCGTACATGTCGTCTTCTTTGAGCAGATCAGCGTCCTGCCACTGTCCCACTTGCTGTAATAACCCGGCCGCTGCTTTTTCATAAGCTTGTGTGATCTCTGCCGCTGAACCTGGAACGGGTGCGTCCTCTGCCGGCGCCTGCAGTTTTAAACCGGTGCGACCGGCCATTTCACCCAAACTGACTATGATGTGCCAGGCTATGCGTCCCAGCGTTCGACCATTGGCAGTCACCGCCTGCGCCAAAGAGTCGTCAGTGAGTTGCCCCATTACCTTGCGTGTAGCCTTGCTTTCATTTTCCCAGTCTTTGATAAAATCTGCGATATGATAAAACATGACGGTCTCCTGTTTTTTTAAACATTAATATATTAAAATTCATGACGAATGTCAATGGTGAGGAACCGCGACCGAGATCGTTGTACGAGTCCGACTTGAATAATGACCGGCGTCCTGTTACGACAACCATAGCTGACGGAAGCGATGTTTTGCCGGAAATCACGGCATAAATGCCGTGCTAAGGCGGCGAGCGTTTACGGCGCTTGACTGAAAATAAATTGGTTGCGGTCGTTTTTCGCTGCTGTTTTCAACAGATCGCGATAGTCGGCGTAATCAGCAGCAGGGATGTTTCTTTGCAGAACCGCAAAATGCCTGGAAAAGAAGAATGTTTGTTCCTGGCTGCGATGAGTGGTCTGGTAAATGCCGAAGGATGTCTGCACCGATATCTGCTCCGGTCCTGCTTCCAGAGAATAACCGTGCGGTAATTTCACGAAGAGTGTGTCCTTGTTTGAATAAGCGTAGTCATAAAAAATCGGATAACGTCGCGTCGTTTTTTCGGCAACAGCTGAAGGAAGGATGCGATGCATCAGAGCCGGGCGAATCATCAGCCGGAGGCCGGCCAGGGCGGCGAATTTTTTAATGTTTGCCTGAAAAGTGATGATGAAGGGTAAATGATAAGGACCGTCCAGATTGATCAAATCATACCGATGCAACTGTACATCCGCGCCGTACCGGCCTAACAACTGGCTTGAAATCCAGATAGCTTGTTTTTCAGGCGTTAAGTCGGCCATATGCGAACGTCGTTCGTATGCAGTCAGGCCGCTATAACGGATTTCTCCGTTCATGCTCAAAGCGCCGTTCTGCGACAGTTCAGCGGTGATGGACGTAACCGTGCTGTTTTGTTCCGCCGTGCTTTCCGGAATATGGACCAAGCGCGGCTTTTCCGCGGCGGCAATCAGAGTCAGAGTGCCTTCATTCATCTTCGGGATAATGCCGAGCGGCATTCGATCTACTGTGCCATCCAGCCAAAACGAATCTTGGTCGGCAACCGCCAGGCAAACGACATGGTTGAATTGGTTGGCGGGAAATTCCGGATAAACCACACCCTGGTCTCTGGTTTTTACCAGACAAAGAAAAGCCGGTATGCCCGCTTCCTGCAACATGGCGGCCATTAAATTGGCCAAATCTTTGCAATCGCCGTATTTATTCGATAGCACGTCGTTTGCCTGGTGCGGTTGCCAGCCACTGAGCCCTGGTTCAATCGCCACATAGCGTGTGTGTTGCTGTAAATAGGAGTAGAGGATTTCCGTCTTTTCCCGCTGGGTGGAGACATTTTTAATCAGTTCCTGCACCAGCGTTTTGCCGCTAGTATTCAACACCGCTTTTTCCTTGTTGAGATCAAGATGCCATTGCGCCAATCCGGTCCATGTTTTCATGTCGGCGGTGAATTGTTCTATCGTAAAAGCGTCAGGTGAAAACAGCAAAGACATATTTTCATATGCCTCCGGAGGCATATCGTCCTCCATTTCCCTGCCGGCAATGTTTTCTTTGCTCCAAATCAGGATGTTGCCCTGCTCAATGGGTTGTACGTCCAGGCCAAGCGCCAGCGTGTGGTAAGCAACAGGTTTTTTGAGCAAAAGCCGGTAGGTGGATTTTTGCACCGCTACTTTTTCCTGTGGATGCCAGTTCGGCCAGTAAAGCAAAGTTTTCAAATCGAGGGTGTATTGGTATTCCACAACATAGGGATGTTCCGGCCAAGCCAAGTCAAACAACAAATGCCGGCTCTCATCGTAAAAATTGAAGCCTTCTGCCGCCTGTACTTTTTGAATTTCCTTGTTATGCAATTTTTTCAGGGATTTTCCGGCAATATTTCGAACCTGACCTGTCAGATCGCGGCATTGGCTGTATCGGTCGGTTGTGATTTTTCCACGGGCATAATGATCGGCTTGAGCGCTGTTAATGCGAATGACGCGGCGTACCGTGTATTCGGCATGCTGTTCGTCCTGAACGGTCAAGTCGATTTCGTCCAACAGGACCATGGCGGAGCTGTCCGCCTCGATCGCCCAAGCACGCAGCGTCCAGAACAGGATGACCGGAAGCATATAATGGAAGGCGTTTGAACAAAAATATTCTCTCAAGCGATTCATATCTTGCCAATCAATAGTGTTTGTTGTTCCGCGGCAACCGCATCACCGAACAGCGTGCGCAGGGCGGCATATTCCCTGGGAATGAAAACGGTTTTTTTTACCAGCATTTGTCGCTGGATGGTTAAAACCCCGGATTCAGTATTGTGAATAAATGCATATTTCGCACCATCAATGCTACGCTGCATGGGTGTTGGTTTTTCCACGAGCGAATAGCCGGTTGGCAGGGTAAGAGTGATTTCTTCCGACTCTACGCCATAATAGGGAAATTCCACCGGGAATTCCCTCTTTTGATGGATAAAAGGATTCTTTTTGAGTCCGTTCACGAAAGGCATGGTGATGAGCAGCCGCTCTCCGACCTGTTGGGCAAATTCAGGAACCGAATAGTGCAGCGTGACGGCTAACGGAATGTCGTCTGCTGTTGCTTGATGAACCTGAAAAGAGTCCAGTTTTCCGTCCGTGAATCTACCCGTTATCATTTGCGTGAAATAATCCTTGTTGTTTTCTTTTTCCAGATGACGACGCATGGCCGCTGCAGTATAGCCTTCGTAACGCAAGATGGAGGAAGCGGTCAAGGCGCCTGTCTCGGAAAGGCTGCCGGAGGTATGAACTGTGGTGATGCTGCCGGTTTTAGACGGTGGAATGGAGATGATTTTTCCGTCATCTTTTTCAATCAACAGTCCCTGTTCCACCAGGCATTGCTCGTTCGGCAATTCGAGAGGATTGAATTTTTCCGAGGTGTCGACGAGATAGCCGGTTGCGCTATCGCCGATCCAGGCCGCGGTATAGTTGAATTGCAAGAGTTGCGGGAAGTCGCCCTGACAACGGCCGTTGTTGCGCGTGCTCAACAGCAGCGGCTGTGCCTGCAAACCCGTTTCTCTGGCCATATTAACGAATAACAGATTTTTTTCAGACGCCGTCGCTTTTTTTCCCGTCAATATTTGTTCAGTGGTCCGTTGCGGACTGCTGGAATCCTTGTTTTCGGTTACGATTTGATCCCGCACCCAACGATGGATGGCTTGGGCTTTTTCCGTTTCTGTCATAGCGTCTGTTGCCAACCCGGCCAGGATTTTTTTTACCTCGCCGTTGAGCTTGCATCGCCAGTGGGATTCGCGTACAGACTCGGCCAGCGATTTCCAGTCTTTTAACAGAGGTTTTGTGAAACCGTTGATGACAATTCCTTTTATTTGGAAAACCAACGCCGTCGTATAATCTTCAACGGCGCGCATGTAGGGTTCGTCGGGCACGGCCGGCAGGTCCGTCAAGCGCCAGATGAAACGACCATAAGGTCCGTCATATGTTTGTATTATTTCCTTGCTCGGTTCCGGATCCTCCATGTAATTGCGAATAAAAGCCGTATATTGCAAATCCGGCGGCACCAACAAGGTGATTTGCGATAATTGAGTGAATAACTCGCATTGAAAATCCCAGGGTTCCAAAAAAGTGATGTATTTGCTGTTCAAGGTATAGCGATATTCTATGACCGAACCGACCTGCACGGCCGGGATGGCGAGTTTTTTCCGTTTCCAGTTGTCCTTCCAGCTTTCCTCAAAGATGTCCTGTTTTTTAATTTTGACAATCTTGCCGTCCGGTGCAAGGGATTGCGCCTCAATATTTGTCAGCTTGTCGTCGTGCCAGCAGGTGAGGTATATATCTGCGTGCTCCTTGCCCTTTTCAGTCAGAATTTTCAATCGAACATGGCGGTTATAGTCTAGAGTATAAAGCGGCGTGATTTGCATGGTGCAAACGTCAAATAACACCACCGCATCAGCGCTGGAATCTTGCGGAAAAATTTTCATTTGCAGAATTTCAGGCGACGCTTTTCCCCACTTTTCCTGGCAATAAGTCGATCCGATCAAAACTGACAAAGTGATTAATCCGATGTACCTTTTCATATTGCCTCCTTCCAGTTCGACCATATCCGGCCATTTACATTCGGAGACAGCAGGGTAACGTGAGAGGCTGCGAGTGACGAACCTTCCGAATACGGCCATCCATCGGGCATGTCAAGTTTGCGAACGGCTGAACGCACTAAAAAGACGGTGCGGAAGCAGCCAAACTGTGCTGCTGCAGTCGTCGGCGATTATGGGTGCTTGATGTTACGGTCATTTTAGTGCGGAATGTCAATGAATAAAAATTAGGTAAAATCCTTATAGCATGCAATTGTTTTTTAAAGCCCGAACCGGGCGATTCATGTGCAAAATAGGCCATAATGGTACGGCCATCGCTGCCGTTCGGTTCAGGTACAAATAGGTTTGATTCCAATCATCTTTATTTTCATTTTTTTCTTGCAGGACAGAGAATTTTTATCTAATATTCAGTTTATGTTTTGTGCATGCTCTAATGGATCTTTTGCCGGATATGTTGCTGATCCATGCTTGGTTCTACCGGTCTTTCTTTTAAAAACAAAAACGAGGTAGAAAATGCTTAGAGGTTTACTTTATTTCTTGTTGTGTATGACAACCCTGGCAGGCAGCCAGGAACGCTTTAACGGCGCCAACGCATTTAACTCTATTAAACAACTCTGCCGACCGGAATATAAGGGTCGCAAAACCGGTCTGCCGGAAGCGCATCAGGCCAGTCTGTGGATTGCCGAGCAGTTCAAATCATGGGGCTTGCAGCCGTTGGGCGACAACGGCGGTTATTTGCAGGAATTTCCCATGCTCGTTACGGAACAAAAAGGCAAGGCCAAATTGAAATTGCACAACAGCTCTTTTGGCGCTCTGGAATACGTGGATGGTCTTGATTTTGTTCCCTATTGCAATTCCGGTTCCGGGAATGTTACGGCTGAGGTCGTGTTTGTTGGGTACGGCATCTCGGCGCCGGAAAAGGGCTGGGATGATTATAACGGCGTTGATGTCAAGGCTAAGATCGTCGTTATCGAACGCGGCACGCCCGATGACGGCCAGGACTGGAGCAACGCTAATGAACGATTTTATAAAGTGCGTACGGCCGCAGCCAAAGGCGCTGCCGGCTTGCTGATGCTGGACCGCGGTGATTGGCCCATGCGCGGCGTTACGGTCACCGGTGAAGGCTATCAACCGAACATGCCGATGTTCAATATATCCAAAAAGGTCTGTCGCGATCTGTTTATCGGCAGACATAAAAATCTGGATCACGTGCTCCGGGATTTGGCCAAAAAACCACAATCCTTCAGCCTGGCGCGCACCATGTCCATGAGTATTCGCGTTGTCCCGACCCTGATACAAAAAGGAGAAAATGTTTTGGCCATGGTCCGCGGTTCTGATCCGCTTTTGGCGGACGAGTATCTGGTGGTAGGCGGACATATGGATCATAACGGGCTTTCGGCCGATGGTCGATTGCTCTATGCCGGCGCAGACGATAATGCCTCCGGTACAGCCGTGGTCATGGAACTGGCGCGCGTATTTAGCCGGCGTCAACCCAAGCGTTCCATTGTCTTTGCCTGTTTTGGCGGCGAAGAACAGGGACTGCTCGGTTCCTGGTATTTTGCGCATCATCCGACCGTGGCAGCAGATAAAATCGCCGCCATGCTCAATTTTGACATGGAGGGAACCGGCGACGGCGGCGCCCATATCAGCGGCCGCAACTATTGGCTGGAACCTGTTCGAACCTGGGTCAACACGCATACGGATTCGATACGTCGCAAACTGAAACTGAGTCGTGGGCCGGCCATGTTCGGTTCTGATCACGCCTTCTTTGTGGAACAGGGAATTCCGGCCGTTTATTTTTCTTCCAGCGGAGATCACCCCTTTTATCACCAGTTTGAAGATGATCTTTCTACCATCAATATCGCCTCGTTGCAATTTGTCGGCGATCGCGCAACAGAGCTGCTAGGTCATCTTGCCGACACCGCAACCTCTTTGCTTTATCAGGGCAATCGCAGCGGCCGATTTTTCTATCTGTATGGCGATCAAATCGATTTTACGCCGCAACCACAGTCAGCCCTGATGCGCGCCGATTCGCTTTTACAACGGGCCGTTCCGGCAGCGGTGCATGGCGTGGTCTATCGATTAGAGAGCAGCTCCCTTGCGGATTTGTTTACGGAAATGGAG
Source organism: uncultured Cytophagia bacterium (assembly GCA_964387285.1). Classification (GTDB taxonomy): domain Bacteria; phylum Zhuqueibacterota; class Zhuqueibacteria; order Residuimicrobiales; family Residuimicrobiaceae; genus Anaerohabitans. The sequence goes on along the minus strand of CAYLWO010000121.1, from coordinate 11,308 downwards.
CAGGCGGAGGAACTGATCAAAAAGGATTCCACCTTGCTCCGCTTTAAAACGGCTGCGCAGTTGAATGACGCTGCCGCACAGGCGCGACTGGCCGTGGCCTTTATGATCCATAGCTCCACTCTGCAGCAGAACAGCAAGGCTAATGCCCGCATGCTCTGCCGGGCCGGTGTGAACTGGCTCTCCATTCTATCGGCCGAGGAGCCGATCTTTGCCGACGCCGGATTAAGCGAGTGGGGGAGATCCTTGCTGAACGTTTGGTCGGAAGAAAACGGCATCATCGATTGTGCTGTCAGCGATACGTTGAGAATTTCTGCTCTGTTATCCGAAGGCAAGGCCAAAATGCTGCTCCGCTTGCGCCAGGGTCAGGCGGTGGCACTGGCTGATTATTTAAAGAATAAATTACAGGACAAACGACTTTTACTGATTTTAGAAACTACGCCGGATCAACCGATAGAGCCGGTCTGGCAGCTGCTGGACCAACTGCCCATAACGCGCGTTCATGTGACGTTTGTCAGACCTATGTCGATTAACGACGACTATAAATATCAGTGGCTGCAAAAGCTTTACCAGGCGCGCAACAGCAGCGTTGGGGTTGCTGCAACCTACAGTGCCATGCTTAAAATATTCGGCCAGAACCTAAAAGCATTTTTCAAGTAAACATGTATTCGGAATTCCTTCATCATTGGCGCCTGGACCCAACCGTCGATTTTTTAAATCACGGCTCTTTCGGCGCAACGCCCTGCTCTGTGCTGGCATATCAAGCAAGTCTGCGCGATCGCATGGAGGCGGACCCGGTGCAGTTCATGATGTGCGATCTGGCAACCCTGTATCGGGAGTCCTTGACGGACCTGGCGCGCTTTGTGGATGCTGACCCGGATGACCTGGTGTTTGTGCCCAATGTCACGCACGGCGTGAATGCGGTCATGCGTTCTTTGTCGCTGCAGCCAGGAGAGGAAATTTTAACAACCAGTCACGATTATTATGCCGTGCGCAATACGCTGGAAGCCGCTGCGCTACGACAGGATTGTCGTGTGGTTGTTGCGCAGCCGCCCTTGCCGATCCTGGACGAACAGCAGGTGATCGATTCGGTTTTGTCCTGTGTTTCGGATCGTACGCGCATGGCTCTGATCGATCATGTGACCAGTCCGACTGCCGTTATCTTTCCGGTCGAAAAAATAGTCCGGCTTTTGCAGGATCGCGGTATTGACGTAATTGTGGATGGCGCGCATGCACCCGGCATGTTCCCGTTATCCTTGCGAAAAATTAACGCCGCTTATTACACCGGCAACTGCCACAAGTGGATCTGTGCTCCCAAAGGATCGGGATTTTTATGGGTGCGCAGGGACAAACAGGAAGCGATTCATGCGCCTATCACCAGTTATACCCGTTCCTCATCTTTTTCTCTAACACCCTTTCAATTGGAATTTTTCTGGTCAGGTACGGTTGATCCTACGGCGTGGCTCGCTGTGGGCGCTGCTTTGCGTTTTATGGCGTCTCTGGTTCCCGGCGGCTGGCCTGAAGTGATGCAACGTAATCGCCATTTGGCCATTGCTGCACGGCAGATAATTTGTCAGGCTTTGCCTTGTGAAATTCCCTGTCCGGAATCTATGCTGGCTGCCATGGCTGCTTTGCCCTTGCCTGACAATGACCGATGTCCGACTCTATTGCCGGCTTTTTATCAGGACAATTTGCAAAAAGAGCTGCTGGAAAAATATCACATTCAGGTCCCGGTGATGATGTGGCCGAGAGCGCCGCAACGGTTATTGCGCATCTCGGCGCAATTGTATAATCATATTTCACAATACGAAGCATTGGCTGAAGCTCTTTGCCACCTGCACCTTCATTAGATAATCTTTGGGTAATCCGCACATATTTTTAAAAATTGGAGTAATTATGACCACGCGTGAACGTATACTTGCTGTTCTTGATTTTCAAAAACCGGATCGTTTGCCGTATATGGATTTTGGCTATTGGGATGAAACGATCACGACCTGGCACATACAGGGTCTGCCCCATACGGTCACCACCAACAGCGAAGTCGAATGTTATCTCGGCCTGGAGGGTGTATCCATTTTCCCCTATGTGCCGCTGGTCAACGGCATGTTTCCGTTTTTTGAGCGTACGGTTATTCGTCATGAGGGTGATCATGTCATTGCTCAGGATCATGAAGGCAATCTCTGTGAAATGACCACCAAAGAGACCTCCATGCCCAAATATATTAAATATGTTCTCGAAACCCGGTCTGATTGGGAAAAACTAAAAGAGGAAAGACTCAACATCCACACCATGGATCGTTACGGCGATCTCGATCTGTTTGCCAAACAAGCGCGAAAAACCGGCCTGCCGATTATTTTCAACGGCGGATCTTTGTACGGATGGTTGCGCAATTGGATGGGCGTGGAGAACTTTTCCTACGCGCTTTTGTCTGAAAAAGAGTGGGTGGCGGAAATGATGGACCATCTGGTTGATTTGACCCTGCATCTTGTTGATCGTCTACCCAGGGGTTTGGTGGACATGGCCTGGTGGTGGGAGGATATGTGTTATAATCATGGTCCGCTGATGTCGCCCCGATTGTTTAACGAATTGATGGTGCCGCGTTACAAGCAGGTCACGGCGGCGCTTGAGAACAAGGGTGTGACGCATAATATATTGGATTGCGACGGTTGTATTTACGAATTGGTGCCCGGATGGATGGAGGCCGGTATTACGATCATGTTTCCCCTGGAGGCCGCTCATACGAATCCGTTGAAATTGCGCAGCCAATACGGCCAGGAGATCAAGCTGGTCGGTGGCGTGGACAAACGGGCGCTGATCGCCGGCCGCGAGGCCATTGATCGAGAACTGGAAAAACTGGCGCCGCTGGTACAGACCGGGGGATTCCTGCCGACGGTGGATCACCGTGTACCGCCGGATGTCCGTTTTGAAAATTATTTGTATTATTTGGAGAAACGAAAAGAGTATTTTTAATTTTTTCTAACTTGTCCTGATTTTGGTACAACTGTTGCAATAGTGTGCCTGTTAGGTTGACTGTTAGACAAAGCAAGCACGACATGAAGGACGATTGTGGCCTTGGTGCCGCACGGGCGTTCTTTATCTGGGGCGGTAAGTACACAAAATCGAGGGGTGATGAAATGGACAAGCCAGAAGTCGGACGATTGACCGTCGAGCAGATCGACGCCTTGCAACAAACCGCCATGACGGTTGAACAGGTGATGCAATATGCCGTGCAGCAGGAGAATCTTGCCATGCGCGGTACTTTGGCTGCCAGCATCGGCCACGAATTGAACAATCAACTGACTGTCAGTCTGGGCAATCTGGAAATGGCGTTGCAGCATTTGCAATGTGGGGAGTGGCACACGGCGCGCGAGCGCATCGGTTGTGCAGCACAGATTATGAACGAAGCCGGCGCCATGACTCAGGCGTTGTTTGCCGGTACACGTCCGGAAAGAACGGCGGTAACTGTGCAGATCAACGCTCTGTTGACCGAATTCCTTTTTGTCACAAAACCGTTTATCCGCAAGCACCAGGCATCGGTTATTTTTGTCCCTGCCAAAGAACTGCCGGCCATCCGCGTCGTGCAAACACAACTCAAACAAGTCCTGTTCAATATCCTCTGTAATGCCATGCAAGCCCGGGCGCAAGCCGTGATCAAAATCGAAACGCTAGTGAATGAGCATAGCGGCATGGTGCAATGTTGCATTCAGGACAACGGCCCAGGCATAGATCGCGAAACACTGGAGCGATTGTTCACGCCCTTCCAGGGCAAGAGTGAAAATGGACATGGGTTGGGGCTTTGTATCTGTCGCGAAATCATTCAACGTTGCAACGGCAGCCTGACAGTTCAGAGCAAGGTTGGAGCGGGAACAACTTTTATTATCGGTCTGCCGGCGATTGTGACTTGACCCGACTTTTATCGGATAAAAAAATTAAATCAAACTGCGCCCTATTTCGTTTTCACATACAACCACTGATCCTGCAGCGCCGGCGTCATATGCCATTGTATACATCCATTCACTAGCTTGCAGTCCACCATCGAACGTTTTCCATTGCGCTGCAGATACATTTTCCCCGGCGGTTTTTCATAAGGCCAGGGTACAGATACCACAGATAAAGCCTGACATTTGATTTGCATGACCGCGTTGGACGATGAGGCCTGTGCCGGCATCCAGACAATAGTCTGCACCGGTTTTTCCGCGAACCGCACCTTCCTGCCGTCGATCTCTACACCCGTGCAGTTATGCCCTTCGAAAGCAAGCCAGCGGTTTTTATCGTCCATGTTAAATGCGCAAATAAGACTGCCGTCAAAAGTGATGCAATGTCCGTTCACCGCCAGGTTGCGCAGCTGCAACGTATCTGAAGGCAAAGGATTGGTTTTTAAAATCTGTTGGTCGACAGAATCATCGCGACTAAAGCCTCCCGGCCAGTTTTCCCGATGGGTGCGATAGTGCGCCGTAATAACCGTGGCGCCGTTGGGAAAACGGGTGGCGAGATAATCGCTGTTTCTGGAAACGAATTCCGTATTGTCGTTCTGGCTTTTAAAAACGCCGGTGCCGGGATAGGCGCCGATGGCATTTAAAATTTCGAACAAGGTCCTGGTTTCATATCCCAGACTGGCGGATTGATCGTCCCGCGGACGAAAGCCGCAGAACGTGACCGTTCCTTTGTCCAATCCCTTATGTACGCCCACCAAACGACCATCGACACGGGCTATTTCCGCGGCATCCGGGCGATTTGCAACCGGATAGATGCGATCCACCAGAAAATCGGTAAGTATGGTTTGGCCGGTCAATCCTTGCCAGGCATTGGTAAAGACGATCTGCTTGCCCGCGGCAATTTCGCCCATGCAGATGCTGGGCGCATAATCAACGTTGAATAAATTCTGCCATTGTTGCAGGCATGGCTTCGCGGCTTGATTGAGGATCGGCGGCGGGCCACACCACAGCACATGGCCGCCGCTGCGCGCCAGTTCTTCCATCATCTGCAGCAAACCGTCCGGCGGCAACAGTTCGAATAAACTCACCAGGGTAGTATAGGTCCGGTCAGCTACCTGCAGCCGGCCGTCCTGGCTTACCTTGCCCAATTCCAGCAATTTTTCAGCCGTGATATAATTGGCATAAGCATACTGGGTCATCCAACTGCCGAATCGTTCCTCCGCAGCCACCAGATTCATGGGATAGAGGATCAGCACATCCACATCACGATGGCTGTTCTGCGTGATGGCGCTGATGGTTTCGCTGCCGCTGCCGCCAAACGCTCCGTTCGTGGCCTGTTTGCGGATTTGCGCCGGCAGCGGCATGCCCCAATAGGCTGCATAGGCATTGGGATATTTATTGACCACGCCGATGGAAACAGCCATGGCCGCGCCATAGTAATCGCGATCCAGCCAGCCGCACTCGCAAAAATCATTGCCTGTGGGCTGCAAATACTCGCCCCATTTCCAATAGTCATAACACGCTGCCGCAGCCTGATGCACGGTGTTGGACCAGATGAAGGTGGAGGTGTATTCGTACAGGTTGGCCATCATCGGTTGGTTGCCCGAATAACACAGATCGATGGTCGGGCTCTCTGCCCAGGATGCATGGGCCTGCGTCGGCAATTCATGGCCGAATAATTTTTCAGCAAAGGTTCTGGCTTCCTTGAAAAGATCGACGACCTGATTGCTTAACAGTTTGTAGTAACGATCGCGGAACAGGATGGTTTTCTGTATGTCTTCCACGGTTGCACCCATGACATATTGTGTGTTTAATACGGCCGCGGCCCGATTGGAAAAAGGCTTGGCGCCATAGACAAAATAAAGCATATACTTGTCCATTTCACGAAATTCAGAGCCGTATAATCGGGCGTATTGCTCCGCCATGTTTTCAGTCAGATAACGCAGACAGAATTGCCCGTTATCATGATGCTCAAAATAGTACCAATCCTGTTGAATGTGCATTTCATCAGAGTACAAAGAAACCAAATCGATTTTCTGTTCCGCATATCTGGTTAACAGGTTTTTCAGAAACGGCAATGCATTTTGTGAAAAATAATCCATCTCCGGTGATTCGTATTCCAGAAAAACAAAAACACGGTTGCAATCCGGCCACAGATTATCGCCGCTGCCATCGATTTGAATGCGACGGGCGCGAATCTCGTCCGGTTTTCCATTCAACGGATCAGACCATTCGCGCCAACGCAGACCGTCATGGAGCTCATGAATATCCTCCGGTTTGACCACACTGTAACGGCCGCTGTCCATTATTTTTTCTTTAAAGGCAAAAGCGCGTACGCCGGTCAGTTTAAGCGGGAAATTGCCCTTGTTGTTCGTCCAGATCAATTGTCGATTCAATTGCGCTGTAAACTGTCCGGTGCCGGGATCGCGCGGCGCTACCGTATAATGTATCCACCGGCCGGATTCGCCGCCGCTGTTGATAAACGCAGGCCCCAGTTCCAATGGACTGAGCAAGCTCAATGAAAGGCCGATCCCGTATTGTTTTGCAAAGTCGCCGATCTTTTTAATTTTTTGAATATAGAGATCCATGTCCGGAGTGAGTTTGCGTTCAGTGCCGCTATGACTGCGGTACTGACGAAAAAATTCATCAAAGGCAACGATCAGGGTTCTATCACCCTGCTTTTGCGCTGCTACACAGATTTGCCGCAGAGACCCTGTCTGCTTGACCAAACCAAGAGACATATCAATCACTTGGTCGGGATTTTGTATATCCTCCAGCTGTTGATCGCTGGTCAGAATGATGATGGCTCCTTCCAGGCGGAGTGGTTGTAGGAAAAGAGTGGAGAAAATAAAATAGACAGGATATAGCCAATTTTTCATAAACGGTCTCCTTTGTTTTTTACCGTTTGCTCAACTCTTCATACACGTGATTATAATACAAAGCGTTTTCCACCGGCGTGTTGACCGGGATGTGATTGCCCACTGCCATGAAAAATCCGGGACAGTTTTTGGCAATGGCCATGCATCGTTCTACTTCGGCCCGTATCTGCTGCCGCGTGCCGGAAAGCAGAATGCGCGTATCTGCATTGCCGACCAAAATCAGCCGGTTGCCATAGTGGTGCGCAGCCTTTTGCATATCCGTAAACGGCTCCATGACCAGGCCGTTGACGCCGCAGGCAACCAGGTCGTCCAGAAACATGCTATAATCGCCGTCTGCCGTAAATAAGATTATTTTACCGGCTTGCTGCAACGGCTTCAGCATCTTGCGGTAATTGGGAAACAGATAGCGACGGTACCAGTCCGGATGTAAAAAAGGACCGTTGCTCCACACAAAATCATCGTGCACCATGACTACCGGGCTGTCGCATTCCGCCAAAGCGGAAAAATAGGTTTGCATCCATTCGCTGTAACGATCTGTCATTTTGCCAAATCGCTCGGCATCTGTTCCCGCTGCCAGGAGCAGCATATCCCAACCGAATAGATAGACCAATCCCGACATCAACGTGATATAAATACCCGTCATATTCACCGCATCCGGCGTGGCAATGCATTTTTCCTGAAAATGGCTGTTAAAGCGATTCAGCAAAGCTTTGTGATCCGGTTCGCCAAAAAAACGAATCGGTGAAAAATCGAGCACTTTTTCCACATCGTGTAAAAAAACCTGGCCGGCTGCGGTGAAATCGACACCGTCCAGTTCATACACGGCATGCCCCATATCCGTATAATGATCGCCGAATTGCTCTCTGCCGACGGCAATGCTCCACACCAGATCATACTGCCATGCCTGCCGAAATACAGCAGACGCTTGACTCTGTAAAATCGGATCGCTGTTGTTGGTCACTGAAAAACCGGTGACCGCCTGTACCAGCGGCCAGTGTCGGTCCGCAGAATATTCGGTTCGGGGTACGCGTTCAGCCATTTGCAGGTGTAAGGCTTGCCAGCCGACCTGATAGGACATGTCATCCTTTCTCGACAGCACGTCACATAAAAGTGACAAATCGCATGGTTTTTGGGAAAAGTTAATTAATGCAATTTATTGTTATCAAACAAGTTAATAATTAGCTGTTGCTGGCGCGTTTTTTGCACATTACTGGCGTGAGGAGAATCCCCCCTAATTAAAAATCGGGCGATCTGGCCACGACGATGTTCCAATACCCCTCTTTGCTGTGGATAATCCAGGCGCAAATCGCTCAAACCAAGTTAGAAAAGGAGCCAATTATGTGCAAAAAACTAATTGGTACCATCGCCTTTTTATTCTTGTTTGTCGGCCTCGTCTTTGCCCAACTCGTTGTCAAGAACAGCAGCAATTCCGAACTGATGCGTGTGACTCCCGACGGATTGCTGGGCATCGGTACATCATCACCTGCCGCCAGACTGGAAGTCAATTCTAAAACAAGCAACGTGAGTGGGCTTCGTTTCACACAACTGACCTCCGCCTCTGTGCCTGGTGGTGCAAATAATCTGGCTCTTTCCGTGGATGGCGCCGGCAACGTCATACTCACAACCAATATTCCACCTGCCGGCGATAACCTGGGCAACCACATGGCTGGGCAAAACCTGCAAATGAACGGCTGGTGGGTGAGCAATGACGGCGGCAACGAAGGCGTTTGGGTTGATAATGCCGGGCGCGTCGGCCTTGGCACTTCTATTCCGACAACAGATCTACATATCCAGAATAACGTCCCGAAATTGCCGATACCTGAATTGCTGATTGAACACACCGGTGCCAGTCTGGCGGCTTTGAGTTATAAAAACCAGGGACAGATCATAACCTCAGGGATTGATCCGGGCGATGTCAATGGATATAAAATTACCGCAATAAACGGTTTTGCAACAAACGCCTATGCCGATGCAGTAACCATGATGCGGGTGCAAACTGCGCTGCCGATTTTTGGCATCCTGGATATTAATCATCAGAGCCGCGCTGATGGGTGGTTGAGCATCATGTTTTTGACGCCGCCGGCCTGGACGCAGATTCCGTTCGATCAAAAACTTTATGATGAACATAATGAATTCAATACCGCACAGCCGTTTTCATTCGTTGCCCTGCAAGAAGGATATTATCAGGTAGAAGCACGCACCGAATTGTTAACTCATGAAATACAGATGCCGGCCTGGCCTGCAGGCGCTTATGTGGAGATTGCCATTTATCTGAACATGCAACCTTTTGCCTATGGCAACAAACTGGCGCTCGCAAACGGTGCAGGCGAACCTTTGTTTCATAATAATGCGCCCATCGTGACGCGTGTCGTTCATTTACTGCCAGGCAGCAATGTTTCCATTTGGGTGTTTCACAATTTGCCGCAACCGGTTCCGGTGATGCCCGGCCAGGCACACACCTATGTGTCGATTCACAAAATCAGTTGATATAGTATCAGGTACGGTTTCCCTTATTATGCGAATTTCAACGGGTCATACGCCTTTATTTACCCATCATATAGCGATCATAGAGATACAGGCCTGCCAGAGAGATTATGCCCATGGATGCGACGATCAACCACATGAGCGAGGTTTGCACCGGCAGACCTTGTGCTGCCGGATTTTTCACCAGGTTGGTGAAAAGGATGCCGCCAATAGGCGCACCGACTATGGTGCCCAACGCTAACGGCAAATTCGAATAGCCGAGATATAGTCCTTCCTGTCCTTTCGGTGCAATGGCGCCGATATATTGATAGATGCGCGGCGACGCCAGCATTTCGCCCACCGCCATGGAAGCCAGCGATACCAGTATAAATATGCCTGCTAGTGGCAAGGTCATGGCGCCCAAATTGACTGCAGCAGCGGCATCCAGGTGCAGCAGAACCGGCGTTAGATTCAGCAGCATGCCGACAACCGTGACCGCCACGCCGACCATGATGGACTTGATCGGCGTCCAATTTTTGGAAAATTTAGTAATCAATAACTGAAAACAGACAATCATCACCGGATTGATCAGCGTATACAATTCAACCGGAGCATTTTTATCCACAAATCTTAAATAAAGCGGGATCAGATTGTAGATTTGTACATAAATGAACCAGAAAAAACCGATCACAATCAGGAAGAAGACGAATTTTAAATTTTTCAGCACCGTGAACATGCCCAGTATGGCCTGGCCTACCGTTTTGGGTTTGGCATCGGCGCTGACCACGGCCTGGTATTGCGGTTCGCGGTAAACCAGCAGCGTGATCGTTAAGCCGAGGATGGCAGCAATGGTGGCGACATATGTAAAAATGGCAGGAATGCCCAGATGGGTACGGACAAAATAGGATACTATGCGACCGGTCATGGAACCGATGTTGATGACCATATAAAAAATGCCAAAACCCAGGGTGGTCAAAGCTCCCGACGTTTTCTGCACTGTTCCGGCAATTACCGGTTTGACAAACGATCCGCCGATGCCGATCAAAACGATGCCGACGACCACCGGCAGGGTGTAGTCGATAATGCCGCTAGAACCTCCGGTAAAGTAAGGCCAGAAGCGCGTCAAGGTGCCCATGATGAGATAGCCCAGGGAGATAAGTAAAAAGGCGAGGGTTAATGCTTTTTTAAAACCGAACTTGTCTGCCAACGTGCCGCTGAGAATCGGCAAAAAGTAAATAATGCCCCACAATAACGTGCCGTTGAGAAAAGTGGATTTCGTCGGCGCCATGCCCAGCGTTTCATTCAAATAGATGACCACAAACGAGGCCACGCTGTAATAAGCGGCCCGTTCGAAAAGCTCGATGGTGTTGGCGGTCCAAAATGTAGCGGGAAATTTTGATTTCACAATTTACCTCTCTTGTTTGACACCTGATATTCCCTCTTCAAATTCCATCCTGGTTGACAAGTGTACGAACTATCGTGTTAAAATACAAATCAAATTTTTCGCTTTCCTTTTTTGATATAGAACAACTACTTTAATTTTTTCCCTTGTATAAGAGGTATTTTTTGCCTAATGTTCCCAGTTAATGGGTTGGCGTTGTAAGGTTTTGTTTCTTATAACTATTGAAAGTTGAACAAAAGACGATAAAATTCGATTCACAAAAAATAATGCCCGCTGTGTTCGTAAGACACGGAAGACCCATGATTGCTCTTGAAGACAACGAATGATCTGGTGTTTATCCATCATTCCTGCGGCGCCAATTGGCTGTCCAACAGTTTAGATGGTGCACTGGTGGCGAAGGACTATATTGATGAGCGCAACGATATTTATTACGGCGCCGCCGCTATGTAACGGTTGCACGGACGATGATAACGGTCACCGGGCGCGGTTGTTCAACAATTGGTTGAAAACCGACTGGTTGAACAGTTATAACGCCGCTCATCCGGGACTGAACAATGTAGCGGTGTATGATTGGTTTAATTTTTTAGCCAATGCCGATGATTACCCCACACACCCCAATCGACTCAAGGCTG
>CAYLWO010000120.1:0-18755 GCA_964387285.1 uncultured Cytophagia bacterium | reverse complement strand
TACAAACCGGAAGAGCAAAAAGACAAGCCAACCCTTGCCATAGATTTAAAAAAATATATTGAGGACTATAACAGAAAAGGCGGCGAGAAACAAAAAGCGCCTTGCCAGGAAGAGCCGTTTGTTCCTGACCAACGACGCAAAAGGTAAATGCGGCCAGGTCTGCATTTCTCCGGCTTTTTTTCACGCTAGTGCTGACGGTTATCGTCCTATTTAAAAAGTGCTTTGTAAAGCGTTTTTTGTTGTGTATATTTATGCCCTGGAGACACTGCCGCCGGACTGAGTTGCTCCAAGGTGATGGAACGCTGCCGCCTGGAACCTTCACTACGGCAGGCCGTGGCGGTAAAATCTTGCCTGAAATTCCAATATTTTTTACATACTGATTGTTAGGAGAATCTCATGCCGCCGAAGATTCTAGTGGTGGATGATGAACCGGATCTGGAACAGCTGATATTGCAGAAATTTCGCAAACAAATTCGCGAAAGCAGTCTGGAATTTTGCTTTGCTAAAAACGGCGTCGAAGCGCTGCATTTGCTTACGGATGATGAGACCATCGATCTGGTCATGACCGACATTAATATGCCCGAAATGGACGGCCTGACGCTTTTGACCAAGATCAAAGAGATGGAAAATCCGCTCATGCGCTCCATTATCGTGTCCGCCTACGGAGATATTCAAAATATCCGCACAGCCATGAATCGGGGCGCTTTTGATTTTGTCGTCAAACCCATTGATCTGAACGATCTGGAAATCACCCTGAATAAATCGCTCAATGATTTGCATATTTTAAAAGAGGCGTTGCGCTCCCGCGATCAGCTGACGGCCATCAAACGCGATTTGAGCATCGCCACGGAAATTCAAACCTCGATTTTGCCAAAAATTTTTCCCGCTTTTCCCGATCGCAAGGAATTCGACATTTATGCAAAAATGATCCCGGCCAAAGAAGTCGGCGGCGATTTATATGATTTTTTCCTGATTGATAAAAACCGCCTGGGGGTGATTATCGGCGACGTTTCCGGCAAGGGCATTCCGGCTGCCATGTTTATGGCGGTCAGCAAAACGTTGCTCAAGGCCACTGCGATTAAAGGCATTTCGCCCGACACCTGTCTGAGTTCCGTAAATGAAATTCTGGTTGATGAAAGCCTGCCCACCGTGTTCGTGACGGTATTTTACGGCATTCTGGACACGCGCAGCGGCGCCTTTGAATACTGCTGTGGTGGTCATAATCCGCCCTACCTGGTCAGCAAAAGCGGAGCGGTCACACCGCTGGCCAATCGCGGCGGCGTACTCCTGGGCGGCGTGAAAGGCGTTGAATTCGAATCCAATATTCTCATGTTGCAGCCCGGGGATACGCTGTTTCTTTATACGGACGGCGTTACGGAAGCCATGAACAAGAACGAGGAACTGTTTACGGACGCCCGGCTGATCTCCGCTCTGCAAAAAAATCCCACCCAGCCTCTCGAAGAGATGGTCAACAACGTTTTCTCAGAAGTGGAAAATTTTGCCGCCGGTGCACAACAGTCAGATGATATTACCTGCCTGGTCCTTCGGTTTTTACACAAGTAGTCCTAGACATACTCGCGCCGCAAAGTCGCCAGAATATCATCGGTGATCTGTTCGGCTTTGCGCAACTCGGCGAATTTATCCAAGAGATCATTGACCGTCAGATCCCGTTTTTCCTCGAAGGAAATATCGTCGATGATCTGCCCCTTGTGCATCATGATGGTGCGATCCCCCAGGTCCAGCGCCTGCTGCATGCTGTGCGTTACCATGACCGCTGTAAGTCTTTCTCTCTCGATAAAACGCTTGGTTAATTTGATGACCTGAGCAGCCGACTTGGGGTCCAGGGCGGCCGTGTGTTCGTCCAGCAACAGCACCTTGGGATGTGCAATGGCCGCCATCAACAGCGTTATGGCTTGACGCTGGCCGCCGGAAAGCGAACCGATCAGGTTGTCCAGCCGGCCCTCCAGCTGCATCTCTAATTGCCTGATTTCAATTTTATACTGCTCAATCCGTTTGCTTTCCAGCTTTAACAGGGGATAGCATCGTTTGTTGCGCAGAAAGGCCATGTGCAAATTTTCCGCAATGGTCATGCTCGGCGCCGTACCGGTAAAAGGATTTTGAAATACCCGGGCGATGTAATAAGCGCGTTCAAAATCTTTTTTCAGCGTTACGTCATGACCGTCAATCAAAATCTCCCCGGCATCCGGTAAAAACGATCCGGCAATGGCGTTGAGGAGAGTGGATTTGCCCGATCCATTGGTGCCGATAATCGTGATGAATTCGCCCGGCTTGATGGTGAGATTGATATCCTGCAAAGCGTGCGTTTCGTTGATTGTGCCGACATTAAATCTTTTATGCAAACCGGTAATCTGTATCATGGAATTCACCTATCTATTGGGTATGGAAAACAGGTTCTGGTCATTCTTAAAGCGAACCATGCGAAGGTTTTGAACCTTTGCATGGAGATATCCAGTTTATTCGACGACTCGTGCGGCCCTGGCCCGGACACTGGCCGGAATGGATAAACCATATTCGCGGGCTAACGCCAGGTTGATGTTCATTTTCTCTGGGACAAAATCATAGATCGGCACGGCTTGCGGATTTTCACCGCTGATAACGCGCACCGCCAGTTTGCCGGTTGCTCTGCCGACCTCAATGTAATCTGCACCCAGCCCCAGAAAAGCGCCCCGGTCCACATCCACCGGGGAATTGGTGAAATAGGGAATTTTATGCTGCCGAAGCGTTTTGGCAATGGATGCCATGGCTAAAATGACGGTATTGTCGCCTGAGGTTAAAAACAGATCCGGTTTTTTATTAATTATAGATTTCAATGCGTCGCTGACTTCACCGGTGCTGCTGATGGTGGTTTCCAGCAAATCGAAACCGGACTTTTTTGCCGCCTCTCGAGCTTTAAAAGTGCACGCTTCGGAACAGGCCTCGGCCGGATTCCAGATGAGGCCGATGGTTTTTGCCTGTGGGAAAATCTCCCGCATGAGTTTAAGGGTGCTCGCTACAGGTTGAAAGGTGGCCACTCCGGTTATATTCGCCTGGTGGTCCGCGCTTGTTTTAGCCACGCCCATTCGGTATGGGTCGGTAACGCCGCCGAATATATGGGGTATTTTTTTATTGCTGTTGGCCATGACCTGCAGAGCCGGCGTGGATGCGGTGATGACGTAATCGTAATTTTGCCGCACGATATCCTGGGCTATGGACTGGGCCATATAAAATTCATTCTGTGCGTTTTTATGATCGATAACCAGATTTTGCTTTTTTATGAAATCGTTTCTCTCCAATTCTTCCATGACGCCCTTGCTGACCTCAGTCAAAAGAGGATTGTCGCTGAACAGAAAAAGCGCCACTCTTTTGGCTGCACCGGCAGAATTCCCGGATGAAAAAAACTCTGCAGGAGTCACCAGCTTACCATGATGTATGACCTTGGCCGCTTTATTGATCAAAGCAGCCGGAATGTCCAGTCCGTACTCGCGCGCCAGATCCAGATTGAGATAAATGACGTCGGGCGCAAAGGATTCAATGGGTATGTCTTTGGGCTTTTCCCCGGCCATGACCCGGATTGCGGTCTGGGCGATCTTTTTACCGACCACGTAATAATCAGGCCCGACCGAGGTAAAAGCGCCCCGTTCCACATCCGAGGCCGCGTTGGTAAAATAGGGAATTTTATTTTGCCGCAGCACGCCGGCCGTAGCCTCCATCGACATGATGACCGTGTTGTCGCCCGAAGTCAGAAAGAGATCGATCTTTTTGTTCAGCAGGGATTTCAGCGCATCCATCACCTCGCTGGTGGCGCTGACATTGGCTTCCAACAAATCAAAGCCGAATTTTTTCGCCGACTCGCGGGCAATATAGGTGCACGTCTCTGAACAGGCTTCGCCCGGATTCCACACCAGGCCAATTTTTTTGGCAGCCGGAAACAATTCCCGCATGTAGCGCATGGTTGCGTCCACCGGCTCGACCGTGGCCACGCCGGTGATGTGCGGCAAGTGATCGGTCGGGGTTTTCGCCACGCCGGCACGATAAGGATCTGTGACCGCGCCGAAAATGTGCGGAATGTGTTTGTTCATATTAGCTGCGGCCATCAGCGTCGGCGTAGTCAGAGTAACCATATAGTCATATTTCTGCGCCACAATGTCCTGGGCAATGGATTGCGCCAGATAGAATTCGTTCTGTGCGTTTTTAGTATCTATCCTTACGCCATACTTTGTTAGCGCGCCGCTGGATGCAAGTTCGTCCTTCACCCCGCGCGCGGTTTCAATAATCAAATTATGATCGCTGAACAGAAAAAGCGCCAGTTTTTTGGTTGGGGTTGCACTGTTGCTCTGCAACGGATTGGCCCCGTTCACAATGCGTTGCGCCTTTTGCAGCACGCTTTTGCTGACTGTAATGCCACAATCTTGTGCTGCGTCCGTGTTGATCATGAACTGCGTCGCTTTTGTCTGCGTGATCGGGATGTCTGCCGCATTCTCGCCTTTGAGCACGCGCGCCAGGCATTGCCCGCCCTCATAGCCGGTCTGATAATAGTCTGGCCCTAATATGGCCAAGGCGCCTTTATCAATAAATTCAGAATCGACGGAAAAGACCGGAATTTTGCTTTCGCGGCCGGCTTTGCTAAAACTGTCGAATCCCACGTTAACCGTGTTGTCTCCGGCGTTCAGAAATACCTGGCTGCCTTTGAGGATCAAAGAACGGGCCGCCTCCAGCACTTCGGCCGGATTGGTGACGGTCGCTTCGATGATTTCCTGTCCTGTTTTTACGGCATGCGCCCGTAATTTGATCAGAACCGATTCCGAATTTGCTTCAGAACTGTTCCAGACAACGCCGATTTTTTTTCTGCCCGGCAGCATTTCCTTGATTAAATCCAGCATGCCTTCCACCGGAGGAAAGCAGGCCACGCCGGTCATGTTCGGCAAATGATTCTCCGGCGTTTTGGCCGCGCCGATGCGATACGGATCAAAAATATACGTGAAAACAATTTTGGCGTCTGGTTGCGCGCCGGCAACCTGCACAGCGGCCTGTACGCATGGCGTTGACAGGGGGATGATGACATCCACATTGCGTCTGACGAGGTCCTGCATGATCGCTGGAATCATGCTGAAATCAGCCTGAGCGTTTTTATAGATGATTTCCAGATTCTCGCCGTCCTTGAATCCGTTTTCAGCAAGAGCTTTTAAAATTCCCTGTTTACAGATCTCGACATTGGGTTCCAAGGCGAATTGTACAATGCCGATTTTCGCTTTTGTCTGTGCGGCGTCCCTGCCCTGGCTGATGATTTTATTCGCCTGCAGCCGGACTTCATCCGGAATGGCAATGCCGAGTTGTTTGGCAACGTCGAGATTGATCCCCACAGTTAACTTTTTGTAATTTTCAAAAGGAATGTCGGCCGGCTTTTCTCCTTTGAGAATGCGGTCCACCAGCACCGCGGCCTGTTCGCCGCTGGAGGAATAATCATAGCCCAAAACGCCGAGTGCACCGTCCTGCAACCGCTCAACATCGCTCATGAAAATCGGAATTTTGCGGTGTTGCGCCGCTTTGACCACGGACTCGAAAGCCGAATAGACGATGTTGTCGGGGCTCAATACAAACGCCGTGATCCCTTTCTGCACCAGCGACACCGCCGCTTCATAGACATCAGCCGAGTTGGTAATCGTAGCGCCTTTGAACGCGACATCGGAATATTTTTGCGTCTCTTTCTGCAAAAACTCGACGTTGAAAACGGAATTGGCCTGCGCCGGATCCCAGATGGCGCCGATGGTAAGCGGACCGGGGAGAATTTTTTTCACCATGGACAGGGTCTTGTCCATGGGCACCCAACCGTAGACGCCGGTGACATTGGGCAGATGCACCGAGTCGGAGGATCCGGCCTTTATGATAAATGGATTGGCGACCGTGGCAAAAACGATCGGCTTGTCCTTAATTTTGTTGATCGCTACCTGCGTGCAGCCGGTGGAAATAGTAACGATGACATCGACGTTCTCTCTTGTGAATTTATCGAGAATGGTATTTACCGTCGGCAGTTCGCCGCCGGCATTCTCCAGCAGAATAGAGCAGTTTTCACCGTCCCGATAACCCAACCGCTTCAGCTCTTCGACAAAACTGTCGCGGGTCATGTTCAAGAGTCCGTTTTCCGTCAGCTGCACACAACCGATGGCGACATGTTTTTGCGCACCCGGTCTGACGGTAAAATAGCGATAGCCGAAAATAAGCAAAGCAAGTGTAGCGAGGATTGTGAGAGACCAACGTATTGTTTTTCCAGTAAAGATTTTTTTTACTCCCAATCCGGGCCGGCGGGACTCTCCCTTGCCGATGGATTTGGAAAACACCAAGGTCAGAAAGACAAACACGGCCGTCAGCAATTTGAGGTCAATGGGATTCATGCCCACATACAGGGCAATGGCGATCATGAGTCGAAACACAATGGCGCCGATGATTACGCTCAATACGCGCACCCACATGGCGCTTTTTTTCAATATGGATTCGCCGATAATGACCGCGGCCAGGCCGATGACGACGGTGCCGATGCCCATGCCGATATCGGCAAACCCCTGATACTGCGCCACCAATGCGCCGGAGGTGCCGACAAATCCGTTGGCCAGCGCCACGCCGAACATGGTCATGCGGCTGACGTTTATGCCATTGGCCGCAGCCATGGCCGGATTGTTGCCGGTGACGCGCATGGCAATGCCGAGATCGGTTTTAAAGAAAAACGACATCACCAGCCAGAAAACGGCCATCACCACCGTCAATGCCAAAGCCGTCCAAACTTCCGGATGCAAACCGGGATTGATGCCGCTCAGCATGGAAAACAGGGTTTTTTGATTTAGTAAAGGGATATTGGAGCGCCCCATGATGTGCAGGTTGATAGAATACAAAGCGGTCATAATCAGGATGCCGGCGAGAAGCCCGTTGACCCGAAACCGGGTATGGATAAAAGCCGTGGTCCAACCGGCCGCGCTGCCCAGTAAAAAGGCGGCGCATAAAGCAAGAAACGGATTGACTCCGGCGGTCATAAGCACGGCAGCCGCAGCCGCACCTGCGGTAAAACTTCCATCCACCGTAATATCCGGGAAATCATGAATACGGAAGGTGATAAACACGCCCATGGTCATGATCGCATAGAGAAAGCCAAGATTGACCGCGCCTACCCAGAGTTCCATGTGTTTATCCTTTCAACTCGATAAGACCGAGCATGCCGTTGCTGAACCGGCTTTGGCCCAGGACATGTTGCACTCTCAATATCTCCAGCTCGGTAAGCACGCGATTGAGTTCGCCGGGGAATTGATCGATGTTTTTACTTACCGGCCCTTTTTCAAATACGCCGGCATGGATATGAGTGACGGATTCACTGGAGAACAGTTTTTGCACATCGGCGGAACAGGCGGCTTTATCGCGACACACGATGCCCGTTGCGGCAATGATATGATTTTGATCCGTCGGGTCGACCGGGAAATTGATCCAGCTGGTCACCTGACTGACCTCGAAAATATCCTCGACCTGAGCCGGTTTATTTTCCGGGATGGGAATCTGTTTGAGGTTCATGCCGAAAAACCCCTTGCTTTCAGCTAAAAGGACAAAGCCGAGCAACGGCGTTGAGAAAGTTAGTGATCGTGTCCATTCGATGAGGCGATCAAGAGTAACAAAATTTTTTTCAGTTTCGAACGAGGCTATGTAACGGTAGGGGCCGTCAAAATGAAAGCCGTGAAAAAAACGACAATCGGTTCCAGCATCCTTGCCGGAATAAAACATGTAATCAACGGTCGGTCTTTTGATGGCCGGATAAAAATAAAAATGGCTGTTCATGATCAACGCTTCGCCGAACAGATGCTTGTATTCTTCGTACCGTTCTCCCATGGTGGCCAGACCGAGTCCGAACCGCAATTCAGCCTGTGGAATCGTCGCCACGTCATTCTCGGTATAACCGGCAGAAGACAATGGGTCCTGTGAACCGATAATGCGCAACGAACCCTGACTGGCGCCGGGTGTTTCCCGATGCTTGAAGGTAATGCCGTCGACGGTTGTTGCAGTAATCTCGGCCGCATCCGCTCCGACTGAACTGACGGCGGCCAGTTGCTCTTCGTTGGCAATGATTTTACAGATCTGATCAAACCCCGCCATGGTCAGCACGTTCAGTACATTTTCAGGGGCCTTGAACAGAATGATTTCTCCGCCAACCTTGTTCAGTTGTTTTTGCGCGACAAGAAAAACCCGTAAGCCGGCGCTGCTGACAAAATGGACCTGCTCAAGGTTGACAACGATAAGTCGACTACCGCTGAGGATCAGCTCGTCGAACTGGCGTTGAATATTGGTTGAGGACATGCTGTCTATTCGTCCATTGACATCAAGCCATGCCAGGCCGGATTGAATTTTCGTGGTGCAAGTGGTCATCTACGTCTCCATATATGCGAATGATGTTAAGGGGCAACCTTGCGAAGGTTTTAAACCTTCGCAAGGTTAAAACGCACGATTTTATTTACGATTCAGCACGGTTATTTTCACATCATCCCGGGATTGGCTGCAAATGGTTTTTCTGCCGTCATCCACAGTAAGTTTAACGATGTAAAGACCCGGTCTTTCAAAGGTATGATAAAATTTGGCTGCATGATAGCGCACGCCATTGCCGAAATCCCATTCATAGGTGAGGCCGTCGCCGTCCGCATCTGTGGAAGCAGTGGCGTCGAATAAAACTGCATCGTGAGCGCCGCCGCAAAACACCTGCCGGTCCTCGCCGGCCCGGGCTATTGGCTGCGAATTGATCGTCACGGTAACAACATCCTGGCCCACGGCACAATTACCAGCCGAATGATCGATAATGCGCAAAGTGACCGGGTACTGTCCTGCTTTAGCATAGCTGTGGCGGACAACTTTTTCCGTCGCTTTGACGCCATCGCCAAAGTCCCACTCTGCCAGCCAGGTTGCGTCATCGCTGTCAAAAGATTTGCTTGCGTCAAAAATCAGTTCCTGACCTGCACAGGCAGATCGGTCGCTGCCGGCCACGGCAACCGGTTGTGAATTTATTATCATGGTGATGGAGGTATCTGTTCTGCTGTCGTCCAGCATCAAGCCGTCGTCCATCATCAGCGAGACGTCATAGCGTCCGCTTTTCGCGTACGCATGGGTGACCTGTATGCCTTGCGCTGATTTACCATCGCCGAAATCCCAATAACAGCCGACATTTTTTTGCTGGATATTTTTCGAATGGCCGGCGTCAAAGGTGATGATTTCACCCGGGCATGCTTTCGTTGATTTTACCGAAATTACCGGCGATACCGGGTCATTCACCGTCACCCACACCGTATCGCGGGCCGTGTTGTTGGCTGCGGAAGAGTGATCAACGACGGTCAGCACTACCGGATGACGACCGGGCCGGCTGAAACGATGTCGAACAACGATACCGGATTCTGAATGCTGGTCGTCGAAATCCCAACGAAAGGATTCCAATGCGCCGTCCGGATCCTTGGACGCTCTGCCATCCAGAGTGATAAATTGATTGATGCCGGCTTTTTGCTCGGAACCGGCGTCGGCTATGGGTGCAGCGTTGATGATGATCAATTTTTGCACCATGGCTGAATTGCAGATGGTCGCAGCCTGGGTATAAATGGTCATTTTAACAATGTAATTTCCGGATTTCTGATAGCTATGATTGACCTTTGCACCATGGGCTTGACTGCCGTCGCCGAAATCCCAAAGATAATCGCTGATGGCCGCTCCTTCACTGACAGAGGCTGAGCCATCAAAAGACACGGGCTGTTGCACCGGAGCGATTGCAGGACAAGCAGCTTGCGCTAGTGGCGCGTTGAGCACTGTTACCAGCAATTCATCGGTATCCGTGTTGTCGCAATCGCCCCGCTGATCGCCGGTTATGGTCAGCACCACGCGATAAACGCCTGCCCTCTTATATGAATGGCTTGGCGTTGCGCCGCCACCCGTAGCGCCGTCGCCGAAATCCCAAAAGTGGCTGTTGACCACGCCGTCAAAATCGCGCGAAGCGGAACCGTCAAAAAAGACCGGTGTATTGGTGCAGACCTGTTGATCCGGCCCGGCCATGGCCACCGGCGACTCGATAATCTCTACGGTTTTGGCGGCTATATCCGTATTACAGGGCAGGCCGGAATCGTCTTTAACAGTCAGCATCACCAGGTATACGCCGGCATTTTTATAGATTTTGGTCGGGTTCAAGCCTTCACCAAAAGTGCTGTCGCCAAAATCCCATGTGTATTTTAACAGGCCGCGCTCCGGGTCTTTAGAGTTGCCGGCGTTGAAAATGATCACATCGCCGGAGCAATGCGTTTCATTTTTACCGGCATCGGCAATCGGCGGCTCGTTGATCGCCGCCGTGATGGATGTGGAAGAGCGCGAATTTTTCAGGCCGAGTCCGTCATCTACCGTCAGGATGACCGGATAAACGCCGCCGCGCGCATAATTGTGTAAAGGCCGCGAACCGTGTGCTAACGCACTGCCGTCGCCAAAATCCCAGGTAAAATCAATCGGATCGCCGTCCGGATCTACGGAAGCAGAACCGTCAAACGCCAGAGTCTTTTCACAACTGGTAAAACTTTTACCGGCATTGGCAATAGGCGCGCTGTTGACGCGCACCACAACCGTGTCTTGCGCCTGGTTATTGCCTGTGTTGCCGCGATCGCTCACAGTCAAAAAGGCGGCATAAATTCCGGCAGATGTAAAAGAACGTCGTGACTGTATCGTGTTCGTCTGTCCTTTGGCATCGCTGAATTGCCAGCTGAAAGACAACGTGTCCTGATCCGCATCATAGGAATGCGCAGCATCAAAAAGCACCGTGCTTCCCGGTTCGACAATCATATCCGGACCCGCCACAGCAACGGGTTGCGAATTCACTGTTACAACTGCTTCATCAAAATCCACGGCCTGATCCTGTCCGGTGTTATCGGCTACGGTCAACCGGCTGGTAAAAATTCCGGAACGACGATATATATGCGTCACGCTTTTTCCTGCTGCCGTAGTGCCATCGCCAAAATCCCAGGCATACGTTGCGATGGCGCCGTCTGCATCGCGTGAACCGGAACCGTCAAAAGATGCCGCCTGTCCGATGGCAATTTTTTGATCCGGACCCGCGTCTGCCAGGGGTTTTTCATTGATAACCACTGTAACCAGATCAGAAGATTGATTGTTTTTTGTCCCACTGTTATCCGTGACCGTTACCTTAGCCTGATACGTGCCGGGTTTGGCATAAGCATGTTGCGCTGACACGCCAATAGCGGTAACGCCGTCGCCGAAATCCCATTCATATTTAACAATTTCACCATCTCCATCGTGAGAATTTTTGGCCGAAAAGACAGCTTCAGAAGCGGTGAGCAGTTGATCCGGTCCGGCGTCAGCAACCGGTGGTTGATTGATAAAAACCTGCAGCGTATCAGAGTTGGTATTCGACTCGGTCCCCGAGTTGTCCTGAACCGTGAGAACAACCGTGTACTTGCCCGATTTTTTATAGCTGTGGGAAACCTGTTTGCCTTCCTGGCGAGCCCCATCGCCGAAATCCCAGGTGTAACCGGCGATGACGCCGTCTTTATCTGAGGAACGGCCGGCGTCAAAAGCAAGCGACTCTTCGATTGCCCCTTTGCAATCTTGTCCGGCCCTGGCCATCGGCGGATCATTGATGAAAACCAACAGTTCATCGGACTGGGTGCTGTTGCTGACTTGCGCATTGTCGGTCACTGAAAGTTTAACACGGTACTGACCAGGCGCTGTGTACTGATGCTGCACGATTTTGCCCGTTGCTTTACCGGCGTCGCCAAAATCCCAGACATAAGCGACCAGCTCGCCGTCGTCATCACTGCTTTTTTCTCCGCTAAAGGCGATCGATTTGCCAACCGATCCCTTGGTGTCCTCTCCGGCCCTGGCCAGCGGAGGCGCATTGACCCACACCTTAACCTCATCCGTGGCAAAGTTGCAGGGACTAGTCGAATTGTCGTTAACCCGTAATAGCGCACGAAAGGTTCCCGGATTGATATAGCTATGTGTCGCTACCGCACCAGCGGCAGCCTGGCCATCGCCGAATTCCCAATTGAATTGGGTGAGCCGGCCGTCCTGATCAAATGAACGCGAACCGTCAAAAGTAATAACTTTATTCGGCGCCGTAGTAATATCATTGCCGGCCACGGCAACCGGAGGTTGATTGACGGTAACCTGAAAACGCTCAAAGGAGCTGTTGCCCACCGCGCCGGAATTATCGCTGACGATTAATTGCGCGCTATAGGTCTTTTGTAAGTCGTAGCGATGCACGACGCGGCTGCCCGCCGCAGTAGAGCCATCGCCGAAATCCCAGACAAAATCCAGCACATCGCCGTCTGCATCACGCGAAGCCTGAGCATCAAACACAAGGGACTGGCAGTCGGAAAGAGCGATCAGGCTTTTTTGTATGGTTGGACGTCGGTTCAATGTGATCAAATCAATGGGCAATCGAATGGGCAACAAGCGCTCCTGGTCGTCGGTAATAAAAAGCGATACATCGTTGGGCGACTCTTCGCCCTGTCCCAGGGCAATGGCGCAATCCCTGCCGGTCTCGATCGGTTCAAGAGGCAAAACGCTTTCAACCCATTCGCCTTGTCCGGATGCCACGAGCTGCAGATTCGAGCGAAAAGCGGTAATCAATTGCAGCGAAGCGCCGGCCAGATCAAAATTATGCACGGAAACAGATTTTGTGTTTTGCGGCGCATGGAAGGTAATGTTGGCGACATTTTCATCTTTGCGCAATCGTAGGGTCGGGGAATGGGAATACATCTCCATTCCATCTATCGCCGTATTCATCGTCGCTGATGCGGAGAGTCGCACATCAAAGGCATTGGCGTCATTGCCGCTTTTACCTTGTATCACCAATTTGAAAAACCAGTTGCCGTCTATTTTTTCGCCGTCTGCTGGAGAGAGGCGGGCAAGATTGAACCAGGCGTTATCCAACTCGCTATTTTCACCGCAAGTCCGGGTGGCTAATATTTTTCCTGCGCTAATATCCGCGTCAACCGGTTTTGCGCTGGCGAGCGATCCGGGAGAGCAGGAACCTTGTCCGCCATAGAGAGTAAAGCTGGTTTCCGTATTCCAGTCGCCGAAGGCCAGGTCGTTTTCACCGCCGCAGTCAATATCAAAAATTCTGACATAGAGACTGTCGGTGATAGTCCCGGCAATTTTAAAAAACACCATCTGCTGAAAATCATCGTCGCCTTCGCGAATGGATTGTTTTGGTCCGTAATTGACCAGGAGAATGTTCTCCTTGGCCGGACACAGTGCGGCGAGGAGAAATAACATTATCAGGATTGATGCAAGTTTCACGACTAGCTCCCTTTGTGAAAATGTGACCTGAACAAGGCCTTTTATTAAGGTTGTAAAACACTTTGATTGCCGTAGTAATCCTCCAGAACCAGCGATTTCAGTTCCGCCTCTTTTACCGTTCCTTTGGGATACTTGAACGAACCTTCATACGTTTGTGCCGTCTGATTGAACAACAGATAGCCGGAGGTCAACATGTCGCCGGCCTGAAGTTCGACGCTCGCTGTGCGCCGCAAACCGGAACCGTCTCTGGCGGTTATTTTTACCTCGACCACGTCGCCGGCGGGCGTTGATTTTATGACCACCGAATGGTTGATCAGTTCCGGCGGTGTTTTATCCAACATGACCTCTTTTTGCACCGTGCATTCATTGGCTAATTCATCTTTGGCCTGAAAGGTGATGAGATTCTTACCCGGCTGCAGCACCACGATGTGGGTAAATCGGTTGTTTTGCAACGCTACCGCGGCGCCGTTGCAGGTCAGGTTGACGGCATGCAGGACAGCGCCGGCAATCTCCAAAGTATCTCTGGCAGCCACGGCAGGTATGGAAGAAGAAAGCTGAATCTGCGGCGCTTCCTTGCTGACCTGAACCCAGATGGTGTCGGCTTTTTGATAGCCGGCCGGGGTAATGACATGCAGCAACAAGGAAGTTGTTTCAGGTATATCCAGAAGCGATAATTGAAATTGACCATTCGTGTCGGCAAAACTGCGCCAGTTGGCGCCGGTTTTTTGATTTTGCACAATAACCGAAGACAACGGCGCGGTGCTTCCTTTCAGCGCCAGGGTGCGACCCTGAGCGAGAAAATGTTTTGCCCGGGTCTGCTTCATGGCCGGATCATAGTCGATCACCACCTTTGAGTCGGCCGCATACACCACGGTGCGCACGATTTTGGTTTCGTTGCCGCCTCGATCTTTGGCGACGACTGTAATCTTGTTAATGCCCTCCGTCAAACGATGCGGCAACCGGAAAGCGCTGCCGCTGAGGATTTCATTTTTAGCGTCAATGAACAGTTGTGCATCGGCCTCGGTTTCTCCGACAATGTGCAGCGTGTCGGTTCTGAAAATAGCCTGTTCCTGTGGATGATTGACATACAGGAAAGGCTTATCCTTGTCGGAAAACACATAAAAGAAACCTCTGGAACTCGATGGACTGGGAAATCCGTCTCTATCGATAGCCGCCACCATCCAGTAATAAGCGCCATCCGGCAGGTTTTCCGTCGTGAAATTGTAGGTGGCGATATCGTCCCGGTTGATGACGATATTTTTAAAAGAATAATCTGCGGAAACCTGCAAAAGGTAACGCTGGGCCTGCGGTACGGATTCCCATTGTAGAAGAACGGTTCCGGACGGCAGCACGGCATTGTTGTTCGGCGCGGTCAGCAGCGTGCCGTGCAGCAATTGCTTGGACATGCCGATGGCGCCGTCTGCGCTGATTTCAGAGCCCTGGTTCTCTTCGATGGTCACCGCCTCGCCAGCCGAAGTCACCTTGATCTCGCCGTCGTAATTGGCGATTTTCGTGCTCTCTTCGTCTTTCTGCACCCAGAAATTTTTCGAATTGATTTCTGTTTTAACGCCGGGGATGTTCAAACTGAATTTTTTCTTTTTTTGATTGGCCTGCAGCAACGCAAAGGCAGCGCCCTTTTCCAGTTTAACGCTAGCGTCCTTTTCCTTGTTGAGCAGATCAACGCGCATCTTTTGAATGACCGCCTGAGAATTCTCGTTGAGCCGAATGCGGCTTTGATCTTGAAAGGAAATTTCCGCATAGGAACCGGACAAAGTGCGCACCCGGTTGTTCTCGAATAATTTGGCATAGAGCACTAAATCCCGCCACAACATCTCGGTTGCATCCTTGCCTTGCACCGTACCGGAACGATCGGTGACCGTGGCATCAGCCGTGCCGGCGCGCTTTTCCAGACTCTCCTGATGGGATTGTTCCGACAAGCGACGCGCTTCAGCAGCCAGTCTGGCGCAATCGGCCCAATTGCCTTTTATCCGTTCTTTGACCGCTTCATCATAGCGGGTGATGGAGCGGTTAACGGTCTCGGCGCTAAACACTTTAGCGCCCACATCCGTAGCCATTTGAATGGCGTTGCGCGCTTTATCCAATTCCTGAAAAGCGCGTTTGATGGCGCCCACCGGCACGATCAGTTTCATCCCGGGTTGGAGATCAGAAGCGGATTTCAACTGATTGGCTTTAAGTATCTCATCCCAGAGATTGGGATCACCCAATGTCTCCTGGGCAAGGTCACGAGGACTTGAACCCTCTCTGACCACAATGGTTTTAATCTCCTCTCCCTGGGCGAACAGCACAGTGGTCGCCAAAATCCCTAAAAGGGAAATCAGGGTGACGAGAGCGATTTTAGCTGCATGTGACATGAAACATCCTGACTGGTTACTTTTTCGGCAATATGATGATAAATTCGGTAAACTGATTTTCTGCGCTCTCCACCATGAACTCGCCTTTGTGCATCCTGGTGATGATGTCATAGCTGAGCGACAAACCCAATCCGGTTCCTTCACCGGTGGGCTTGGTGGTGAAAAACGGTTCAAAAATTTTTTCGATATGTTTTTTAGGAATGCCCGGCCCGTTGTCGCGCAGCCTTATTTCGACCTTGTCGCCCAAATTCCTTGTGGTGATTTTCACCGTCGGCGTATACTCATTGCCCATGCCGGCTTTTTTCTGTTTGGCGGCATAGGCCGCATTGTTGATGATGTTCAGCAGCACCTGACTCAACGACGATTGATTCATGTTCACTTTATCGATAGCGGGGTCGTAACTGTGTTCCATTTTAAGACCCAGAACGGGATCCTTGGCGCGCAGGCTTTCATAGGCAAAGGAAGCATATTCATCGATAAATGTGTTCAGGTCGGTCATCTGGAATTCGCCGGTGTTGCCGCGCGAATGCTGCAACATGCTGTGCACAATGCGATCGGCCCGCTTGCCGTGCTCGGATATTTTCGTAACATTCATTTTAATGTTGTTCATGATATCCCGGGCGTTGTCCGCTTTTTCAGCCGGGAGATTGGCATTGTTCTTGATGCATTCTTCATCCAATTCATTCACCAGATCGACGGACAAAATGGCAAAATTGTTGATGAAATTGAGCGGATTTTTTATCTCATGGGCAATGCCGGCGGTGAGCGCTCCCAAAGAGGCGAGTTTTGCCTGTATAATTAATTGGTCTTGCGTCTCCTTGAGCTTGACCAAAGCGTCTTCCAGAGCAATGTTTTTGTCCCGTAATTCGGCTGTACGCTCACCAACCTTAACTTCCAACCCCTTGCTGTACTCTTCCAGCTCTTTGTTCTGCTTTTCTATCTTTTCAAAATTTTCCTTTAACGATTTTCCCATGTTGACCAGGGATTTGGCCAGAACACCGATTTCATCTTTGGCCTTGTATTCCACCTTGACGTCAAATTGTCCGGAAGAGATCTCTTCCGCCGCCCGGCTCATCGTTAGGATGGGTTTGCTGATCTTGCGGGAAAAAATTACTGCTCCGGATGCGGCAATGACAAGACCAAGTAAAACCCACAGCAAAATCGAGTTGAGCATTTTGCTGACCGCGAGATAAGCCTCCTCTTCATTGATTTCGGCAATAATGGCCCAGGATAAATCCTGCGGAAACGCATAACAGCCGACCACTTTTTCGCCGGTCGGACGAACGTAGGTGGTAACGCCCTGCGCCCGTGAACCGGTCTGCAGCATGTTGGTGGCTTCCTGCACCACTTTGAATTGGGTAAGGTCTTTGTGTTCGG
Organism: uncultured Cytophagia bacterium; assembly: GCA_964387285.1. GTDB lineage: Bacteria > Zhuqueibacterota > Zhuqueibacteria > Residuimicrobiales > Residuimicrobiaceae > Anaerohabitans. The sequence continues at coordinate 1,698 of CAYLWO010000120.1, read as the reverse complement.
TGTCAAAGATCGCTTTGCCTGACTGATCGATTAACAAAATTCGGCCGTTTTTCGAGATCGGTTGGCTGTGCACCCGTTCGCGCATGGTATTCATCTGTATTTGTGCACACAAAACCGCAGAAGGTGCGCCCGTAATTTTGACCGGCAGCTGCATGGTCACCAGCCAGACATCCATGGGTTGCACATATCGCGGCGAACCCATGGTTCGATTCTCTTTGACGAGCTCGCTGATTTCCGGAAAAGATGGACTCAGGACATCGCTCGCCTTGATGGATTTGGCTTGCAGGCTCTGTACAAAAGTTTCCTTTTGCGTTTCAATGGCAATCACCTGTTCGCCAGGCCGTACTTCGAAAATCAGGGCCAGAGAAACGATGTCTTCTATGCTCTTGATGCCGGCTGAAAGAAAAGTCGCTTTTTCCTCTGCGCCCAGATCTTCGCTTTCCAGTCCGCTGCGGATCAAAAGCAGCGGCGCCAGCCAGCGATTGGCGTAAAAGGTATTGACATCCTGAGCCAGTTGTCCGGCAGTGGTCATGAGCTCAAAGTTGGTGCTGCTTTTGAGTTCGTCTTTGGTGCTGCTGATCATCTTGGCGCCGGAAATGGCGATGGGGATGATGGCCACCACCACTGCGAAAAAGATCAGCTTGTTCTGCCAGTTTGTTTTAAACATGGCGCCTCACTCGATGTTTTTGATCAAAGTTATGGTGCTGCGGTTGTCTTCACAATGATATAGTACCTGATCCATGACCTGATGAACCAGGAACAGTCCCAATCCGCCGATGCGACGCTCTGCCAACGGCGCATGAATGTCGACATCCGGCGGTTTGGAAACATCAAAGCATTCCTTCTCTGAATCCATGATGCGGATGATGACCTGGTTGTCAGTCTTGTCCACTTGTAAAGAAATATCTGAGAGAGAAGCCTGGTTGTATTTGATCAGGTTGGAAAAAACTTCTTCAACCGCCAGTTCCACACTAAAGCGGCACTTGCCGTCGATGTTCGTCTTTTCAAAGAATTCGTTTAAAAAATCGAATACCAGGTCAAGGGATGCCAGTTTGCGCTGAAAATGCCGCTTACTCATATCAGAGTGCCTTTAGTGAGGGGCAGAGTATTACATTCGCATATTGCACACATGGACAGGATCGACACAATGGTACACCTCGGCAAAGGCCTACAACATAAAGAAAAAGTTGTTATGGGGATTCGTTAAATTTAATAAATGGATACACTGCGCTGATAGATTTCGCATCAACGAAATGTCCTCCCCCAAACATGTCACAACTACATGAGAATTTGGCAAATAATACTCAATTTGCCGATAATTAGCAAGCGAATTTTGGAATAAAAGAATCTAGGTTTTTGAAATCACTTATGTTATAGCCATCTTTCTGCTTTTTTGCTACTAATTGCCGGCATGAGAATGCAATATTATCCTTGCGAAGGATTCAAACCCTCGCAAGGCTGTTTTTCGAGCGCACATCGCTCAATGTATGATTTCATCACACGGATTCCCCAATCAAGCCCAATTTTTTTTCTTTCCTCTGCGCCTCTTTGCGTTCTCTGCGACTCTGCGTTCGTTTTTCCGTGCACTCTGCCCGGACTCGCAATGAAATCTCGTCTTCCATGAAGACCTTGTCATCGCGAGCGTAGGATCTGATTTCAACAATTTGCTATTAGCCGGTATGAAGCGAAGCAATCCCC
>CAYLWO010000119.1:0-18832 GCA_964387285.1 uncultured Cytophagia bacterium | reverse complement strand
AAATCTTGATCAAAACGCGATGCGAAGTGAAAAATTTTGCGTGTTGTTCAACAAACCGAAATCCTCATAGCAATAATCAAGGTGTATTTGCGCGATGGAGCGTGGAATTTCGACCATTAATCCCCCTCCAAGAGTTAGACCTCTTTCAGCGTCATCTTCGAACAGACTGGCATATCCAGCCCGCAAACAGACTCTGTCAAAAAAGGTCCATTCGCCGCCCACATTCAAGCTTTTAACGTTATCCGAAGGTTCGAATACATCAACGGCAATCAGCAGAGGCATCTTGCTGTTCTTGTTCACGACCGTAGAAATACCCGCACGAAAAGTGATCGGGAGGTTGTATCGGTCCGTCTTTAGTTCCGCATCGATCCTGTCATTATTGCCGGCCTCGGCAGGACGAATATCGTGATACACAAAATTATTTCGTCCGCTGTATTTCATCTTGCCGCCCATGTTCGAGATGGCCGCCCCGAATTGTAAAAAATCAAAAATGCTGGAAAAGAGTATGCCGACATCGATGGCCAGGGTTTGCGCAGACATGTGCCATAATTGACTCCTGATATATTTGACGCTTCCGCCGATGCTGATGCGATCCGTCATCGTGCGCGCATAACAGACGCCCAGGGCCAAGTCGTAGGATTGAACCCGTTCGCCAGTGCCCATATACCGTTCAGGCGTCCTCACCACTGTCTCATCCATGGTGAGGGCGTTGAGCTGCCATCCGATGGCTCCGAGGACACCGAGGGGAACGGCGAACCCAATAAAATCATGCCGCAAGTCTGCAATCCAATTGGAATGGATCAATGTCAATTGAGTTGTCTTTAGCGTTGCAATTCCTGCCGGATTCCAAAAGAGCGCAGTGACATCATTGGCGACTGATACATAGGCGCCGCCCATGCCATTGGCCCTGGCACCGACTCCAATTGTCAGAAACGGCACTGCTGTCGTGCCGACCTTGGTGACATCCGGATTGAAGGAATGACTCGAGTACTGCGCGTCTACCTCCGCCAGACTCAGCATGCTTATAATGATCAGGAATGATTGTGAACGTCTCATGGCGATATTCCCTCGACTATTTGCCTCACTACTTGATGATCGTGAATCTACCGATCTTTGTGCCGATGCCGGGCGCGTCGACATGATAGATATAGTGTCCAGGCGCAATGTGCATATTGTCTTTGGTCATCAGATCCCATACCGCAGTACTGTTGGTCATGTCGGTATGATGTTGAATTGTATCGACGAGGTATCCCTGAACCGTAAAAATACGGATCGTGCACTGGCCCGGCAAGTTGATAAAATGAACCGCCATCGGACCGCGTCCCGCAAGATAGGGACTACTGGGCTCCCAAATTTCAGTGACAATGTAGGGATCGGGTACGACGGCCACATCAGCGAGTGTGTTCTTGGCGCTGCCGGCCGAAAAGGTCACCTTTTGGGTATTGATCTCGTAGGTTTCACCCGGCTGCGGCGGTACGTTCATCCGGATATGAAATACATCGCCCGGTTGTGGACGAACAAGGCCGGTTGTGTCATCCGGCGGAAAAACAAAATGAATCTTCCATACATAGAGGTAATTGTTGACAGCTGGTTTTACGCCGCGTTTCGGACCGACGACGAGATTAATATCCTCCTCCACATCCCATGCTCCATCTCCATCTTGATCGATGTAGGTAAAATCCAGCGTGTCGCCATTGGTTGGGCAATAGATGTAAAAGGGCGCCGGCAGCGACTTGCTGAAACGGCTCGGTTTAAAACTCCAATCAGAAATCCCTTTTGAAAAAACCAAATCAAAATCCCAGTTAACGGCATAATATCCAACGGTCACGAATCCGACCTTGTTTTCAACCGGTATAAAATTGACCGCCATGTTGCATCGGCTTCCTTTGCGCCAGTCTTGAACGATCGGCACCAGTGACGTATCGAATTTCATTTTTATGATGAAACCATCCGTGTAACGGGTTTCACCGGACAAGCTGTTAAAGTTCGTCCACTCTTGAACCGTATCCGGCCGGGCGGCATCGGTGATTTTAACCAGCTGATATGCAGGGAGAGAACGCCATCCGGAATCCAAATAAGCGAATTGTAACAGATACTTGCCGTCAACGAGTTCGCGCGGATTAAATACATGATAATCGATTTGAGTGGTTGATTTGGCGCCCGTGCGAAAGACCCCCTGCTGCAGATTGGGGATCTGATACCCTGCGGCTGCCGAAGTCGGCATGACCATCGCACAATTTTTTCCCATTTGCTGGATATTGTTCAATACGTCGATGTTGATGTTAATCGGACACTCGCTGGGCAAGAGAGCTCCTTGCTCGATTTCCTCAAAGGTTGTTGCCCCGGTCGGAATCCAGCCTCCATCAAACGACGCCACGGCATAATAATACGTCACGCCGTTGATCACATCGTCATCGATATAGCTGTGGACGATTCCGCTGTTGTTTCCGACATTAAAATGAACACCATTGTAAATCGCGGGATGGAAACCGTCGAGGCTATCTCTGAGATCACACCGGAAGATCGGCCTTTTCAAACTGATGGTGCCATAACCATCGGTAACCAACCGGCAATCACTGAATTTAGGATCTGTCGATTTATAAATCGAATAGCCTTGAAAATCATAAGTTTGAAAAAATCTGTCGAAAGAAGATTCGGCGACGTCATCCCAATAGAGATAGACTTTTCCATCTCCGGGGATGGCAGTCAGCGTGGGTGTTTTGGGAGGAGTGGCGAAACGATAATTGGCATTGTAGATTTTCTGCACGGTCTTTTTCTTACGAACGGCATCCTCCAGTTGAGCGATGCTGTTCGGCCCCTCTGCAAAAAAGAGGGAAAAAGAAAAGCGCTGATAACTCTCATGAGGAAATCGCACGGGGCCTGAACAAAACCAGGCTGCCAGTCTCTCTGCATAGATGTATTCGTCGCTCTTGACGCCGGTGTTTTGCTGGCACCATTGCAGCGCCAGTTCATCATCACCCTCATAGCGGATCGTGGCGATATCGTCGGCCATGAATATAGTCAGACCCACCTGATCGCCCTCATCCAGATCTGTTTTATCAAAATCGGGTTCGCCGGAAGTCGGTATGCCGTCTCCTTCACCAATATCCGGTCCCGTATATGCCTCATCAAAGGGGCCAATGCCATCAGCGCCCACATCATCATTCAACATCTCGCCAAGATCATATTGGTTGTTTTTGTTCCTGTCTTCGTACGGCTCCCAATCGCCGTCCTCATCGCCGCTCCAGTGCCAGCGGCTGTAGATCTTTTTGTTGTAATCGAACGCTCCCTCATTATCATAATAACCGCACGGGCCGAAAAGAAAAGTTCCCGGGCCGCTGTCACGCTTTTCATCGATCAGGCCGTCTTCATCGTTATCCCGCCCATCATAACCGATTGTCGGGCTCTCCAGATAACTGTAGCAGACAATCGGCACAGGGCTATACCCTCCGGGATATCCGACGTTCTTTTGATCATAGCAAAAGGCTGCATCCAATAGACTGTTGTATCCTGCACAATCGCGATCATCGCCGCCGATTCTGAAATCCATATAGGTCGAGAAATACATGGAATCATAATCTGTGGTCCCTTCATTCTCGACCTCCCATATCCAGAATGAATGGGTTTCTGTCAGGACATTGTTCCATTGCATCCCGCGGATATACATTTGCGTTCCTAGGCCTCGCCTGCTGGGATCGTTGGCGTCCGGGTAAAATTCGAATTCCTCATCCGGGTCATCATCAATGACAAAATACGTTTCCAAATCGGCATTTTTCACTCCCTTGCCGAAATAGCCGTTCCATACGCCGGGCCAGCCGGGATCGATAGAGTCATCCATTTTGTCGGGCCATGAATCCGGCCAGGTATATGGATCATCGCTCATGGCCGGTTCCAGCTGGTTGGGATTGCAGAATCCGGCCAGCGGTTCATATTGCCAGGAAGACGTCTTGTCCTCCGGGCGGTCGCGCCACGTCCCGCCGATGGCTGGATCGGTGTGAACACAGGAAGCGCGCACATTGCCGTGAATGTCCTTGATGCGAGTGGTGAGTGAGGAGCCAATGAGATCGACATGTTCTCGTCCGCTGCCGGTCGGGTAAGATATCTTGTATCCCATTGTTTCCGTCAATAATCCAAAATTAATGAATGGAACTGTCGTCATATTGCCATCCATCACACCCACTTTGCGATTCGAGAGATGGCCGTCCTGCGGTCTTTGTGCAAAGCTAAAATTGACAAAGATGCAGACGCAGGCCAAAGCTGGCAGAAAGCGGTAGATTCTCATGCCATTGATCATAGAAAACCTCCTCATCCGGTTCCTAAAAGTCCACTTTGAGTCCTGCGACGACCGAGCGCGGTTGACTATAGTAATGCGGCCGGTAATAATAATCATGCACCGTATTGACGGAGCGGATCATATCGTCGGTGTAATAGTCTTCGTAGATTGAATAATCAGCCCTGCCTGTATCTTTGAATATTCGGATTTGATTGGCAATGTCGAACAAATTATAAATATTCGTAAAAAAGACCGCTTTAACTGATCCCACTTTGATCGTTTTAGCAAAGGTCAAATCGAAATTGATGAAATACGGCATGCGCTCCGTATTCTCCTTGCTGGGATAATATCCTTCAAATTGGGGCGTGTATGGAAATCCGGTGCCGAATTTTCCGATCAATCCCAGACTCCACAAATTTTTATAATGCACGGTCCCAGTCAGATTGAGACTGTGCGTACGATCCCAATTGAGATAGACCAATTGTTTGTTGATTTCTGTAGGAGGTTTTGTCTGGCTTTTCACATAGACGTCACGGGGATCGGAGGAATTTCCTTCTGCTAGTTGAAAGGTATAGTCGCAAGTTACTTCGAAAAGCCGGCTTCGTACATCCACGGATGCCGTGAAACCGAAAACCTGACCATAGTCGCGATTCACATATCGCGCATAGCGATCGAACGTCGGCAAGAGCGTATAGACCTCCATGCCGAGCAGGTTGCGAATGTCTTTATAATAGATTGTCAAATTAGCGGCGACATTATTCGTAAAGGCGTGCTGCAGTCCCAATTCGTAATTCGTGGTTTTTTGCGGTTTGAGATCCGTATTGCCGAGTGTGGCGCTCGACCCAACCGGAATTCTGAACAATGGATTCAGATAGAGATAATTGAATGCCGGTACCTGGAAGAACAGGCCGTAGGACAGATGCAGCACACTCATTTCAGTGAGCGGCAGGGCGATGCCAAATCGCGGGCTAAGCTGACTCTTGGTCGACGCTTTGATTTTTGGGGACAGGGTAGGATTCATCAAATCGGAAGGAAACCATCCATCCGGCTGGAACCAATCATATCTCAATCCGATATTGGTTATGAAATAAGACCATTCTATTTTATCCTGAATATACGCGCTGAACTCCAGAGGATTCTTGCCGAATTCGATATAGGTTGGGCTCTCTTCGCTCACAGGCTGCGGTTTCCAGTCCGTTATCCGGTCCACAACAACCTCAAATTCGCGCACATAAAGATCATGCTGTTTCAATTCAGCGCCAGCCTTAATTTGATTATAGCGATCAACCTGATACGTCACATCCGATTTCAGAATGGCTGTTTTCATCGTGCGAAAGGAATGGTTCATATCTGTTCCCGCCATATAAAAATGCGGCCCGCTGCCGATGCCAAATCTCGTGCTGGGAACATACCGGGGATCGTAGGGGTTTGAATAAAGATACTTGCTATAGTTTTTTTCAAGACTGGCAGCCTTTATGTTGATAAAGCCATTCTTGTTCAAAACCCAATCATAGTGGATCATATGGGAATAGCTTTTATTATAATTGACCGGTAGGCCGTCCGGATTATACTTGTAATTATGCTCATAAATTTGCGATTGAGCATTTTCATGACTGAATTCGTAGGTGATTTTTTGATTCGCAACCGGCTTTGCTACAAATTTTATATGGGCGTTGAGCCGTTTGGAGCGATTCATCGGCACGTACTTGCCGTCGCCATTGGCTTCGATCCGCCAGTTTTCTGCATAAAAGGGCAGATAGGAGGAATCGCTGGGCAAGAATATTCTTTTTCCATATAGATAACCGTCATCGTTAGCATAGCGTAGTGAGGTAAAGAATAGCAATTTGTTGGAATACACCGGTCCGGAGAGAATCGTTTGAACATCGTAAACATCCGAAATATTTGCGAGCTCGAAATGGGATATATCTTCTTCGTAAAAATCCTCCCTTTTTTCGCCCAATCCTGTTTTACCAACAAAGGGAATGGAGCGATTGCTAAAATAGGACCCGCCGTATGCGGATATTTCCCCGCTGAGTTTTTGCTCCGGCTCTTTAGTGACGATATTGACCACGCCGGACATGACCTGACCATATTCGGCATTGAAGGTTCCGCTGATGATCTCGACCTCGGCCACTGAATTGGGTTCCACATTGATCATCTGTCCGCCCTGATAGGCGTCATTGACCATAATGCCATCGATCATGTAAGCGACTTCGTCCAAACGTCCACCCCTGAAATGGCCGTCGATGACTCCAGCTTGCAGATTGACGACTTGTGAGATGGTTTCGATAGGAAGTATTGCCATGTTCTCGGCGGTCACACGCGATGATGTCGAGGTGATATCCTTTTGAATGACCGGTCGCTGAGCCACGATCGTCACTTCTTCGCCGGCAATGATCGTTTTGGCGAGGACGATGGACACGACCGTCGTAAGGTCGGTATTGATTCGGACATTCTCAACCTTGCGCGTGACGTATCCCATATAACGGAAAATGACCGTATAGGATCCAGGTGGAATATTGAGAACAAAGAAATAGCCATCCGTATCAGTAATCCCCCCGAGGGAAGTATTTTCGAGATAAACATTGACACCCATCAACGGCTGGTTTCCATCCGCGTCCAGCACGCGTCCCGACAACTTGCCCGTCGTGCCGGCGTCCAGGCGACCTGATACAAGGAATATCATCGTTGCTGTCAATACACTCAAGACCGCTCGCATGTCCTCACCTCATAAAAGTTGAATGGGATCGGTTATATTTTCATGACATGTCCAAATTTAATTCAGTAGGTATCGGCGCCGGCCGTTTATCAGCATGATTGTCTGACGATTAATTTTGCCGGCAGGATAATTTTTTTTTTGGGTGACATCGTGCCCGATTTTTCGATTTCTTCAATTAAAAAATCGACAGCATATTTCCCGATGGCTTCGAGCGGTTGCGCCACCGCGGTGAGCGGCGGATTTGAAACCTTAAAAGTCTCGACATCATCAAAACTGACGATCGCCGCATCCTCAGGCACCTTTTTCTTCAGATCCTGCAAAGACTGCAGCGCAAGAATAGCCAATCTATTATTAGCAAAAAATAGGGCGGTTATTCCCTCTTTGGTCAAAAGATTTTTAAGTATCATCGTCATGCGTTTTTTTGTGGTCTCATAAGGCATTTCCACAATGTATTCCGGATGCCATGGAATTTCGTTCCCGCAAAGGGCCTGTCGGTACCCTTCAATACGGTCTTGAATGGCGGCCAAATGGGTCGATAATGTAATATGGGCAATTTTTCTATGCCCTGCCCGGATCAAATAATCCACGGCCGCAAAAGACCCGCCGCGATTGTCGACGATGACCGCATTCGTATCAAGGTCCGGGAAATGCCGGTCTATGAGCACAAAAGGATAGTTCTCGTGTTGTAGCCGAACCAAGAGATCTTTATTCCGCTGGGTCGTGGAAATTATGAAACCATCGACTCTGCGATTTCGGAGTATCTCGATGCCGTTGTTTTCTCTTATCGGGTCCTCGTCGGAACTAAAGATCAACACCTGATAATCAAAATGGGAGGCTCTATCTTCGATTGCTCTGGCAATTTTTGCATAAAAAACGTTGGAAATGTCGGCGAGAATAACGCCGATGGTCTCGGTGCAGCCGAGGCTAAGTCCTTTTGCGATTCGATTTGGTTTGTAATTGAGTTTTTTGGCAAGACGCAGGATGCGCGCTTGCGTATTTTTGCTGATACCGAGCGTATCTGCCTTTTTATTGAGAACAAGAGACACCGTCGTTTTGGAAAGGTTCAGCTGTTTGGCGAGGTCATTGATTGAAATGTTTTTCATGACGGCGTCTAAAACGGTTTAGATTACTGAATAGTACTCATTTCTTGTGCAAATGTCAAGAAAAATCAGCATCAATTTCCCGGTCATTTTGAAAGGAATTTCGATTTTCGCCGTAACACAGAATCGGGGCATACTCCTTCGCCAAAGGAGTAAAAAAAGCCAATGGGACATTGAAAAAATGAGCAAATTACAGATATCAAATGAAAACCAGCGGCATTCGCCTCAACAAATGGTTTAAAAGCCAATAAAACATGAAAAATGGATAGGGCTCGAAGCTCGTTGAAAGCAGACATCAGCAAAATAAAATAAAAAAGCCCGAAAAGTTTCGAAAAGGATAAAAATTCCTTTTCTTCTTTCCGGGTTTAATCAATTGTTTACAGATGTTTGAAAAAATTGCTTTTGGGAAGTCCTGGCTGCGTTTGCTTTGCGCAGTATTATGAGTCCGTTGCTCTGCCGTTGAGCTACAGGCCCAGATCAATTGTATATAATAAATTTATATGATTATATAATTCTAAACTTGTCGAGCGACGGATTCTGGCTCCGCAGTTCTAACGTTTTCTAATGACTAACCCAATTAATATTCAAACTCAACAGCAAATGATAATCAAGGCTACCCTGCGTGCTGAGCTAATGAAACGCTCTGCAAGTGTATTCATATTGCGAGCTTTCACAGATGTCTTGATTCCCTTTATTCCATAGTCGAGATAAGTCAAATTGAATTGGGCAGCATGGTCATAAATCATGTAAACGACTTGAGTCAAGGTATTTTCAAACTGGATCAATTGCTGTCTGACAAATTCCCTGGTCGGATTTCTTGTTACGACAATCTGTACAATTTCTCTGGTATGATGTCGAAGTAAAGTGCACATGGAATCTCTGGTTCAGCATTGTATCTCTCGTGAAAAAATCCATTGCGTAGAGTGAATGGATTTGTAATTTTAAGGAGTGTTCCCAAGTTAATATTCGTTTAATTTTTCTGATTCTGTCTTTTTAGAATTTCAATTTCTTTTTTATATACACAAATTAGGATTAATAATTTCTTTTTGATTTTAATAAATTAAAGACAGCGCCGATAATCAAAGTGAGGAATTGAAACATCCGACCTCCCGATTGATACGTAATTTTTCTGCTTGTATTTCATTTGTTAATTAGGTACTTTTGCCAGCATCGGGGTAAAGTTCGTCTGATAAGGTTTGCAGCCTGATATCGAATTGCCTTAGCGTCGCATTGGCGATCTCGCACTTTTCGAATCATTCTGCTGGTTTTCGCTTTAATGCAAGATTTTCAGCCGGCAACAAGCGTGTGGGGAAACTTTCATGCCTTTCGCACTAGCATGATTCCTTTTCTTTGCTCGAAAGAGAAGTGAAATTTGTTTTATCTGTCTGGGTATTGTCATCGATACATACAGCTGGATCAATTTAATCCTTATAATCCACTTTCCGGCACTCTCATTTTAGGGGGGATTTACTTATGAAAAATGATGAATCCATCAAAATGACTTTCCCGAATGCGCTGAAATATTCTTTTATGGTTCAGACATTTGTTAGGGAAATTGCAAAAATGGCAGGATTTAGTAGTGATGAACTACAACAGATTGAACAGGCTATCGAAGAAGCCGTTTCCAATGTCATGATTCACGCTGGCGATGAGGAGAATCCCACTTTTGACATTATCTGCCAAAAGATCCCAAACGGTATCAAAATTATCTTGAGAGAGATGGGAATACCTTTTGATCCGGAACGCATCAAGAAATATGAGATAACAAGTAATTTGGACGACCTTTCGACCTCAGGTTTAGGTATTTACCTTATCCAAAAAATGATGGATGAGCTTCATTTTAATAATCTTGGTCCCAAGGGCAAAGAGACCGTCATGATCAAATATTTCTCTGATGCTACTAACCTCCAGAATCAGGATGAAATGATTGCGAAGAAAGACGCTCCCGGTATCATTCAGCAAAAGATCGACTACGAGATCAGAGGTCTCCTGGAAAACGAAGCGATTGAAATCTCGCGCTGCGCTTATAAAACACATGGCTATACCTTTTTCGATGAACACATCTATTATCCTGAACGACTGATTGAGATGAACAGGAAATCCGAAATGATTTCAGCGGTAGCCGTGACTAAAGACAATATCTTCATGGGGCATGGCGCGCTATTATATCAGTATCCCGAGGATGTCAGCGCGGAATTAACCTTTGTCTTTGTGAATGTCGAATATCGAGGTCAGGGTGCTTTGAACGGGATCGTGGATTACCTTATTAGCGTACCCAAGACTCGCGAGCTCAGGGGAATTTATGCTTACGCCGTCACGAATCATATGTTCACACAAAAGTCAATGCTCAAATTTAATTTCAAGGACTGTGGTATATTTCTGGCCACAAGCCCGGCATCATGGAAATTTAAAGGTATTTCCGAAAATAGCTCACAGAGAATCAGCGTTGCACTTGGCTTTCGATATATGGTTCCTCCTCCCCGGCTTGATATTTATGCGCCGGAACACCATAAAGAGATAATCACCAAAATCTATAATCATCTTGGTGTTAATCATAATTTCACAGCTCCGGCAAAAGATTTCGAACAGATCGCAGGTTCAGCGCCGGAAATCCATACCGGAGAAAACAAACTAGAAGGCTGTGCAGAGATCTTTATTGCCGCCTACGGTGTGGACGTGGTGAAACAGGTGCGACGCATCCTGAAGCAATATTGCGTGGAACAGTATTCCACCATCAATCTGTTCCTAAAACTGACAGATCCCTTGACCTACCGGATGACGGAGGAATTTGAAAAAATGGGATTCTTCTTTGCCGGTGCTATTCCAGAATTTAGATTTGGCGACTCGCTAGCATTACAATATCTCAATAATGTGGAGCTTGATTACGACAAAATTGTTCTGGTAAGTGATATGGCCAAAGAGTTGCAAAGTTATATCCAAAAGCATGACCCGAACATCATAGATTAGCTGTTGGCGTAACAATGATCGCAATTTATTCACTACATCACATTCTGCATAATCCCCCTAAGGAATTTATTTCCAACCATGTTGTTGCATACGGGGAATCTCCCGAACGGGCAGAGCTTATTCTAGAAATGCTGACGGATATCCCCAGTGTGCAGCTAATCGAGACAGAAACTTTCGAACTGGAGCATTTTTTTAAGATCCATGCCCAACACTATGTAGATTATCTTCAATCTGCTTATGCTGAATGGCTTGACAACGGACTATGGTCGGAGGGGATCATGCCGGAGTTTTTTGCCCTGGGCTCTCTTCGCCAGCATCTGCCTGGAAAAAGTCCATTGGGCAAAGCCGGATTTTATATGACCGATAGCTGCACCATGATCGTTCAGGGCACCTGGGAAGCGGTACGATATTCCGCCTATACAGCGCTCACTGGTGCCAAGTATCTCTTGGCTGGCAAACCTTTCGTTTTTTCGCTATGCCGGCCGCCCGGCCATCATGCTGGTTTTGATTTTGCAGGAGGATATTGTTTTTTAAACAATGCAGCAATTGCGGCTAAATACCTGCAGGATTCAGGCAGCCTGAAAGCATGCGGTAACTTGAAAATCGCGATCTTTGATATCGATTTTCATCATGGCAACGGTACTCAGGATATTGTCCAGCACCAAGAAAATATGCTGCTGGTTTCGATCCATGGAGATCCGGATTATGCATATCCCTATCTAACCGGCTACGAGTCGGAGAATACAGCAAAAAATATTAATTTTCCTCTGCCCGGTGGAATATCAGACGACGACTACTTTAAGGTCTTCCAGGAGGCCGTTGCCTGCCTCCAGTCATTTGCAGCTGATTATTTGGTCATTTCACTGGGGGTCGACACTTTTGAAAAAGATGATCTTGGGGCTTTTTGTTTGTCTTCGAATATCTATGGTATGCTCGTAAATTATCTGATCAGCAAAATAAAAATTCCCATGCTCATCATTATGGAGGGTGGCTACAACAAAGCGTATCTGGCTCAGAATGTATATTCTTTTTTGGCTCCATTTATAGCTATCGCGGATTAAGCAGGAAAACGAGCATAGAGGCTTGGAGGGAACGCTCTTTTACATAGTTTGGCCGTAAAGATAAGATGAAAAAGAGTATTAATGAGAGAGCTGACAAATTTGATATGCTGACTGGTGAGCGTCCAAGATTATCGGCATTCATTACTTTATCAATAGACAAAACAGGCAAGCGCCAAGCACAGCCGGGTATAATAGTGACTCTGATCTTACGTAATCATGTGCCGAAGGGCAGCCGACTCCTAATGAAACAAGGCTTGCTTTAAATTCTAAAATATTAACAGCAGTTCTTTCTTTGTATCCAAATAACCTCCTCTGGCCATATAATGCGGAGTGTTACCTGCCGACGCCGCAAAATGGTAATTCTATCAGTTAAAGGTGTTGGGATAAACAGTATGTATAATCAAACTTAAATTTTTAGGCTGATCCTTCACCGAGCATGCGGCAAATACGTCTGTGCGCACTAGTTACGAGAGTACGTTCCTAACCTTTAATATTTTGTTTGGAGGAAAAAAATGAGTAGCAGACCATCACGCCTCTGGCTGGCAACAGTTTTAATCATCACCGCCTCCCTATTCTGCAGCCGCGAAAAAATCATCAATCCGCAGGATACCATTTATGGCAGTTGGGTGCGGCGGATTACTGATACGCAAAATCAGCAATTCGATGCTGAACTGAAAATAAACACGAACAACACCTTTGATTTTATTTTACTGCAGAATGTGCCGGGCCATAACAACTCAACCGGACAGTTTACCTTGACCGACGATATCTTTACCGTCATCAACGACGCGGATTGCGGCGTTGACGGAGTTTATCAATATGTGGTATCAGATGAAAAGCTGGCTTTTATCGTGGTCACCGATGCCTGTGCACCGCGCCAGCTGGTGCTGCAGGGTGTATGGACCAAGAGATAGGCCATCGGTTTCACATCAGGTCTATTCACTTTTATTTAACTATGAAAAATATTTTTTACCCAAAATTGTCCTGATTCTTTTTTGACTCATGACCAATCTATCCCTTTTCTTATTCCTCTGTTTGCTTTCGCATTTCAACTCGGACAAGTCCGTTACCATCTGGCTGGACGATTTGAAAATCGAATCTTTTTCTCAAGGCATCCGTTCGGTCCAGGAGAAAAAAAATTATCTTAAAAAAACCATCTCCATCGCCGGTGTCACCTATGAGAGAGGAATCGGTTCCATAACAACCACGGTACTCACTTTTGATCTGAACGCTATTGCTGAAAGATTTTCCTCGCAAGTCGGCGCCGATGATGAAGGCAGAAAAGACACTCCCATAAAATTTTATGTAATCGCTGACCGGAAAATAGTGTTCGAAAGTGGTGACATGAAAGCAGGCGATCCTGCTCAAGATATAGATGTCAGCCTGGTTGGTGTCAAGCGACTCGGACTTTTGGTGACCGACAAGATTGGCGGCGTAAAAAATAACAGGACCTTTTGCAATTGGGCGAATGCCCGATTCACGATGATCAACGATAGTAAGCCGAGCCCTATACCCAATTCACGTGAAAAATATATTCTAACACCACAAGCTCCACCGACTCCGCGGATCAACTCTCCTGCAGTATTCGGAACCAGGCCAGGAAATCCATTTCTATATACCATCGCAGCTACCGGGAAACGACCCATGCAATTCTCTGCAGAGAATTTACCTGCTGGCTTGAGCCTGGATCCACAAACAGGAATTATCTCTGGAAAAATCACTCAACAAGGCATTTACACGACCACACTTATCGCTAAAAATGAATTTGGTCAAGCCGGCAAAACCTTGACTATTAAAATTGGCGACACGATTTGCTTGACTCCTCCCATGGGCTGGAACGGCTGGAATTCCTGGGCGAGCAAAATTGACCGTGACAAGGTGATCGCGTCAGCCGAGGCCATGGTTAACCTGGGCTTGAAAGACCATGGTTGGTCCTATATCAACATCGATGATACCTGGCAGGGTGTGCGCGGCGGTAGGCTCAATGCTCTGCAGCCCAATGACAAATTTCCCGACATCCAAGGAATGGTTGCTTATATCCATTCGCTGGGTTTAAAAGCCGGCATCTATTCGACTCCGTATATTTACAGTTATGCTGGATGTGTCGGCGCTTCATCTGATTTTGAAAAAGGCGGTGAAACCGCAGAACCGGTTAAAGCCAAAAGACGCAATGCCACTTTGATCGGGAGATACCGGTTTGAAACCAACGATGCTGTGCAAATGGCAGAATGGGGATTTGACTATCTCAAATACGACTGGCGCATCGATGTGAACTCGACAGAACGTATGTCAGCTGCGCTGAAAAATTCAGGCCGGGATGTCGTGTTCAGTATTTCCAACAATGCTCCTTTTGAAAAAGCGGCGGATTGGGCGCGGTTAGCCAATGCCTGGCGCACTGGCCCGGATATCAGTGACAGTTGGAACAGTCTCTATCATCTGACTTTTACACTTGATCCATGGGCTCAGTTTGCCAGTCCAGGCCACTGGAATGATCCGGACATGATGATTCTGGGCAATGTAACGATCGGTGACGAGATGCATCCCACTCGTCTTACGCCTGACGAGCAGTACACCCATGTCAGCATTTATAGCTTGCTGGCTGCGCCCATGCTCATCGGCTGTCCGCTTGAACAGCTGGACGCATTTACCTTGAACTTGCTCAGCAATGACGAGGTGATAGCCGTCAATCAGGATCCTCTTGGCAAACCGGCGCGATTGATTGCAGATGAAAATGGAGTGCAAATATGGATAAGACCATTGGACGATGGTTCTTTTGCAGTCGGACTGTTCAACACGGATGATTTTGGCAAATCCCCGCAATCCTATTTTAGATGGGGTGATGAATCGGCAAAACCATTCAGGTTTAGTTTTGCACAAGCGGGTCTCCCCGGCCAGTGGAAACTGCGAGACCTGTGGCGGCAAAAAGATCTGGGCGAGTTTGCCGGTTCATGCGAAACAATCATTCCCTATCATGGGGTAGTTTTTCTAAAAATGTCCCGTAAAAAATTAGAGCTATGATTATGATTCTTTGCAGAAAATACATCTTGATTAACACACTGCTTATTCCGTTTTTGCTGTTTGCACAAAGCAGTGAACTCTTGAAAAATTTCCAGAATCCGCCCGCTGAATACAGCCTCCTCCCTTTCTGGTCCTGGAACGGCACATTAAAAGCTGAAAAATTAATCTGGCAGATCGAGCAAATGCAGCAGAAGGGTATTCAGGGCGCCTTCCTGCACAGTCGGGCCGGATTGGATGAAAGCGAAACGCCCTATTTTTCCGACGGATTCTGGAGCGCTGTGGACACCACGATTAAATACAGTGCAAAAATCGGCTTTCAAACCTATTTGTACGATGAAGACAAATGGCCGAGCGGCAGCGCCGGCGGACGGACCCTAGCTGCCAATCCGGAAGAATTTGTCAAAAAAAGTCTTATTTATGCTAAAATGGAAGTGATCGGGCCGCAAACCATTCGCTTGAATTTGCAGGAAAATCCGCTGGCGGTTTTTGCCGGACGCGTGGCAGAAAACGGCAAATACGATTTTAGCAGTCAGGTAAATTTAAGCCGGCAAGCTTCCGGAGAATGGCAGGTCCCCCGCGGACGCTGGGCTGTTATCTCCTTCGCTGTGCAACCGGACGCGGAACAGCAGATCGATTATCTCGACTCCCTGGCGGTTGCTCAATTCATCAAGATAACCCACGATGAGTATTTTAAACGCTATGGCAAATTTTTCGGCAACACCATTCCCGGCATATTCTTTGACGAAATCTATGCCAACGGTGCAAATATGAATGGCGCTATTTTCTGGACCGATGACTTTATCCAGCAGTTCGCGAAAATCAAAGGCTATGATCTAGTAGAAAAATTACCTTTGATTGTTTTCAATGATCCGGAAAAATCAGCAAAAATAAGGTACGACTATTTTGATGTAGTCAAACAATTATACATCAGAGCCTGGTTCAAGCCTTATGCCGACTGGTGCGCCCAGCATGCCATTTGGGCCACCGGCCATACCACCGAAAAGCTCGTGCATTACAAACGGCAAGCTGATTATTTTTCCACCATGGGTTGTTTGCAGGTTCCAGGCGCGGATAACGAGGAATACCGCTACGGTTATCCGCGCATGATCGACTGGTACAATCTCAAACAGATCAGCTCTATTGCCTCTCTGAACAATCGGGAACGAGCCATGGCAGAAGCCATGGGCGGCGGTGGTTATACCATTCCCTTGGAGGAATATCGCTATGGATTTTCCATGCTGGCTGTCTATGGCATCAATATGTTTATTCCACATCTTTTTCATTATACAACCGATACGCCTGAAACGCAAGCAGACTGGCCGCCGAGCTGGTTTTACACCAATCCGTACTGGAAATACTTTAAACCGCTGGCGGACTTTGGCAGCCGAATTTCCTATATGAATTCGCAAGGCAGCGAGGTTTGCGATGTAGCTATTCTCTATCCTTTAACCGATCTGTGGCTTGCTGGTTATCCGGATCAAATCGATGATTCCTTTTACAAGCAAGTTCAACAGGTTTTACTTGACGATCACATCAACTATCATATCATCGATCCCACATCACTTGCCAATGCGAAAATAACTGACCGACATATTTCAGCTGGAAAAGGCAAATACCGTATTCTGATTTTACCAGAAATCCATGCCATCCGGCTGGATGTTCTCCAACAGTTGAAGAATTTTATCCATGCAGGCGGAATTGTGATCGCACTGAAAAGTCTGCCGGCCGGTTCTGAGAAAGGCCGGGAAGGCGATGCCATCGTATCCGATAAAATAAAACAGCTTTTTGGCATTTATCCTACAGAATTGCGGCCCAACGAATATCATCAGTGGGATATGCAGAGGACCGAACGTTATACCTTAAAATCCGGATCTGCTGGAGGAGCCGCCTGTTTTACCAGGTTTATCGGTCAGCTTGCTAAAATAATAAACCGCTTTGTTGCTCCTGATCTGATTGTGAACGGTGACAACACCAAATTTCTGCAATTTAATCACCGTTTCGTCGCGGGCATTAACATATTCCTGTTGGTAAATGACCGTAACCTTGCACAAAAATATTCCATATCTATTCGTGACATCGGCACACCCTCGATCTGGAATCCGGTTACCGGCGAAGCGAGCGACTTTACTAACTATCGCATTAAAGACGGTCGCATGGAGATGATCCTCGATTTCCAGGCACGGCAAAGTTATTTTCTGGTTCTGGACACAAAAAAACCGAACAAAGGCGATGGTTTGCTGGAATCGACTGATCTGACGGATTGGCGCGTTGAAAAAAATGTAAAGTCAGTGATCGTTGAGGGTTGGGCAAATCCGAACCAGAACCATCTAGTCACCATCCAGGCAAATGATCGACGCATACAGAAGACCTGGTACAGCCTGCAAACCTTACCGGAAATTTCATTGTCAGGTAACTGGCAGTTCCAGCTGGCGCCCCATGCATTGGACTATAAATGGCAATCGACCATCGATGTTGATACGTTGCAATTACCGATTATGAAATTCCATGTGAAACCAAAAGACAAGGCTAACCTAGCGACCGCTGATTTCAATGACTCGGACTGGAAAACGATCAAAGTGGCCGATGCCTATAATAAAAAAACTGGGGTGCAAAGGTACGTGAGTGGCTGGAATGCCTACTGGATTAGCTATTATGATAACTCGGTTCACCTCCCAGCCATCGCAGGCGGTGATAGAACCTTTCACAAGGAGATTACTTTAGAATCGCCAGTCAAAACAGCACAGCTGGCGATTACAGCTGATCAGACCTATGAACTGTTCATCAATGACCAACGAGTTGGTTCAGACAATGACTGCAAAATTGCCGAATCATATGATATTGCAAAATTTTTGAAACAGGGTGTCAACAAGTTACTGGTGAGAACCACCAATACCAGAGGATTGCTGCTGCAAGCTTTTGTTCAACTGGTAAACGGCAAAAACGTGACGATCAGATCGGATTCGAGCTGGCAAGTTGTTGCTGAAGGAAATCAGCGGCCTGCTTTTCAATTCGCAGCACCGCCGCTTGGCCCCTGGGGCGATATTCCGAATCCATTGAACAAGCAGGAATATCCTTTGACAGTGTGGTATCGACAACAAATTCCAGCAGGCATTACTGCGATAAACAAACCAGCGATTAAAGGTGACTATACTCTGTATATTAATGGAACGATGGTGCCAATAAAAGACAAAACAGATGCTGCAGATATCAGCAACCTGTTGAAAAAAGGCAAAAACATTCTGGCATTACAAGTGCAAGCGACCAATGCATCCTGTGGGCTGATTGAACCATTCTCCCTGATGTGTGGAAAAACAGAACTGCCTTTGACGCTATGGAATGAGCTTGGTCTCGACTGGTACTCGGGCCGGGCAGTGTACACAAAAAAGGTGCAGCTTTCCCCCTCCTACCTGAATCCCGGCATGCGATTGCTACTAGATCTGGGGCAGGTCAACTATTTCGCTGAAATCTGGATTAACGGCAAGCTGGTTACCTATCGTCCTTGGCCGCCTTTCCAGGCTGAGATTACCGATTTTGTGAAACCAGGCGAAAATGAAATAAGTATTGTCGTGGCCAATCTGCTGGCTAATCAGGCGAGTTGGAATATTTTAGACGCTAACCTGGCCAGCAAAGAAGCCCGCTGGTGGCATGACGGCAGCCTGATGCGTGAAAAGGATAAATTGCTTTCCGGATTGCT
>CAYLWO010000118.1:17658-19081 GCA_964387285.1 uncultured Cytophagia bacterium | reverse complement strand
TTTTTTTCACGCCAGACTTTTATCACCTCGGCAAATTTCTCATCGATGTGCTGAATCATCCATTCGTCGATCAGGGATTTGCTGAAACGCCATTCTTTACCCAGTTTGGCGGCCGGTATCTTTTTTTCCTGCGCCCAGGTATAAATGGTTTGCGGCTTGAGGCGCAAATACGCCGCCACCTCTTCGATGGTCATGATCTCGTTGTGCTTTGACATGTACAGGCTCGTAGATTATTTTGGCGCGTTTTTATGATGCGGTTTATCCGGGGTAATTAAACCAAAAGCATCCTTGAGTACGGTTTCATAAAAATTACCGCCGCGACCGCGCAGGATTTCAAGCGGTTGATCTTTAGCGCCTAAAAAGGGGCGCAGATTCCATGCCAATTGCGTACCGACAAAAGCCATGATGAGCACCCAGAACTGAAACACGCGTACGCCGATTTTAGGATAGACGTTTTTCTTGTCGCAGGAGTACTTTAACGCTTCGATAACCATGCGCATACCGACCATGCCCGCTAAACTGAACACCGCCACATGCAGTAATTTTAGAAAAGCATAATTGCTGCCGATGATGATGAAAAAAAGAATGATCGGCGCAAAAGACACCATGAGCGTGGAGGTAATCATAAAACCGGAAAGAATAATGGCCACCATTTGTTTGAATCCCAGCTTGCTGCCAAGGATAAATTGCAGCGTATAAAATGCCGGGAAACAGATAAACAGCGTCAAGGTGATCAATAATGGAACTTTGATTCCTGCGTTGATCGATTGCAACAAGCTGTTATAACAGCCCATGATGAATCCATAGATAAAAAGAAAAATGCATAGAATAAAGTACTGGCTCAACAGATTGGACGTTTTGTAATCCTGCTCGGAGATGCGTTCAAAAAATCCCTCTTTGTCTTGAAAACCGGCAAAGATGTCCTTCATGGAAAGTTTTTCAGTGTTCATAGGAGATTCCCTCTTTTAATGGAATTGAGCGAATGCTTTACTCTTGCGGTTGTTCCAAAAGTCAATTTGTCTCAATCTTGTTCCGGCAAGTGGCATGGTAGAAATTTCGGTAAAGGTCATTGTCGCTTGTTTTAAAAGAAAAAACTGCTAGATTGAAAAAAGTAACCAGCGTCCATAACGTGAATACACTATATGCGGTTTCCCAAGGAAGGCCGTCAGTCCCCAACACCAGGCAGATGATAGCAAAGATATTCAAATATTCCTCCTAAAGATGCCGCAAGTTATACGATGCCTGACGGATGGAGCGAGTTTTTCGAACAACTCGGGCTAATTTACCGGCTGTTTGGTTCTGCCTAATCCCGGTTCAGGTGCTGCAGTTATCTTAAATATAGTATTATTTTATCAATTGTCAAGTATTTTATTGTTTGTTACTGTTTGTTATAATATATTATATTAAATATTTGCATTCAGCA
>CAYLWO010000118.1:14655-17558 GCA_964387285.1 uncultured Cytophagia bacterium | reverse complement strand
TTATTGTTTGTTACTGTTTGTTATAATATATTATATTAAATATTTGCATTCAGCATATAAAATCACTGTGAGCGGGCGCCTGCTGACGCTTTTTTGAGTGTCCCATATAAAACCAGCCCGCTGAAATGCAATAGCTTTTTATTGATGAGAGGAAATATCATACGTGAAAAGAATACGGAAGGTAACTCTTGCCAAACTTGTGACCCTGTTCATGATAAGCACTTTTATATCTTGCGGCGTTCGAACCTCAGAACAGGCTGACTTGAAACAGTACCGCCAATCGAGGCTGGCCAAGCTGGATCGTCCCCATGCCGTCATCCATAACAACGATGGCAACGACGCCTACATGTTCCCGGAAAAGCCCTATGAACGCTGGTCGAAATTAAAAGCAGCCCATCCCGAGTTTCTCTTCGGGGCCTGTGGTGAAAAATTTCCCCATGGCCGTTGGAGCGCTGTTGATTTCAGCCATGCGGAAATCCGCGATCTCTGCGTCCAATACTGCACCGAGGTGTGCCGGAATTATGACGTCGATGGCATTGAACTGGACTTTTTCAGGCATTTGTATCTGTTCAAAAATGTCGCCCGGGGCGAGACGGCCGGCACAGCCCAGCTCGGGCTGATCACGGACATGGTTAAAAAGATCAGAGAGATGACTGAAAAAAGAGGTATGGAAAAAGGCAAACCAATCCTGGTTACAGCGCGCATTCCCGATTCCATGGAATATTGCCGTGCCGTGGGCATTGATATTGAATCCTGGATTGAGCAAGGCCTCATTGATATCGTTGTGGCTAGTGACTATTTTCGCCTGAATCCCTGGCGCTACCTGGTGGACAGGAGGCATACCGGCGATGTCAAGATGTATGCCGGGTTGAGCGAGCCGAGGATCAACGGCGAACATCCTCTTTTAAAAAGGCGGCAAAACGCTGTTTACTGCGCCCGCAGTGCAGCTGCGTAGCAGGCCGGCGTGGATGGTATCTATATTTTTAATGAAACCAGCACAAGAAGCCGATACCTTACGGAAATCGGCTACGTCGAAAAACTGAAAAACCGGAATACGTTGTATTTTGCCACATACGTAAACGGAGATCCAAATTCATATCTGAAAAACGGGATCGGTTATGCAAACCTTCCCTTGCTGACGCCGGTAAATCCGATGACGCTCGGCGCTAATCCGCTGGAATTGGCCATGGAAATCGGTGAGGAGAAATCGCCTGCCCAGGTCGCCCTGGTTCTTTATGCGCAGGCCGGCGAATCCAGCGCCATAACAGCAAGGCTTAACGGAACGTCGCTGGATTTTGTGCAAAGAACCAGCGATGGTCTGCTCGTCTACTCGGCGCCGCTCCAAGCCGTCAAGCCTGGGAAGAATGTCCTGAGGTTAGGCGTCGCTGAGCAACAGAACAAGGCAGAATTATTGGATGCCGCTCTCTTTTTCTACCGGGTTAAGGATGATCCGGAGATGGCGGATCTGGCCTCTCTCTGTTTCCGTTGAGCGTCGTGCTCCCGGCAGATTCGCTGTGCCGTCTTTTCAGGCACAGCGAACCAAGTAATATTCATTGTTGGGGTCTGGCAACAGGAAAAAACTCGAGAAACTAATTTATCCAGCAAAGCTGTCTGGCCAAAAATCAATTCGTTGGGTGGAGCGCCGTAACAAAACTGTATTCAATAATAGAAATATTTTTGCGGCGCGAAACCCACCAGAAATCCGGAGAAAGATGATGAAAACACGGGCATTTTTTGTTATTTTGCTTTGTCTGATTGCTTTTGCAAAAGGGAATCAAGTCACGCAAAAAGAAATTGCAAAAGCCATTGATATCAAGGCTCTGCATCACCCCTATCTGATTTTTTCAGAAAATGAAAAAGCAGAGATGCAGCAGCGCGCCAACACCGACCGCGAATGCCGGGACATCATGAAGGCGCTCCTGGCCGAGGGCAATCGATTGCTTCATCAGCCGGTTGATGGTACTATCCCAATGCAGGGCAAGAACACCCGCGCGGGATGGAGCGAAGCGGACCGGGACGGAAAGTATGAAGGTTATTATTCTGCAAATTCCGACAACGCTCTGACCCTGGCGTTTTTATATCAAATGACCGGCGATAAGAAATATGCGGACAAAGCTTTTGAATTCGCCGATGCGTTTTGCGACCTCACCACCTGGACCATGCGGCCGCACGAGTTTCCGATTATTTACAGTCGCATCATGCCGTGGAATGTGCCGGACGACCAGGTTTGCTTCAGTTTCGACCACCACAACGGCGATAGTGGACGCGATATGGCTTTTGTGTATGATTGGCTTTATCCGGCGCTGGATCAGCGACAGCGCGACCGGATTCGCGGGGCGCTCATCGAAAAGGTGATCACGCGCGTGCGCGGCAATTATGAGTTTCATTGGTGGGCAACCGCTTACCGGTGTAACTGGTGCGGTGTTTGCAATAGCGGCGTCGGCATGGCCGGGCTGGCTTTATTGAAGGAACATCCTCAACTTGTCGATGTCGTGGCAGAATCCTACAATCGCATCCAGCACATGCTGGATGAGTTGGACGTCGACGGCGGTTGGCAGGAGGGCGGCGGTTATTGGTCCTATGCGCTGCGCACCTCGGTTCAGTTCGCCAAAGCCTTGCAACGCGCAACCAGGGCCAAGTACGATCTTTTCAAGAATGCCAAGCTTGCAGCCCATCCCGCAGACTTTCCGCTCTATCTTTTTGTTCCGCCGCGGAGATCCCTGAATTTTGCAGATTCCGGCGGCGGTCTATTGGGTCCAACATTTCTTTTCAATCTCCTGGCTGCTGAAACGGGTGATCACAATGCCATTTGGTATCGCCAAAGCGTCCTGGGTGAAGGTCATGACTTGCGGGACATTGTCTGGCCGCGGCCGCAGCAGGTCGTACCGCCGCCGGCGAAAAAA
>CAYLWO010000118.1:1505-14555 GCA_964387285.1 uncultured Cytophagia bacterium | reverse complement strand
GCGGGACATTGTCTGGCCGCGGCCGCAGCAGGTCGTACCGCCGCCGGCGAAAAAATCCAACCATTTCCGCGGCATTGATTTTTGGGTCATGCGCAGCGATTTTAGCGATGCCAATAAAGTGCTGGTCGCCGGCAAGGCCGGTAAAAACGACGATCCGCATCATGGTCACCTCGATATCGGCCAGGTGGTCGTGTTTTGGAAAGGCCAGGCCTTTATCGGTGAGATCGGGCGTGCTTTTTATGATGAAAAATATTTTGATGAAGCGCGCTGGGATTATCCCGGCGCCTCCAGTTCCGGCCACAATGTGATTTTTGTCAATGGAGAAAAACAGATTCCCGGGAAACACTACAAGCAAGCTTATAACTATGAGATCGGCGGAAAAGTATTGACCTTTCAATCAACTCCGGAGCGCGACTATGTACTGATGGATCCGTCCAACGCTTATCCGCAAAAACAGCTGCTGGGCTGGCGCCGGCATGTGCTGCTCGATAAAGCCAATGATGTGACCCTGATTCTGGACGAAATTCAAAGTGCACAAGGCGCCGAGATTGAAGCCCGATTTCACTCTGAAGCAAAAATTGCGGCTGCTAAAAACTTGGTTCTCCTCAAAGGAACCGGAGCATCGGATGTGGGACGCAGTCGCGCGAACAGGTCTATGCGGACATCTGACGACCAGATGAGTAGAGATAACGGCGTCATGGCATTGATACCGTTAACCGACGGCAATTTTAATATCCGTGAGGATCGACATGCGAGTTTGCCGGTCCATGCCGACTTTAATCTGGAGTGGATTCCCTATTTCAGCATTGTCACAGCAGCAACGGCAGAAAAAACCGTGTTAGCGTCGCTGATCCTGCCTGTCGAAAACGAGGAGCAGGCACAACAGATTGCTGCTTCAGCGCAACTATCGGGCAGCGCCGCTAAAGAGGTCGCCGTAACGTTCCGTTTTGGCAATAAACCCTGCGAATTTGTTTTCAGAGCGGAGAAAGAGGGTTTGATATTCAGATTGTAATATTTCCTTTTGACAACGGGTCCCGTGGATTAATCGGCCGGGATTAGTCATTGTGCAAAGCAGGCCATTTTCTTGCTATAATGATGGCGCGGCGTGTTTTTTTGATTTTGAATAAAAAAGATCGTAAAATATGTGAGCATTGAGCTATCGACAGCCTTAGGCCGAGCAGATTCTGTTAGGTAAAAACGCATTTTCTACAGAACACCAAAATTTCTCATCCATCTATCAGCGCAAGCTCACCGCATTGGAGGAGCTGAAAAAATCGCTTTTTCACAAGGCCTTTGCGGGAGACTTGAATAATTGTAACACAATGCCTGGGAACGCCAATCTCCTGATTGGCGTTCCTATTGACCCTGTTTGGCATAGCCGGTAGCAGAAATCCCCGAAATCGTGTTCATAGCCTGAACCAGGAAACTATTTTTTGCGCATGGTCGCCATTGAAATGACTGACCACAGATAAAACTATCCCATTGCTATACTTATCCGTAAGTATAGTAATATTGAACGGAGAATCCTAACGAACAAGATAATTCAAACAATTTTAAAATAGTTGCTTGATCTTAATAACGGTTACTCTTTATTCTGTTCTATCTTTCTGCATATTTTTTCAAATGCGGAGAGTGAGAACAATTACCGGATGTAGGGTATAACTCGAATCAGTGTGTTATCATATTTGAATCGAAAAATTCGACTCCTGCAATCTTGCGATGTGTCGAGTGTCGAGTATAGAATAGAACATGAAGATGAAAGAATTCCTTTAATAACTTGTCTTGGATAATAAATACGAAAAGCCTTGACAATAGTTCAAATTCGTTCTATATTACTATACTTACAAACAAGTATAGTAATATAGAACGATAAAATGAGCAAAATAGAACAAATATTTATAAATAAAAAGGGCTATGCAAATCTAAAGGATCTCAAGGCCGGTGGTATTCATACGGACACGATCCGCGAGTATTTGACTAGCGGGAAAATCGAGAAAATAAAACCAGGGCTGTACAAACTAGTTGATATGCCGCTGATGACTGAACAGAGCATGATCGGAGTATGCATGGCCATGCCTCAGGCGGTCATTTGTCTGCATTCAGCGCTTGCCTATTATGAACTGACGACAACTGTTCCGTCACAAATCATGATCGCTTTGCCCTTTGGTGTAAAACCGACTAAATTTTATTATCCGCCGGTGTGGATTTTCCATTTTAAAACGCACGTGCACGCTTTGGGAGTAAAGGTCATCGATGCAAATCAGGCAAGTTTTCGCATTTACAATGTTGAAAAAACGATCATCGATTGTTTTCGTTTTCGTAATAAACTTGGTTTGGATGTGGCCCTGGAAGGCCTGAAAGAGTATCTGTCCAGATCCGGCTCGGAAATCAATACACTGGTCGAGTATGCAAAAAAATCAAGAATATATTCCGTAATCATGCCGTATATCGAAGCCATAGTAGCACGATGAAAAAGGAAATAACAAATATTGCCGCTTCAGTAAGAACCCGGCTATATAATTTGGCGCAAAGGCATGGTATGGATTTTAGCCGCACTCTATTGCTTTATATTCAGGAAAGAGTTTTATTTCGAATTTCCCATTCGCCATACTGTGACCACTTTATCCTCAAAGGCGGCGTTCTTTTCTATGGAGCTCATGGCAAGATCGCCAGGCCCACAAAGGATCTTGATTTTTATATCAGAGAACAATCCAATCAACCCCAAAAGCTGTTGTTGATTTTCCAGAAGATATTTTCCATCGAAACAGCGGATGGTTTGATATTTGATTTGGAAGAGATTGTCTTGGAGCCGATTAAAGGGGATGACGAGTATGAAGGATGGCGGGTTAAAATACCCGTACGGCTTGAACAGGCCAGACAAGTCGTGCAGATCGATCTTGGCTTCAACGACGTCGTTTATCCGGCGCCGGTTTCATTCTCATATCCGGTTATGTTGGATGAAGAACCGATTCAGCTATCAGCCTATTCATGGGAATCGGTCATAGCGGAAAAATTTGAAGCCATGGTCAAACTTGGCGAGGCTAACAGCCGAATTAAAGATATTTACGATATTCACCATCTTGCTTTGAATTGTTTTTTTCAGGGTGAGACGCTAAAAACCGCCATGATCAGAACCTTCAGAAACAGAAAAACCGTTATCAGTAATGATCTTTTGGTCTTTTCCGCTGTTTTTCGAGAAAATCCGACCAAGCAGATTCAATGGCAAGCCTTCTTAAAAAAATCCTTAATCAATACCGCAATCACCTTCTCGCAAATAATTTTAGAGATTGATCATTTCATACGGCCGGTCATAATGGCTATTACTAGCAACGTTAAATTCCAAAATACCTGGAATCCAGCGGCAAAGAAATGGGAAAAAGAATAAAATAACTAAATTCCAAAATCAATCACATCTTTTCGGGCTAAAAGGCCAGACCGCCCTATTCGCTTCCAACCTGAAGGGAACTTAGCCTTCATAGACCTGAAAAACAAGCTATATTTCTATAATCCACAATGATGCAGAATCGCCATCATCCTGATTCAGCTTGTGTAATGATCCATTTTCATGACGCAGAGGCAGCCCATGATTTCTAAAAAACATCACAAAAAAAACGCTTTCATTATTCTTTTTTGTCTGTCATTTTCAGCATTGGCCATGGAAGATAATGACATTCCCATCGATCCTCCCCAGGACGCCATAATGGCGACTTTTCAACAGGTGCAAGAAGTTTGGGATTGGGCTGAGGCCATTTTTGCGGTTCCATCATCCTATCCATCGACCAGCTTGGATCGTCCGGAAAGCAAGGGATTAGAATTCTCCCTTTTGTCGATGGAACAGCCTAATGCAGGGATGAAAAAATCTTTCATCGCGCCTCCCTTTTCCTTCAAGTATGGCGGCCAATTCTCTTCGACTTTGCTGCGAACCTGGAAATATTCCCATGAGACCACGAATCTATCCGACCGCAGGATCATTAAGGCGAACTGGACAGATCCCCTGACCGGTCTAGCTGTGAGCGCGCTCGTTACGTTGTACAAGCGCTATCCAGCGGTGGACTGGGTGCTTTATTTCGAGAATCAAGGCAAAAAGGATACACCAATCATTGCGAACATTCAAGCGCTTGATTTGACTCTGAACACGGATAATCCCGAGCAGAAGGTGATCGTGCATCAGATCGTCGGCGATGTCTGTAATGAACGGAGCTTTATACCATTCGACAACGCGCTGCTGCCGAGACAAAATCTCCACATGGCGCCCCAGGGCGGGCGGTCTTCCAATGGCACTTTTCCATTCTTCAACCTACAGTATCAAAATCAGGGATTGATAACCGCTATCGGCTGGTCCGGTCAGTGGGCCGCTCATGTCGAGCGCAACAAGTACAGTCGCACACGAACGCAGGCGGGTATGGAACAAACTCACCTGCTTTTGCATCCCGGTGAACGCATTCGCAGTCCGCGCGTTCTGTTGTTGCCGTGGAAAGACGATTTGCAGGCAGCCCACAACCGCTTTCGCCGCTTGCTGCTGTTTCATTACACGCCCCGACAGGAAGGCCGACCGGTGCGTCTTCCCATTGCGAGTCAATGTTACGATCGTTACGTTTCCACCCGTCCCGAATGGGCAACAGAAGCCGGTCAAATAAAAGCCGTTCGCATGGCACAGGACCTGGGTTTTGACACGCACTGGTTTGATGCCGCCTGGTTTGATGTCGACCATTCCAAGGGTGTTGGAAATTGGCGTCCCAAGCCGCAGGAATTTCCCAATGGCTTGAAGCCGGTTGGCGACGCCTGCCGGCAACTGGGCATGCGTTTTGTGTTGTGGTTTGAACCGGAGCGCGTTTGGGGCGGCAAGCCCATGGCCTGGGAAAATCCGGAATTTATCTTCAAAGGTGGTGGCGATGGACTGTACAAACTAAACGACGCCAAGGCCCGGCGCCGGCTCACGGAATTGCTGTCACAACGCATTACAGAGTATGGCATAAATATTTATCGCAATGATTTTAATATCGATCCATTATCCTTCTGGCGTGAAAACGATACGCCGGACCGGCAGGGCATGACGGAAATTCGCTATGTAGAGGGCCATTATGAGATGTGGGACGAATTGCTCACCAGGCATCCGGGACTGGTCATCGACAATTGCGCCAGTGGCGGTCGACGAATCGATCTGGAAACCATCATGCGCTCCGTGCCGCTCTGGCGCAGCGACACCAATTGTGCTCCAGGCCATGCGGACTGGAACCAGGCGCAGACCTACGGCCTCAGCCTCTATCTCCCGTTGCACACCGCCTGCGGTTGGACGCCGGAAATTTATGATTTTCGCAGTTCTGCAACAGCCGGAGCTATCGCTGAATGGGATATTTTTAATAAAGATTTCCCCAAGGAGCTCGGCCGGGCCACTCTGGCAGAGGTCAAAGAAAATCAGAAATTCTGGTATGGCGATTTTTATCCATTAACGTCATGCTCGACCTTGCCGGATCAGTGGATGGCTTACCAGTTCCATCGGCCTGATCTGAATGCCGGAATAGCGATGATCTTTCGCCGGAAGGATTCCCGTTACACCGGTTTGTCCATCGGTTTGCGCGCCCTGAATCCGTCGCTATTGTATTCCGTGGAGACAAGTGACGACGCCCGACAAAAAACGACACAAAAGATATTCGGGCGTGAACTCATGGACAACTGGGAATTGCACTTACCGCAGAAAAAAAGCAGTCTGCTGATTCGTTACCAGCCGATTGTAGAAAAAACATCACTGGATGAATTGGATCGCGCCAGTTACCACGCGGCGCCTTCCCCATTTGATGCACAGCCTATACCTGTTCAACTCGAAAACAAAACTGCAAAACATCGAACAAGACTATTCGAGTTCGCACTGGACGGCGCCTGGCAACTGGCTGAAGGCGGAAATGAAACGGACAGGCTGGCCGGCGACTGGACGGACGCCATTCCCGCACAGGTGCCGGGCAGCATCCATACGGCTTTATGGCAAGCCGGAAAAATTCCGGATCCCTATTTTGCCATGAATGATGCGGTCGCGGAAATGCAGAGCTACAAGACCTGGTGGTATAAAAAAGAGTTTGTCACCAACGAAAAATGGCGCCTGCCTCGACTGACCTTTGGCGGCGTGGCCATCAAATGCACCGTCTGGCTCAATGGCCGAAAACTGGGGCAACACGAAGGTATGTTTGCAGGTCCTGAATTTGAAATAAAGGATATCGTAAAGGGGAAAAATGTCCTGGTCGTCAAAATTGAACCGGCGCCCAAGGCACCTGATGGATGGAAGACAACAGTGGTTTTCAACTGCGTCTATGGCTGGCATTACTCGAAAATTCCTTCCCTCGGCATCTGGCGCAGTGTGAAAATTGTCGAGCAGCCGGCCATAAAAATGGAACATCCATTCATCACAACCCAAAATGCGCAAACAGGTGCAATGAAACTGGCAATAAATATGAGCAGCCATTCATTGAATTGCAGCGGAGAGTTACTCGTGTCCATCGAACCGGAAAATTTCATCGGCGGATCGCAGTGCTTTTCCCATAAAATAAAATCAATCAGCAGGACGGAACATATTGTTTTTCAATTCGCCGTGCAAAATCCGCAGCTATGGTGGCCGAATGATCTGGGCTCGCAGAATCTATACAAGCTCAAGGTGTCCTTCAAACCGGCCGACGGTGGCGCAGCCGATAGTTTTGAATCTACATTCGGAATCCGTACCATAGAAATGCAGCCCTTGCCCGGTGGTCCTTATCCCGATAAATACAACTGGACCTTTGTCATCAACGGTAAACCGTCTTTTGTCAAGGGCACGGGCTGGTGCACGATGGATCCGTTGATGAATTTCACCAGAGAGAGATACGACCGGTTTTTGTCGCTGGCCCGACTTGCACATGTGCAGATGCTGCGCGGTTGGGGTGGCGGCATGCCGGAAACAGACGAGTTCTACAGCCTCTGCGATCATTACGGCATTCTTATTATGCAGGAATGGCCCACAGCCTGGAACAGTCATGTGCAGCAGCCCTACGATGCCCTGGAAGAGACGGTTCGCATGAATACGCTTCGCCTGCGCAACCATCCCTCATTGGCCATGTGGGGCGGCGGCAATGAATCGAGCACTCCTTTCGGCAAAGCCATTGATATGATGGGCAAGCTGAGCATCGAACTGGACGGCACCCGGCCGTTTCATCGGGGCGAACCCTGGGGCGGCAGCGCCCATGATTATTCCTGCTACTGGGGCCGCGAGCCTCTTGACTATAACTTGAAAATGACAGCTGATTTCTGGGGTGAGTTCGGCATTGCCAGCCTGCCTGCGTACGAATCGGTTATACGCTATGTGCCGGAAAACGAAATTTCGGTCTGGCCGCCAAAACCCGATCAGAGTTTTGTGCATCACACCCCCATTTTCGGAACCGCTCAGGATTATGATCGTCTGGCCCAGTATTCGGGATATTTTCTGCCGGCGGATAATTTAAAAAATTTCATCAGCGGTTCCGAGCTCGCGCAGGTGGTGGCGGTAAGACATCCGCTGGAACGGGCGCGCGCCCGCTGGCCGGATTGCACCGGTGCGTTGTACTACAAAATGAACGATAATTATCCCGGAGCGTCCTGGTCATGCGTGGATTGGTATGGCGCAGCAAAGCCGCTGCTGTATTTTGCCCAGGATGCCTTTGCCCCGCTCGCTGCGATGGTGCTGTTTGACAGCGTTAATAACGAGGATACAAACCTTACGCTGCCGGTCTATCTCGCAGACGATGCCGGTCAATTGCAAAACAAAACATGGCAAATAATTGTCAAAAGCTTTAACCAGGATCTGAAAGAGATCAAGAAACAGGCCTATTCCGGAACCGAAATGAACGGCCCTATTCTTAAAGCAGGCTTCTACGAGCTCTCTGCTGAACAAACGCGCACCAGCCCGCTGTTCGTCGTAGCGGATATATATATGAATCAAACGTTGCAGCATCGAAATTTCTATTTTGTCAATTTCGAGCGCTACCAGGGCTGTTTGTTTAATCTGCCGCGCACCACGCTGAGCTTGAAAATTGAAAAGCAAAAAGCGATAATCACCAACACCGGCCGGATACCGGCGGTAGCCGTGAATCTGGTTTGTCCCGGCTACATGGACCGGTTCATGGCATCGGACAATTTTTTCTGGTTGGATGCGGGTGAATCAAAAACGGTTGATATCAACCTGTTGAATGTACAATGCGATGCCTTGAATATGAGCGGCAATTCATATGTAAATTATCCGGTCATCCTGGGCGCCACAGCGCCATTCAAGGATTCACTGAAAGTAGAAATAAAGGCTCATTCCGGACAGAGTCGTTATACTCTGGACAACTCGGGACCCAGCGAGCAAGCCATGCCCTACAGCGGTCCCTTTTACATCAACAACACCTGCACCGTTAAGGCGGTTCAGTATGACAATGGCCTCAAGGTGGCCGCGAATCAACAATCGTTCGAAAAAATTCCCATGCTGCCGGCTGTAAACATCCCTGAACATTCTCTTAAAAAAGGACTAGGCTATCGTTTTTACCAGGGTTCCTATGGAACAATAGCCGAAATCCCGAGCGAGCCCTGGCAACAAAAGGGGGTAACGGATTCCATCAGAATACCGCTTGAAAAAGAGTTTAACAGCTTTGCCTATAGGTGGGATGGCTATCTGAAAGTTGACCGGTCGGGGTACTATGCTTTCCATTTGTCTTCCGACGATGGTTCAGCCTTGTATCTGGACGACCGGCCTATCGTACTTAATGACGGCAATCATGATATTATCTGTCGCAGCAACACAGTCGGTCTGGCGGCCGGCCTGCACGCGTTCAAGCTCTTGTATTATGAAAATGGCGGGAATCAGGATATTTTATTGGAATGGCAGGGAGCGGATTTTGCACGGAAAACCATAAGCAAGGGGCGGTTTTATTACAAATGACAGAAGGAAAAATTTTGGTATTATCTTTTTCCCTATGCGTCTGCGCCTTGGCGGGAGAATTTTTTTGACAATTTTTCCACAGCAAAATCCCAACCTGAACAAGCAGGATTTAAATGTTGAACGATAATTCATAGCCTTGTAACCTATTAATCATTATATGAGTGGAATGGGCTGTTAAAAATATTTTGCCGGAAATGGTAAAGATTTTACCCTTCAGATACTAAAAACGGAAATTCAAACATGAATACCTTGCCAAGATATTCCGCTATTTTGCTCCTTTTGCTTTTCGCCAGGCCCCATTTCACCTATTCCCAGGATAACAGGAAGGGAACCTGGATTTCGCCGGCAACTGTGCAAGCAAAAATAAAAACGGTGGTTGATGTTAATGGCTTTCTAAAAACAGCAAAGGGCAGCGTGCGGCCAATGATATGCAGTTATGCCGATGGCGTATTGACCTCATCCACCCCTTTTGTTAAAGAAAACATAAACCACCAATCCTCAAATTGGATTTGTCATATAGGGCTAAAGAATGACCCGATAGCTCAGGATTATATCGATTTGGATTTTACTTTTAAACTCACGAAAGGAGACCTGAAATCAGGAGGTGCGGCCGTCGCCTTTGACTTTGAAAACTGGCAAGCAGAAAACTATGTCCTGGCGCCTGCCGCTGTTTATAACGGAAACCGCTACCGGATACTCCCTGTGCCCTATCCGCCTTATATCTATGATCAGAAGGACAAACCTCTGGATTTGCCGATTACGATTACTAATGTAGTTCACTTGAATCTTGACCAGTCTCCGGCCAAAATTGAACTGCTGACGGCAAGTTGTTCGACGCCCATGCTGAGTTTTTATAACAAGGTCGATAAAAGAGGCTGGATCCTGCTTACCGAACAGGGGACACAATTGGGCAACTCGGGGTTGATGATCGAAGAAGACCTTTCGAGAGGCCGGGCAACCTTTGTGGTCAGTGCCCCCGGTGTGCGCGAATCACGCTATGTCATGACCGGTTTTACCAAAGGTACGGACCTCCCTGGAAATTTTCACACCGGTGATGAAATAAATATGAGAGTGCGTTTGTACAATTTTAAAGCAAACAGTTTGCAGGAATTCTACGGACAAGTTTTTACCGTGCGAAAAGCCCTTTCCGGACCCTCAGTCTATCGCAATGTTGCGCCGTTCAGCGCTATCAATGATATTCTACTCGACCACCACGATAAAACCAAGTATTATGAAGATGAAAAGATCGGCTACATCTGCTCCGAACCGGAAGGGAACCAACCTTATTGGCACCTCCAGGCGGGTTGGGCCGGAGTTCCTGTTTTTTCGTTTCCGCAAGTGATCCAACCAACGCCGGAACGGTTGCGGAGGATTGGCAAGAGTTTCGATGTGCTGAAAATGATGCAGGCTAAAACAGGGTTGGTTCATGGGATATTCATGAAGGGGGTGCTTTATGGCGACAATTTCAACGAGAAAGAAAAAAACAGGGATATCGCCATGGTGCGCAGGAGCGGGGAAATGTTATACTTTGGAATTCAGACCCTTGAGCTGCTTAAACGTCAAGGGAATGAAAACCTGATTAAAGCGGAATGGGTAGACATGTTTAAAAAGCAGGCCGATGGCATCATCAAGATATGGAAGGATTATGGACAGTTTGGTCAGTTTATCGATGTTGAAACCGGCAAGATGGACATCAATGGTTCTACGGCCGGCGCGGTTTGTATTTCCGGATTGGCGCTAGCAGCAAAATATTTCAATAACCCTGAATATCTTTTGGTTGCGGAATCGGCCGGCCACTATTACTATAACCGGGATTTATCTAATGGGTACCTGGGCGGCGGACCTGCCGAGATATTGCAATGTCAGGACAGTGAAACCGCTTATGATATCACAGAGGCTTTTACCGTTTTGTACGAATTGACCGAAAAGCCGGAATGGCTGAACTATGCTCAAGATGCAGCGGCTCTGTTCTCCACCTGGACTGTTTCCTATGATTATAAATTTCCAGTCGCCAGTGCGATGCACCGGATCGACGCCCGGGCAACCGGTGCTGTTTGGGCAAGCATCCAAAATGCCCATGGCGCTCCCGGGATGTATATTTTGTCGGGTAACTTTTTATTAAAGTTGTATCGCGCCACCAACGACAAAAGGTATATGGAACTGTTACAGGACATTGCGCATAACATTGTGCAATACACAACCACGAAGACCAATCCTGTCGTGCTTAAGGCCGTCCCGGGTTCAGTCTCCGAACGGGTGAACCTCTGCGACTGGGAAGGCGCCGAAAATGTTGGGGGCAACATCCCCGACGGCGACTCTAATATGGCCTGGGGAATTGTGACCTCGCTGACCATCACGCAAAATCCGGGTATTTATCTGCGTTTTGATACCGGCGATCTGTTCGTTCTTGACAATGTTCAGGTAAAGGTGACGGGACGAGATAAAAATGGGGTCCATCTGAAAATAACGAACCCGACCCCTTACGATGCAAGGGTTTCAGTGCTAGCCGAAAATTCCGAGCAGGCAAAAAAAATATTGGACAGGTATGCATTTATGAACTGGCCTAAAGTGGGGGTCAAATCGGGCGCTGCCATAGCATTAATCGTCACCTCGAATGGAAAAATTATAACACAGTAATCTTTATTGAGAATAGTACCACTGATGTTGTTTTGTTTCTTCGTGATTGAGCGGTTATTGTATTACAAGTTATTTTTTGTGTAAACTTCTGCTGCGGCTTGCCCGCGTTAGGGGGCAACAGATTGAAAATGCAAACTTTTATCGCAAGGAGACCATGATTAATTTTAGAAAAAAATCTTTCCTTTCACTGTGGAATCATTTTAGAGTCAGAGCCATGAAAAATAATTATGTTTTGATCCTCTCCCTCCTTTTAGCTTTTCTGATCGGATGCAGTGCCAATTCCCCAAAACCTGAAAATAATGAAATCAGGGCTTACAACATTGATTTTAACTGGGGCGAGGGCGGCCCCAATGGATTTGCCAAACCAGGCTTGTGGGCAGATGCCAATCCGGTCGACCATGTGAACTGGTATGCTGCCATGGGATGCAATGTCATCCAGTCCTTTGCCGTTTCTTGCAATGGTTACGCGTGGTATAAAAATGGGCTAGTCCCGGAGCAGCCCGGATTAAAATACGATTTTCTGACTGAACAGGTAAAACTGGCACATCAGAAAAAAATCAAGGTGTTTGGCTATTTCTGCGCAGGCGCCAATACAAAATGGGGTCAGGACCATCCAGAGTTGAGTTATGGGATTCCTGCAAGCCCGCACATTCCTTATACAACCCAATATCTTGACTATCTTTGTGCATCGATCGAGGATGCCATCAAAAAGACCGATATGGATGGGGTTTTCATCGACTGGCTCTGGAATCCCGGAGCGACCATGGAACCTTATCCTCCATTGAAATGGATTCCATGTGAACAAGTCATGTTCACCGAATTGACGGGTCAGCCTTTTCCGGGTATTGAAAAAATAACACCGGAGCTCGAACTTTTATTTCGCCGTAAAGCAATTGCCCGTTGTTGGAGTCGGATCAGGCAAACCGTCAAGAAAACTAGGCCGGATTGTATTATTTGGCTGACTTCGTGTCAATTAACAAGCAGGGATATCGCCGGTTCTGATATGCTTAAAGAGGTTGACTGGGTTTTGAACGAAGCCGGCGATATCGCCACAACCGAATCCGTGAAAAGTATGCTGGGCAAACATACACGGTTGGTTACCTGTCTGGCCAATTGGAACAAACAGGATCCTGCCATAGTAATCCCTGCCGCCTTAAAGGATAACGTTGGGTTATATGGTTTTACCAAACCAGTAATCGGTTCGATGATGCCCCCTGTGGATTATTATCTGTCGAAACCGGTTGACTGTTTAAGAGGTGATGAAAAGAATATTGCTGTTTTGGCCCGTGCTTATAATAAACGGCCCATTGATAAAAAATAGTAATCATAATGCTGTTCTTCTGTAACTTTTATCAGGTTTGAAAAATTATGAAAACCTACTTTATTATTTTATTAGTTGTGTTTATGAATTTCACTGCTAACGGGCTTGCCCAAACCGGGCAATTTCCCGACCGTTTCGAATACAAGGTGTCGCCCTTTTACAAAGTTCGCCCCGA
>CAYLWO010000118.1:0-1405 GCA_964387285.1 uncultured Cytophagia bacterium | reverse complement strand
AATTTCCCGACCGTTTCGAATACAAGGTGTCGCCCTTTTACAAAGTTCGCCCCGATGGCAAACCCGGCAGGGCGGTAACCGTTTATTTTAAAGGTGCAAAGCTCTTTTCACAGGCCAAGCTGGAAATCAATTGCAGTAAAATTCGCGAAACCCTGTCCATCGAGGGCGGCGTTCATGGTGCTGATTCCGTCGAGGTTTTGCTTCCGCCGGATATTGGGGTAAAGGAACAAACAAAGGTCCAACTAATCGTCAAGCTGGGAAAAAGACACATTGAAAAGATCATCCCTATTCCGGCTATGCGCCATTGGACGGTCTATGTTTATCCACATTCGCATGTCGATATCGGTTATTCAAATACGCAGGAAAATGTCGAATTTATTCATAAACGAAATATTGATGAGGGGATCAAGCTGGCTGAAAAGACTAAAGATTATCCTCAAGGCGCCCGTTATCTGTGGAATACTGAGGTGATGTGGCCCTTGGAACGGTACCTGCGCAATGCGACCGCCGAAAAAAAGCAAGAGCTGATAACCGCTATCCAACAGGAGCATTTGTGCCCTGATGCGGCTTATGTGCATGTCAATACGAGTACCTGCAGTGAAGAGGAATTGATGGAACTCTTCAAGTACCGCCAAAGCATAGTAAAGCTCTCGGGTAAACCGATCGACGTTATGGTGCAGGTTGATTTGCCGGGAATGGCATGGGGCATTGTTCCGGTAATGGCTCACGAGGGAATCCGTTATATCATGATGATGCCGAATGGCACGCGCGGAAACCAAAATATGACCTATGCTTTGAATCAGAAACCCTTCTGGTGGCAATCCCCTGATGGTAAATCCAAAGTATTGTTTTTCCAGCCGGGTTCTTATGCGTTAGGTCTTGGTAAGGGGATGGTTACCGGCCGACCCTGGTTTGGCGAGCAGGACACCTCCCTGATTCCGCAAGTCGTTAAAACAGATCATCCGCGCGCCAATTTTCTGGATGATCATTTATTCAGTACCCTGCCCTTGCTGGAGAAATCGGACCATCTGATGGATATCTATGTCGTTACCTGGGCCATGTGGGACAATGCCCTGCTCGATGCCGATTTACCCGATGCGGTCCGTTCATGGAATAAAGAGTATGCTTATCCTCATTTGGAAATCGCCAGCGCACACCAGATCATGCAAACCATTGAGAAACGGTATGGGGCGCAACTCTCGACTGTAAAAGGGGATTATACTGAATACTGGACCGATAACATGGGCGTTGCTGCCAAAGAGAATAAAATGAACCGCAACGCCAAAGAACGGTTGCTGCAGGCAGAAACAATTTGGACCATGCTGAATCCTGGCAGGCCTGCTCCGCGTACCGCTTTTGACGAAGCATGGCGGAATATCATACTTGGTTCCGAACACACCTATGC
>CAYLWO010000117.1:0-19732 GCA_964387285.1 uncultured Cytophagia bacterium | reverse complement strand
AGCGTGGTTTGCGCCGATTCCGGCAGATGATAACGAATTTGTGTTTCGTTGTTAAAAGGATTGGGAAAATTTTGCTCTAATTGAAACGCCGTGGGATTCTCTATGTCGGACGAACCCACTCGAGTGGAACTGGTCTCAACCATCAAACCATTGAGCAAGGAAAAATCCCGTAATGCCGCGAAATGAATGTCCAGTTCGCCATTGGTCACAACCACCGGATCCAATGTAAATTCATTGGCGCCGTGCAATCCTGCTCGACTGAACAGATCTAAATTTTTTATCACCTGCACGCCCTGCACGGTAATGTCAAAGAGTCTTTTACCGGGTTGATTCCAATACTGTTCGCTCATCATCAGCGTCACTTTATAGTTGCCGTTGGCCAGGCGCACGCGGTAATGCTTGAGGTCCGCGCGTTCGCTGCGATAAACGTAATCGTATGCTGTTCCGGAGATGACTTGCGTCGGCGACTGCGAGTAGACGTTGCCATCTTCAAAGCCGTACTCGACTTTTTCACTCCATGCCTGGTCTGGTAGGAAAGATCGGATTGCACTGCCGCCCACATTGATCATGATCGGCAGCGGCAGAGGACGCGACAATTGAATATCCGAAATTTTCATGGTCATTTTATTAGCCGGAAAAGCCATATCCTGCACATTGACGCAGATGAGCTTATAGATTTTTGTCACGTCCCAGGGCGTGGTCGTTAACTCCACCTGACTCGGCCTGATCTGTCTGGCGCCTTGAACGGTTAAACCCGTAATCGTATAATTGGCCATGCGCTCGGCGCTGGTTTGTTCCACTGCTTCATTGAACTGCACCAGAATGGATGTGGGAGAATTGGTCCGCGCCCACAACACAGACGGCGGTTTTTTATCGGTAAAACCGGGATTCGTTTTTTCCGTCAAACAGAGGATCATGTGGCCGTCGCGAAACACAACGTTATCAGGCGTAAAGTCGCTGTTGTTGCCGTCAAAGGTATGGGTCGCTTTGGCCCAGCGTCCTGTATCCCAGGAATTAAAATCATCTTTCCATTGCAGTGTAAAATTGTTCTGCGTTCCAACAGAACCTTTACCCGGCGTATAGCCGGCATAGCTGACATAATCATAATAGGCAAAAGCCGGCAACACCGCCGGATTGAATGCGCCGGCCCAATTTTCCCATTGCACCTGCCAGATATTCATCATGATTTTCTGTTCCTGCTTGAGCGTGGCAATGTGGCTGTCGGTCTGTCGTACTTTTTCCACACCATCGACGAACCAGGCCACATAGGTTGGCGTCCATTCGATGGCATAGACATGAAAGTCTTCATGGGGATTGAAAGGGACATAGTCGGCATAAACATGATTGGACTTGTCCGGCGTGATGGTGTTGTATTGTATATCGTTATGATATCGGCCCATGATTTCTATATCGATCTCGTTCCAGGTATTATAGGGGGCAGTATCATGATAGGTAAAGAAAGAGGAGAGCAGACCGCTGCCTGCTGCGGATTTCATGCGTACCTCGAAACGGCCATAGGTGTAACTGGCTTTGCTGCGCAACTCGCCGCCGTAATAGTCTTTGGCATTGGCCAATGTAAAGAAAAGCAAATGTAGGAATAAAAACGTCTTAAAAATTCTCATTGTTTCCTCAAAGGCATTGAAATGACATTTGAATAAAATGATTTAACTTTTGTAGACGGCGGCTTCCGCCGACGGTCGCCGCTAGCAAGCTGCTCCTACAAAAAAAAAGCAGATATGCGAGATTGAACGGATTTTCATCCGTTCAAATCCGTATTATCTGATAAATCCTCGCCTGTTTATCAAATCATAGCGACAAAAAGCCGAACTGTTCCTACATCTTGGCGCCGTAATCCAGCAACGAATGCGTGGTGAGCAGAGGGAAACTCGGGACCATGATCGGGAACGGTTGGAACCGCTGCAAGGTAGTCATATCCAGACTGCTGAGCTCGATCCTGGCAAACGCATCCGTATTGATGCGGATGGCCGAGTTGTATTTTTGCCGCAGCGTTTGCAGATAGGGGTCCAATACCTCCTGAATGACCGGTTGCGGAGACTTGCGATAATCTTCCCAATGTCCGTTTTTCTCCAGAAAGGCCCGCTTTTGATATTCTGCCAGCATAAAATCACGCCACATGGCCAGGTTGCGCTGCACCAACGGCGCTTTGTCATAACCTTTTTTATACGCCTCTTCGGTCAGGTATTTATCAGCAAAGAGATCGGCAATGGCGAATTTCAACTGTTCCGGAAAATTGGCAGCGTTGAGTCGTCGCTTGCGAAAAACCAGCGGATGCTTGTACAGTTCAACCTGAAATTCAGCCACAGTCCAGGTTTTACCGTCCAATCGCAGCAAGGGATCATCAGCGATGGCGGTCAACGCGGAACCCACATCCGGCGTTGGCGGTGCATCCTCATTTTGTTGCCAGTACAATTTGTTAAAAGCTTGCTTGCGCTGCTCTCGGGTCTGTAAATAGGCCGGCGCCAGATGTTCGGCAAATTTGAAAAAAGTAGCAGGTACGAAAACCAGTTCTTTGCCTTTCATCAGTTCCAGCACACGCGCCCGATACCGGGCGGTCGCTTCATAGTTGGTCAATTGTTCGCGGACGTTTTGCCAGTTGCGCTGCATATCCGCATCGGTAACCGCCACCTGATCGCGCCAGCCCAGCACTTGCATAAAGGTGTATTCATGGTCATCGGTGGCCACAGGGCCGATCATCTGTCCGGAACGAGGCAGATTCAGGAATAACTCTTCAACCACTTTTTCATGTTCGTCCAGAGTCCATTTGACCTGTCGCTGTTCCAGTGTCGCGGTATCGTTGACCGCCCGTACCGCCTCGG
The DNA here is from genome assembly GCA_964387285.1 of uncultured Cytophagia bacterium. Classification (GTDB taxonomy): domain Bacteria; phylum Zhuqueibacterota; class Zhuqueibacteria; order Residuimicrobiales; family Residuimicrobiaceae; genus Anaerohabitans. The sequence continues at coordinate 16,895 of CAYLWO010000117.1, read as the reverse complement.
CGAAAGAAACACCGCTCGCCAATTTGCGGCTGATGATGCCGGCTCTGGCGCTGTCGTGGACGGTAAAAAAGGCAAGTTGGTAGGTGCGGCCGGCCAAAGGAAAATGTTTGCGCACCGCACAGGTATCCGGCCTGCTGGATTCATAGATGTCCCGATAATACTGCCATTGCCGCATAGCCTGTTCCTGCCGGCCTTGCAGATACCACTGGAACTGACGGTTGGCGGTCAACTCATTCTCCGATCCTGCTTCCAGGGCCAGCAATTTTTCCGCGATCAATGAATTCAGCACGATCTTGCGATGTATATAATTTTCAGAACGGCACCAGACCGGCCGTATGGCGTATTCAGCGCGGCTCTTTAATTCATCCAGGGATATGGAACGGTCGGCTATTTGCGCAACGAGTGTTTCCGCAACCGGTTCTTTTTTTGAGCACTGCCATTGCAGTAGGGCGAGGGCGACAAACGCCGGGATGCGCCATAATTTGATTAAAGCGGTCATCACTTTACCAATGTTAATTTCTGTACGATAGATTGCGTAGGCGCGTTGATACGAATGAAATACACTCCGGATTGAAGAGGACGACCCGCATCGTCGCTGCCATCCCAGGTGAACCGGCATCGATCATGCCTGTTGATGAGTGGCGTCAAGGCGCGAACCTTTTGGCCCAACCGGTTAAAAACGGTTGCGGAGAGTCGATCAGGATCGCCGGCAGTGGTCACATTGATTTGAAATTGGCTATTGCCCGGATTAGGATAAGCCGGATCAACCTCAAGGTTCAGTTTCTCCGGTTGATGCTGATGTTCTACTCTGGTCGGTTGCACAAAGTCAAAATATAACCGTTCCAGATTGAATCCGCCGCTGATGAAATCCACGCGCACAACATGTCTGCCGCAGGTCAGCGTAACCGGCCAGGGACCGATCACTCTCCAATTGTAATAACCTGATGTGTTCGGCACGGCTAAAGAAGCATGTATCGTTAAGCCGTCAACAGATAATTTCATTCTGCCGCCGGCAGACACGGCAGCCACGCGCATGGAAAAATCATAAAGGCCGGCGCTGTCCGCCTCAACGGTGTATTGCAGCCACTCGCCGTTATTAGTCCAACCCACATAGTATTCGTTGTCTCCGGCCATGCCGATATCCACGGCATCGTTGCGCCATTCACCGCCCTCGTTCCACGATCCGGTTTGGTTGTATTGATCGCGCATGACCATTCCGCTTTCCTGATAAGCCAGGCCGGGCATGCCCATATCATAGGCCACGGCCGGAATATCGCCGGGCAAAAAAAGATTCATAAAAGGCGCGGCCACGGTCCGACTGGCGGTGTTCAGCAGCGAAGCGACGACGTCGTAACGGACCGTACAGCGTGTCAGCGCCAGACGATCAGCCATCTGCAGCAGAGCGGCATAAGCGGCATCTCCGCTCGGTTTTGACCCACCGCCGTTCCAATAATTCAGCAGCTGCTGGTAGGCGGGCGGCATGGCAGCGCTGAGCAGCACGGATTCGCTGTCCAGTTTTTTAAGCGGCCAGTAACACCAGGAAATTTTATTGTTTTCCATCAGTTCAACGACCTTGTACATCCATACATTGGAATTTTCGCCGAACTCGCCCAGCCACAGCGGTACATTGTACAGGTTGCGCAAATTCAGAAATGTCTGAATGGTCGCAGCCGTTGTCTGGTTCCAATATTTGTGAAAACTGTAGGCCACGTTTTTGCCGAACAACAAGGGCGGAGACAATTGATCGAAATTATTTCCCCAATCGCTGCCTTCAATAAACAGAATGTGGTGATCATCCACCTGACGTATGGCCTGGCTGATGCGCATGTACAGATTTCGCAAAGCAAGATTGGTTACGCCGGACGGCAACACGGTTTCGTTGAGCAGATCATAACCCAGGATCCATTTCTGGTTCCGGTAGCGTTCCGCCACTTTTTGCCAAACGTCGACGGTGCGATCCTGGTTGGCCGTATCCAGCCACAACCGGGCCGTGCCGTCGCTGTCGCTGATGTTGCCGGCGTTTTGTCCGCCCGGCGCACAATGCAAATCCGGAATGAGATACAATTCATATTTGGCGCACCAGGCCAGACACTGATCCAGATAAGCAAAACCGGATTCCAGCCAGACGCCGGGTTGATCCGGCGGTGTGAGCAAGGCATAATGAAAGGGCAAACGGACGGAATTAAATCCCCAGGCCTTGATTTGTTGAATATCCGCCTCACTCACATAATTACGGCGATAACGGACGAAAAAGCTGTCGGTCCGCGCCGAACCCAATAGGTCCACAATCAAAGCGCGAATGGAACCGGGTGAACCGAATCCGGGCATGTGCAGCATGTACCCTTCCGGCACCAGCCAGCCGCCGAGACCGACGCCGCGCAGAATCAGTTCCTGGCCGCTGCTGTCGACAAAGCTTTTTCCCTCACAGCGCACATATTGTGCATAACCGGTGTGAGTGTGGGCCAGCGCAAAAAAAAAGAAAATGAGAATATTTCGTTTCATTGTCGTTACGAGAAAAAATCATTGATTCGGACTCTTGGGCCGTGTAAAACACCCTTGCGAAGGTTGGCAACCTTCGCAAGGGTCCGTTGTTAAAACAGCACGCCGAATGTATAGGCATGGGTTTTACCCAGAATGCCCACACCGCGATAAGCGTACTCGATTTTCACGGCAACATTATGCATCATGCGCAGGGTCATGCCGCCGCCCAGGGTCAAACCAAATTCCGTATCCGGCATAAACAGCGCTTTGTAGCCGCCGCGTAAAAAGAATTGGCCGGCAGAAGGAATGTTCATCATGTACTGGGCGCCGACATTCACCGATTCACTGTTGTTGTTTGGATGCAGGGCATCGGCAGACAGAGTCAAACGGTGATGCGAAGTGACCAGAGGATGAATCGACGCACCCACGCGAAAAATCAGCGGCAGCTCCCACCCTTCCAATTTGAATTGACCGGGCACATCGCTGAAATTGCCGTCTTCATCCGGCAAAATGTCGATGGGCTGCAGCAGGTCCATGCCGTCATAGCGCAGTTTCGTGCCGTAATTGGCAATGCTCATGCCTATGGTCAATCCGTCCTCCCGGCGCCCGGTGCGCGACAAAAAGTTGGTGTTGACCAGCACGCCGACATCCAGAGCCATGGCGCTGGCGTTGCAGTGCCAAATTTGCGAAGCCACATATTTGGCCGAGGCGCCGAAAGCGAACCATTGCGCCAGCTTGCGGGCAAAGGACACTGAAATGGCGTAATCGTTGGCGCCAAAGCTCTCGCCGGTGCCTTCCTGCATGGCCAAAGAGGTCACTTCCATATCGCCATAGCCGACCTGGGTAATGCCCAGGGCGAACGTGCCGACCTGCGCAACGACCAGACCGGCGCCGGCATAGGCCGTGTTAATGTCGGCCAGCCAGGGTTGATAAGTGAACTGGGCTTCATTTTGTTCCATATAAGCCAGTCCGGCCGGATTCCAATACGCGGCGGAGAGATCGTTGGCCAGGCTGACGTAGGCATCGCCCATGGCGCTGCCGGCGCTGCCATAACCGATTTCCAAAAAATTGGCAACGGTGGTCCCCACCCGATAGGGTTTTTGCGCGAGGGCCAACCCGGCTGAAATCAGCAGGCCGATACAAATAAATTTCACTCTATTGACAAACATGGATTTTTCCTTTTCATGATGTTTCAAGATTCTTGCCGTTGCGCGGCGCTCATTTGATAACGGCAAATTTGCCGACAAATTCATCATCCGTCTCCGCGGCTTTGACGTGATAAATATAGACGCCGGCGGCAATCTCCAGTCCCTCGCGCGTGGTCAAATCCCAGTGCGCGATGCCGTCGTCAGCCGCATTGTTCACTTCAATCTCATCCACCAGGACGCCGCTCATCGTGAAAATCATAATGTCGCAGCGGGCCGGCAAATGGGTAAACATCAGACTGCGACGTTGATTGAACAAATAGTTGGCCACCGAGGGCTCCATGGCATTGGTAGCCACATACGGATTCGGCACCACTTTGATGTTTTTCATCGTGCTCTTTAAATCAGCCACATCGACCTGATCGACGAACTTGACCGTAAAGGTCAGGGAATCAGCGGCGCCAAAGGGACGCTTGAAATTGACGCGGTAAACGTCGTTGGCCCTGGGCAAACCGTCCTGACCGGCGACATTGCGCAGATCCAGAACCATCGCCGTGCCGGCCCACCAATTTGAACTGTTGAGTGCGCCGACCAGAATACGATCCTGCAGGGGATCGAACTTGGCGTCTTTGTTCATGTCTTGCGCCACAATGTCCATTTTCAGATACTCGCCGGATTTATCGAGTATGGATTTGTTCAACACATAAAAGGAAAAGGAAAGCTTTGTGAGCAATTGCGTACGATCGATGCGATTGCCGAGTTCATCACGAATAATGGTTGTCGTCGTTCTCGTCGTATAGGCATTGGCCTGGTCGGTAAAAACAATGTCATAAACCCAGGGAAAGAAAACGCTTTCCTTGGTCGGCAAGACCGACATCGGCGCGCTGCCCTTCAGCCAACCGCAGTTGGCCAGGTCCAACGACGGTGTCACCGGCACGCCGCTGATCAATAAGCGCATTCCGTCAAAGATATCGGTGGACACGGGTTCGTACTGTTTGAAATACCACTGTTTGAGCGAATCGCTGTACACCAGGTTGTCATAGGCAAAGCGCGTCTTGTCTTCCCGATACACCTGGGTGTTCTCCAGGGTCTGATCGTAGACAACCAGACCGGAATTGGTATAGGTAAATCCGCCGGGGGTGTTGGTCACTTTGCTCAGCGTATCAACCAGGAATTTTACTTTATAGGTATGACCCTTTTTGAGTGCGCCTTCAGAGAGAATTTCCGGCGTTATGGAACCCGTGCCCAGCGTCAAACCTGACTTGTCAACGTCGAGACTGGGCGGAATGTAACCGGCCGCCTTTTGTCTGGGCTGGACTATTTGGATGTTTTTGCTGTAGCCGATGACCTGTTCGGCCTCGTCCAATTCCAGCACCGTGTTATTTTCAGACGGCGAAATGCCCGGGCCGATGTCCGGTGCACCGTAATCATAGGCTACCACGGCATAATAGTAGGTGCGGCCGTTCTGCACGGTGTTGTCGATAAAATGATGCGAGATGCCGGAATCGGTGCCGAGGTTGTACCCCATGCCGTTCACCAGACCGAAATCGGTAAAGCCGAATTTTTTATCCTTTAAATCGCATTGATAGATGGGTTTTTTAAACATCGGTGTGCCATATCCGTCGGTGATGACTTCGGAATCGGCGAACTTTTTATCCGTGGAGCGAATGATTTTATATCCTTCAAAATCGTTGGCATTGCCGACGAACGGATCGCGCGTACGCGTATCGGCAACATCATCCCAGGTTAAAATCACCTGGCCGTCGCCGGCCGTGGCCATCAAAGTCGGCATTTTCGGCGGTTGCGCAAAACGATAATCTTTTTCATAAATGATCTGCACGATCTTTTTAAGTTCATACAACGCCGGCGCACTGTGCGTCGAAGACTGCAATCCGGTGAGCGGATCGTAGGAATGCAATTCACTCATGGAGATGCGTTCCGTGCGGCCTGCATATAAGGGGAATGAGCCGGAAGCAAAGGTTTCGATCAGGTTGGAAATCTTGCCGAGATATTCGATCAGGGTGTCGGAAGCGGTTACCTCCCACATGGACTTGTCGCCGCGGAACCAGCGCTCTTCGGACGAGTGCGACGGCACCGGGAACATCATAAAAGAGGTAAGACCGATCATATCCGATTCCGAGACATCCGTTTCCGCATAATTGGGTTCACAGCCCACGCCCTCTTTGAAATCCGGACGATGATTGCATTCGCCTTCGTCGGGTCCGGTATAGTTTAGTTCAGAGGGTCCAACGCCGTCCAGGCCCACATCGTCGCCGGCATATTCGCTGATCTGATAAATGCCGTCACCGTTCAGGTCTTCACCGTCTTCCCAGTCCTGATCTTCATCGGTGTTCCAATGTGTCTTCAGATCGGTCAGGCCGTATTTATAACTGTCCAGAAATTTTTGCATGTCGCTGATGCCTTCGGTCGGTCCGATCAGCCGCATGTCCGGGTCGCCGATCTGGCCGTTGTCCCTCTTTTCATCCAGCAACCCGTCGTCGTCGTTGTCTATGCCGTCATAACCCAAACCCGGGCTTTCGAGGTATGCAAAACCCATGGTTCCGGTTCTGACGCCGCCCAGGCCGACGCCGTCTTTGTCCCAGGAATAAGCCAGATCGAGTTTACGGTCAAAGTAGCCCAGTTCATCATCCGAATCCTGGCCGATGGCGTTGTCGACCCAGTAGCCAAAAGCCACTTCGGTGACGTCGTAATCAGAGATATTGGCGATGGTATATTCCCAGAAAATCGCATCGCGCGCCTGGGGATTGTTCCATTGAAAGCCGCGTTGTTCGACGCGAATGCCCAGGCCGCCCCAGGGCAAACCTTTTTGAATGGTGACTTTGGCAGGCATGACGTCGCCGATCTTGCGGCCCGGACGGGGATAATATTTTACTTTATCCTCAATGCCGAGATACTCCTGATCCTGGGCGTCGTTGTTGACAAAATAGGTTTCCAAATCCGCATAAATGACTCCGCGACCGAACCGTCCATCCCATTCGCCGGGCCATTTCAGCGTCCGTCCTATAGAGGGCCAGCCGTTGGGCGGCCAGGATTCCAGTTTATTGCTCATGGCCGGATATTCGCTGGACTCGTTGAAATAACCCCAGCACGGATAAAGTCCCCATTCAATGGTGCCCGTGGGATCCGTATCCATCTCTTCGCGATAACTGGTTTGCAGGAAATACAAGGTAGTCAAATCCGTCCGTGACCGGATCAGCGCCGGATTGGTTTCCGGCACCGAATTTTTATCAACATAAACTTTGGCAGCCACAAGCAGACCGATGCCGTCGGTCATCTTGAGACCTTCATAATTATTGGGCCAGCGGGACACCTCCGCCCGCGGCCAGTCCGACAATTCGGTGGTATTGCGAAAATAGAGAAACACGCGGTTGCCGGTCATATAGCCCTCGCGCTCGGCGGCAATATCACCGGCCTCGTCATCCGGCCCTTCATATAACTTGCCCTGAGCCAGCAGCGGCATGCTGCCGCACAGCAACAGAACGGCCAGAACGAAAAACACCTGCTTGCTAACCTTCATGAAAAATTCCTCATTCTTTATCGATTTCTTTGCCTGAAACGCAACGCTCCTGATCAACCAGATCCGGCGTCCTTTCCCTGAACCATACGGTTAAAACACGACACCGACGCCGAATTTGACCAATCGCGGCGCACTGTACATGGAGGGATTATGCACCACATCGTAGTAATCGTTGAAATCACTGCGATGGGAAGCCAGATCAGACTCGCGTACAATGGCGGTGTACGCGCGGCCGGTCTGCGAGTTGACGCCGTATTCATTCAAGCGATCCAGCAGGTTGTACACATTTAAAGTCACGCGCATTTTAATTTTTTTCATGATCTGTCGTTCATAAAATGCGGCCATATCCAGAGAATATTTGCTCGGCGTCCAGGCATTGTTGGGATAGAGATTCACGGTCGCAACCGAATTTTCCGGAATCGGCGACCAGGTGTACGGGCCGCCCGAGTTGTAATAACCGGTCAAAGAAACGCCGTAGCGCGGGGTATTATAACCCACGGTGGCGTTAAAAGTGTGCCGTTGATCCCAGCTCATGGGTATGAGACGATTGATGGGATCCATGCTGTTGCCGGCGCGGGTAAAGGTTTGCGTCGGATTATCCGCATTGCCGCGGGTGAACTGCAGCGTATAGTTGATGAACGTGGAAAACGGCCCGGAGATAAAATCATATTTAAGTTCCAGACCTTTGGCGTTGCCGTAATCCTTATTGCTGTACAAGCCGTACTCGATCTGATTAAAGGTGCTGATCACCTTGGCGCTGAGCAGGTCATAGATATCGCGGTAGAACAACGCCACTTCAAAACCCATGCCTTTCATCACCTCTTGCCACAAACCGATTTCATACTGCACGGTTTTCTGCGCCTTGATTTCAACATTGCCCATGGTGGTGGAATAATCGGTCGGGCTGATCTGAAAAGAATGATTTTGGTACAACGCGTACATGGGCGGCATCTGGAAAAAATGGCCGTAACTGAAATGCAACAGAGCGGCGTTGCTCAGTTGATAGGACAGACCCAGACGCGGACTCAACTGCACCTGAGGTTTGGCGTCCAGATAGTCCGATTTACGCGTCGGATCATCGGCAAAAACCAGCTGATTGGCCGGATTGCGCCGCTGCGAAGGATAAACGCTTTTGGGATCAAAGTAATCATAACGCAAACCCAGGTTGATGACCATTTCGTCGAATTCCATCTTGTCCTGTAAATAGGCGGACAGTTCCACGGGTTTTACGCGATAGATATCCGAGTAAACCGAGGAATCGGGATACACCATCGGTTCGTAAAGAAAGAACTCTTGATCCGTGCCGTACCAGCGATTGCGGATCTCTTTGTACTGATTGTCGAGATCATGCACGGTATAAAGAAAACCCCCTTTTAAATTATGATGTTTGTTCACCTGCCAGGTGAGGTCCCATTTGAGGTTTTGATCCTTTAATTTACGCACATCGTGACCTTTTTGCTGACCGCCGGTGTAGAAACTGGGTCCTTCATTTGACAGAAAACGGTCATGTACGTAATTGATGTCCAGAGGATTTTCATAAACATACCAGCCGTGGTCATTGCTCATGTAGGAATATTTAAATTCCTGAAACATGCGGGGAGAAATCATATGGTTGATTTCAAACGAATACATATCGGTCAGACGATGGGTGGCGGCCATGCCGTCGGGATTATATTTGTAGCCGTGATCATAGCCGTGCCATTCGTCGTCATTTCGGGTGAAGAGCAGATTCATCTTTACGTTTTTAATCAGATCAGCGGACAGCTTGGCCATATAGGAGGCGTTTAAACTGCGGGCCATGGGCACGAATGTATTGTCGCCGGTATGTTCGCTGATCCACATCGCCGATTCCGTAGAGACAAAATTACTGTAATCGCCGACGCGGAAACGGCGAATGCCGTTGAGATGATTTTTATTGTCCTGATAACGGGCATTGACGAAAAAGTTGAGACGGTTTTTCACAATCGGTCCGCTCAACTGCAGCTTGTAATCCTGATTGCGCATGATATCATCGTCGCGCAAACCGATAAAAATATCCTTGTTGCTCGTCAGATAGTTGCCCAGATCGGCGGACACAGAGCCGTGAAAGGCGTTGCCGCCGGATTTGGTCACCGCGTTGACCACGCCGCTCATGGCGCGACCGTACTCGGCGTTAAAGGTGCCGGTGATCACTTCCAAATCCTGAATGGATTCGGTTTCCAGTTCAACCACACGGCCTTCACCGCCAAAAGCCTCGGTCACCGCCATGCCGTCGATCAGATAGCTGACCTCATTGCTGCGGCCGCCGCGAAAGTGACCGTTGACCACGCCGGCTTGCATGGCGATGACGCCGCCCATGCTTTCCACCGGTAAAAAGTCGATCTGGTCCGCAGAAACATTGCGCACGCTGCTGGTCTGATCCTTTTTCACCGATACTTTTTCAGCGCGGATCACCACCTCCTCGCCCTGCAGCACGGTTTGCTTGAGGCGAAATTTGTATTCACTGGTGCGATTCACAGAAACGAGCACATTGGTCATGTGTTGCACTTCGTAGCCGATCATCTGCGCTTTAAGCGTATAGGTTCCGGGCGGTACGTTGATGATGAAAAAGTCACCGTTGGGATCAGAGACGCATCCCATGGTCGTACCTTCCAGAATCAGATTGGCGCCGGGCAGCCCCTCGCCGGTCTGACTGTCGAGCACTTTGCCGCTGATCTTGCCGGTGGTCTGCGCCAGGAGCAGAGCCGGCAGGCAGAGCAAAATAAAAAATTGCTGCATAGGTTTGTACTTTTTCACGTCGTTCATTTCCTTTCATCTTGAGACCGAAAAATTGCATGCTTTCAAATTAGCCAAACGGCCTTTGCGCCGGCCCGGTCGTCGAACGTCCTGTGTGGTCGACAACCGGGCTAAAGCAAGACCTGGCCATGCTTGAATCGGCATGGGACGATTACAAAAAGGCTTTAAATTGTAAGTGTCTGGTTGAAAGTAAAAGTATAAAGTATGTAGTTCCGGCTAAAGCCGGAACTACATACCAAACTATGGTTATTTCATCAACAACATCTTTAGAGTTTTGTTATAGCTGCCTGCCTGAATCCGGTAGAAATAGAGACCTGACGGCAAATCATCGCCGCGGAAGGAAACCGAGTAGGCGCCGGCCGGCTTGACGCCGTCCACCAGTACGGCCACTTGCTGTCCCAGTTGGTTGAAAACCGTCAATTTCACTTTTTCCGTATTCGGCAAAGTGAAATGAATCCGGGTTTCCGGATTAAACGGATTGGGATAGTTCTGTTGCAATTCATAGCTGGCTACGGTTGCCGGTCCGGTGTGACGGACTGCGGTCGGTGTAACTTTGGTGGTGTCGCCGATCCAGGTCAGACCCCAGTTCTGCGGGCCGTTCCAGGAATTGTCTTCATTAATATTTGAAAAGGAGAGCACGCCGTCGCGCACATTCTGCGTGTCTGCATCATGCAAACAAATGTCCATGATGAAACGCATGCCGTTTTTCGGATGGAAACGGGCATCGCCGGCGGTGTTGCCATAGGCCAACGAATCCAAGGGGATCTTGATCTCGACGATATAGTCCTGAGCGCCCAGAGGCAGGTACTTGTAATTGGGCGAATCGTTCGGAAACATCATCGCATCCGTTGTGGCTTTATCATTTCGAAAACCGGTGGACATCACTGCAAATTGATAATCCGGCTCTGCTCCGCGTTTAAAGCCGTTATGGCGGGTTTTGTATTCGTACATGCCGAGAAAAATTTCAATAGCGTCATCCTGCCACCAATCACCGGCCGGATCATAGCTGTAAACGTCATCGATCACATCAAAGGCCAGATAGAGGTTCTCATCATCGATGGCCATATAGACTTTGGCGTTCAAGTCGTTGTCGTCATTGAACGTGCCGATGGCCCAGTGCGTCGTGGAGGGTTTCATCACCATGGGCGTAATACCCGCGGCATCCCACTCGCTCAGATCACCGTCAGCGACAAACGCCGGAGTCTTTAACTGTACCGTGGCGATGCCTTTGGCCAAATTGGCGATGGAAGCTGTGTTGCCCATGGGACTAATATTGCCGGCTTCATCGGTGCACACCACCGTATAATGCATGGTGACCTGCTTATCCTTGATAGGATAGTAGATGAAATGCGCATAGGTTTGTTTGTCTTCTTCGACTTTTGCAGCCACCAAATCAACGCCCTCAGCCGTCACATCAGTGATGGGATTTTCACTGGCATAGACGTTATAGGTCTCTTTCGTCTCGCCAGGCACGTCTTCCCAGTACACCAGATTGTAATATTCACCAGCCACGGCATTGACGCCGGCTACCGCCTGAGGCGCTACCACGTCGATGACCGGATTGCCGGTCCAGAGGTCGCTGATGTATACTTTTTTACCGGCAATGGCCGAAGCTTCGCCCATGAACCCGAGTACCGTAACGGCGGTGTTTTTAAAATTTGCGCCTTCTTTGTATTCAAAGTCGGTCAACTTGAAGGCGTACTGATGCCAGGCGCCGTCGGTAATCGGATTGAAAACCATACCGATTTTGGCAGCGCCGTCCTCAAACTGAACGCGAAGGGGACCTACGCCCTCATCGGTTTTCATTTTGAACTTTAACGAATCTGTATCCCAGATGGAGGACATATCCACTGCAGGCGCCATGGACCAACCGATACCGCTCCAGCCGTTGCCCCACTCGTTGCCCTGCGTCCACAGGATAGCATTGGTTCCCGCTATCGGGCCCGCATCCGGTTCCACCACGAGGTTGGATTGACCCCAGGTCCAGCCGCCGCCCATATAGCCGGCCAATGCGCGGCCGTTGAAAAAGACGATGGGCTTTTTTGACAAAGAGCACAACGTCAGATTGTCGAGGATAATCGTACCAGCGGAAAAATCGCCTTCGCCGGCGCCGCTGATGGAGAATTCCAGCGAATAACCCTTGATTTTGTCGAGGTCCAGTTTATCGTTGCCTTCAATGCCGGACCAGCCGGTGCGGTTAAAAGCGCCGCCGTTCCATTCATCCATTTTATCTTCGTTGCGGCCGTCTAGCAACGGCAAAGCAAAACGATGCCAACCCGGAGCTTCATCGAGAATATACTCGAATGAATAGTAATACTCGGTCTGCGTTACATCGTAGGTATTGGCGCCTTCCGTGGAATGGCTGACATCGTGCAGATTGAAACGCAGGTGCACTTTGCCGGGCGCGGACTGCGCAACCGTGTTGTTATACCAAAAGCACACGGAATCGTACTTGGACCAGTCATAAACCGCTGTGGAATCCGGATGCCAGTGCTCCAGTTTGGTATAGCCGCCCCAGCCCTCTTTATTGTGCGCGCTGTATTCCAGCTGCATGGCGCCGCTGCCCTCAAACACATTGTCCGTGATATAGCTGATTTTAATCCAGCCGTTTTCGTCACTGGCCAGTCCGTTGGTCTGATAGTGTTTGCCGCCATGGTTGTCAAAAAAAGCCCAGTAATTGGTGTCCGCCGGCGCGCTGTCCATGTTGAAAATGACCTGGCCAAAAGCCAGAACCGGCAACAACAGGGCGAGTAACAACAATCTTTTCATTTTACCTTCCTCCGTTTGAGATTGGGTTTTGGATGCATGCAACCTGCATGGCATCCGTTTGTTAAATAGATTTTGTTTATATTCACACCCTCCTTTCACTCTATTGCATTCATGACAGGATAAAAGCTTTATTTAATCAGAACCATCTTTTTTGTGTCTGTGAACAGCAGATCCCCGGCCTTGGCTGTGAGAGTATAGAAATATATTCCAGTTGCCGCCGGCGCCTGCCAGTGCAAACGATGCCACCCTGCCGGTTGTAATCCATGCTGCAGCTGCGCAGCCGCACATCCGCGTACATCATACACAGTCAGCTGAACATCAGCCGCTTGCGGCAAGTAATAGCTGAGCGTAGTGACATTGTTAAAAGGATTGGGATAATTTTGTTGCAGCTCAAAGGCAACAGGAGCAGATTCCGCTTTTTCCACTCCGGTACAGTCCGCCTCCAGCACAATGCCGTTGATCAGCGAAAAGTCCTTTAAATTGGTAAAATGGATTTCCAGCAGGCCGTCGCGAACCTCGACCCATGGCGATGTGGTTTGCCAGGCCGTGTTCTTTCCCACCAGATCATAAAGATCCATATTGTCGATCACTTTTTCATCTTGCACCCAGACGTCGAATCGCCGGCTGTTGGCGGCTTGATGAGTATTCTCTGCAAACAGGAGCGTAACCCGATAGCGGCCCGCGGGTACGCGGAAGAGATATTCCACCACCTCTTTCAAACCGGTCTGGTAGACAGAGTCCAGTTCCGTGTTGAGAATATCCAGGGAGGCCGGGTATTTGTCCACATAACCGTCCTGATGACCGTATTCTGCAGCAGGACTCCATAACTGATCCGGCAGAAAGCCCATTGCAGCAGGACCGCCGGCATTGACCGATAGCGGAAAGGTCAGCGGCTCGGTTGCAATTATGGGCATAACTTGACCGGTCACGCGATTGGCCGGCGTCATACGATCTTTAACGCCGATTACAATCAGATTATAATTTTTAACCGGATCCCAGCCGTCAACGGACAGCCAGACCGTTCGCTGATCTGCAGCCAGCTGCGCGCTGTTCACAGTCAGGCCGGAAATGACAAAATTGGCCTTGTTCTCGGCGCTGGCCTGCTCAACGCGTTCGCTGAAATGAACTCTGACGCGTTCGCCCTCCTGTCGCGCCCAGAGCACGGCAGGCGCCGTTTTGTCGGTATACCCCAGTTGCGTGGCGTTGGTTAAACACAGAATCATGCGGCCGTCCTGGAACACCACATTTTCCGTTACGAAATCACAACCATTGCCGCCCCAGGTATGCGTGGCTTTTTCCCAGCGATTTTGGTCCCAGGCATCGAAATCATCTTTCCATTGCAGCGTAAAATTGTTGTTCGTGCCGGTTGAACCTGTGCCCGGCGTGTATGAAGAATAACTGACCCAGTCGTATTCGGCAAACAGAGGCAGAATTTTATCATTCCAGGCGCCGGACCAGGGCGTCCACTCCGGGTTCCAGATGTTCATCATGATCTTTTGCGGAAAACGCAGGGTGGCAACGTGCGCTTCCGTCTGTCGATAATACTCACGGCCATCGATGAACCAGGCTACGTAATCCGGCGTCCACTCGAAAGCATAGACATGAAAATCGAGGTGTGTGTTGAACGGAACGCGTTGATGACTGTTGCGGGTTTTTTGTCCGGCAACGATGGTCGTGACCTGCACGTCATGGTCATAGCGACCGAGGATTTCAAAATCAATTTCATTCCACCAGGTGGTATCGGTAAATTCGTGGTAGGTGAAAAAGGAAGCGAGCATGCCGGAGCCTGCAGGCGGTTTGATGCCGGCCTCGAAACGGCCGTATACATATGCCTCTTTGGTGCGCAATTCTGCGCCTTTGTAATTTTTAGCCGAAATGATCGTGGCAGCCGGCAGCAAAACCAACATCACATATAAAGCACGCCGCATGATTCGCAACCTTTTTTTATCTCCTGTATCATAACCCTGCTTGTCGAAAGTGAAATATTATTGCAGGGTAAAGTTTTTAGATAAATCAGCGATGGTGATTTTAAATTCTCCCGGCTCGATTACAAACTTGCCGTCAGCTCCGGTAAAACCCAGATCATGAGCGTCGAGCTGGAAAGAAACGGTTTGGGATTGTCCGGGTTCCAATGCGACCTTGGCAAACCTTTTGAGCTTTTTAACCGCCGGCGTCACGGATGCGATCAAATCGCCCAAATACAGTTGCACTACCTCCTGACCACGACGCATGCCGGTGTTTGTCACCGTCACCTGAACCGTCAAAGCCTGGTTCTTGTGCAGAGTTTGCCGGTCCAACGTCAGGTTCTCATAGCCAAAGGTGGTGTAGCTTTTGCCGAAACCAAACGGCCATTGCGGGTTATAACGCACATTTTCATTGGCTGCTTCGCTGTAGGTGTGATCGTACAACGTCAGATCGTTGGGATAACGGGGATAGGTGATCGGCAATTTCCCTGAAGGATTGACGTCGCCGAACAGCACGTCGCTGATGGCCGGGCCGCCCTCCATGCCGGGTAATAAAGCCAGCACAATAGCCGGCATTGACTTTTCAATACGGTTTATCAAACGGGGTCTGCCCTCAAGCAGCAGCAACACAACCGGTTTGCCGGTGGCTGACAAAGCCTCTGCCAGCCGTAACTGCGGTTCCGGCAGCGTCAGATCATTGATGTTTCCCGGTTGTTCACAATAGGGCGGTTCGCCGAGACAGAGAACGACGACGTCGCTGTTTTTTGCCGCAGAAACCGCAGCAGGGATATCTATTGTTTGAAAAAAATCGACGCCGGCCGCGTATTGCACCCGGTCCTGGCCGATTTCGTCCGTAATGGCCTGTAAAACGGTCTTTTTATTTTTCGGATAAAGATCTTCGCGATTTCCCGGCCAGGTGATGGTCCAGCCGCCGTTCAGCACCGAAAGTTTGTTCGCGGTGGGCCCGCACACCAGCACCTTTTGATTCTTGCGCAACGGCAAAATATTGTTTTCATTTTTCAGCAGGATGACGGCTTCCTGTGCCGCTTGCAGATTAATCTGCTGCGACTCGGCGCCGGCAAATTGATTCAATGTTTTATCCGGATAGGGATTGTCAAACAATCCCAGTTCAAATTTCAACTTTAATATGCGCATCACCGCCTCATCGATGCGCGACAGGGGCACGCGCCCCTCTTTCACCAGTTCGATCAGCATGGTATAAAAACCGAAATCCAGCGGCACCATGCTCATATCCACCCCGGCCATCACAGACATGGCCACCGCTTCTTTGAGAGAGGCCGCAACATGATCGCGATCATGGAGATTATACATATCGCGATAATCGGACACGACCATTCCGGTAAAGCCTAACTCCTGCCGCAGCAAGGTGGTCAAATAATAAGAGGAAGAGTGCACCGGCACGCCGTTGATCTGCGCCGAGTTGGGCATAAGGGATTTGGCGCCGGCTTTGATGGCTGCAGCAAAGGGCGGCAGAAAAATATCACGTAACATAGTTTCCGGAATCAAAGCCGGAGTGCGGTCTTTGCCGGTCAACGGGAAACCATAACCAAGGAAATGTTTAATACATGCCGCAGCTTTTGTCGGTTGTGCAACGTCGTCGCCCTGCAATCCTTTGATAAAAGCAACGCCCATGACCGATGCGAGATAAGGATCTTCGCCAAATGTTTCCCAGCAGCGCGGCCAGACCGGATTGCGGCAAATGTCCAAATCCGGAAAAAAATTCCAGCGATGACCGGAAGCGCGCATCTCATAAGCGGTGATCTCGCCGCTTTTAACCATCAATTCAGGATTCCAGGTCGCAGCCATGCTGATGGCCTGTGGAAAGAGCGTGGCATCTTGCGTATAATTGGCGCCGTGCACCGCATCAATTCCGTAAAGGATCGGAATTTTCAGTTTTGTTTCCTTTAATGCGACATCCTGAATGGTGGTGATGATTTCCTGCCAGTGACTGACCGGATGCGCGGAAGTAGCGTAGTTGAGAATAGAGCCAACGCGATAATCAACAATGGCGGTATGCAACAGCTTTTTATCCAAACGATGCGGTTCACGCGTCTGTGCCGCGCCGCCTTCTGATACAATTTCCAAAACGATCTGCGTCATTTGTCCGACTTTGTCTTCCAGGGTCATTTTTTTGAGCAGATCCGCGACTTTATTATCAGTAGCTGATGGAGAGTCTGGTGCAGAGGAGGCAAAAAGGGAGAA
>CAYLWO010000116.1:0-19905 GCA_964387285.1 uncultured Cytophagia bacterium | reverse complement strand
AAAAACAGTTCGCTGATAGATTCCTCACCCGCTAAAGCGGGTTCGGAATGACACGCTTCCGTTACTTTTTGGACAACCTCGCAAGCTGGAGCGGCATATTCATCCCGCAATAGATTGAGCAGGACGAATGTCCTAGTGATCATTACTTTCTTACAATCCGTAAATCCCCTTTGCTATCTGCATGATCAATCGAAATAGCCAGTGAACCAGGAGCATAAACTTTTACATTCACTTTTTTACCATTGTATTGCACATCATATTGGTATTGCGGATTCATGCACGCTAAAATGGTTGCGTTGCCGTCTGGCTGATCAGCTGCCTGAACCCATTTGGCATTCAGTTTACTGAAATCTTTATTAAAGCGATAGTTTTTCAACCAGATATTATAACCGGTGGTAATCCGCCCGGGCCGATAATAGCTGCTGAACCAGGACAACACCGGCGCCGACAACCCGCCAAATTGGTGCCAGCCCGCGCCGCGACCGGTTTCAATAATGAAATGCTCCATGCAATGGTACGAGGTCTCAACCTCTTTCTTCCATACCTCCAGAGCAGTCATGGCAATTTTATGCGCGAATTCTACTTCGCCCAGATCCAGCATGGTCTTCCAGAAAAACCATTGGTGGGATAACCATACGGCGCCGTTCCAATAACCGTCTTTAAGATAATAACCGGCAGACTGATCAACGGCGCTGAGACCTATGGGCGACCAGATTTCTCCCTCGCTGCTCAAGTGCTTCAGTATGCGTTCTCTTTGCTTCGCCGTACAAATGCCGGCGAATAGAGGATAGCACCCGTCAAAAGTCTTATTGAAATTTTCGATGCGATCGGTGCGCAAGAGTTGCAGCGGTTCGCCTTTTTCGTTATGCACGACATAGCCAAAATACCCGGCTTGCTCATCCCAGGCGTTTCGTTGAATGGCGTCACTGAACATGCGAATGTCGGACTCGTAGGCTTTAACGTCATCCGTCAGTCCTAATTCCAGCGCTGCCATTTTCAAAATTTTCGCGCTGCGAATGCAATGCGATGAGCTGATGATAGGCGCGACCGTGGACTCGAGGCCCTTGTCGTGCACATATTTTTGCGGCGGCAGATCGTCCCAGCCGCCCGAGTTGTAAAAATAGTCCCAGGTTTTGGTGAGATTGGATTTCAACACGCGTGTGGTGGAACTGCCGTCATGGCCGGCCATGAAGCGGTAATATTGTTTCATGCGCGGATAAAAATAACGCAGCAGTTCCTGTGACTGTGTCCTGTTCCACAGCTCGAGAAACAGCGACATCTGCACCGGCACCGGCGAGCCGTGATGAATAAAGGCTGACTGATCGCCCGGCGGGGTGGTGTAGGCGTTCAGGCTTTCGATGGCGCGTTGCGTATCCAGTTCCAGCAGACCCAGGCCGATAAAACCTGAATCCCAGGTGTACAAGCAGTCCCACCAGCGTCCTGGGGCGCTGTGGCGAATGTAGCTTTTTTGCGTATAGACCGGAAACACCACATTGGTCAACAAGGTGGCGGCCATGCGATCCAGGCTAAAGGTGAAACGGCTGCCGTCGGTATTTGTGCTTAGCTCCACCAATTTGCTGCGTTGTTGGCGATAGATATTTTCAAAGCCGGATAGAGCACCGGATTGTTTGGACAATATTTCCGTAACCTGTTCAAGGGAACCGTTGCACGCCACGCCATATACTATTTTTTTGGAACGAGAATGTAAACGTATGGGGCGCATAAACACGTTGGTGTAATGTCCTTCGCCTTCGCCCCTGAATTTGGTCAGCACATGCTCGTTGGCCATGCGGCGAAAATAGGTGTCCAGGTCGCGACAAAAGAACTCGCGAACCTGATAATCGTCGGTAAACCACATGATGCCGTAATAGCCGGCAATGTCCGCATATTTCAATATCCGGCTGTTCGCCGTGGGACCCTGGCCAATCTCTGGAACCGGTTGCCATTGAATTTTTTGAAAAGAGATTTGCTGTACATCTGTTTGTGGGACAATGCAAAAGCCGTCCAATTCGATAGGGCTTTTGCTGTTCGAGGTAAAAATCACCTCGTGTTTTCCTTTCTCCACAGAACCGATTTTCACCGTCAGTGTAGAGAAATCATCAGTGCCAATGCAATCAAGTTCTGCATGAATATCGCCGCTAGTCGTCATTTTGCAAGATTCGCCTTTTTTCATGCGATAACGGAACAAGAGCACTGCATCGTTGATTTTTTCATCCATAGAATAGACATACGCAACTTGATCTCCTTGATTATGGCCGAATCCCTGACCCACGCCGGCGCCGGTGACAAAACCATGATCCCGCACCTCTTTGTATTTGTGTCCGTCATAGACCAGGGTTTTCTGCGGCTCGTTGTCCGACGTTTTTATCTGTTTATAATCGATGGCGCGCATCCAGTTGACTTTATACGGTGCAACGATTCGAGCCGGAAACAGAGGCGTATCGGGTGCATACGGTTTTAAAGAGGGGAAATGGAGAGAGGCCATGAAATGCAAAACAACGCTTTGTTCCTCGGCTGTTTGGTTGACGCATTCCATGCGGATCAGTCTGGAATGCTCATCCATTTTACTATACGAGATATCGGCATACACCTGATCTTTCCATTCCAATTCATGACGAAAGGAAAAATAATTCAGGTCAGGGGATGCTTCCCAGGGATGATAGCCTGATTCAAAAAACGCATTGGGCACATCCACTTTGCGGCGATAAAAGCCGGGGAACACGGAGAGGTCGAAGCGAATGCCCTGCTTGATGTCGGCAATATGCGACAGGCCGATATATTTTTTGGTATAGGGCCCCCAGTCCGGAAATGACAGGTCATGGGTGTTTTGTATGGCGCTGAACAATTGCCGATACTGCGTTTCTTCGATATCTTGCACTGAACCATACTGGGCAAACAAAACATCGGTGATTGACATCAGGGAAAATATCAAGACGACGCATGGCTGTATTCGGATTTTCATTCATGGAGCTCCTGTTCTAATGAGAAAGATAAAATTATGATTTTAACAGGAAAAATCAAAGAGATATAATTTTGTTTACGATCTCCATGAGAAAAGACCGGCGCCTGGCGCTGAAACAGGCGTAACCGCGGGGATTGCTTTAGGCCGGAAAAACGCAAGCCAGGAGGCTTGCGCTACGATGATTCCATGGTCTCTGCGAATGCTTCGGGCCGCAAACGTTGCGGCCTGGCATGAAGGATGATAATATAATCAGATAACTCGTTCCAGCGGCGTTTGAAACAGACGAATGTGATCATCCGGACGAACAATGGTTTTGTTAGTCTCGATGACCGCCTGACATAATTGCTCCAGCAGCTCTGGCTGAGGAATAGCCAGCATCATCACTGCGTCAATGCTTGGAAAACTGCGCGTGCCCAGATGCGGCTCAACGCCGGGCGCTTTTCCCTTTACATGCTCCCAGCAGGTATACGAGTCAATGCCGATTTTTTTCAGCATCTCCAGGACGCGGGATTCATACACTTCTGTAAAAATCAAGATGACGATTTTCACTATTTTTTCCCTCCCCATTTGAAAAATTTGCGTTGTGCAAGGTCATCCAGTATCGAATACACCACCGGTACGATAAACAAGGTCAACAGAGTGGAGGTGATGAGGCCGCCGATGACCGCCTGGCCCATGGGCGAGCGCATTTCGCTGCCTTCGCCCAGCGCAAAAGCTACCGGGATCATGCCAAAGATCATGGCAAAGGTGGTCATCAAAATAGGACGCAGCCGCGTGGCGCCGGCTTCGATCAATGCTTCGGTGCGCGAGGCGCCGCGATCGCGCAGCACATTGCTATAGTCCACCAGCAAAATTCCGTTTTTGGTCACCAGACCCATGAGCATAATGATGCCGATCAACGACATCATGGACAGGGCGCTGCCAAAGACCAACAGCGCCATAACCGCGCCGATCAACGACATGGGCAACGCCAGCATGATGGCAAACGGATGGAGAAAACTTTCAAATTGCGCGGCCAGCACGATATAGACAAAGATCACAGCCAGGCCTAATGCGAGCAGGATGTTGCCGAAGGATTCTGATTGCATTTGCCCCTGACCCACCACGCCGACCGAATAGCCGGCTGGAAAATCAATTGAGCGACTGCCGGTTTGGATATCTCGGAGCACCTCGCCGAGCATGCGCACGGACAGGTTGGCGTCAATGCGTATCTCGCGCTGCCGGTCATAACGGTTGATTTTGGACGGCCCGGAGCCCTGGCGGATGTCTGCGATATAACGGAGCGGTACCAGTAATTTTTGATTATGAGCGCCGTCCTTGTTGCTTTTCACAAACAGATCGCCGACGTTTTCCAGCGAGGTCCGGTCTTGTTCATGCAAACGCACGCGTACGTCGTACTGTTCATCGCCTTCCTGATACTGCGTGGCTACGGAGCCGTCCACCAGTGCTCTGCCGGTGGCAGCCACTTGCGCTACGCTGACGCCCAAATCCGATGCTTTCTCACGGTCAACGCGTATGCGGATTTCCGGCTTGGAGGTTTCCAGACTGTTCTCCACATCCACTGCGCCCGGCGTGTTGCGCACAAGGACTTCAACCTGATCGGCCAGTTTTTTCAACGTGGCCATGTCATCGCCGCGCACGCTCATGATCACCGGTTTTTGGTTGCCGCCCATGCCGGAACTGGTCATAAAGCTGATATAGGCGCCGGGTATCTTTTGCAACTCATGGCGCAGCTCGGCGATAACCTGCTCAACGCCTTTTTTGCGTTCGTTCTTTTTGACCAGTTTGGTGAATACGCCGGCTTTGGTCACCGGATCGGTGCCGGCGCCGATGGTCGTCAGCACCAGGGTTACTTCCGGCCGCCGGCGCACCGAACGTTCGATCTCGCTGCAAATGCGGCTGGACTGTTCCAGCGAGCTGCCCGGAGCTGCGTTGATGGTGATGGTAAATTCGCCCTGATCCGAAGTAGGAAAGAACGAGGTGCCTAGAAAACGAATCACAAAAAAACTGGCCAGGAAAATAGCCACAGCGCCGAACACCACGGTCTTGCGATGATGCAACGCCCAGGCGATTGCTTTCTGATATTTTTTGCTCAGCACGGTAAAAAAGTGATTGAAATAATACAAACCCTTGCGCAGCAAATTGCCTTCGCTCGTCAACTTTTCGTCGCTTTCTTTCAACCAGCGTGACGAGAGCATGGGCGTCAGAGTAAACGCCACGAACAGCGAAACCAACACCGACGCCGAGACCGTGATGCCGAACTGGTAAAACACCCGGCCGACAATACCCGGCATGAACGCCACCGGGACAAACACCGCGACAATCGTAAAGGTGGTGGCCATAACCGCGAGGCCAATTTCACTGGTCGCTACCTTGGCCGCTTCCATAGGCGTGGCGCCGTTTTGCATGTGGCGATAAATGTTTTCAATGACCACGATGGCGTCGTCAATCAACAGACCAACGGCCAAAGATAACGCCAGCAATGAAATGATGTTCAGGGTAAAATTGAGCGCGTACATGATGATAAAGCTGGCGATAATCGATGTCGGCAATGCGATGGCGCTGATGAGGGTAGAGCGCATGTTGGCCAGGAAGAGATACACCACCACCACGGCCAAAAGACCGCCGTATAAAATATCAAAGATCACGTCCCGCACCGAGTCCTCGATGAACCGGCTGTTGTCGCGCACCACGGCGATCTGGATGTCCGGCGGCAATTCACTCTGAATCCTGACAATTTGCTTTTTAACGGCTTCTGCTACCCGCACCGTATTGCTGCCGGATTGCCGGATAATGCTCAGCACTGCTGCGGTCTCGCCGTTGACGCGGGACAGGGAGGTGCGTTCTTTTACACCGTCCACCACGCGAGCGACGTCGGAGAGATGGACGGTCTTGCCGCCCGGCGATGCGACTACCACCGAGTTAAATTCTTCCACGCTGGTGAATTTGCCCATGGTGCGCAACAAAAGCTGGCGCTCTCCCTGCACCAGATTGCCGGCAGGGATTTCCACATTGGCCGCAGCGATGCTCTGGATTACTTCCTGAATGGAAAGATTAAAGGCCTGCAATCTCGCGGCGTCCAGTTCGATATTGATTTCACGTTCCGCGCCGCCGATCAAATCCACCCGGCCTACGCCAGGGACATTCTCCAAACGCTTTTTGATGACGTTTTTTGCAAAAGTCGTGATATCTTTTTCCGAACGATTGCCGGAAACGGATACGGTAAAGATGGGCGAACTGGCCGGGTCCAACCGTTGAATCACCGGGTCTTCAACGTCGTCGGGCAGATCGGCGCGGATGGCGGCGATCTTTTCCCGCACTTCCTGGGCTGCCAGTTTGCCGTCTACTTCCAGCTTGAATTGAATGATGACAATAGAAACATTTTCCTGGGATACGGATTGAATATGATCCACGCCGGCAATGGTGTTGACCGCATCTTCGATTTTTTTCGTCACATCGGTTTCAATCTGTTCCGGTCCGGCGCCGGGCAAAACCGTGGTCGCCGTAACATAGGGAAAATCGACGTCAGGGAATTGATCGATGTTTAATTTTACATAAGAAAACAATCCGAGCACCACCAGAGCCAGAATCATCATGGTGGCAAAGACCGGACGATCTATGGATACATCAGCAAGTTTCATGGACAAACATACTCCTTATCGGGTCAGTTGGATTTGCCAATGATGCGCACCATACTGCTGTCGCGTAAATTCGTTGCGCCGACGGTAACCACAACATCCTTTTCCGTCAATCCCTGCAACACTTCGGTAAACAGACCGTCGCTGACGCCGAGTTGCACCGGTTGTTGGATCGCCCTGTCGCCCGTCACCTTGAATACGCGATTGTTGACGCCGTCGCTCTGCACCGCCAGGTTGGGAATCACCAGGGCCTGCATGCGCGGCGACAACACGGCCTTCACTTTTACGAACATGCCGGGTTTGAACCAAAAGTCAGTCGTATTGGGAAACACGGCCTTGATTTCAAAGGTGCGTGAACGGACATCTGCAGAATTGGCGATCTGCACCACCTGACCTGTTACACGACTGTCCGGCCTGGACTCGGAATAGACCTGCACACCCTGGCCTATTTGCAGGTTTGTCACATCCGCTTCATTGACATTAAAAATAACTTTCATGCGATTGATGCGGGCAATGACGGCCAGCACCGCGCCTGGTGTGGACAGATCGCCCAAATTAACGTTCAAGGCCGTAACCACGCCAGGGATGGGCGTTGTCAATTCCACTGCGCTGCGCGCTGCAGCAAAATTGGCTTTGGCCACATCGTGACTGGTCTGGCTCGCATCCAACATCTGCTGTGCAATGGCGCCTTCTGCCAGCAAAGACTTCATGCGCTCCAGATTGCGAGCTGCATTGCTAAAAGCCGCTTCCGCCTGATAATATTGGGAGGAGGCGCCGCTTTTATCCAACAGAATCACCGACTCACCGCTGCGTACGGTTTGGCCGACCCGCGCTTTAAGAGCCGTTATGCGCTCCGATATCTTGGCAACAATATTGGCCTGCTCTTCGCCTTCCAGGGCGCCGCTGTAGGTTTTAGCTGTCGAGATATCCCGCTTTTGCACAGGACTGGTTTCAACAGCGATTATATGTTTCGCCGACTTTAATTCCGGTTTATGCCTACCGCATCCGGCTGCAAACCATAATGACCATAAGGACAGCAACCAGATCAGGTGCTTTTGTTGCGCTAAAGATTTTTTCATTGCATTCCCTCTAACTCTATGATTGTGAAAATAAAATTAGTCTATCTCTGTTTTTTTTTACAGAATGCCGGCAGTGAACTGCCATTCGGCCTTGGCCACCAAATAATCGTACAAGGCCTGGGCTAAATTGGTTTGACTGCGGGTCATGGCCACCTGGGCGTCGAGAAGTTCCAGTTGCGTACCCACGCCGCTCTTAAAGCGAGTTTGCGCAATGCGTACGGCTTTTTGCGCCTGCTCGATATTTTTTTCCTGACCGGAGATGCGTTTGCGGGCTTCGATCATTTTCAGTTCAGTCGCCTGAATTTGCATGTTGATGGCTTCTTCATACTTGATGCGGGTATAGTGCACCTTGTTCAGATCGATCGTTGCCTGTTGCACCCGCTTTTTTGTGCGAAAACCGTCGAACAGGGGGTAAGATAGCGACAATCCGAGGTTGAGCGTGTTGGCCCATTTATACTGGCTGAATTTGTAGGTGTTGTCCTGAGACAACCAGGAATAGCCGCCTACCATGCTCAATGTGGGAAAGCTGGCGGCTTTTTCTATTATGATATTTTTTTTCAGCAAACTTTCCTGCAAACGGATCTGCTTAATTTGCGGATTGCTCGCCAAAGCCGACTCCCGTGCCTGTTGCAGAACCGTCTCGGGAATTTGTTCATAATTCAAATCACCCTGTACAAGAATCGGTCGTTCGAGCGGAATGGATAACAAATTTTTCAATGCGTTCATGGCCAGTTGGTAATTGTTCTCCGCAGAAATGACCAAAGGCTCGGTGTTGGCCTGTTGCACTTCGGCGCGCAACAGATCGAATTCCGCAGCCACGCCGTTGCGGAATTGCGCCTGTACATTTTCATAATTGGCCTTGACAACCTCCAGGCCCTGCTGATTGGCCTCGACCAGTTTTTTGGCCAACAAGACCAGATAAAAGGATTTTTTAACCTGACGGCGCACATCCTGTTCCGTTGCTTTGTACGATTGGTCCGTCAATTCACGCCAGGTTTTGGCAACCTGCAAAGCCACGCCCACCTTGCGGTTGAACAACGGCTGCACTAACTGGGCAGCCATCTGATAACTGTTGTCCGAACCGATGGTAAACATCATGGTTTCATCCGTGGGATTGATAAAGCTGCCCGGCGGAATAAACATCACCTGCTTTTTGATGTTGCGGCTGTATTGGCCGCCGATGTTGATCTGGGGAAATGCGCCGGATTGCGCCTCACCGACCTGAGCGTCCGCTTTCAGTCGATCCTGCTCTGCGATGAGCAGGTCGCGATTTTGCGTCAGGGCCATGGCAATGGCTGTGTCCAAAGTAAGCGTGAGCGGCGCCTGTTCCTGGACCGTTTTTTCCTGCCCGCTTGCTAGCTGCGCCAGCGCCAGTGTGGTTAAAACCAAAACGCGAACGAAGCGGAGTGATCTCATGTAACGTTCATCCTTAATCATTTATTTTGATGATTCCTTCGAAAAATAGGGTAATAAGAGTCTGCACAGCCTGATCCGCATCCAAATGCCTGGGAAATTGCAGAGGGCCAAAGTGGTTCATGCAAAAAAAACGCAGCATGCCGTCGAACATGGAAGCCAGGAAAAGAGGATCCATGTCTTTGATTAGTCCGGCTTGCTGCTCTTTTTCCAAAGGTTTAGCCAGTATTTGCCATATTTGACGGACTCTGGTTTTAAAGCTCAGTTTTTGATTCTCCCGATGGTCCAATGACAACCGTTTCATCTCACGCATGAGAAAATGAATCAGGGCTGAATTTTCCCTGGCATGAGCAATGACCGCATGAGCAAAACGGGTGTACAATTGGCGAACCGTTTCGCCTTCATGATCCATGGCTGTTTGCGCGAGCAAGTGAAAATTGTCCATCATTTGATCCACCAGCGCAAACAACAAGTCTTCTTTGCTGCTGAAATAGTTATAGATGGTGCCTTTGCCGAATTCGGCCTGTCGCGCAATCTCCTCCAGTGTGGCTTCATGATACCCTTTTTGCAAAAAGATCTGCCGTGCGGCCTGCAGAATTTCCTGCTGACGCATCTGTTTTTCACGATCTTTGCGGGTTAGGGGGTCTGCCTGCATTGATGAATCCTCGGTTTTATTTATGACTGAAAAGTCAGATTATGACTTATTGGTCATAATTTAACATCTTTTCCCCTTAAAACAAACACTTTTTCTTTTGCAAGTGTAATTTTTTATTTACATTTTAAACCACTTTTTGTAAGTTATTGTTGTCTATCAAATAACGCACTCAATCACGAGGTGAGATATGCACAGAATTCTATTCCTGGCACTGGTGGCCGGTTTGGAGATCGTTATGGGACAAAGCAACGATGATGCTTTTTTGTGGTTGGAGAATATCGACAGTGACAGCGCCATGACCTGGGTGAAAGCACAAAATCAACGCACCTGTGCGAGCTTGCAAAAGGAAACGGTCTATCCTGCGATTTATGAAAAATTATTGGCGATCTATAACTCAAAGGAACGCATTGCTTATCCGACCATTCAGGGACGGTTTTTATACAATTTTTGGCAGGATGAAAAACACGAGCGCGGTCTGCTGCGTCGCACCACCTGGGACGAGTATGGCAAGGCGGAGCCGAACTGGGAAACCGTGCTGGATATCGACTCGCTGTCTGCGGCGGAGAATGAAAAATGGGTTTACTCCGGAGAAACCTGGCTGTATCCGGATTTCAATCGTTGTCTCATGCAGCTTTCCCGCGGTGGCGGCGATGCCGTGGTGGTGCGCGAATTTGACGTCAGAACAAAAAGTTTTGTCGCAGACGGATTTATTTTGCCTGAAGCGAAGAGTCAGGTTTCCTGGATCGATCATAACGCCATTTATGTGGCTACGGATTTTGGCCCCGGTTCCATGACCACCTCAGGTTATCCGCGTATCGTCAAGCGATGGCAGCGCGGCACAGCGTTGAGCAGCGCAGAGACCGTTTTTGCCGGTCAGGAGAATGATATGACGGCTGTTGTGTACGTGATAAATACGCCGGAACGCAGTTATACGGTTTGTTTAAGGCAAATCACGTTTTACTCCTCAGAGCATTTTGTATTGGAGCAGGGCAGGATGATAAAACTGGATATGCCGGAGGATGCCCATCTCACCGGAATATTTAAGCATCAAATACTAATTACTTTGAAAAGTGATTGGACGGTTGACGGTCAACGTCATAAACAAGGCGCCTTGCTTTCCGCAGAGTATAGTGCTTTTATTCGGGGAGATCGGCGAATGACGCTTATCGACCAGCCTGACGAGCATTCCAGCATAACCAGCGTGGCCACGACAAAAAATCTGCTGTTGATCAGCAAACTGACGGACGTGACAAGTTCGCTGTTCTGCTATTCTTTTGCACGAGATAAATGGCAAAATCAAAAGGCGAATTTACCTCAATTGGGTTCCATCTCGATCATCAGCACCGATGATTTCTCAGATCGTTACTTTATCACTTACAGCGATTTTATTACGCCGGTCGCTCTTTTTGTCTCCGGTTTGCATGAAGCGGGTTTACAGAAGATCAAATCCATGCCGGCATTTTTCGACAGTAAGAACCTGAAAATCGCACAACAGTTTGCCCTGTCCAGGGACGGCGTACGGATTCCCTATTTTTTGATCTCACTGAAAAAGATGAAAAAGGACGGACAAAATCCCACCCTGTTATACGGTTATGGCGGATTTGAAGTGTCCATGCTGCCGTCCTACTCCGCCGGTCTGGGCGCATCGTGGCTGGAGAAGGGCGGCGTTTATGTCCTGGCCAATATCCGCGGCGGCGGCGAGTTCGGGCCTAAATGGCATCAGGCCGTGCTCAAGGAAAACCGGCAGAAAGCTTTTGATGATTTCATAGCTGTGGCCGAGGATTTGATAAAGCGCAAAATCACGACGCCGCGCCATCTGGGCATTCGCGGCGGCAGCAACGGCGGTCTGTTGATGGGCGTCATGTTCACGCAACGGCCCGATCTGTTTAACGCGGTGGTTTGTGAAGTGCCGCTGTTGGATATGCAGCGCTATCACAAATTACTGGCCGGCGCCAGCTGGATGGCCGAATACGGCAATCCCGATATGGCCCGGGAATGGGCCTATATTAAAAAATATTCGCCCTATCAAAATTTGTCGGCCGGTAAAAAATATCCGCTTGTCTATTTTACTACCACCACGCGGGATGATCGCGTCCATCCCGGTCATGCACGCAAAATGGCGGCCAAGATGGCTGCCATGGGCCATCCGTTTTATTATTTCGAAAACACCGAGGGCGGTCATTCCAGCGGCAGCACCAATGCCATGCGTGCGCTCAGCGGCGCTTTAGGGTATGCTTATTTATGGAAGCAGTTGCAATAAAAAATTAAAGTTGCCCGAGCTGCGGACTTAACGCAGGTTAACGCACCGTTTTTTAATTTTATTGCGATTTTTCCACCTATTGATATGAAATTTTTTATTAACCAGGAGCTCAGCTTGATTCGGACCGCTCGTTGGCTGATGCTGATTGCCGGGTTATGCCTATTGTATCCCGTGCTCTCGAGATCGCAGACTAACCGGGAATCAACCCAATCCGGCGTGCACGGCAGAGTATTCCGGCATCCGATGCCGCTGAACGCTGCCTCGGTGCTGAAACCAACCATGGCCGATACATTGGCATCGATACTGCTCAATGCCGGGCAGCAGATGCAAATAACCGGTTTGGCCGTAGTGGTGCATGTTGATGATGCAGATATTTTACTAGACAGATACCGGGCTTGTGGTCTGCTGGTGGAATTGTCGAGCTTTAACCGGATTGCTGAAGTCATGGCGCTCACTGAAGCGACCATCCTGCAAATCCCTGCCGATTCTGTTGAAATTTCTACCGTTTATTTCACCCCGCAAAAAACGGAAACAGGAAACCGTCATAGCGGAAAAATCTACACGGAATTCAATATTGAGGTTGAGTATATTGATGTGGTCTTGGGCGGTGTTATCGGCGTTTCACAATTGTCTGCCGGCAGCAGCGCAAAAACCGCGGTTCAATCTCAACGTCAGGCCCTCGCCAAATTACAGAGCAAGGCCGCGCTGGAGCTGTTGCGCATCTATGACGTGTCATCTGACCTGACCGTCGTAGACGGGCATCATCTGCAGATGGACATCGGACGAGCATCGGCTGTTAACCCGGGCATGAGATTTGAGATATATAATCCGGATCGTCGCCTGCGCACACAACAGCGCACCGTTCTGCGGGACGGCGGCCCTGTGGCTTTTGCCACAGTGGTCAGGAGCGACAGTCATAAGAGTGTGATTAAAGTGGATCGACAATGGCGCAAATTACAGGCAGACAGCTGGGCCAGGTTGGAACAGCGCTATCTATCATCGTGGTATCTCTCCCTGCAGCCGGCGCTGGACGGCAACTATGCGCAATACGGCATCTATTGGCAGGACAATCCATTGGCTGACTGGAATGTGGGTATTGGCATGACCTATATTCAGGTCACGGATTCTTATCAGCAAACAGCTCATGGCATCGGTTTTGGTTTTTTGACCACACGACGATTCATAAATGGCCGGCGATTGGACCTGCGGGTGCGCGGCGGATTCGATCTGGATATTCCGTTTCGTAAAGATGATGAAGGTCAGAACGTAAGCGCGCTCATGTTTTCGCTTCACTCTGCCGTAACAGTAGAGTGGGCGCTGGGCTATCGCACAGATTTGGTATGCAATATTGGCTACCGCTTTGGCAAGGATGCCGATTCGTGGGATTATAGCTCAGGCGAAGAAAACTATAGCGCTTACTGGTTAGATCAGGCGCCGGCGGTAAATGCGACTGGATTTTTTCTTAGCGCCGGTTACCGGTTTGCCTTGTTTTGAAACTCTAAATTTTTTCTATTAGTGATTGAAGTCTCATTTCTCCTCACCGTCATAACCTGAATAAATATTTATGAATAACCTTTCCTTTTTTTTCTGGTGTTCGAGATACTGCTCTTTCTCCTTGACTTTATAAGATAAAATAGTTTACTTTTAATATAGCATTCCTCCATCTACATTACGGAAAACAAGCAAAGATACATTGCTGTTCTTTTCGCGAAGCTTCTCCAGCACATGCATACGCCCTGGACCGGATCAGAATCTCCTGGTAATTAAATGCAAGCCCCATAAATCAAGATGGGATAATCACATAATTAGGAGGTCCGACTATGTCAACAAAATCGAGTTGCATCGCATTCTGCTGTACGCTTTTTTTACTGCTGGCGGCAGTCACCGGGTCTGCGCAAATACCCAAAACCCTCGCTTATCAGGGCATTTTGGCCGATGCCGGCGGAACCCTGGTTCCTGATGGGGCTTATTCCGTGACGTTCAAATTGTACGATGTGGCCAGCGGCGGAGCAGCCCTTTGGACTGAGACACAGTCGGTGACCGTGCTTAAAGGCGTATTTAGCGTGGTTTTGGGCAACACGACTGCTTTAAATCTAGCTTTTGACAAACAGTACTGGATCGGCACCAAAGTTGGCGCTGACGCGGAGATGGCGCCGCGCGTCATCTTGACTGCTTCGCCTTACGCCTTTAACGCGCAAAAACTCGCCGGCATTGCGGTAAATACCACGCCAACGGCCAATGCTATTTTACCTTTGGACGGCAGTGGGAAATTCCCTTCTTCCGTCATTCCGGCCAGCCCTGGCATCGGTACGTCGCTTCCCTATCTTATCTTGCATACTCTTAGCGGAACGTCGCGAACCTCGTTAAGTGTTACTCAGGAAAACGGCAGTACGGACGCGGTAAATATCACCTCGGCTTCTGGTGCGGGAGAAGGTTGTCAGGTCATCAAACAAGGCGGCAGCGGCAACTGCTTTCAGGCAGAAACCAACGGCACCGGTCACGCCGGTTATTTCCAAATCGACAATGCCAGCGGCGGCGGCCGTGCTGTTTACGGCTATACCAACGGCACTGGTTACGCTGGTTATTTTCAGATTGCCAATGCCGATAACACAAACGACGCGCTCTATGCGATCACCAACGGCAAAGGCACAGCCTTGACCGTCGCACACAGCGGCGCCTCCGGCAACATTGCCGAGTTCCAGAGTTCCGGCATTATAAGAACCACGCTCGACAAAAGCGGCAATGCCGTAACCGATGGCTATTATCTTTCTGAAAAAGTGCTGGGATCCACCGCCACGCCGGTGAAGAATGCGGTTTATGCGGATAACGTGGTGCAAGTTTGGGCTAATGTAGCCAGCAATGGAACACTGGTGGATGGCTTCGGCTGTACGGTTGCAAAAACTGCGACCGGCACTTTTACCGTTACTTATAAAAATGCGCTGACCGAAGCCTTTTGCCCGGTGGCCACGGCTGTAGAGTCGAGCAAACCGCAGTTTGCCGTGATCTCCTCTGTGGGAAGCAACAGTTGCACTATTAAAATTTGGCAGTTTAATACGACGAGTAAAACTTTTGAATTGGTAGACAGCCAGTTTTTCATACACGTCTTGGGTCGGTACATGTAATGCTCGCATGCAGTCGTTCATTTTCTTGGGAGATCTTAAAACATGACCTTAAAAAAAGTCAGCTTGTTTGTACTGGGATGTCTGACGATATTTGTTCTAACCGCCAGCGCCGGGTACAAAATGATCGCGAGCGCGACCAGCAATGGCGGCGGCATCATGACTTCGGCCACGCGTCAGGTCTATATGACGCTGGGTCAAACGCCGGCAGGCATGATGGTCAGCGCGAATTTTCAGAATAAAATCGGCTTGTGGCACATCTTTCAATGGGATATCGGCACGCTGGTGGACGGATCGGAAAACTTGCCGATTGTGGATCGTTTTGAATTACAGCAGAATTATCCCAATCCGTTCAATCCGACCACCACCATCGGCTATTCGATCCTGAAATCCGGACCGGTGAAAATGGTTCTTTATGATATGCTGGGCCGACAGGTAACAACGCTGGTGGACCGGACGTTGCCGGCAGGCAGGCATCAGGTGGTGTTCGATGCCGGCCGTTTGCCCAGCGGCGTCTACTATTATCATCTCCAGGCTGAGGGATTTGAGCAGCATCGCAAAATGCTGTTGGTTAAATAAGCCGAGCAGGCGATCGTGACTGATAAAATGTTTCAAGACCGTCCTGGTTCATATCGTCCGTTCATCTGGCTCTAACCTGCGAGCTAACCGTTCGATAAAGCCGGAAGCAAGGCACGATCGCCTGTCTCTTATGCTTGATTTCCTTAGTCTGCTTTATTCATATAAAAAGGTGACTTTTGTCGGAGGCGGCTATAATATCAATAGGCGAGTTGCTTCCTGGATTGATGCTTCTTTTTGAATAAATCCCATTAGTTTCTGTAATTTCACACGTTAATGACTACTGCAAGGCTCTGTCCTGACGACGAGAGCGGAATCCTTTTGCACACAATCCCGTTGTCGAGCAAGCTGTGAGACAATTGATATTTTTTTGCTATAGTTATTTTTTGCTTCTTTGTCTTTTATTCCCTCAATTAAAACATTTGTCGCTTCTATCGCCTGCAGCGGGGGTGCAGCGGAGAAGGTAATGCTGTCAATTTGTGTAAGGTTGAATTGGATAGATGTCTGATCCGTCTTGTAATTGATTAATGACTGTGAAAAAACCGATTGCGACGTCAGAATCACGGCTACTGATAAAAGTATTTTTTTCATGGCTTGGTCTCTTATTTAACGTACATCATTTTTTTGACGATCGTCGAATTCGCGTGGCACACACGATAGATGTACAAGCCGGTCGCTAAAGCTAGGCCAGTGTCGTCTTTGCCATCCCAGACAACGGTGTAATGTCCGGCTGAGGCGTGTTGATGATGATATGACTTGATCGCCTGTCCGTTGATGCTGAAAATTTTTATTTCCACATCACCACCCTTAGGTGTTTCGACGCAATGGTGGTGCTGGGATTAAACGGAAGGAATGGATTTTGACGAATTTTATAAAGTCTCAGAAGGTGCCCGGCACTTGATTCCGGCTTGTCCGTGTTAGATATAAAAACGGCCAAAACGGACTTGTAAACAAATAAAAATCGATGGTTTGATCATCGCAATAAAAGAATTTTCCGTGAAATCATCTGCCGGTTTGCATCCATTTTGACAAAATAGACGCCGCTGGCTACTGCTGCACCGCTTTCATCGACTCCATTCCAGGAAACTTGATACTCGCCAGGTTGGCGGACATCGTCTAATACTGTTATAATTTTTTCGCCCAGCATATTATAGATGCTGATGCGCACCTGTGCAGAGGCGCCGATTTTATAGCGCATATGAGTAACCGGATTGAAAGGATTGGGATAATTAGGCATCAAGGTAAAAGCGGCCGGTTTGTTGAGATCATGATCGCCACTCTCAACGTGAACCACGCCAGCCGGATTAACCGAGAAGATTTCCGCCAATTTGGTCGTGTTCGATAAGGCATAGCCTCCGGCAACCAGCACCCGGCCATCTGCCAGCAAGGTTGCCGTATGTTCCTGATGCGGCGTGATCATGCTGTCGCAAAACCAAAAAGTGTTGTTTTCCGGTAAAAAGACTTCTGCAGAACGGGTGGTCGTGGAGATGAGTCCTCCGCTGATCAGTACCTTGCCGCTGGGCAGCAACGTTGATGTAAAAGCTGTTCGCTTTGGCGTATTCATGGGAGCGGTTAATGACCAGGTGTCGGATTTATAATCATATAATTCTCCCTTATTGTTCCAGGCGCTGCCAATAATTAAAACGCGACCATCCAAAAGCAGAGTGGCGGTATGATTGCTTCTTGCATTGCCAAGATCGGCCGCTGCACGAAATGTGCCGCTGACCGGGTCATAGAGTTCGCAACTGCTCAGAAAATTTCCCAAACCAGGCGACGTGGTCTGCACTCCGCCGGCGATGAGCACCTGGCCGTTGGGCAACAGTGTTGCTGTGTGCCCGGAGCGGTCTGTTAATAAATTTCCTGTGAGAGTGAAATGACCGGTCAGCGGATCATATATTTCGGCAACGTTGTGGGTCTGTGGACCGACATTGTCTTGGCCGGCAGCTATGAGCACGCGACCGTCCGGCAATAGAGTGGCCGTATGATAACTGTGTACATTCAGCAGAGTATCAACTAGAGTAAAAAGACCGGTGGCAGGGTCGTAGATTTCGGCATTTTTTTGCGCATTGCTGCCGCCAACCAGCAGCACCCTGCCATCCTGTAACAGGGTGGCGGTACAGCCCTGAATGTGGTTTTTAAGAGTTTTTCCAGTAGCGGTGAATGTTCCTGTAGTGGGATCGTATAATTCAGCCTGAGAGCTCCAACCGGCAAGCAACACCTGACCATTGTTCAAAAGGGTGGCGGTATGGTTCCGGTGATTTTCCAGCAAACTGCCGGCTGCTGTCCAATGACCGGGCGCATATTTCGCCGGCACCGTGCCGGCGTCGTAAAGCACTTCTCCTTCAACAATGGTCATCTCTGCTCTGAAATCCTGAATTTCGCCGGGACTCATGGTAAACAGATCCTTTGACCAGACGACCATATCCGCAAACTTGCCGGGTTCCAAAGAGCCGGTTTCGTTTTCGGCAAAACCGGCATAGGCAGAACCCAGGGTGTGAACACGCAGGGCTTCTTTGGCCGTAAGCTTTTCGCTTTGCGTCAGAAAAGTGCCGGTGCCGGTACGGCGCATGATGGCGCCCATGAAAGCCCAGTTAGGCTCCTGATATTTTGACGCCGGCACATCACAGCCAAAGGCCAGATGAACGCCCATATCGTACATGGTTTTAAAAGGCAGCAACCGGTTAACCACCTCTTCGTTGAATGCGATGTTATACCCGTCGCCGAACCATACAATCCATTGTGGTTGGGTCGACAGGATGATGCCATAGTCTTTCATACGCTGCAAAGCGCTGGTCATGGGAAAAAGTCCGTGTTCGATGCGGTGGCGGGGATCCGGTCTGGGATTGGCCTGAATGGCGTTTTCAAATGCGGTAAGAGTCATGTCAATCCCCTGATCGCCGCTGACATGAACCGCGACCTGTTCTCCGGTGTCGTGCAGTTTTTTTACTATGCGATTCAGAGTTGCCTGATCATGATATGGATAAGAGATGGATGCGCCGAATTGCGTTTTATCATACATGAGGCAGGTGCCGGCCGCAATGCCGCCGTCCTGCGCCAGCTTCCAACCGCCGAATTTTAATCGACCGGATTTGAAGGGCTGATACGCCTTGATCATGCTGTCCGCCTCTTGCTCCGTATCGATCAGCAGCATCATGTACATGCGCACCTTGAGCAAACCGCTGTCAGCGAACTGGCGGTACAGCCCCATATCCTTGCGACTGCCGATGATGACATCCTGCACAGAGGTATATCCTGCCTGCAAACACAAATTTTGTCCTACTTTAATATCCTCCAGCTTTTGCGCGTCGCTGCGGTCGCCATAGCCGGTTGCATGTTGCGCCACCAGATTTTCGGCGCCATAATGCGAGAGGATGCCATTGGGTTGACCGGTGCTGTCTTTCATAATCATGCTGCTGGGCGGATTGGGCGTGGTGCTGCTGATGCCGGCAATGGTCAGGGCCGCGGTATTGACTACCGAATACTGTCCGCTGCTGTGACGAAGGTAAGCCGGATTAAGGGGCGCCACCGCATCGATGTCGTGGCGATCCAGAGTCTCCAACGGTTTTAATGAAAATCCCTGATTGGCGGAAATCCATTGGCCGGGCTGTAAAGTTTTGACATGATCGCTGAGAACAGCCAGGAGATCACTTTTTGATTCGACAATGGGCGCACGAATATTGAGATAGCCGGGCCAGAATTGCGCGCCATAGTACATGAGGTGATAATGAGAGTCGATCAATCCGGGCGTCACGGTTTTGCCTTTGAGATCGATCATTTTACAATACAATCCGGCCAGAGGCAAAATGTCATCCAGGGCGCCCACTTTAAGGATTTTACCCTCTTTCACGGCAATAGCCCGAAATACACGATCCTGAGCATCCACTGTGACCACTTTGCCGTTGTACAGAATCAGATCAGCGATATCAGCGGCTGACAGAGGACTGGATAAACTGATCAGGACGATGAGAAAGAAAAGCGTTCTTGCGATCATGGTGAGGCCCTCCTGAGAAGGATGAACTGCAGCATAATCAATTCGCATGTAATATATGATCGGTTTGATCAGCAGAGGAGAAAGAAACGGTTAATATTATATTATTGAATAATTTTCAGAAATGCAAGGCGAAAAGGTTCAGTTGATTGACGACCGGTCGGACAAGGCTGTACCGAGTGACTGCATCACCCTTGAGGTGTCCAAAAAGTAAC
>CAYLWO010000115.1:0-19906 GCA_964387285.1 uncultured Cytophagia bacterium | reverse complement strand
TAAAAACTTTTATTTAAGGAGCAACTCGCGTATTAGCCATAAATTGTAGGAGCCGCTTCCTAGCGGCGACGATCGGCGGCAGGAGCCGCCTCCTACACAAAACACATCATTATGCAAATTAATCAGCACAATACTATTCGTACCGCAACGCGACGATCGGATCCAGCGCCGCAGCCTGGCGCGCCGGATAGATGCCAAAAATAATGCCGACGGCAGCAGATACGCTAAAGGCCAGAAAAATGGCGGGAAACGTGACAATGGTCTGCCAACCGGCATATAAGGCAATAACCTTGGTAAGTAAAAATCCGATAAACACGCCGATAAATCCGCCGACAAAGGAGAGAATGACCGCCTCCACCAAAAACTGACCAAGGATATCCTTTCGGTGTGCGCCCACCGCCCGACGGATGCCGACTTCGCGCGTGCGCTCCAGCACAGAGGCCAGCATGATGTTCATGATGCCGATGCCGCCCACAAGCAAAGAAATGCCGGCAATGGCGCCCATGACAATGTTGAAAATCTGTTGTGTTTTTTGTCGTTGTTTGAGCAGGGCTTCCGGCACGGTTACGTTGAAATCATTGACATAGTTATGCCGTCGCTGCAGAGCGGTATTGACCAGATGCGCGGCTTCGCGAATGCGATCCGCATCTTTGACCTCGACAATGATGCGGTCTACTTCACTCTCAAAAGTTTTGCGGGGAAATCGCTTGATGGCGCTGGTAATGGGAATGTAAATGTTCTTGTTCAAATCCTGAGCCGAGCCGCCGCTGCCGGCGGTCATGGAAGGTTTGCGCTCCATGACGCCGACGACCGTATACCAGCTTTTACCGATTTTGATCGTTTCATGCAAAGCATTTTGAAAGTGAAACAAGCCGGTCTTGACATCCGAACCCAGAACCGCGACGCGCCTTCCTTCTAAAACATCCAGATAATTGAAAAAAGCACCGTCATCAGCCAGGTAATTCATAGCAACCTCAAAATCCGGCGTTGTCCCCACTACCATGGCTTCGGTTTTCTCTTGTTTATAGATAACGTCCGCTTTAACCTGCCGCTGTGGAATGCCGACCCGGACCAGCGGATTGATTTCCGACAAAGCATAGGCGTCCTGGTGTGTCAAACCGCGCGAAAGATTGCTGCGGCCTTTGCCCTCTTCCTCATCGTCCACCGGAACGTCGTCGATAATGATGTTGTTCATGCCCATGAGCTGAATTTGTTGCAACGCCTCTTCCTTGGCGCCCTCGCCGATGGAAAGCATGGCGATCACCGCGGCAACGCCAAAGATGATGCCCAGCGCCGTCAGGATGGAGCGCAACTTGTGGCTGCGCAGTCCTTCAATGCCGATCCAAATACTCTCTTGATAAATCATCGCCAGCCGTCCTCTTAACGGATTATCATGACCGCGCCGCCGCTGCGGGACGCAGGCGCCGCCTTTTTTTCCTGCGTCGGCGCCGCCTGTCCGCCGACATCCTGGATGGGCAACGTGGGATCGCGCAGGGCCACCTCTTCACCCTTTTTCAATCCCGCCTCAATCACGATATAATCCGTATTTTTAACTCCCAATTTAACCGGCCGCTGCTGGAATCCGGTGCGTTTGACATAGACCACGGTGGTGTCTTCCTTTTGAAACACGCTTTCAAGCGGCACGAACAATTTTCCGGAAAATTTGTCGGTGATAATGCGGCATTGGGCGGTCATGCCCGGACGCAAGCGCAGATCCGATCCGTCCAGCACGACTTCGACGTCAAAGGTCTTGACGTCCGAATCTCCCTCCCGCGCTGCCAACGCAGCAACGCGTTCAACTTTGCCGTAAAAATCGACGCCAGGCAATGCATCGACTGTGGCGATAACCAACTGGCCCGCTTTGACCTGACTGATGTTCACTTCGTTCACTTTGGCTTTAATCATCATTTGCGACAGATCGGGAATCTCGACCAGAGTCATGCCGCGCCACGGCGTGTCGCCGACCTTTATTTTCGCGCGGCCGTTGTTGCCCCATATTTCCTGCAACACGGCGAGACCGTCAATCGGAGCCCGCAATGTTAAATTGGCGCATTCTTTTTGTTTTTGTTCCAGCCGCAAACGGGCTTGCTTTACTTTGAGTTCTGCTTTGGTGATGTCCGCTTTGTTGATGATCTCCTGGGATTCCAGCTTTTTCCTGGCCTGTTCCAGCGCCAATTCGGAAATTTTTAAATTCAACTCTTGTTCGCGCTGCTTGGCAGCCGCTTCATACTTCATCTGCTCTTTGCGCAATTTTGCCTGTTCGAACGAATACAGTTGCGTCTGATAGGAAGTTTGCAGTTGTGACATGGTCGATTTGATATTGGCTTGCAAACTGGAAAGTTCTGCCAGGGCGGCCTCGTATTCATTTTTACGGTCTTCGGTCTCCTGTGTCGCCTCGCTGGTGTCGAATTGCAATAAAAAGTCGTCTTTTTTCACCATGGCGCCGTCTGCAACCAGACCGACCACGCGCAAATTGCCGCGAATACTGGTCGGAACGCCCACGGAAACCGATTTGACCGCATACAGCTCACCGCTCTCCTTGATGTCGATGATAAACTCTCCATCCATTGCCGAAACCGTGGCCATGTTCGGTGCTGCAGCGCTGCGCACTATCCAAAAAAGAACAAGCAACAGCAGGCCGGCGCCGCCGATCAGAGTCGGCCAGCGCCATTTTCCCAGACGATTTAAAAAATCCTGTCGCAGCCATTTAAATTTCATATAAACTCCAGCTCTCTATAGTTTTTTCGATGACGAATCAGGCATTTGCAGCGGTTCTTGAGGCGGCGGCGCCGGCGGTCGGGGTCTGATAACATTTTTCAAACTATCCGCTGCCAGCGAGTCAAATTTATTTTTCTTCAACTCGGACGTTGCGGCGCCGGCGGCCGGTTTCGCCGCGGTTCCCACGCTCGTCATTATTACAGCGCCGCCTTCCGCAGAGGCCATCGGCATTGTTTTTACCACGACATTCGGCATACCAGGCATGGCTGTGACCGTACCGCTGCCGGCCATGGGCATTCTCATCATTTGACTCTGGTTATTGCTCATGGATGCCGGTTCGTTCCGTCTGGCCTCGTAATCGTAGCGCAATCCTTTTTCATCCATTTTGCCGAATGACTGCTGCCAATAATTTTCCGTCGCGTGTGCGTATTTCAGCTCTTCCATATAGCCGACGCGCTTTACTTTGTCATCCGGAGAAAGCCAGGCAATCGCATCATCGGGTTGCAACTCTGAACCGGAGACAACCACCCATGCTTCGTTGCGCTCTCCCAAAGTTACAACGGTCGCATCCGGATGATTTTTTTTACGAAAAACAACCGGCTGGCCCTCTTTTTCATAAACCGCGCCAAGGGGAACATACCGTACGTTTTCCAATTGCTGAACAACGATCATCGCCTTGGCGGTCATGCCGGGTTTGAGCAGCGGATCGGCTTTTTCCAGGCGCACAATGACTTCGAAATCTTTGATCACGGAATCCCAGTTCTGTTTTTGCGCCAGCCGGGCCATATGCGTGACGGTGCCGGAAAATTTTTTATCCGGATAAGCATCCAGCGTCACGATGGCGTGTTGTCCCGCCTTGATCCGAGAGATATCCATTTCGTTGACGCGCAGATTGATCTGCATGCTGTCCAGGTTGGGAATGCTGACAATGGGTTCGCCGGGATTGACCTTGTCGCCGGTGCTGACTTTTTTCTGGTTGTCCCACCATCCCACTTCGTTATAGACCAGCATGCCGCTGTTCGGCGCGCGCAAAGACAGGCTGGCGATCTGCCGTTCCAGCTCTTTAATTTCTCCACGTTCTTTGGCAATGGCCACCTTGGCGCTGTGCAGCGCTGCTGCGTCGATAATTTTTTGCGACTCTAAAGTAGTCTTTGCTTCATCCAGCTCCAGCAAAGACTTTTGTCGTTCCAGTTCTATATCCTGTTGTTTGACGGATGATTCATATTTCATCAACTCTTTTTGCAATTGCGCCAGATCCCGGGAGTATTCTGCCGTCAGCAAATTGCCGTGCAGCTGTTGATTTTTTGCATCCTGCTCGGCCAACAATTTTTTCTCCTGCGCGAGCGCAGAGATCAATCGATCTTCAGCCAAATCCATGCGTTTCTGCAATTCGGCAATGTCAAACTGAACCAGCAAATCCCCTTTTTGCACCATAGAACCCTCGGGCGCCAGCCAAACCACCTGCAATTGCATGCGCCACTCCATGGGCGCCTTGACGTCTACCTGCTGTACAGCACGGACTTCGCCGGTCTCTGCAGCTTGCACATAAAAAATTCCCTGTTTGACCTCGGTCCACGCAGGTGGTTTTGTTTTGTCTTCGGAAGAAGAAAAGAGCAGTATGAGAAGGATAAAAAAAACCACGCCGATTAAAAGATAACGTCGATGTTTGAAAAACCATTCGCAGTTCATGAACTTTCCGCCATATATTTCTAATCTCGAGCTGGACGCAAATGGTTATGCTATTCCAGCGACCAGATACTGTTCAACTTGTTAGGAACTGTAGAGATTCTTTGTGCACATTCCCGGCAAGAAATGTCCGACGCCTTTGGTGGTTGTCGCAAAATCCCGGACCCCGGATGTGGCCGCGTTTTTTGCGGCCACTCCAGGCGTCTCTCGACGCATAATTATTAGACGCCGACAGAAACTTTAGTTCGAAAAAGCATTTCATTTGTAGAAAAAAATACCTGAAAGAGCAAACCGTCTGAATCGCTCTACTTGCGTGCAAAACGCGGCTCTTCTATGCGGACCCGCAAGGAAACACGGTGGGTACTATCCAAATCCTGATGGCTGAGAAACGCGTAATCAAAATCCAACCGCGGCAAACGCAGGCCGGCGCCGGCGCTGAAATGACCGACATCGCTGCCGACGCGCAGAGCCACTACACGACGCAACAACACCTCTGCTCCCAAATGGAAATCAGCGCTGATAGCGCCAAGATGAGCCTGACTGGCAAATTTTCTGTTTTCAAACCGGATATCCGTATCTGCCGCCAACAACACGGCAGTTTTGAAATAGGAAAAATAAAATGGGTAAGCTAATCCGGTCTTGACTGTGGGACTGATCAACTCCCGCTTTCCGGTGTCCCAGGCCAGCAATGTTGTGGTAATATCCTGCACGTTAACTCCGGCTTGCAGATTGCCGATGGGATTCCACAAAGCGGATATGTCAAATCCCATACCCCAGGCGGAATTATCGCCCACACCTTTATGCACAAATTTCAAGTTCACACCATAGCTGAGCCGCGAACTGCGTTTGCGGCCATAGCTCAGATAAAAAGCATATTCGCCATCGGTTACCGTTTTGGTAATAAAGGTGCGGTTGGCTGAGCCATTGCCCTGTTCATCGGTGAATTCACTGCCCAGGGCCATGCTGGGACGCGGTACATCCGTGTAATAAATATCATCGACAGCAAGGCGCACCATGCTGATGCCCAATCCCTCTGTTTTACGAAACGGCAGGGCGAACGCCACATAATCATAATTAACCACGCCGCCGAATTGCCGGGCATGCATGGCAGCCAGTTCCGGATAACGCAGTTGCGCCAGACCGGAGGGATTCCAGTAGCCGTTGGCCACGTCGCCGCTGATAGCCACGAAAGCGCCGCCCATGCCCAAAGCACGTCCGCCCACGCCGATGGACATAAACTCGCCGGCATATTTGCCGATTTCCATGGCGCCGCATGAACCGCTGATCAAAATTGCTAATAAAAGAAAACTTTTTCTCACTGCATGGCCCTTGTTAAGGTTTTTCGGTCGTTAATTGCGGACTTTTTCAACAACCTTGCGAAGGTTAACCATATGATACAAAATGAACAACGGTTTTGCGACATGCTTGACAGGTAAAACCTTCGCAAGGATATTATCTATGCTTTATTTTTGCTGTAAATACTGTGCCACCATAATTCTGTTGATCGATCGAGTAATTTCCACCAACGCGGGAATCTCCTCCCGACACGGCAGGCAGCACTCTCCCCAGAAATTAAGCAAAATCAATTTATTTCGCAAGTGCTGAAATATAATAATTCTTCTTATGGATGGTAAAGACGTCATCTAACTTGAACACCTCGCAGCTGTTGGAAAATTGCAATCGCCCATCCTGATTCAGGTCTATGAGCAAAATATCTGCACTTGCTGGTGTCTGCTGACGGAATAATCAGGGCGGTTTCCGGTTTTATCTTCAGAACAGTAACGTGTGTAAAGTCGTCAGCTGTGTCTGTCAGCTCAGGCAAGTCAATTCGAATGGTCTGACCCGATGCTGAAAAAGAACAGAGAAACGATAAAAGAACCATCGGTATCAAACTCATTAATTAGGCTCCAGTGATGATTATCTTTCCCGCGACGCCAATTGCTTCAACTCATCCAGCTTGCTCAACGCCTGCATAGGCGTCAATTGATTGGGATCAATGTTCTTCAACTCTTCACGTACCGCCTTTTCCATTTCACCGAACAGATCCATTTGCTCCGGCGCCGGCTTTTTGCTCTCATGATGCTCAGCCAGTTTGGGCCGCGCCGAGGCGTTGAGCTCTTCCGATTCCAGATTATTCAAAATCTCTTTGGCACGGGATATCACTTCTTGCGGCAGACCGGCTAATTTGGCCACCTGAATGCCATAGCTGTGATCGCAGCCGCCAGGGACTATTTTGCGCAGGAAAACAATTTTGTCTCCCCACTCGCGCACAGCCACATTGTAATTCTTTACACGCGGCAGAATCAGCTCCAGTTCCGTCAATTCGTGATAATGGGTGGCAAAAATCGTTTTCGCCGCCAACCGCGTTGTATTGTGTATATACTCGGCCACAGACCAGGCAATGGACAAACCGTCAAAGGTGCTGGTGCCGCGACCGATCTCATCCAATAAAATCAGACTGGCGGGCGTAGCGTTGTTGAGAATATTGGCGGTCTCGTTCATCTCGGTCAGAAACGTGCTTTCGCCGGCAGCCAGATTGTCCGAAGCGCCCACGCGCGTAAACACGCGATCCACCACGCCGATGCTCGCGCTTTTTGCCGGCACATAGCCGCCCATCTGCGCCATAATGACGATCAGGCCCACCTGCCGCAAATACGTGGATTTGCCGGCCATGTTAGGACCGGTGATGATCAATAACTGTTGCGTCTTGTTATCCAGCAACACGTCGTTGTGAATGAACGGCTCGCCGGGCCGCAGCAATTTTTCAATGACCGGATGCCGGCCTTCGCGGATGTCGATAATCGCGCTATCGTTCACTTCCGGTCTGGCGTAATCGTTCTCAACCGCAGTTTGCGCGAGACCGGCCAGACAGTCCAATTGCGCCAGCATGCGGGCGTTGCGCTGCAGCTCTTGCGTATATTCCAGAACGCGACGGCGCAGCTGATCGAACAGGTCGTATTCCAGAGCGATTA
Organism: uncultured Cytophagia bacterium; assembly: GCA_964387285.1. Taxonomy (GTDB): domain Bacteria; phylum Zhuqueibacterota; class Zhuqueibacteria; order Residuimicrobiales; family Residuimicrobiaceae; genus Anaerohabitans. The sequence continues at coordinate 12,530 of CAYLWO010000115.1, read as the reverse complement.
TTTTGTCCTCAGCGCCGAGTATGCGTTCTTCATACTCTTTCAGTTCCTGTGTGATATAGCGCTCAGCGTTGACCAGCGTCTGTTTACGGGTATAATGTACAGGAACTTTGGTCAAGTGCGGATTAGTAATTTCGATATAATAGCCGAACACTTTGTTGAAATTCACTTTAAGGGAAGGAATACCGGTAGCTTCGCGCTCCTGCTGTTGCATGCGCGCAATCCAGTCCTTGCCGCCAAAAGCGATTTCACGCAGCTTGTCCAGTTCGACGCTGTAGCCGCGTTTGATAAATCCGCCATCCGTTATGGACAGCGGTGGATTTTCCATAATAGCGCGGTCCAGTTCCGTGTTCAGATCAGGCAGAGGTTGCAGGGCCTCGCGACAGGCGGATAGTTGCGCATCGATTTCTTCCTGCAATAAGGTCTTTATTTCATTGACTACGCGCAAAGAATTCAATATGGCCAGGGCGTCGCGGGCATTGGCGCGACCAGTGGCAAAGCGCGCCAGCAATCGTTCCAGGTCTCCGGCTTTGCGCAAACTCTCAGCCAGATTGTTGCGCAACGCTGTCGTCTGCACAAGACAGGAAACAGCCTGTTGACGTTCCTGTATGGCAGGAATTTTAAGCAAGGGGAATAAAATCCACTGTACCAGCATGCGGCCGCCCATGGGTGTGCGCGTGCGATCCAGCACCGACAGCAGGGTCGCCTGCTTTTGCTGCGGATTCATGGGTTGAATCAACTCAAGGTTGCGGCGCGAAGCCGCATCGATGATCATATACTCATCACCGGTCATGCGGCGGATGCTGTTAATGTGCACCAGTTTCTCTTTTTGGTTTTCGCGCAAATAACAGATCACGCTGCCGGCAGCCTGAATGGCGATATCCAGATCATCCAGACCATAGCCTTTCAGACTCAGAGTGCCAAAATGATCCGTGAGCAGTTCCAAACTGTAATCATGATTAAAGGTCCAGTCATCGCGTTTGGTAATGGTGCAGGTTACGGTTTTTTCCAAACGGCCAGTCAGAGTGGACATCTGGGATTCGGCCAGCAACAGTTCGGCCGGCGACATGGCTGCCACCTGTTCATTCAGTTCTGATAAATCGAATTGTCCCACCTGAAATTCACCGGTGGAGACATCCACCACCGCGATGCCAAAACGGGTGTTGTCGGAAAAGAGAGAGACCAGATAATTATTGCGTTTGGTTTCCAGCAGGTCATCGGAAACAGCGGTGCCAGGCGAGACCACCTCCAGGACTTCGCGTTTGACTATGGTCTTGGCCAGCTTGGGGTCTTCGGTTTGTTCGCAGATGGCCACGCGATAACCGGCTTTGATCATTTTGTTGAGATAGCTGTCCAGAGCGTGATACGGAAAGCCGGCCAGAGGCACGTCGGCAGCTTTGCCGTGCGCGCGCGAGGTCAGAGTGATGCCTAGGACCTTGGAACCGACATGGGCGTCTTCATAAAACATTTCATAAAAATCGCCCATGCGAAAAAACAGAATGGCATCCTTGTGCTGTGCTTTGATGGCGAGGTATTGCTCCATCAGCGGAGTTTTGGCGTATTCTCTAGTCAATCTGTTTCCAAGTTAATTTTCTAAAAGTTGAAAGTCAGATTTGTCGACAGATGGTTCATGGCGAATATTTTTAATCAGAGTCAATATTATGCGCCTTCTAATAACATTTTGGCTGTAAAAGGGGATTGCTTCACTCCAGCGCAGATACTCTCCTTTGTCAACGACTGTGGCTACGTTCGCAATGACACGGTCCATGTTTTATTGGAGTAATCATGGCATCTGCTCAATAATTTATTCTACATGACAGAGATGGTTGAATAGTGATTCTATAAATTGCAGCAGCGCAACCGTTTTTTTTTGCTTTGTCATTCCAAGTATTCCACGTTATATTAGCCGTCATTTGCACAATAACAGTATAGCGGTGTCATTGCGAACGCAGCGCAGATAGTAATAAAGGGCATTAACTGCGCTGGAGTGAAGCAATCTCCCAATACAGGCCACCGTTACCTATTATGATTTAAACCAGCAATGCGAATGCGCACCACCCTGTCTCCGTGATAAGAGCGGCGACTCGTCGCCGCACTCTTAAAACAGGCGAAAAAATCTTTTATTTCCCCAACTGCCCCTGCGTGGTCAAATCAAAACCCCAATTGAGCTTGGTGCGCAGAATTGAAAAGAAATCGCGTTTGTTGCTGGACACCCATTTGACCGCATAATCAGCCTTGCTGATTTCCAGCCGGTCGCCGGGGCGGATGGTAAAGCGATTTTGACCGTCAATATTGACCTGCACCGGTTTTTCCTGCCCACGCGTGGAAATCGACAGCACACTATCGGATGATAATAGGATAGGCCGCACGGTCAGGGAATGCGGGCAAATGGGCGTAACGAGAATGGCTTGCATGACCGGCATGAGCAAAGGACCGCCGGCGGAGAGAGAATAGGCCGTGGATCCGGTAGGCGTGGCCACAATCAATCCATCGCTGCGATAGGTGTTGAGATAATTTCCGTCCACCAAAACATCGGTGAGAATCAGCCGAGCATATGTGCCCTTGTCCACGACCACGTCATTCAAGGCATAGTACTTTTTCACCTGATCCGCTGCGTGCACGTGGACGGCCAGGACCATGCGATCCAGCACCGTATAATTACCCGCAACCAAATCCTGCACCGTCTCACGCATTTCATCAATCTTGAATTCTGCCAGAAATCCCAACCCGCCCAGATTGACGCCCAGAATGGGCACGCCGGAAGCGCCGACCTCGCAGGCGGTTGCCAGCAGAGTGCCGTCGCCGCCAAACGCAGCCACCAGATCACAATGTTGACCCAGTACCGCTGCCGGCATAGCCGGCTCGTCCTGGCACAATTTTAAAAATTCGGCTGATTCGCTCGCATAAATCACGCGTCCCTGATGCTCTTTCACCAGAGCGACAAATTCTTTGATGATCGGACATGCTTTTGCTTTATAGCGATTTGCGACGATGCCGATGGTGATCATGCGCTTTTCTTCTTTCGATGAATGCGAAACAGATCACGAATTTTGCTGGAACGCTTGAGATGATTCACGGCCAAAGAGCTTTTAACCATGTTCAGAACAGCCTCCGGACTCAGCCCGGCTTGCGCCAGCAATTGGATTCGTTCCCCCTGTTCGATAAACCGATCCGGCAATCCGCAGCGAAGAATTTCCAGACCGTGATGTTTTTCATCGCTGAAATATTCGAGCACCTCGCTGCCGAATCCGCCTTTCAGCACGCCTTCTTCCAGGGTCACCACCAGGCTGAAATCAGCGGCGATTCTTTCGAGCAATGCGGCATCAATGGGTTTGATAAAACGCATGTTGACTACCTCGGCGGTCAGACCCAAACCCTTCTTGATTAAATCAGCCGCCTGCACGGCCATGTGCACCATGGGACCCACGGCCAGGAGAGCGATCTGCCCGCCTTTGCGCACCACCTGACCGATGCCGATCGGCAGATCGTTATAAGAGTCGGTCATGGCCACGCCTTGCGCATGACCACGGGGATAACGGATGGCTACAGGCCCTTTTTGGTATTGCAGCGCGGTGTAAAGCATGTGCCTGAGCTCTTCCTCATCCTGCGGCGCCATGATAACCAGATTGGGTATGGTGCGCAAAAAAGCCAGATCGAACACGCCATGATGTGTAGGTCCATCGTCGCCTACTAATCCGGCCCGATCAATGGCAAAGATGACCGGCAAGCGTTGTAATGCGACATCATGCATAAGGTGATCATAGCCACGCTGTAAAAAACTGGAATAAACGGCCACGACTGGGCGAAAACCCTGGCTGGCCAAACCGGCGGCAAAAGTGACCGCGTGTCCCTCTGCAATGCCGACATCAAAGAAGCGACCGGGGAATTGATCGCCGAACTGCTTTAAACCGGTGCCCAGGGACATGGCAGCGGTGATGCCGATCAGCTTGTCATTCGTAGCAGCCAACTCGCACAAGGACCGTCCAAATACCTCGGTCCAGGTGGGAACCGAGGAGGATTTAACCGCCAATCCGGTCTCTTTATCGAATTTGCCCAGTCCGTGAAAAACGGGCGCATTGTTCTCCGCAGGAACATAACCCCGGCCTTTTTTAGTCAACACATGCAGCAACATCGGTCCGTTAAACTCGCGCATCTCGCTGAGGATCGCGATCAGGTCGGTCATGTTATGACCGTCGATGGGGCCGAAATAACGAAAACCCAATCGTTCGAAAAGAATGCCCGGAACGACAAAGCCTTTCAGCGTCACTTCCATGCGATTGGCAGCCTGACGAATGCGCGGTCCCATTTTTTTAAAGCGACCGGTGAAATCCCAAATTTCACTTTTAATGCGATTATAGACGGGATTGGTAATCAGGTTGGTCAAATACTTGGCCATGGCGCCGACATTAGGCGAAATGGACATGCTGTTGTCGTTCAGGATCACAATGATGTTTTTACCGGAAGCGCCGGCGTTGTTCAACCCTTCAAAAGCCAGGCCGCCGGTCAATGCGCCGTCGCCGACCACGGCAATGACGTGATATTTCTCGCCGGCCAGATCGCGCGCCGCCACCATGCCATAGGCGGCCGAGATGGCTGTGCTGGCATGACCAACGCCAAAGGCATCATAAGCGCTTTCCTCAGGTTTGGGAAAACCGCTGATGCCGCCGCTCTGGCGGATTTTCTTGAACGCTTCCCGCCGGCCGGTAATAATTTTATGGGTATAAGACTGATGACCGACGTCCCAGACGATTTTATCCCTGGGACAATCGAACAGTTTATGCAAAACCAGCGTCAACTCGACGACACCGAGCGATGGCGCCAGGTGGCCGCCGGTTTCACTGAGCGTATCGATGATATATCGTCTAATTTCCTCAGCCAGCTGGTTCAGCTGAGGCAGGTCCAGCGATTTGATATCAGCCGGTGAATTTATCTGTGCAAGCAAGGTATCCATGATAATTTATTTTATTCCGCCTCTTCAATCAATTTGCCGGTATCCCGATCTTTAACCAGTAATTTGAGCTTTTGTTCCGCCTCGTCCAGACGGCTGAAACAAAAGGTGGACAATTTGTTGGCTTCCTCGAACAGTTTAAGCGATTCATCCAGGGATCGGGAACCGTCTTCCAGCAGTCCGGCAATTTCCTCCAGACGAATCATGGCGTTTTCAAAATTCATTTTATTCATAACGATTCCTGGTTTTTCTCTTTTGTTGATCTGCGCCATGTTCTGTTTTTTGCACCGAGCCTAACCAGCTGCCGTCCATCATGGCTACACGCACCGAATCGCCGGAATGCAAGGTCGCCACCCTGGTAATCGCAGCTCCGCTATCCGGTTCCAGACAAATCGCGTACCCGCGTTTGAGCACTGATTCAGGGCCGAGACTGGCGATCAGTTGTTGATGATGCATCACTTTTTGACGCTGCAAAGCCAGGCGCTGCAACAGGCTGCGCTCCATGCGCATGCTCAGCTCGTCCAGGCGCTGCCTTTTCTGCAAAATCAGATCGCCGGGCCGACGCAGGCCGTAATGCGAACTCATGCGCTGCAATCGCTCGCGCCGCAAGCGCAACGATCTGATAATATTCTGATGACAACGTGCGAGCAAGGTCTGAACAGTTTCCAGCAAATCCTCCCGAACCGGCGTGACCAGTTCGGCAGCGGCCGAGGGCGTAGCCGCGCGGAGATCGGCGACAAAATCAGCGATGGTAAAATCGATTTCATGGCCTACAGCGGAAACAATGGGAATGCGGGATGCATAAATGGCGCGCGCGACCGTTTCTTCATTAAAAGCCCATAAATCTTCCAACGAACCGCCGCCGCGTCCGACGATCAGCACTTCCGCTTTACCGTATTCGTTGAATTCTCGGATGGCGTTACTGATGTCCTTTGCCGCTTCCTGACCCTGCACCACGGTCGGCCGCAAAATGATCTGCGTCGAAGGCATGCGGCGCTGAATAATACGGACAATGTCGCGAACGGCCGCGCCCGTGGGCGAGGTAATGACGCCGACCGTCTGCGGAAAAGCGGGAATATCCTTTTTATGCTCTTCGTCAAACAGGCCTTCGGCAGCGAGCCTGGCTTTCAACTTTTCGAATGCTCTCTGCAGATCACCGACTCCGACCGGCGTCATTTTAAGCACATCGAACTGATAATTGCCGCGTTTTTCATAAACCCGCACCTGGCCGAATGCCTGCACGCTCATGCCGTCAGCCGGCGTAAAACTCAACGCCAAATTGCGCTGGCGCCACATGACGACGCTGATCTGCGCTTCGCTGTCTTTAAGAGAAAAATACATATGGCCGGAGGAGTGGTGAACAAAATTGGAAATCTCGCCCTGCAGCCAGACAGCGGGAAATCCTTCCTCCAATAGGTATTTTATTTCCCGGGTCAGCTCGGAAACAGAGTATAAAGATGTTGTCGGTTCGTAAGAGTCCATCGTACAAGAATTCAGATCAGGTTAGCCCGCCAATGTAATAAGAAAGGGCCAAGAACAGTTCTCAGCCCTCATCTATTAACGGAGTTTCTTTTTATGCCTGTCCTTTCGGAGTCGCTTTTTCCGTTTATGCGTCGCTATCTTGTGTCTTTTACGTTTTTTACCGCTTGGCAAGACGATCACCTCCTATTCGAGTGTTCATAATGGCTCTTCTTCAGAAAAGCTTTTTTCTTTATGTTCTTCGTTAATATATTTTTTAAGTTCTTTGGACGGCCTGAACACCGGCGCATAATGTTCCGGAATTTGTATCAGCTCACGCGACACCGGATTGATGGTGGTGCGCGCCGCACGTTTGACAACATAGTAATTGCCAAAACCGCGCAAATCCACACGCTCCTTTTTCTGCAGCGCATAGCGCACCGTGGCCAAAAAGCCGTCGATCACAGCCTGGGTTTCCATCTTGGTCAACCCGGTACCTTCAGCTATGACATCCACTATTTCCGCTTTAGTCATTCTTCAGCTCCTGATTTGTGGTCCGCCAGTTGGTCCATAGGCCGGCGGCTCGTACAGATAAAGAGCAACGAGCTTGACGCTCCCCGCACAACCTACCCGACTTAATGACAGTGTCCACAATTATGGGAATGACAACCGGAGCAGCTATGGCCTGATGCCTGAGCGGTTGTCTGACCTGGTTGATTGCCGTTGCCTTTGGCGGTAAAACCAAACAGAGAAACTGTGCGTCTGATTTCCGCATTTCCACAGCGAGGACAGCGCAAACTTGCCTCCTCCTTGCTGGAACGTATCAACTCTTCAAATTCCCCTGAACATCCCTGGCATTGATACTCGTAAATCGGCATATTCTTCTTATATCTAAAAAAAACAAAAATCGGACATTAAAAAACCCTATCCTGAGAATTGTAAATAGTTTAGTCATAATTTACCAGAAAATCAAGCTAAAAATAGCTGCCAAATAACCGGCGTCGCTACTATCACTACATCGATAAAATAACCCATAACTCGATTCAGAACAATATGCAATCTGAAAAAGAACTTGATAGATTAATATAATTTCGCGAAATTCAGGCCAATCCGATTTGACTATTTTCTCCTGGTAAAAGTTGGCAGAATGAAAAAAAATATATTACTGATCAGCACGAGTCTGAAAACCCAGGGTGGCGTTTCAACGGTAGTGCAAGCACTTTTAAATTCCAAACTGGCGCAGGAATATAACCTGATGCATCTTGCTACGCATCTGAACGGCTCTGCTCCGGTAAAAATTGGTTATTTGCTGCAGAGTTATGTTAAATTCCCCTGGATTGTATTGTTTAAAAAAGTTGACTTGATCCATGTGCACGGAAGCATGAAAGTAAGCTTTTTTAGAAAAAGCTATTTTGTACTGGTCGGAAAAATGTTGCATAAAAAAGTCATTTACCATATGCACGCGGCTCGGTCCATGCAGGCGTATTTCGGTAAAACGGTCATACGGAAATTTTTGGCATACAAAATTATCAAGCTGTATGATCTGGTCATTGCCTTAAGCACTGTCTGGGCGGAGAAACTGACCGAGTTGACTGTAAAACCGGTTAAAATAATTTACAATCCAATAACCTGCAAGGCGCCCCCGGACAGGGAAAACAGAAATCGAATCACCGTGTTGGCCATGGGCGAGATCGGGGAGCGAAAAGGATCCTACGATATCATCAAAGCAGCCGCTCACCTACGCAACGAAAAGATCGATTTTATTCTTTACGGAAACGGCGATATCAATGGATTGCAATCGTTAATCGCGCGCAACAATCTGCAGGACAAGGTAATGGTGCATGGCTGGATATCCGGCCGGCAGGTGGACGAAGCTTATAGAAAGGCCGACATATTCATATTGCCGTCCTATGCCGAAGGACAACCCATGTCGGTTCTGGAAGCCCTTTCCTACAGCCTGCCGGTCGTGGTCACGCCGGTCGGCGGCATCCCGGACGCAGTCCAAAACGGAGTGAATGGTTTTTTGATCAGGCCCGGCGATTATGGGGCCTTGGCAGAAAAAATTGCACTCCTCGCTGAGGATGAAACACTGAGGAAATCCATGGGACGGGCCAGCTATGAAATTGCGCATTCCAAATTTAATATGGACCGCATTGTTACAGAACTGAAAAATATCTATGGTCAGTTACTCGAGGGGTAAAAGAGAATAACATGAAAGATCTTTTAAGGTTTTATTTCAATCGTCTCATCAAAAAAGGTTTTTTATTCGACGCCATATTAAAAGATTTGGAAGAGAGTCAGTATTATTCGGCAGAACAACTCGAGGAAATGCAGAACGACCGGCTGCGGAAAATGGTTCTCCATTGCTATAAAAATGTGCCTTATTATACCCAGTTATTCGATCGCTTGCATCTCAAGCCCGAATCGATAAAAACAAAACAAGATCTGACGAAATTGCCGTTTCTTGATAAAAAGACGGTGCAGGAAAATTGGCCTCGCTTTATTGCCAAAAACAGATCAACCTGTTTTTCCAGCGTGGCCTATACCAGCGGCTCTACCGGCACGCCGGCTAAATTCCTGAGAAATTATTATTCGCTCAATTTTGAGAACGCGGCTCTTTGGCGCCAGTGGCGTTATGTCGGCGACCTGGGGCTGAAAAGAATCACCCTGCGCGGCGATATCATTGTTCCGGTTTCACAATCCCGGCCGCCTTACTGGAAATATAATCGCCTGGAAAAAGAATTGCTGATGTCCGGGTATCATCTTTCCGAGACCAATGCGCAAGCGTATATCGATAAAATTCTTTCATTCAAACCCGAAATACTGTACGCCTATCCATCGACCGCCAATTTATTGGCGGGCTTTTTTGACAACAAAAACATATCCTACGGTTTCAAGGCGATCTTTACTTCTTCTGAATCGCTTTCCCCTGCGCAAAAAGAGCATATTGAAAAAGTTTTTTCTGCCAGAATATATGACTGGTACGGACAGGCGGAAAGAGTCGTCGGCATAGGCCAATGTGAAAAAGGGGCATACCATATACATGAAGATTATTCCATCGTAGAACTCTTGGCAGGTAACGACGGCTACGAACCTGTGGGCACCAGCCTGACAAATTATCTCATGCCCTTGATAAGATACAAAACAGGAGATACGATTATTCCCGGCGATGAAAAATGCGTCTGCGGGAGAAATTTTAGAATCGTCAGGGAGATTGTCGGTAGAAACGGTGATTATATCGTATCGCCGGAAGGCGCCAAAATCACCATTTGCAATCATATTCCCAGAGGCGTGCAGCATATCAGGGAAATACAATTTTATCAGGAAATCCAGGGCGAGGTGATCATTAAAGTTGTCCCGACACAGGGTTTCTCAGAGAATGACAAAAAGCAACTGGTCAAAAACACATTGGAACATACTTCACCGCACATGAAAGTGGAAATTCAGCTGACACCGGAAATTCCACGAGAAGCCAATGGGAAATTTAAAAGCGTGAAAAATAAATTGTGCGCATAATTTACCCTGTTTGTTTGATCATCACCCCTCCGCTGCCCATAAATTTACCAGACATCCCTGGTGTTAAGAATGCGGCAGCAGAAAAAAAAATGTTGGACTTGATCCGAAAAAATAGTATATTATACGACTAGTAATGATGGAATGATCAGATATCTTTTTTGTATCTTTCCGGGCGATTAGCTCAGTTGGTTAGAGCGCTGGTCTCACATACCAGAGGTCAGAGGTTCAACTCCTCTATCGCCCACTTTTGCATCAAGCCTGTTAGGTGTTATACATCAACAGGCTTTTTTACTAATCCCGAATTGAGCGATTGTATTGTCAAGTTGCATTGTCCTTGTGAAGGTTTGAAACCTTCGCAAGGTTGTTTTTCGAGCACCCATTGCTCCATTTAGTTGTAAAATGCATTAAAAAATTCTGGTTCAGCACCCGATACAAATCAATTGTATCATGCCCTGGCGCCCCAAAGAACGACGCCCGGGCTTTTTTTATTTATGTGGTGATATAACCAAATTATATTGGTGATTTCACCATTTTTCGCCATTGACTCCATTTTGTCGGTATTTATTATCAGGTTTATAGCTAAAAAAACAATATGTTACAATGTGTCACAAAAATGAACCATGGCACATTTTTTGCAAACGAGTAGAGATTATGCTGCGTTCTTTATTAGGATGGACACATTCATGAATCTACCAGGTTATCGTTTCCTTCGACGCTGCCTTGATTTTACCGCATCCTTTGCCTGCCTGCTTGTTCTTGTCGCCAACACCGCTCACGCACAATCCGAGTTCATTATTTTGCCCGGTGAAAGAATGGTGCGTGCAGACAAGGGTGAACCGGCCATGCACCGCAAAGTAGTGGAGCATATGTTTACCAAGACCGGCTATTATAGAATCTACAGCCGGGTCTGGTACAACAGCGGTGATTTGCAGAAAAATGAATCTTTCTTCATGGATCTGCGTCGCAACGACGGTCTGATGGCAACTCCGGTTGATAGCAATGTAGCCGGTCCCTATCGCGTCGTTCCGGACGATCCAGGTCCGCCTCATCATCAATGGCGCGACTGCGGCCTGTTTCATCTCTCTGCCGGCCGCTATGCTTTATGGTTGCACCATTATGCGCTGATTGCCTACAGGTATCCGCAATTTATGAACGGCATCATCACGCCGGACATTCCGGAAAGCGTGCGTCTGACAGACAGTCTGCGAATCGTTTTCTATCCCAGCACTAACGGCGCCGTTTCGGTCTCAGCCCTTACACAACAGAAAAAGATGTACCAGGGAAATTGGGTGGATATTGTTCAAGCAGGTGAAAGTTATGAATACCGGATTGTCGTGCGCAATATCGGCAACAACCCGTTAATCGCACCCGTTCTGTACAACGATCTGCCGGAAGGGATTCTGGCTGATCGGTTCAGCCTGGCCCCCTCTTTTGCTCTTGATCGTCAACTCGAATGGCAGTTGCCGGATATCAGCGTTAACGATTCGATCGTCGTGCATTTTACCGCTACGGCGCTGCGCCATTTTGAACCAGGATTCACCCAGTTGACGGATCAGGCGCAATTGATTACGCCGGAAGATGTCGACGTCCTTAACAACACGGCGACAGCCGTCGTATACGGTTATAACGAACCGATCACAGACCGCCAGGCTGATGTGCAGATTTCTTTGACTGCAAAAACCGATTCAACCGCCATGAGAAACGGTCAGCCGGTTCCCATCGTTAAATCCAACGGAAAAATTGAATACACCATCACGGTACAGAATAACGGTCCTGATAACGCGGATGCTCTGTTCTTTCATCATCTGTTGCCGTCCAATTTTATTATCGACAGCAGCAGCAGACCCTTTATGCAAATCACGGCTGATTCTTTGGTCTGGTTTGATACACAATTGCTCGTCGGTGTGCCGTTGACCGTCGTTGTCCGCGGCCACGTCAACCCTTATATCTCGCCGGCTGACACCTTGATGATCAGCTATGCCGGAGCGTATGCGGTCACGCCGGACAACATGCCGGCCAACAATCGCGATCAGGCTGAGGTCTACCTCGCCATCAGCGGACCGGCCCCGACAAAAGGCAGCTATGATCTTGCTCTTTACCAACACGCGTTTTCGGATACCAGTGTCTGGGTCAATGGAAAGCGTGAAGCGGCTGTCAAAGCAGGGCAAAATTTCAGCTATCAACTCACGATTCATAACAACGGACCCAAAACAGCCAAAGATATAACTTTATTCCTCAGCTTTCCGGATTCTGTAACCATCCTGAATTCATCTTTGTCGCCAACCAGACAAAAACAGGACAGTCTGTTCTGGCATTTCGATTCCCTGGTTAACAAGCTCTCCATCCAGATTCAATGTACTGCAGCAACAGCGAATAAATTCCCCAGCTATCCCTTCGCTTTGCTCAGCCGCAGCCGCATTGATTCGCCTGATGATACATTATTGATTAATAATTTTAGCCAGGCAACCGTTTATGCACTGAAACCAGCAGTAATTCCTCCGCCGCCGCCGGTGTACAACAAATTTGATCTGGCATTGCAGTATCAGGCCATTACCGATACTTCAGTCATGGTCAACGGCCAAAAGCAGCAGGCGGTTCTGGCCGGCAAAAG
>CAYLWO010000114.1:0-20043 GCA_964387285.1 uncultured Cytophagia bacterium | reverse complement strand
ACCGCTCTTTGCATGGTTGCATAGCGCCCTATTCCCCTATAAAAATTTCGCGTGGTAAATGTGATTTATGGATTGCTGCTATTGTGTGAATGTGCGGGCCAAGAAAAAAGGCAACATGTATTGCTGTGATTAGATCAATGCATTATGCCTTTGATGTCTGGTTACGGCCATTTCCGAAACAGCCATATGGAGCTTGATATGAGTATATAGTAAAATGAAATAATTTGCAAGGGGAAATTTACCTGTAATTAAATATTTACGGGCATATTTTTTGCATAGTATTTGTTGTATCTGTGAGGAAGCGGGTTTCCCCCCTTGATTTTTATCAATTAAACAAATGGTTGAAAACGTGTAGTCATATTTTTATGACTATCAGTGTCACCTTTTTTTGTAAGGAGAATACATATGCGCCGCAGACGATTTTTGGTTATTGCGATCATGGCAGCCGTTCAAATAGTACATGCGCAGATGCTCATTAAAAACAGTTCGCTGGGTGAATTGGTGCGCATCACTCACAATGGTTCGGTAGGCATTGGCACCAGCACTCCGGCAGCGACCATGGCGGTCGCGGGCAACATGGCTCTGGGCAGCACGTATGCCACTCTCACGCCTCCTGACAACGGTTTGATCGTACAAGGGCTTTTGGGCATCGGCACGGCATTAAACAATCCGAATGCGCAAGCAACCGTGATTGGCTCGATAGTCGATGCGGGAGATGCCTTGCGCCGTACCCTGCTTGTGCGTGCAGAGGATTTCAACATCAACAGCCAAAGTCAAGTGACTATCGCAGCCCATTCGCATGCGCCGGCGCAGAATTCCGACAACATGTTTCGAACAGCCGTGTACGGTGCGGTGACATCGGATTATGGCGGTGACAACATCAACGTGGTTGCTTCGGCCAATATGGCTCATTACGTCGGCTCCGGCAACACCTCGCCCACCCAATACTATGGCGTGAACGCAATGATTCATGCTCAGGATGTCAGCTGGAATCCTATCGCCAAGACGGCCACTCGTGTTGCTCTTTTGGGAGTCAACTACAACAACAGCGCCAACGATTGGTCGCTGCGAGCTTTGGGTGCAAAAAGTTATATCGCCAACGAGCTGTATGTCAATACGCAGAATATAAACTCGGATTATGCGTTAAGCGTTGGCGGCGAAGCGCGCAAATCAGCGGGAACGGCCAGCTGGGTTATTTTTTCCGACAAACGGCTTAAAAATATAAGCGGCAACTATGATCCGGGATTAGCAGAGATCATGCAATTGCAGGCCATTCGGTTTAAATACATCGCAAAGTCAAACCTGGGATTGTCTACCGATGCTGAGTATGTCGGACTTGGAGCTCAGGACGTACAAAAGGTCATCCCTGAGGCTGTGACCCGGGATGACAGCGGTTATCTTATGCTGAAAACTGACCCCATTTTCTATGCCATGTTGAACGCTATTAAAGAGCTCAAGGAAAAGAACGATCGATTACAATCCAGATTGGAACTACTGGAGGCCATCAGATAGAGTTGATCTTTTGATGTCTCTTAATAATATGGGTGATGCCGGTTTCTCAGGCGGCACCCTTTTAATTTGCAGGGATTGCCGATTATTTTTTTATTGTCAGGTTATCAAAAACATTGCCGTCGATATCGATGGCTTGAAAGCTCAGCGTTTCCCCGTTGATATCGATGAGACAGAAATGATGCACGGCTTTATACATGTCCACTTTTAATTCATTATTCCTTTTGGACCCGTCGCTGAGACTGCCGCCGCCACCGCCGGTGATGATATAGATGGGCCCGTCCGGTTTGGGCCTTTGCTCGCGCACAAAAGTATGAAAATGCCCGCTGAACTGCATGGTCACCTGGTATTTTTCCAGCAGCGGCACAATATGTTTTACCAGCAACGGTTCGCTCATGGGCGGTTCATGGAAAAAGACAAATCGCCACGTGGCATTCTTTGATGCAGTGGATTCCAAGTCAGAGATCAGCCACTGATATTGCTCGCTTCCCGGGATTATGCCAAACGGACTGTTGGTATGCGGATTGAGATGAATGAAATGGCTGTTGCCGTAATCATAAGAATAGTAGTATTCTTTTCCCGGCAGGCTGAAAAATTTTTCAAACCATTCCACCGGATTTCCGGGACTGTAACCACCGTACTCATGATTGCCCAGGGTGGTAAAGAGCGGCGTGTTCTTGAACAAATTTCGTCCCGGAATAAAAAATTCATAGCCCCAGAGATCATAGTTGCTGCCGGTTAAAACCATATCGCCCACGCTGATGGCCAGATCAGGCTGGTACGGAATCATGCGATTGACGTTTTGTTCAAACCGCGGTCCATTGGTGTGATTATCGCCCCAAACGACAAAGCGAAACGGCGTGTCTCTGTTTATGGCGGTGCGAAACCTGTTCAGGGTGCTGGATAATTTCCCGGAAATGGCCCGGTAATGATATTTTGTCTCCGGCTGCAAATTGTTCAGCGTGACGGTGTGGATGGTCACTTTTTCCGGCGAATAAACCGATTGAGTCAGGTTTTCTGACGTGCCGTAATTAATCCGGGAATCGCCGGGGCTGTCGGTTTCCCACATGATGGTCATGCTGTTGCTTGTGACGTTTTGCAGATAAGGACCTTTGATCTGGATCGGATATTCCAGCGCTGCCTGCTGAACAGGCGCCAGTTTTTTTTCTGCACTGCTCAGCAATCGCTGACAGGTTGCCAGGTTGGTGGTTGACCGCCATTGCCCGGCTAGAGTTAAAGAGGCGATCATGCTTTTGCCCCAAATCGGATTCGGATTGGGAATGCGTTCCACCAGCATGGTCAGTCCGGTCATCTTTTTGAGATAAGCGCCGGCTTGTTCCGTTATGGGCTGAAGAATGCTGTAGGTCATTCTGGCGTCGTGAAGAACTCCAGAGCCGTTAAGATTGGCGCCCTTGATGGCCAGGAAAAATTTTTCACCAGGTTTGGCATCTGTCGTCAACACCAGTGCGGTTCTTCTCCCTTTCGAACTCGGCGTCGGTTTGCCGTTTAGATAAATTTCGGCAAAATCGTCAATGTTAACCGTAAAGGTGACCGTGGAACCTGTGATGTCAAGACCGTTGACCTTTTCCGGAATGATCACCTGTTTGCGCAACCAGCTGACGGAATTTTCTATCTCCCAGCGATTGCCGATATCCACCAGAGGCCAATCGCTGTCGTCAAAATTCGCATCAGCGGCCCGGTCGTTCTCGCCGACATGAAATCGCCATTGATTCTCCTGTTCCTGGTCAACGTGGGTGAGAGATTTCAAATCGTCCATTTTCTTGTCTATTTCATAACGCACAAAATTGGTTGTGGCCTGTAACTCGGTACTGACCAGATGACCGCTGCCCTGGCCGTTCCATCCCTTGATGCAAACCAGGAATTTATCGCCGGCTTTGGCTCTTGCGGTTAAAAAGGCTTTGCCGTACCAATCAAAGCGGCAGCGCTTTTGGCCGTCTACATAAATGGTTCCCTTATCGTCGACAATGATATTCATCCACACGGCCTGGCCGGCCATATCCTGGGGAATGGTTACCTCTTTGCGGAACCAGCAGGTCGGATGCATGCCCCAGTTGTAATTGAAATCGACCGTCTGCCATCGGCTGTCGTCAAAATCGATTTTGCATGCGTCCGCTGCCTCGCCTATGAAGGATTTCCATTGCTGTACCGGAACGGGTGTGGCGGAGGTGAGATCACGCAATTCGATAAATTGTTCTACTTTGGATGGTTTGGCCGCGTTGCTGAGGAAAAACAGCGCACCGATGATGATAAGCATCGACAGCAACAGCCGTTTGCTTTGCAGGATGTTCATGGTCAGACCCTCAAGTGATTATGACCGCTCTCAACGTAACATAAAAGAGAAAATGAATTACTAAGTCGAATTCGAGTTCTAGTTTTCACAGTGTCAGGATGGTAATGTAACGCATCGTGCTTGCGAAAGCAAGAGGTGATTCAAAAATTATACATATTTTTACAAAGACCGTGATTTGGGCCCGGGTCGGACCAAGACAAACTATTAATAATAAATTAATTGTCTTGGTCCGACCCGCTTGAGGGAATTTTTTGCCTTTATTTGCCGGTTATAAGCGGTGAAGGTAAGTGGTGGTCTGGATATTATTAAGAAAATGCGATTGGAATTGGGACAGGGGATGTGTATAATGAGTATGGTATGTCGCCCTAAAAATAAATGCACGTTATTTAATCAGCTTGTTTTTATTCTCTTTCTGGCTGCATCCCTGCACGCCGTTGACCTCGAATCAGCCCGCAGGCTCTTTTATGCCAGCGTCGATGACGGCAAAAAGATCGACCCGGCTATTCGCGCCTTTACCCAGCTGGCCGATTCACTGCCCGGGTTGCATGGGAGAATGACCACCTATATCGGCGCCCTGGAGGCGCTGCGGGGGAAACACGCGTTGTTGCCGCATGCCAAGTACCGTAAAACACTTCATGGCCTCAAAATAATGGACCAGGGGCTCGAGGCTGGTCCGGAAGACATTGAAGCCCTTTTCATTCACAGCTCCACCTGTTTTTTTCTGCCTTTTTTCTTCAAGCGCAGCGATGACGCACAGAGAAATTTCAAAACCATACTACGTCTCTTACCTGATCGCTATACAGAATATGAACCGGACATGATGCGCAATGTGATCGATTTTCTCGCTGAAAAAGCCAAACTGAACGCTGAGGATCGGCTGATGCTGGCACATTTGCGGGAGAGGGTGGACCGTGGAGCGCTTTGAATATGTGATTTTCAACCTGCTGGTGGTCATTGGACCACTGTCGCTTAGTTTCGACCGGCGGTTGCGTTTTGTGCGGCAATGGCCCCGCGCCTTGCTGTCGACGCTGACGGCTGCCTTGCCGTTTATTACGTGGGACTGGCTGGTGACCGGCCGGCACTGGTGGTTCAATCCGCAATACACCGCCGGCACCTATATCGGGCCGTTGCCCTTGGGCGAGTGGCTTTTTTTTCTGACCGTGCCCTTTGCCTCGCTGTTTGTTTGGGAGGTATTGAAAAGCTATTTTCCCGATGCCGGCGTCCGCGGCCGGCGTATCTATTTAATCGCTCCTGTTTTGTTGTTGCTTGCTGTTGTCGCCTGGCTGGCAGGCCGCGAATACACCGGACTGGCCCTGGGGGCCCTGTCCCTGATAATCTCGTTGGACGATTTCTCCGGCAGCCGCGTGTTGACGCGCGGCAACGCAGTACGGTATGCGCTGATCATCGGCTTGCTGATGATGATCTGCAACGGTTATCTCACCGCACGGCCTGTGGTCCTGTACGACCCTGCGTATCAATTGGACCTGCGGTTGATCACGATTCCTGTAGAGGATTTTTTCTACGGCTATGGACTTGTGCTCCTGACAACACTTGTTCATGAAAGGCTGAGCCGTCATGTATGACGTCATCATCATTGGCGGCGGCGTAGCCGGCCTGAGCGGCGCTGTGCGTTTGGCCGCGTCCGGCCGGCGGGTACTGCTGCTGGAACAGAATGACCGGGTCGGCGGCAAGATGAATGAATATCGCAGCGACGGTTATCGCTTTGACACCGGTCCGTCGCTGATGACCATGCCCTTTGTATTGGAACAACTGTACGCCGATGCCGGTGAGCGTTTGACCGATCATCTGGAATTGGCGCCGCTGGAGCCAATGTGTCGTTATTTTTTCTCCGATGGTACAGTGTTCGACGCCGATAGCGATCCGGACAGGATGAGGGGGGCTATCGCAAAACTGTCGCCGCAGGATGCGCAGGGCTTTGATCGTTTTATGGCCTACAGCAAACGGATCTATGACCTGACCGCCGAGGTGTTTCTTTTCACTCCGATTCATGAGTGGAAACGACTGTTGCACCGGCGCCATTTGCGCACCCTGTGGTCTATCGGCGATATCGATCCTTTTCGTACGGTGCACGGCGGCGTGACGCGTTATTTCCGCGATCCGCGTCTGGTGCAGCTGTTTGACCGTTATGCCACCTATAACGGCTCAGATCCTTTTCGGGCGCCGGCAACGCTCAACATAATCCCCTGGGTAGAGGTTGGCCTGGGGGGATTCTACATCCGCGGCGGCATGTACCGACTGGTCGAGTCGCTGGCCGGACTGGCGCAGCGCTGCGGCGCTGAAATCCGCACAGGGACGCGGGTGGAGCGGCTTTTGATCCGTAGCGGACGCGTGCACGGCGTGCGCTGTGATGGCGTGGATTTGCCGGCGCAGTCTGTGCTGTGCAATGCGGATGTGGTAACAGCGATGAACACCCTTGTGGATAGCAGTGTACGAACGCGACGGCGACTATGGGCGCTGGAGCCCTCACTGTCAGGTGTGGTTTTTCTGTGGAACATGGCCGGCCGCTATGCGAACCTGGCGCATCATAACATTTTTTTCACTGCCGATTACCGGCGCGAATTCGATGAGATATTCCGCCAGGGTGTTCTGCCCGACGATCCTACGATCTATGTGGCGATCACCAGCCGGACCGATGTCCGGGATGCTCCGGCAGATGGCGAAAACTGGTTTGTACTGGTCAATGCGCCCTATCTGCGGGAAGGACAGGATTGGCCGACGGGGATCGACCGGCTGCGCAAGACAGTGTTGAAAAAGCTCGAGCGCGCTGGCCTGGATGTTCATGATACCATCCGCGCAGAAAAGATCATCACCCCAGAAGATATTTACCGTCTGTACGGCAGCAACCGCGGCAGCATTTACGGCATTTCCAGCAACAGTCGCAGCATGGCTTTTCGCCGTCCAGCCAATCGCAGCCGGCAGTTCCGCGGCCTCTATTTCGCCGGCGGTTCCAGTCATCCAGGCGGCGGTGTGCCGCTGGCGCTGCTCTCCGGTCGCATGGCGGCGGACCTGATCAACGATTTTATGGGAAATACATATCGATGAATTCTTTATCCGCTATTAAAAACGTAATTGTCATCGGCGCCGGATTCGGCGGCCTGGCCATTGCCAACCGATTGCGCTCGCGCGGACTGCAGGTGACGGTATTGGAAAAAAACCGCCATGCCGGCGGTCACGCGTATCCGTTTGAACGCGATGGATTTCGCTTTGACATGGGACCGTCGCTGATTACCGCGCCCGAGATCATCAATCGCGTTTTCAAACTGGCGGGACGGGACTGGACCGAGTATCTTCAGCTGCAGCGCCTCGATCCGTATTACCGCATCTATTTTCACGACCGCACCTTTCTCGACTATACCTTTGACAGCGAGCGCATGAAAGCGCAGATGGCCAGGTTCAATGCGCGAGATGCGGCGAATTACGACCGTTTTATGGAAGTGTCGCGTCGGCTCTATGAAGCGGTGATCGTCCAGGGTCTGGGCAGCCGGCCCTTTATGGACTGGCGCACCATGTTTTCTTTTCTGCCTGCCGGCATCAGGCTGGGTGCTTTCTGGCCGGCTTTTTATTTCGCCGGCCGCTATTTCAGGGATTTCCGTCACCGCTTTGCCTTTTCTTTTCATCCGCTGTTTATCGGCGGCAGTCCCTTCCGCGCCCCTGCGGTTTACCAGATGATCCCTTATCTGGAGAAAAGCGAAGGCGTTTGGTACAGCCGGGGCGGCATGTACAGCCTGGTAGAAGCGCTGACCAGGTTGTTGGCCGAACAGGGCGGCACGCTGCGCACCAACGCCGAGGTCAAAGAGATCATTGTGCGCGATGGTCGCGCTGCCGGCGTGCAGCTGCAGGGCGAGACGCTTGAGGCTGATCTGGTTATTTCCAACGCCGATTTTCTGCACACCTATGGCGATCTGATTCCGGCCCGTCAGCGCAAAAAGTGGAACGACCGCCGGTTGCAGCGGGTCGATTATTCGATGAGCGCCTTTTTACTTTACCTCGGACTGGACCGCCAGTACCCGCAACTGCAGCACCATACGCTGATGCTGTCGCACCGCTATCGCGGACTGGTGCGCGATATATTCGACCGCAAAAAATTGTCCGATGATTTTTCCATGTACCTGCACGCACCCACACGCAGTGATGCGGGCATGGCGCCAGCCGGGTGCGAAAGCCTCTATGTACTGGCGCCGGTGCCCAATTTGCGCGGCGGCCAGCATTGGGACAAAGAGGCAGGGCCCTTTGCTGATCGGGTGCTGCGCCATTTGGAAGAGCATTTCGGTCTGCAAGACCTTCGTCGCCACATCCGGGTCAAAGAGATTTTTACTCCTGAGGATTTCCGCAAAAAGCAGAATGCCTGGTATGGCAGCGCCTGGGGAGTGGAACCCAGATTGACGCAGACCGCTGTGTTCCGTCCCCATAACCGCAGCGAGGACCTCGCCGGTCTTTATCTGGTGGGCGCCAGCACCCATCCGGGCGCCGGCCTGCCCGGTGTCTTTCTAACTGCCGAAACCACAGAGCATGTAATGCTTGAGGACATAAAAAAAGGAATGTACGGATAAGTTTTATGGATCACTTCTGGCAAGACCCCCTGTACCGGCCGGCGTTCGAGTTCGCCCGGGCCACAACACGGCACCATGCCAAGAGTTTTTATTTCGCGTCCAGGCTGTTGCCGCGTGAGCGGCGCTGGAGCACCTATGCACTCTATGGATTTTGCCGCTACACGGATAACCTCGTCGATCTGCCGCGCGGACGCAGCCGCGATCAGCTGATGCATGAGATCGAATATCTGCGCGGCGAAATGCAACTCGGCTATGAGTTGGGCGAGTCGGAACATCCGGTGCTCAAGCCGTTCATCCGCACCGCTCTTTATTTCGCCGTACCGATACAGTATCCGCTTGACCTGTTGCAGGGCATCGAGATGGACATCCGTTTCCGCGGCTATGAAAATTTTGACGAGCTCTATCTTTTTTGTTATCGCGTTGCCGGCGTGGTGGGATTGATGATGACCCATATCCTCGGGTACGACAGCGATCAGGCGTTCCCCTATGCGGAAAAATTGGGCGTGGCCATGCAGCTTACCAACATTCTGCGCGATATTGACGAGGACGGCTGTATGGGGCGCGTCTATTTGCCGCGGGAAGAACTGGCCCGATTCAACATTGATGAAAAACAGGTGCTGGAAAAACGGTGGAGTCCGGATTTCCGCCGGCTGATGGAATTTCAGGTCGCGCGCGCCCACTCTTATTATGATGCGGCAGCTAAAGGCATTCCCATGCTGGCGCCGGCCTCGAGATTTGCCATCTACAGCGCCAGCCGGATTTATCGGCAAATCCTCATCAAGATCGCCGGCAACGAGTACAATCCGTTCCTCGGCCGGGTGTTTGTGCCGGCGCTGCAAAAGCTGGCCATCCTTCTGCGCGAAAAGTTGATCGCCAGGCGGCCGGTGTTATGATCAAAGCCGCACACCGACGCTGGGCCAGGGCGCTTTTTGAACCCTATATCCTCGCTCTCATGCGCCGCCATTTTAGCGGCGTGCATCTGCTCGGAGATCCGCCGCAGATCGACCCGGGCCGGCCCCTGTTGCTTTTGCCCAACCACTCGACCTGGTGGGACGGCTTTTTTGTCTATCTGCTCAACCGGCGGTTGTGGGACAGGCGGCCGTACCTGATGATGCTCGAATCGCAACTGAAAAAAAACAGATTTTTCAGTCGGCTGGGAGCGTTTTCCGTGAATCCGGATTCACCGCGGGAGGTGCGCACTGCGCTGCAATATACACTGGCGCACATGACCGCAGAGCAAGAGGACGCAACGCTGGTTATTCTGTTTCCGCAGGGGGAACTCTTGCCCTGGCGCCGGCGTCCGCTGCACTATCGTGCCGGCCTTGCCTGGCTGCTCGAACGGGCGCCTGCGGATATACAGGTGGTGCAAATGGCAATTCGCGCCGAATTTCTCGGCGAGCAGCGTCCGGCTGTTTTCTTGCTGCTCTCGCCAACAGCCGATGGCAGGAAAGAGGCGATTGCGATCGACTGGCCGGCGCAGCACGAGGCGCTGTTACAGGGACTGGAGGATCGCATTGTCGCCGGGGAGCGTGGTCAATTGCTGCTTGCCGGCCGTGCGTCGGTTAACCGCCGGTTCGAGAGAATGCGGCGAATAGATTAAGAGGGCCGTTACGATGATGATCTTTTATTTGATTTATTTTCTTCTCGGTCTGGTTCTGCTGGTGACGCTGTTCAATGTGTTGACCGCGCCACAGGTGAAAAAAGGCCCGCTGCCGTCAGCCTTGCCCCGGGTATCACTGCTGGTGCCGGCGCGCAATGAAGAAAAGAACATTATCACCTGCCTGACGGCGCTGACCGCGCAAAATTATCCCGATTTCGAAATTGTGGTGTTGGACGACCATTCGACCGATGCCACACCGCGGCTGGTGGAGGATTTTGCTGCGCGCGATCCACGGCTCAGGATGATTCGGGGAAAACCGCTTCCGGCAGGATGGACCGGCAAGAACTGGGCCTGTCATCAATTGAGCCAGGCGGCGGGCGGGGATATTTTTATCTTTACCGACGCGGACAATTTCCATGCCGACGATGCCGTAAGCCGCACCGTGGGCTGGATGGAAAAGTTGGGTCTGGAACTTTTGTCCGCCTTTCCGCAACAGATCACCGTGACCCTGGGTGAAAGAATGGTGGTGCCGGTGTTTGATCTCTTTGTGTACAGTTTTTTGCCCCTCTGGCTCACCTATGCCAGTTCCTATCCGTCGCTGTCCGCCGCTAACGGCCAGTGGATTGCATTCACCCGGGCCGGATATGCGAGGATCGGCGGCCATGCAGCGGTGCGCACCAAGATCGTCGAAGATGTGGCGATCGCCCGGCGCGCCAAGACGCTGGGTTGCCGGATTCTAACCGCATCCGGCCACAATGCCGTGTTCGGCCGCATGTATCATTCGTTCCGAGAAGTCTGGTACGGTTTTTCCAAGAATGCCTTCGGATTGATGGATTTTCAGACTCTACCCTATTTCCTGCTTTTAGGAACCATGCTGTTTATTTTTGTGCTGCCCTATGGACTGGTCTGGTACGCGCCTTGGACCAAGCCGGCGCTCTATGCCATTGCCGCTAATATCTTGTTGCGGGCGCTGGTCGCGTTCAAGTTTGCTCAGCCGCTGTTGGTCAGCGTGCTGCTTCATCCGCTGACTGTGCTGCTCACGGTGGCAGTGGCGCTGAGCTCTTTTTACTATTACATGATCGGCGCCATTCTTTGGAAGGAACGCGCAGTACCGCTGCGGTAAGTGATGAACAACAAGAGAAATGATACAGGGATCACGGCGGCGATCTATGTGCTGCTCGGCGCCGGCGCGCTGTGGCAGATTCTGGGTCTCTTTACCGCGCTGCGACAGGGAATGGCGGCGCCGCTGTTGGCCGTGCTGAGTGCATTGCTGCTCTGCTACTGGCTGAGAGACGCTCATATTGCCAGAGGGCGCCGCATCGGTTGGGCGGCAGCCGTGGCGGTAACAGCCTTTGCCATCGAGTGGTACGGAGTCAAGAGCGGTCGCGTTTTCGGTGATTATGTGTACGGCGCGGTGTTGCAGCCGCAGCTCGATTCGGTGCCGCTGGTGATCGGTCTGGCCTGGCTGCAGAGTCTGGTCAGCGCCGTGGCGGTGGCGCAAGGGCTGCTTCGCCGGCCGGGAACTTTTAGGCGATTATGGATCGCTGCTTTGTTGATGGTCGTACTGGATGTCGCCATGGAACCGGCGGCTGTGGCGCTGGGTTACTGGTCGTGGCCAGGGGGATTTGTTCCTTTGCAGAATTATTTCGCCTGGTTCATCCTCAGCATTTTGTTCCTGCTGGCGGCGCACCTGTTGCGGATTTTCGAGACGCCGCTGCCGCTCATCGCCCGTCATGTATATTGGGCGCAGTTGCTTTATTTCAGCCTGATTGCGATTTTTTAACAGGATTAGTTTTCTCAATGGTTTGATTATCAACTTGTTCAAAATTTGCAACATAGCCGATCGCAAAAGTGCAAAATTGCAACATAACCTCCCGTCTTAATTAGTTCGCTTATTCTAACTGCATTAAAATATTAAAGACCGATCGCAGTTGAATTATGGCATAATTGTTGCAATGTTGTTTAAATTTTCAGATTCGATGAACATACCACTGCATAATTACTTTTAATGCCTGTATCGGTGATCAGTGAACGGACTAGCCCTTTAGGGTGAACGCAAATTTCATGTCTGTGCTAGACAAACGGGAAAGCGACGGATTGTTATGAGTATAAAGTTTGCCAAAGGCGTTTTATTCTCTTTGTTATTATCCTGTCACGTAATTGGTGCCAATGACCTTTCAATCTGTTGGATTGCGAGATTACCAAGGATCAACTATGTGTGGGGCAGTTCAAATCCGAAAGTAGAAGGATGGCCGGGAAATGGTCAAAAAATTACTTGGCATGGCGTGATCAAATACTGGGGTAATACGAATCCGATTCCCTTTAATTATAAATGGTTTTTAGACGGCGTGGAAATCGATAGGGGTGCTGCCAGTATTGCGCCGGACGACACCGCCGGTATTAACTTGGAATGGAATTGGACCTTTGAGCGCCATATCTTGCGGCTTGTCATTGATCCGGAGAATATAATCGAAGAATCTGAGGAAAATAACAATGAATTATCCGTTTATACAGATGCGATCAGCGTAGGATTTCATATCGAACAGAGTCTCTATACCTACTTTTACGAAAACCAGCCGAAACTCAACGTACATTCTACCTGTTTCGAGAATTGGGCGCAACGCCAGATACAATGGTGGAATAAGCTTTTCAGCAATGCGATCTATCCGGAAACGCCGGAGGGCGTCTATGACAGGGTTAGATTGGACTGGATCCGTATCGTGCCGGATGGATCGTATCCTATTGTATATGGATCGCCGGAATTCATCTTTGACCGGGCTGATCGATCGGTGGATCTGCAGTGGGGATTTCCTGCCATTAACACTTATTTCAGTTTGTTTCGAAATCATACCGACAGTTTTTCCGTTTCAAATATATACAATCCTTTTTACCTATCCACCTTGATCTTACATGAGGTGATGCATGCCCGCTATCTCATCGATGTCGGGGGGTTTAATGTAAATGATTTTGGCGATGGCGCCACTGTCGGAATTAAGCTCAATAACAAGCTGATCGTCGGAACTTATTTGATGCCGTATATTAACGAGAGAAAAGTGTTTGTAACGATGCCGGGGATAATGGGATCACAAGGAAATTTTATTGACCGTTATAGCGCTGCTGCCTTGAACCTGATAGCCGGACATCGGGCCATTTTGAACAATTATAATCCACCCAATAATTTGGGTGTTTTCCTGAATGATTTGCCGTCGCAGAATAGAATCCTGTTTAAAGATCAACAGGGTAAAATCCTTGCCAATGCTCAAGTCTACCTGTATCGCTCTTCCGGGAATAGCAAAGAGTGGTACGGCAAATATTATTCTGATCCTCCATCCCTCTCTTTCACCAGCGATGCCGACGGTTTCATTGATGCCGGTCGTTGTCCATTCGATGCGGATGGCGTGGTCGATCACGATTTTGGTTTGAGCAATGCCGTTCTGCTCTTTCGCGTTGAAACGAATGGTTCTATCGGCTTTGCTTTCTTGGATATCACGGGATTCAATCTGGCCTATTGGCGCGGTGAAAAAGAATACGCCTCGCACGAACTTTGCGTCAATATGCAACAATTCCCTGCTGCGGTAAAGGGCGATATCCGAGCCGAGCGCTCCGATCTCTCAGCGCTTGGCAATTACCCTAATCCTTTCAATCAATCAACAACTTTTGAATGGAATACTCCAACTCGAGATGTTGTTCATCTGAGAATTTATGATTTATGCGGAAAACGGATACGAGAATTCGTTCTTCGTAATCCTGCCGGTGGCACGCATCGATTGGCCTGGAACGGTTGTGATGACTTGGGTCGAGCGCTCCCATCAGGCCTCTACAGGGTACAACTGACATCCGCTGATCGGCAAGTGTGGCACAAAGTAATGTTGATAAAATAGCATAATCCACTAATGGTATCAAATTAACCGAACTGAGGTCGATATGAGAGTGAAAATTTTTGTATGTCTGCTTTTGTGGCATTGCTGCCTTTCGGCTCAGAACAAATTTTGGCAGCCTACGGCGGATTTGAACAAAGAGGTCTTTGCAGTGGCCATAAACGACAACATGGACTATTTTGCCGGCGGCAGAGGTCTCTACAGCACAGTCGATTTTAAATTTTGGCAGATTAATAACATCCCTGGCCTCAGGTACCAATTCATCAATTCAATTGCATCATTTAAAAACAACCTCTACGTCGGGACAGAATCAGGCCTTTATCATTCGACCGGCAGCGGCTGGACCGATATAAGCAACGGACTCGTTCGGAAATCCATCACCCTCGTTACCGTAGATAGCCTCGGCACACTTTTCGCGGTCTGTTCTGGAGATGGTCTTTACCAGACGTCGGATAACGGCGGCAATTGGAAGCTCAGTGATGCCAGTTTACCGGCCAGGGGCGGTGCTGCGACCTTTTTATCCACCGATGCGCGCGGCCACCTGTACATTGCTCCGGATGGACGTGATGTTTTTCGCTCAAAGGATGGGGGCAAAAGCTGGCAAAAAGTGTATACCCAGAGCATTCCTGCAGTGACCTATTACGCAACGGCAAACTCGCTGGGGCATCTCTTTGTCGGATTCAGTACCGGCGAAATGCTCTTTAGCGAGAATGACGGACAAACCTGGCAGAATGTTCCTCTTTCTTTTGGCGCCAACAAGATCATCTATTCCATTGCCGCCGTTGACGACAATTCTTTACTGGTAGGGACGCTGGGAAACGGACTATTTCTGATAAAAAGATCTGAATGGCGTATCGAGAATCATTTCTTGCCATCTATCAGGATCTGGGACATGAAACGAGTCTCCCTGTCGAAATCTGTTTTCCATTATTTATTAGCGACTTCCGATGGCGTATATCTTTCCGACTCGCAAAGCCGTCTGGAACCACAAAAGGTAGGCACAGGATACGGCTTTCCGAATATTTACCCTGTTTATGGCGATGCCAATGGATACGTTTACGGTTTATCGACTGAACAAAAATGCATCTATGTTTCAAAGGATGACGGAGCCGGCTGGAACCGAACAAAAGAGATACCGACGAGAAGCGGTTTCGGGCTTGCATTGCGATTTGTGGTCACGCCAAAAGGCACTATGGTGGTCGGAACGAGTTATGACGGCCTGCTCCTCTCCGTTGATTCCGGAAATAAATGGACAAAATGGGATGCAAATCCCGAGAGTCCGGAATGGGATGAGGGACATATGGTATATGCTCTGGGACTCGATTCCTCAGGAAATATCCTTTCGGCCTGGGGTGATCAGAGCCTGCACTATTCAGAGGATGAAGGATTGACCTGGAAAAAGAGCAGTTACAGCATTCCGGAAATAGCTCAAAAAATCTTAACGGACAACCATGGCCGCCTCTATGCGACAAGCAAGTACTCTGTTTATATAGCGGCGCAAAGAGATTCCAATTGGATAAAATGTGAAACAAACCTCTCAGGAAATAACCAAATTTCGGATATCGCGGTTGATGACAACGGCCATATTTATTTGTCGGTCAATAGTAAAGGATTGCTTGTTTCCAGGGATGGCGGAAGCAGCTGGAACGAGTTGAGCCTGCCTGTTGATGCAAATCCATTATTTTTTTACAGCATCTCAAAAGGATCCGATGGGCGCCTTTACAGCATTTATTCCAATAAACAGGTCTTTGCATATGACAACTGGGACGGACAATGGACTGAAATAAGTGAGGGACTGGAAGGACCGCTTGGTTCAAAGCCTGCCATCATGCAACTACTGCCAAGCGCCAGTGGATATGTTTATGCGCTTACCCCCTATTACATTGCCCGGAGCATCGAGAAAAGCGTTACCAGGGTTGTTTCACAGAGAACACAGGACCGAGCGGATGATTTTGCACTGGCGCAAAATTATCCGAATCCTTTCAATGCCGGCACCGTTATCTCTTATCACTGTCCGGGAAAAAACCACGTGACCTTAAAAATCTATAACTTGTTGGGGCGGGAAGTGGACACCTTGGTAGCAGAAATTCAGGAAGCCGGCCGTCATTCTGTAAAATGGCAAGCCGGAGAATTTCCAAGCGGATTATATTTTTATACTTTGCAAATCGGCTCCCAGGTAGAAAGAAAAAAAATGCTGCTCGTAAAATGAGCATTCTATCGTTCCAATCAATGGCTTGCTGAGCGACGAATCGAATTTTCCATCAGATCAGCCGCCGCATTCCTGTACCATCTGATAGGTCCAAAAGAGGGCTCGCTGCAGCTCTCCTTCTGCCAACGGGCCTTCAGGACCGGCGAGATAAAAACTTTCCGGCGGAGAGGCGTATCTGCCGCCGTGACGTAAAATTGCTCGGCCCAGTTTCCGTGCGCTGGATGTTTGGAACCGGCGCAAGGGTGTTAAGCGTACATCAAATACAGAGAACCGGACACCATGCAACGCATAAGGCGGTATCCGCTGCAGCCAGTCAAAAATTGCGTCCGGTCTGCTGTGACGATGACCCGGCACACCGATCAGCAAAAGGTCTATATCCTCCGGGGTTCTGGCTTGATCGGCTTGCAGCAAACAAATGCGTTCGGAACGCACCATGGCCTGGTTTAATTGCGCAGCCAGTTCAGCGGTGTTGCCTAACTTGGATTCGTACACAATCCAGACATTCATCTCCTTGGCCGCCGTTTTAACCTCCTTTTGCCATTGAGCGAAAAATTTGCGCAGCGCACGGTCGTTTCCCCGCAATTGATCCAGATATAATCCATTCTGCTCCGGGTATAATTTCTCAAAGAGGAAATTGAGCAGGCTCTGCTCAAAGCCTTTTATTTCGGCTTTACGCTCCTGCCACACCGGAAGATTCGGTTGGAACCGATAACGCGTTCTGGTCTGACCGGCACTGTCTGAACAGGCAGCTTTTTCTTCGTGCATGTGCAGAAAACCACGCTGTGCCAGATCCCCGAGCGTCGCTGCCAAATCATTGCCGGTGGTTATACGCCAGTTCAGCAAAAATCCTGCTAACGTTGATTGCGTGTTTTGAGGTTTTTCAGAGCCATGGGCATGCACCGGCGACTTTTCCCGGTGAAGGCCGTAACGGCCAATAAGAATGCCGAACAGAATAACAGCCAGGACCGTCAACGCCAGACTCAATCGCCTGGCCCAGCCCGGCGTTGCTTTTCCGATATTTTGTCGCTCTTGTGCTTTTTTTCTTTTTTCCTCATTTGCTGCAGCCAACTTTTCCTCTTCTCTAAGTAGGGATGCGATGACCGGTTTATCGATCACCGGCCCGGCAGAGAATAAAGCCCGGGGATATATCGCCCGCACTTTCAAATTGGTGCGTATCGGGACACCTGAAGCCGTGACGACAATTTGCCCCTGCGCGGCGATCTGAGAGCGCACCCGTAATGGACCATGAACCCACTCCTTAACTTGATCTGCTTGTAAACCTTCCGGAGGCAAGATTGTAAGCTGCACATTCGACTGACGCTTTTGCCATTCATGGCCGATAAATTGGTAATCCAAAACCGCTACATCCTGAAAGCGCGTGATCACATCATCAACCCGGTACTCTAGCGTAAAAGTTCTGCTCTCATTCCGGCTGTTAAAACACCATACCACGTTGAATTGCTGGTCGTTCTCTTCCACACGAAAGGAGCCCGGCGCATTAGAGTTGTTCTGTTGATAGACAATATTGTTCTCCAGCACCAGGAAATCTCTATAGCGTATTGATTTGTTTTTGGGAAAGCTGCGAGAAACGAAGGAGAAGGCGTCCTGGAACATATATGTGCGGGATTCGCTTACGCTCATGCCGGCATCTGCAAAGACTTTTGCAGTGATCTCTACACGGGAAATGGCATATCGTCCTTGAGCCCAACTGGTCACACTGATAAGTAATGAAAGCAGACAGATTATTAATCTGACGCTTTTCATGAATTCGTCCTTTCAGGGGATAGAGGCGAGTTAAATCCCAACCCGATGAAAATATATCATGTTTTCCCTTGATTTGCAAACATAAATCATTCACGATGAATACATATGGTAAAGAAAACAAAGGCAAGCAGCGGTGATCGGTTGTTGGGGATAGCGACGGTGATAGAGCGGATGATCCGCACAAAGATCAACCGGCGTCAAGGGGTACTGCTCATCTTTTCGCGATTGTCGGATAACCGGTTGATGCTCGTCCAATACGATGTGCAGTGTCATCAAAAACGCTTTTTCATAACAGGATGAATATCCCGCTTCAGCTTTCGCCCGGTAGGGATCTGCCGAGCGATTTTGCCTCATCACCTGGCATTGGCTGAGTGATAGAGGGTACGTTCCACGGCCCGCAGTAGGTTAATGACCTGCGGATCGTAGAAGGGGAGCACCTGCGTCAGGAAGAGAACCCCAATGCCGGTCTGTGTGTCGATCCAAAAGTGCGTGTTGTACAACCCGGCCCAGCTGAGGGTGCCATTGAGGCGGCCGTCCGGCGCATCCACGGCAATCTGAAAGCCGAGACCGAATCTGTCGCGTCCAGCGCCAAGTGGGAATGCAGCGGACAGATCCGGTTTGGCGCCCGGCTGCTCGACAACCGTCAGGCTGCCCAATTGATTGTGCGTCATCTCGGCTATGGAGGCCTCACTCACGAGCCGGGTTCCTCGCCAGGCGCCGCCGCCGAGCATCATTTGCATGAACCGCGCATAGTCTTCAGCCGTTGAATAGAGACCGCCGTCGCCCCTGCCGGCTGCAGAGATGGAGGGCGGTCGTGGTTTGGTCATTAATTGGTTACCGTAGCGGTAGGACAGGGTCATCAGGCGCGAAGCCCTTGCGGCGGGCAGGCTGAATGAGGTCTCCTTCATCGCCAGTGGGCCAAAGATCCTGAGCTTGAAGAATTCTTCCAGCGCTATCCCGGTCACGTTCTCGATGATCCATCCGATCTGCGCCGGCCCCATCCCATAAGTCCATCGAGCGCCCGGATCGTGTACGAGGGGCGCCTCGCGCTTTGCGATTCTGGTGTAGTGCTCAACGGCAAGCAGCTCCTTGTTCGAGAACGAGTAGGCAAGCCCTGATGTGTGTCGCAGCAGATCACGGATCGTGATTTCTCGACTCGCCGGACGGGTTGCCACGGCGCCACGGACTGAATCGACGCTGACGAGCACCTCGCGACCCTTGAGCTCCGGGAGGTATCGCCAGGCCGGATCATCGAGGGCTATCTTCCCTTCGTCGACAAGCATCATCGCCGCCACGGATGTGATCGGTTTGGTCATGGAAGCGATGTAAAAAATGGCGTTCGGTTCCATGGATCGACGGGCCTCCGGATCGAGAACGCCGAATGCCCCCTGGTACAGGATACTGTCCCTGGTCGTCACCACCACGACCACGCCGGGCACCTCCCCTGCTGTGACAGCTGAGCGCAGCGCCTCGTCAAGAGTTTGTCGTCGCACAGAGTCGAGCTCCCAGGCCGGAGCGGCAACGCAGCCGAGCAGGGACAGTATGCATGCGGCGCGCAGAAAGACCGCTCGCAGTGGTGTAGTCAATGCCATGTTCGTGTGATTCATCCTCAATGTCCTCAGAAACCGCTTAACATTACGGCTTTGTGGCCGCGGTAATGTGTAATCCTAACTTTTAAGAGTACCAGTAATGGTAAATTCACTTGGTCCCTGTATATAATTATATATCGCGACATTAGCAGATTGAAACATGCTGTCTAAATCCGTCAAAACGGGATTTCGAAATACATATTTCCCATAAAATTCCTTCAAAGCCTTCTGGTAATCAGGGGCATCGTATTTTCGTTCAGCTTCTCGGGTCCGGATCGCTACCTGGGCGGGGGTAGTTTACGGCAAGAAAGGCTTGAGCAATCACTCCTTTCAAATTATCTGATTCAACATTTGTCACGAATCAAACCGCCCATGTCAGTGCATCTCGAGATGGCAATAATTTCGAGACTAGGTTTTGGGTTTCTCAAAAACCGGCGGCAACGCAGAAGAGTGCTGGTAAATAACCTTCCAATTATTATCGATCTTGCTGAAAACAAAGGTGACTCCAAACTTGTTTATCTTTAATTGTTCGCCTGTCTGGAGAGTTATATTAAGGTGCAGCCTGGAAACAGGTACGGGCAAACCAAGGATCGCCTGGCGTAGATGGGATAA
>CAYLWO010000113.1:0-20283 GCA_964387285.1 uncultured Cytophagia bacterium | reverse complement strand
ATTTATGAATAATAATGCCTCTTCATAATAATAATAAAACTCCTCTTTAGGCGGAAATAGACCTATCGCGCGCTTTCAGCGCTTGGGTTTATGCGCTATATCCCTGGGCCTGGCGGCCCAGGCTAGGCTAGGTCGCGCCGTTGGCGCTCAAACAGCTCTGCATATAAAAATGATCGGAAATATAATAAGCAGAAGATAAATTGAAATTGAATATGTTTTCACACATAAAAAGTGCCAAAATGTTGTGAAGCTTTTGGATAATTTTTTTTGTTAATTACTGACTTAACCCGCCCAAGTGTTGAAGTTGGGCTAGATTGATTGATAAAGCTGATTTGGTTTTTTAAAGCCCGTGATGACGAATTGTATCGTGGGCTATCGCAAATCAATAATGATATAACCGGGGTAGTATAAAGCCTGTTGCTGATGAGAAATTGTTGCCCTCGCCGTTCATTTCGCCTGTAACAGCTTTTCAATATCCATTTTCTTCATTTGCATAAAAGCTCTGGTTACCCGCTCCGCGCGCGCCTGGTCGCTCATCAGTTCAGCAAGTATGGCAGGAACAATTTGCCAGGAAAGTCCGAATTTATCCTTCAACCAGCCGCAGGGACCTTCTTCTCCGCCTTCGCTAAGAGCATGCCAGTAATAATCGATCTCTTCCTGGGTGTCGCAAAAAACTTGAAAGGAGACGGCTTCGTTGAACTTGAAAACAGGTCCACCATTCAGAGCCAGGAACGGTTGTCCGTTCAACTGGAAACTTACAGTCATGACCGTGCCCTGTTTTTGGCCATGCTGTTCAAAGCCTTCTTTTCCATAACGGACAATTTCATCTATGTGGGAATTTTTAAATACCGAAACATAGAAATTTGCTGCTGCTTCGGCCTGGTTGTCGAACCAGAGGCAGGGGGTGATTGGTTGGCTCATTAAGAATGCCCCTTTTTAACACTATTTGTTTCACAGTATTTTTTAAAATTGTCCAGAATAGCCTGCCAGCCCTGTCGCTGTAATTCGGGCGAATGCATGCGCTCTGCCTCAAAGGATTCTACGACGTGAGTAGTTTCGCCGTAGGCAGAGAAAACAATTTTGACTTTTCTACCATCGTCAATAACGTACTCGATTCGTTGCCTGTCCACAATGTTCTCGTAAATTCCGCTAAAGTCAAAACCTGCGCTTTGGTCCCTGGCTTGCATTCGATACGTGAATCGTCCCCGGGGCTCGAGATTATTTTCAGCCCAGGGAGTATGCCAATCGTCAGAGGCGGCATTCCATTTTACAATATCGGCAGGAGTAGTCCATAGTTTCCAGACCTCCTCTACCGTCGCATTGATTTCCGCCTGCACTGTAATAATCGTTTTTTCACTATTGTTCAAGAGAACATCCTATTCATGTATTTATTTCTCCGTGCAGTGAAACATCCAATGCACGCCGAATCGGTCGGTACAACTGCCATAATAGGCGCCCCAAAACACCTCCTGCAGTTCCATCGTAACATTGCCGCCCGCAGATAAAGCCTGAAAGAGACGTTGTGTTTCCGCGCGGCTGTCCAGCGCCAGATTGATGTGGACATTGTTGCCGAATTGTACGTCAAACCCCATGGATGTTGGAGCGTCGCTGCCCATGAGCAGATGTCCGCCGACAATGGGCAGTTCGATGTGCATGATGAGATTTCGTTCCTCTTCTGCTATCTCAGGCATACCCTCTGTTTGCGGAACATCCCGAAAACGGGTAATGCCATTGCCGCCGAACTCACCGCCAAAGACGGATTTATAAAAACTGAAAGCAGCTTCTGTATTGCCTGGAAAATTAAGATACGTGTTGACCCTGGCCATGGAATGAATCCTTTATTTTATGTATTAAATTCAAGAACAATCACATAAGATTAGGTTTCTGATTATGTGACCATAATAACGTAGTCATGTACGGAAATATTCCGGAGATTTTTCAGGAAAAAGAATTATGAAGAGAAATGCGGCATGGCCAGAACGGTATGCCTTGATGGATAGAGATGCAAGGTGAAAGAAACTCAATTTATCTGAAATAATTCCATCTGCCATCCTGGAACACTGGCGTCGGCAAATCCATATCCGCCCTTGGCCAAAGGTCCGGGATTGACAATAGCGGTTTTGCCGATATGATCAATGCCATTGCCTTCATGGATGTGTCCGCATACGGTTAACCGGGGACGGCGTTCTTCAATAAATGCACGGATGCTGCGGCTGCCCACATGTTTGCCGAAAAACACGCGGTCGTTTTTGGTGTCATAGGGCGGCTGATGTACAACGAGGATGAGGGGGAGGCCAGCCGGCGCTTGAGCTAATGCAAATGAAAGACCGGTTTTAAAACCATCTTCATTTGTAACATTGGGCGTGACAGCCGGACAGGCCAGCGATCCGCCCATGCCGATAAAGGCCAGGCCCTCACGAACCTGGCAACATTGATGCAGACTGATTTTTTCCTCGCGCAGGTATTCTTCCACCTCAGGCTCGTCGCAATTACCGGCAACGGCCAGTATGTTGGGACACCAGGCGCGGACAGCTTCTATGACCCGGCGCGCTTCTGCAGCGTTGCCGAAATCGGTGAGATCGCCGGTGATCAGGGTGAGATCCACAGAGCCGCAGGATTTATAAAGAGCATTTATGTTTTTGGTGTTACCGTGTAAATCGGTGATGGCAATAAATTTCATGATTTTTTCTTCCGTTAAAGCACAAGCCGGAGGCTTGTGCTACGCATACTCTTTGATTATGCGTGGCGCATGCCTCTGGCTTGCGCCTGTGGCATGTTACTATTCTCAGGCTTAAATTTTTTTTGCATACCTAGGACGCCGATCTGTCGCCGCACTCTAGATTATTGTAATTCGTAGCGGAAGGTAATAATGCCGGTCACGTTTTTCTGCTGCGCGGATGCCGGCAGAACATTGAACCGCCATTGTCGCAGCGCATCCAATGTGATTTTCTCCAGAGTCGGATCGCCTTTGCGCATGGGTATCATCAAACTCACACGGCCGTCCGGCAACACGGTAAAACGGATTTTTAGCACCTCTTCTTTTTGCAGGCCGGACGGATATTCGGGAATCACCTGGTGCAAAATGGTCCGTTGTGCCGCATCGCCTTCAATGGTAAAAGGCTGATCCGCTCCGCTGTTGCTGCTGCCGGAACCGCTGCGGCCATAACCCGGTTCACGTTGACCTGCAGTAGACCGTCCGGTCGCGTCTGTGCTCACAGAGCCGGATTGTGCCTCCCCGGGCGTCGCGTTCGCAGGGGCTGCGTCGCCAGAGTTCAAATCAGGCGTTATTTTGCCTTGTTGTCTGCCGGCCAATTCCGGTTCCTCATCTTCCAGCATACGTCGACTGGGCGGCGTAACCGGATGGGTCTGCGGCTGAGCAACCCGGGTGGACGGTTTAGCAACCGGCTTTTGCGCTGCGGTTTTAACGTTTGTCGTTGTTTGACGCTGCACGGCAACCGGTGTGTTACTGGTGCTTTTGGTTGCCGGACTTGCTTCAGACGGCTGCCGCGCTGACGGCGAACTGGCCATGGAACCGCTGATCATGCCGACTTCAATAAATTCAGCGGTTTTATAATTAAACCCGATCTGATACAACGCGGCTAATAAAAAGAAGAGCAGGTGCACGAGAACGGAGATCACCCAGGGCCGTTTTTTTTCTTCCCATACTAAAGTCAGTGCTTGCATAGCGGGCCTCACAAACTGCGTTCGGTGGCGATAAGAAATTTATCCGCACCCGCCAGCTTGGCGATATCCAAAACGCGAATGGCCGCTTCCAGAGCCAAATCCTTATCAGCGCGTATCACCACGGTTTTATCCGGCGTTTTTTGCAGGATGGGCTTTAGACGTGCAGACAGGTCCGCCAGCGCCACTTGTTGATCATATAGAAAAATCTGCTCGGTCCTGGTGATGCTGATATATATTTTATCCTCTTTTTCCATTACGCCGGATGCGGCTTTGGGCAATCTCACTTTGATGCCCGGTTGCATGACATAGGTGGATGTGAGCAAAAAATAGATCAGCAACAGGAGCACAATGTCCGATATGGAGATGGCGGCGAACTGGATTATGCGCTTGTTTCTTCTTTCAAAGTTCAACGCGGTCCTCCTTTTCCAGCATCAGATCCACCAAATCTGTGGAATTCTCCTGCATTTCAAAAACATGCTTTTCCACCTTGCCGGCAATATAATTATAACCCATCAATGCCGGAATGCCGACGCTCAATCCGGCAGCGGTGGTGATCAGCGCTTCCCAGATGCCGCCGGCCAGTACACTGGCGTCCACGACGCCGCCGCGCATCTGAATCTGCATAAATGCGTTGATCATGCCCGTGACCGTGCCGAGAAATCCAAGCATGGGTGCGATCGCCGCCACATTGCCGAGCATGCCCAGATTTTTTTCCAGTTTATAAATGGCGGTTTTGCCCGCACTCTCTACCGCTTCCTTGATCTCTTCGCGCGGCTTGTCGCGTTTGAGCAAAGAGGCCAGAGTTATGGCCGCCACCGGTCCCGGCGTTTCCTTGCAGAGAATGACCGCTTCTTCTATTTTTTTACGATAAACCAGATTTTTTACCTGTAGAATAAAAGTCCGCGAATTGGTATTGATCTTGCGCAAAGCCATGATTCGTTCTGTGAAAGCGGCAATGGCGATTACCGAACAAATAAAAATGGGAATCATCATGATTCCGCCTTTGAAAATGATTTCCAATAAAGACATGCATGAACCTCCTGTAAGATCGACCACGAGAACGCTGGTGATTTTATTTTATCCTTAAACTGTTGCTCGAAAAACAACCTTGCGAAGGTTTTTTTCCCAAGCAGGAGATGAATTATTATTGCCTGGGACACGCTGAGAGCAACCTTCGCAAGGTTGTTCCATCAGAATTGCGCGCGAATCCCGGCATAACAGGCAAATCCGGTCTCCGGATATTGCTGCCAATAAACATATTTGCTGTTGGTCATGTTTTGCATGGTTACCCATGCGCTGATAAAACGCCCCAGTTGTTTCTGCACACCGGCTTGCAGCAGTGCAAAGTCCGGCAGCCGCTCTTTGGTATTCATACCGCTGTAACGTTTTCCCCAATACTCTGTCGTTGCACGGACGCTCCAGCCATGCGTAAAAACATATCGACCTTGCAGGCTCGCCTGAACCGAGGGACGGTAAGGGACATGATCGTTCATCCCGGCAGCGGTCTCATCCAGGTGATCGGAATAACCGGACACAGACAGACTCATTTGACTTGCTTCGGTCAGGTCGGTGGTGAAACGCAGATGAATTTCCGATAATGTCCCTGAGCCCTGATGCAGATCAAATAAACCGACCTTTGCATCCCGCTGCCAAAATTGCATGCGCTCCAGCCAGTTTTTTATCAGCACCACCTGGAGATGTGCGCCATGAGTCATGGAGAGTTCGCTCTCCAGGCGCAAACTGAAATTGCTCTCTTCCGGCGCCATGGTAAAATCGTGCGCCGCATAAGGATTCTCCTGGCGGCGTTGCGTATAGGTCTGATACAGCAGTCCGCTTTGACCTTGCACAGCCAAAGCAAAGCGATCGTGAGGCGCATAGCGCAATCGCAAAAACGGCGCCGGTGCGCTCTTGCTGACGCCTGAATCCGCATGCATACTCTGGATGCCGAATCCTCCGGAAAACTGCAGTCGGCGCGAAAACGGATAGAGCGCTTCGATCTCGGCATCGCCGAAGGAAGCGAGCAGGCTGGCGTCTTTTTGCCACGAATCATAGGCTTCATGCAGATAGCCGGCATGCAAAGACAACTGCCAACCGGACCAGACCTGATGCAGATCGGCCTGTAGATGATAATAAAAATCATCCGACTCGTCGAAACCGAACCCTGTGGTGTCGGTGCGAAGGCCGAGTCCTCTGACTTGCATGTGCACGGTCACGTTCGTCAAGGGGCGCGGATCCAGTGCGATTTTCAGATCCAGTCCGCCCTGGCCGCCGTGGCGTTGGCTGCCGTTCTGCACCGCGCCGTGCAGATTACGACTGAAACGTTCATACTCGAATTGCAGCTGGCCTTTGACCTTTTCGGTCATTTGATATTCCAGTTTGCCGGAGAGACCGAATTGTTGATATTGGCTGTTGTTGTACTGGCCGTTGCTTTGTTCCAGCCATCCGTGGCCGTGAAACTGGCCGTCGGTCAGTTTGCGCCAATGACCGAGGCGGCCCAACAAATGGCTGTAGCTGCCGGCCTGGAGGACGAACCAGCTCATCTGCTTTTTAAATGGTGATTCATCCATGCCCTGGCGTTCATTGGAACGCCTCAGCCAGCCGGACAACGGGGCATAAGCCTCGCCGGGCGCCAACAAGCGCGGCTGTTCATTGCTGCCGCTTTTTTTCTGATCAATTTGCCGTCGGCTCTTATCCTGGCCGGTCACCACAACGTCCGGCAGCTTTAACTGGCTGCTGTCTGCGGCCAGTTTTTGCGCCTGTCCGGCACGGGTCTGGAGAGAATCAGAAGGCAGCGTGATTTGCGTGGGCGGCGGCGTCAATTGTTGCTGAGCGAAAAGTGAAAAGAACGCCGGTAAGATCATCAAACAGATTTTTTTCATTCCCATCCTCATCGCCCGGTTAATGCTTTTAATCTGGCCTGCGCCTTGTCCACGGATTCTTTTTGCGTTGGATACTCGTTTAATATGGTCTGATAGAGCCGGCGGCTGTCGCTGATGCGGTTTTGCTGCTCATAGCACCAACCGGCCTCATACAGTCCTTTGGCAATGGCCGCTGATTCGCCCGGGTAAAGATATTTTATTTTCAAATAGGCGACAATGGCTTCCTGCCACTGCTGCTGTTTTTGATAGGTGTCGCCGAGCAACAGCAAGGCTTCCGTGCCAACAGCCTTGTCCGCGATATCGAGAGTCTGCTGCAAAGTCTCCAGCGCCTGTGCAAGACGATTTTGCTGAAAATGCACGCGGCTAAGCCCTAGCAGGGAGAGCGCCCGGGTCTGTTCCTCGCTGTCCGGCCCGGCCATTTTTTCAAACCAGGTCTGTGCTCGGTTCGCGTCCCCGTTCATCAGATAGTTTAAACCGATTTGATAACCGGCCCAATTGTTCTTTTCGTATTGCGGGTATTCTTTGCGCAGCTTTTGCAAGAGATCGACAGCTTTACCATAATTTTTATCATCCGACTCTAACCGGCTGCAGGCCAGCAAGGCGTCGGCGCTGCGGTTCGCCTCAGGGTGATTCATTTGTTGCTGGCGATAGCTGGTTTTCGCTGCCGTAAAATCACCCAGTTTCTCCTGACATTGGCCGATCTCGTAATACGCATCTGCAGCTGACGGCGTTGCAGCATAGTCGTTGAGCAGCTTTTGATACTGTGTTATGGCCTCGCCATACTGTTCGTTGTTGGCCAGTTGTTCCGCCTGGCGACGAATGATTTCTGCCGCCTTGTTTTTGTCCGGCAGCTTGTTGATATACTCTTGTACGACGTCGCCGGCCTGAGCAACCTGTCCTTTTTGCTGCATGGACCATTGAATGCCGGTGACGGCATCGGCCGTCAATTCGCTCCTGGGATAGTCGGCCAGCAGCTTTTTGTATTGATTGATGGCCAAATCATATTGTTCCAAATTGTAATAGCAGTCGGCAATGGCATAACTGGCGTCGTCGGCCAGATCATGGCCGGGGAATTTGACGGTTACTTTTTGAAACGCCTGAATCGCTTCGTCGAACCGGTTGTCGCGGAACCAGGCGCGACCGCTCATATATAAAGCATCTGCGGCCGGCGCAGCGTTGGGGTATTGGGCATAGACCTGCTCAAAGGTTGCCCGGCTGGCTGCGAGATCTCCATTTCGCCATTGACACAGTCCGATCTGATACTGCGCCTCTGCTTTGATGCTGGTATTGTCTGTCAGTGACAATGCTTTTTCATAACTGTCGATTGCCTGCTGAAAAGACTTGGCGTTGTACCAGGCATCGCCCTGGCGCATCAGCGCATCGATTTTCATGGTTTTTGCTTTGCTTAACGCCGCTGCTTCGGAAAAAGAGTGCGCGGCCTGATCGAATCGTCCGGTCTTGAATTGACTGTAGCCCAATCCATAATAGGCTTCGGCCCGGCGAGAAGAATTCGGATGATGGCCGATGAGTTTTTCATAGGCCGTCGCTGCTTCTGCAAAACGACCCAATTTGAACAGAGTTTCTCCCTGCCAGAATTGAGCGTCACCAGCCACCTCGCTGTTCGGAAAAGCCTTGAGCACATCGTGCAGATTTTGCAATGCCAAATCATATTGTTTGGCCTGAAAGCGCGACCAGGCCAGTTTAAAAATGGCGCGCGCCTTTACTTCAGCTTGCTCATATTGGCCGGCAGCATTGCGAAAAGCGCTGTTGGCTTCATCAATGCGGCCTTCGGCCAGGTAACATTCACCGATCATGACCGCTGCATCGCCGTTGACCGGCGCCCGCGGGTACTGATCTACAATCCTGGTGAATATGTTTCTGGCCTGCTCATACTCTTTATTGAGAAAGCGCAACGAAGCCAGTTCATACAGCGCATTGGCGGCATTTTCATTATGCGGAAAACGAACAACCACCTGCTGCAAGGTTTCGGTCGCCTGGACGGATTGTCCGCTGTTTTTCTGCAGCTTGCCGGCCTGAAACAACGCCGAGGCTGCCAGAGCGGTGTCCGGACTCGATGCTGTTTTAAAAAAAGATGCAAGGGCCTGATCTGTTTTTTTCTGATCCAGATACACCCAGCTCAGACGGTATTGCGCGTCATCGCTGAAATCATTAGCCGCTAAATCGGCAATAACCTGAAAGGCGGTGACGGCCTTGTCCAATTCCCCTTTTTTATAAAAAGACTCGCCGATAAAATACTGCGCCTCGCTGCGCCAGGGGCTGTTCGGATAGCGGCTGATGGCCAGAGAGAGTTGACCGACGGCGCTGTCGTAATCTTTTTTGGCATAATGGGTCATGCCCAGACGAAACTGCACCTGTTCCGCCAGAGGACTGGCCGGGAATTGCGTTAAAAGCCGCTGATACGCGTCAATCGCTTTATCCCAGTCTTTATTCTCTTCATAAATGAACGCCAGAGAGTACCAGGCATAATCCGTGAGTTTGCCGTTCGGATCTTGCTGCGTGACCTGTAAAAAGTAATTGCGCGCCCCGTTGGCGTCTCCTTCACGGTATAGAGCCTCGCCGTACCAATAACGCGCGTTGGCGACAAAAGAGCTGTTGGGATAGTTTTGCATGAATAGCCGCAAACTTTTTTTGGCTTCGGGAAATTTTTTTGCATTGACCAGAGCTTCACAGATGCGAAACTCGGCCTGATCCAAAAGATGCAACGAAGGATAGCGGCTTATGACCTGACGGTAGGCGGCGATGGCCTGCGTGTACTCTTGAAGATTGAAATAGCATTCAGCCAGCAGAAATTGCGCTTCCCCGGCCAGCGGGTTGGCGCTGAAGCGTTGCAAAAATTGTCCAAATTGTCCGGCAGCCAAATCATAGAGCTTGTCCTGATACAGGCCTTTAGCGGTTTGAAAGGCTTTATCAGCCGCTTGATTGGGCGCCTGGCTATAGAGTTGCAATGTAAAGAGAAAAAACAATAACACTAGTTTTCGCATGACCTGCTCTGGTTTTATGTGATCAAACGTTCTAACTAGAAATAATTATATCATTTTAACGTCTTTTGCGTAAAAAATGATTCATTGATGCAAAAATTTTACATTTATTCTTACTATAACGATGTGACTTTAGTCTTTTAATATCATAAATTTTTGTCAAAAATGCAAATTTCACTTATCCCCCACCACGCGAAACGCCACCCCTTGTCGGATTTCCATCTTTCTCGCCAACAAGAA
Organism: uncultured Cytophagia bacterium; assembly: GCA_964387285.1. Classification (GTDB taxonomy): domain Bacteria; phylum Zhuqueibacterota; class Zhuqueibacteria; order Residuimicrobiales; family Residuimicrobiaceae; genus Anaerohabitans. The sequence continues at coordinate 10,481 of CAYLWO010000113.1, read as the reverse complement.
TAAATAATCCGACAACCGATTAAGATAAGCAAGGATGTGCCGATTGGCAATCGGTTCTTGCTGATGCAGGGCAATCACAGCGCGTTCTGCACGTCGAACCACTGCGCGGCCATAGTCCAGCCAGGCGGAATTTTCGGTTTCACCATAGAGTATGAATTTTGCTGGCAATGCGATTTCTTCAGCGATTTGTTGTGCCTGCGATGTGAGCCAATCCAGCTCTGCAGCGGAGAGAAAGCGGGACAGCTGTTGCCGCTTATCATCCGGGCAGGCCAATTCGGAGTTGATGAGATAGATATGTTTTTGAATGGTCAACAGGGATTGTACGATTTCCGGGTCATGCACTTTGCTGCGCACCAGACCCAACAACGCAGAAACCTCATCGCAATTGCCAAAAGCCTCGGGCCGTAAATCAGATTTATAGACGTGTTTCCGGCCGATTAAACCGGTCACGCCGCCATCGCCTTGCTGGGTTATGATAGAGTCTGGAGACATGGATGGATTCCTTTTTATTCTATTACGAGTTGTATTCCGCGCAAAATGGTCGAAAAATAGCGGACCTCGAGAGACTGTCGCAAAAGGCAGAACAACCCCGGGGTCACGGTTTTTGTGACCCCGGGTGTTTCTTAACTCATTGATTATGCGCCGAGAGACACCCGGAGTGGCCGTAAAAAACGCGGCCACATCCGGGGTCTGGGGTTTTGCGACAGTCTCCAAAGGTGTCCGCCATTTGGTTCCGACTTGTCCGGGTTTTGCATATTGCATGGTACTATCCATCACCAAGCCCGGGAACGCGGGCGACCCGTCCGCCAAGGCGACTGAGACGGTCGCATTCCAGTCAGAGAAAATGATCATAAGCGCATAACTTGAATATAAAGCATTATAAGCCTATCCTCAAGCAGTTTTTACTTTGGTTTTGTCGCGGGAATTTCTAATTTAGAATATAGAGCATCAGGAGGTTGTCCAAAAATGTTCCTACCTGCCGGCAAATCCATTCTGACCGCACTCTGCAGCCTGGTCACCCTGGCATGGTCGCAGACTTTTTACAACGGTTTTAATTTCTATCTGCCTGCCGATGACACGACTCATCAGCTGTTTTTGCCCCATTTCCCCATCCAGCCCATCGCTGCGGATGATTTTATCTCCATCGACAGTTATGGTCATTTTACTTCCGCCGGCCATCGTATTCGTTTCTGGGGCGTGAATCTGACGGCAGACGGCGCTTTTCCCAGCCTGAGCAAGGCCGGACAGGTGGCCGGTCGGCTGCGCAAAATGGGTTTTAATCTCATCCGCTTTCATCACCTGGATAACAATTGGTCCCGGGAAGCTATTTTTGAATGGGGCAGCGACACGCGGCATCTTAATCCGATTACATTGCAGCGATTGGACCATTTTATTTATCAATTGAAAAACAACGGTCTGCGCGTCAACATGAATCTGCATGTCAGCCGAACTTTTAACCGGAAAGACGGCATCAGCGATGCCGATTCCATAAAAGATTTTGCCAAGGGGGTCGGTTTTTTTGACCCGCAGATGTTGCCGTTGTATAAAGAGTACGCACAACAACTGTTGACCCATATCAATCCGTACACGCAACTGCCTCTGACGGCCGATCCGGTCATGGCCATGGTCGAAATCACCAATGAAAATTCTTTATATCGGATGTGGCAGAACGGCGATTTACGTCATTTTTCACAGGGCGGCAAGTTGACCGTGCGTCATGTAAAAATGCTGGATCAGCTCTGGATCGATTTTCTGCGTCGCAAGTACGGATCGGATTACGCCCTGCGCCAGATTTGGGCTGTCGGCAGCCGTCAGAACAGTCATATAGATCTCGTGTCCGACGGCGGATTTGAAAACAAACCTCTTAGCGAACACTGGCAGATGGAATTGCATGAAAGTGGACGCGGCGTCATGGCGCCGGACATGAATTATCCTTACAGCGGTTTATTGTGCGCCAGGATTACGGTCACGCAAGCGGACGGCGTCGGTTGGCATGTGCAGTGGAAGCGGGTAGGAGGGACCATTGTCAAAGATTCACTCTATACCTGCAGCTTTGCCGTACGTTCCGATGAAAATCGGATCATCACCGCCGGCGTCATGCGCGATGATTCACCCTGGACCACCTACGGCAGCACTACGGTTCGAGCCACGCCGGAATGGCAAAAAGTGTCCTACAGTTTTCGCGCTCCGGAAAACTGTAATCAGGTTCTACGGATCACTTTTAATTTGGCGCAGGCCACCGGCACGGTGTGGTTCGATGAAATTCACCTGACGCCGATTGTCATCAACGGGTTGACCGGAGAAGAATCGTTGGACTCTGGCGTCCGCAGAGTCGAATACGCGGACTGTCTATCCTACACAGATAAAAGAATAATGGATTTGTCCGATTTTTATATTCAGGTGCAGGATGATTTTTTTACAGAGATGGAACACTATATAAAAAATGAACTGCACGTAGCCGTGCCGGTAGTGCGCACCAATTGGAACACCGGTCCGGCCGATCTCTATCTACAGTCAAAAGGCGACTACATCGATAATCATGTTTACTGGGATCATCCCTATTTTCCGAATCAACCCTGGTCGTCGACCGATTGGTCCATTCAAAATAACCCCATGGTTCTGAACGACGAGGGCGGAGCCATTTCAGCTTCCATGGCGGGCGTGGGCCTGCGTCATAAGCCTTTCACCATCAGTGAGTACAACCATCCCTTTCCCAACCAGTACCAATCCGAAGGCGCATTGTTTCTGTGCAGCTATGGCGCCTTCCACGATCTGGACGCCGTCATGTTGTTCGATTACGGCGGTTCACAATATGATTGGGAAACGGATAAAATTGACGGTTATTTTGCCATTCATCGCAACAGCGCCATGATGTCGCTGATGCCCAGTTGCAGCCGGGTCTTTCGCGACGGTCTGATTAATAAAGCGATGAATAATTTCTTCCTCAGATTTACCGTTGATCAGGTTTTGTCGATGGCCAAGAGTAAAGTATGGGATTGGCAGGGTCCGCTTTTATTCGATAAACGGTTGGCGCTTCAGCATCTGGTGCGCAATTATGGTTTTGTCACCACGCCGCCGATGCTGGCCCTCGATCTGCCGCTGGTTGACGGGCCTCCCTATATAACCGACACCAGAGAGATTCTATGGGATCCACAGGGTATACTGCAGACCGTTACGGACCGATTCATCGGTTTTACCGGTTTGCTGCATCGTTATGCCGGACGCTCTCTGGGTCCGTTAAAGATTTTATCCTGCAGCGATTTCGCCACAGTGACCTGGCTATCGCTTACGGACCGGGCTTTAACGCATTCCGAACGTTCTTTGTTTACCGTCTCCAGTAAAATCCAAAATCTGGGAATGATATGGGACGGCACAACCACGTTACATAATCAATGGGGGACGCCGCCAACGCTCATGTCGCCGGTGACCTTGCGATTAGAGCTGCAGGCGGCTGCCGACACCATCCTCGTGTATCCACTCAGCGCCATCGGTGCTGTCCAGGGAGTTGCGCGAGTTTATCCGGCATCAGGCCCGGGTGTGTTTCAAATCACTCTGGATACCGGCGTCGAGCAAACCCTGTGGTTTGGCCTGGAATGCCTGGGCCATGGCACTGAAGTAAAAATGGCGTCCAAGTCGCCGCTCGTGTTTCATCTGGCGCCGGCTTTTCCCAATCCCTTCACCGGTACGGGTGAAATAGCCATTTCGTTTACATTGCCGGTGGCAACGCGGTCGGAGTTAAAAGTATTTGATTTGCTTGGCCGGGAGGTTTATCAACGTTCGTTGGGCGTGCAATCGGCCGGCAGCCATGTCATCCCCTGGGATGGTCGTGATTGTGATCGAATCAGGTTGGCTAACGGCGTTTACTTTTATCGGTTGAGTACGGAGCTCGGCGCTAAAGACAACGTGCGTGTCGGGAAACTGATGCTGTTGCGCTAGGGTGGCCATGTTAACAAGATGAAGAATGATTATTTGAACAGGATGTGTGAATCTAAATGCAACCTTGCGAAGGATTGAAACCTTCGCAAGGTTATTTCAGGAGATAAACATTGAAACGTCTTTTGAATCTGTCCAGGCCTGATTTGATCCTGATTTCCGCCATTGCCATCGGTTTGATCGGCCTGGTGCTTTTTATTTTTACCGCACCGGAATTGCATTTCCCTAGCGGCCAGGAAGAAGCGGTGAAAATCTATTATGCGGACAATGTATCCAGAGCGCATCGCCGGCTTGTCGATTCCTTTAATGAGCAGCATCGGGGTCGTGTCGAAGTGGTGCCGGTCAATTTGCCGTTCAGCAAATTCAGCACCAATGAACGCAAAGAGATCATGACCCGGGCGCTGCGCAGTAAAAGCACGCGGTTGGACATCTTTGCGGTGGACCTGATCTGGGTGCCGCGGTTCGCGCGCTGGAGCACGCCGTTGGAAGATTTTTATACCGACGCCGAGTTGGCCAATCTGGCTCTTTTTGCTTTGCAGTCCTCCTGGTACCAGTCCCATTTGTACGGCGCCCCCTTTTACATCGACGTCGGCATGATGTACTATCGTCGCGATTTGCTGTCCCGCCTGCCGAATTATCAGGCATTGCAGAAAAAATTGTCGACCTCCATTACCTGGGAAGAGATGCTGGAAATAGCTGAGGCGCGGGAATTCCGCAACCAGCCCTTTTACCTTTTTGCTGCGGAACCGTTTGAAGGATTGATGTGCAGTTTTATCGAAATGGTTGTGGGTCAGGGCGGTTCCATCATTCAGGGCGATTCCTTGCGCCTGAACACGCCCGCCTGCCGCAGGGGTTTGCAGTTGATGATCGAACTGATCAACGAACGCAAGTTGACCCCCAGCCAGGCGCTGCATTATCAGGAAGTGGATGTCTATGACTATGCCATGAAAAATGACGCATTGTTTTTTCGCGGCTGGCCCGGTTTCTTGCCGCAATACCGCAGCATTTTTCCGGTCAAGATGGATTACATCGGCATGGCCATGGTGCCGCACTTTCGCAACGGTTCGCCGGCTGCCGTATTCGGCGGCTGGAATCTCATGATCAGCAAGTTTTCCAAAAAACAAAAGCAGGCCATGATGTTCGTCAAATTCGTGCAAAGTCTGGCTGCACAAAAATTGATTTTTGAGCAGAGCGGTTTTCTGCCGATCAACAACAACGTGTATGCCGATTCGACTTTTATCAGCCGGTTCCCGGAATTGGCCGTCCAACGCCGTATGTTGGATGTCGGCTTTCATCGTCCGGCTCTGCAAGAGTATACCAAGATATCGGACATTATCACGTTTTGGTTGCACGAGGCTCTACAAGGCCATGTGTCGGCCTCTGAAGCATTGACCAGGGCCGAACAACAGATTCGCAACGAGCATATTGCCATCAAATGACGGGTGAACAATGAAAGTGCTTGCCAAAATTCGACAGTACCATTTTGAGTTGCGCCATATGCTGGTGCTGTTCAGCGTTTTAATGCTGTTTCAGATCGTGCTCTCTTTGCAACACCGGCTCTCTCTACGCAGTTTTTTAATTCGCAGTCAGGAATGGTATCAGCAGGACGCAGCGGAAAAAAATGCGCATCTCACAGCCACTGCCATCGAGTTGCTGCTGGAAACCAATATGCGGGGCAGGCCGCTGGATGAACCTTCGGCGCGGCAAATGATACAAGCCTTCAACATCATTCTCAATCAACAGATTTTGCAGGAACATGTGGATGAAGTCTGCATTCTGGTCGATCAGGGACCGGAAGTTTTTCGCATTGATGACGGCCGGATTTTTTACGATTATATCGCACAACAAACGGAACCGCCGGCTGCCGCGATCGAGACCCGGAGCAAGGCCATTGATTTATATCGCAAAAACCGCGAACGGGTGCACACCGAGGAACAGATCGTTACCATTCTGGAGGATCGCCAAACTTTTCACGTGTTAGTGCCCTTGGTGCCGCGCGGTGAAAAAATGGGCGTCGTGTATATGAAAATTACCCCCGAGTTCAGCCTGCTCAGTGAAGCGGTGATCGCCGACTATACCAAGGTGGGCGTGTTTTTCCTCGGGCTCATGTTGTTGGGTTTGCTGGCCATGTTTTACATATCGTCCTACTCGTTGCGCCAGCGCGACCTGGCGCAACAGCAGCTGTTTCAGCAACGGGTCGAGCAGATCGCGGAACGGGTGCATTTTCAAAAAGAGGCCTTGTTCACCAAACGCATCTATCACACGCATCATAAGGCCGAAAAAGTCATGGGATTCATCAAAGAGGACCTGCATGCCCTGTCACGGGACAATATGGAGGAGATGAAATTCCGCGTAACCCGTTATGCCAATTTTGTCTCACGGGTCATTTATGACATGAAATGGTTTGATCCGCCTTTGCAAACCATTCGCAATCCTTTGTTTCGCACCGATCTCAACGAGGTGATCAGGTTCATTATCACTCATATCTTTTTACGCACGACGCATGTGCATCCGTTGTTGCGTTTCAAAACCCGGTTGACGCCGGATCTGCCCTGCGTTCCGGTCAATGAATTTGTGATCTGGGAAATCCTCGAACCGCTGCTGCAGAACAGCGTGGACCACGGCGGCGAAGAATTATTGACCATCACGGTCTCTACCGAATGGCTGGCCGGGCTTCATCGTATCCGCGTCAGCATCGCCGACGACGGACAGGGCATTCCTGCCAACTTGTTGTCCAACGATGCTGAGGGCGTGCAATTCATTTTTCAGGAAAGCACATCGACCAAGAACGAAACGCAGAATGCCGGATACGGATGTTACATCGCCTATGAGATGGCGCAGCGCTGCAAATGGCAATTGATTGCGGAAAATCTGCCGGACAGGGGGTGTCGTTTCGTTATCACCATACCGGTTGCCGCAGAAAACACACCGGACAGCGTTTCTTAACCAGGGAGTTGGGTCATGTTGTTTACACAGACGATACATTTAATGCTGATTGAAGATGAAGAGTACGACGTCCGCCGCATCCGCAACACGCTCAAACCGTTGGCGGATCGCGTGCTGATCCGCGACGTGGTGGCCTCCGGCGCCGCCGCTCTGGCGCTGTTGGAAAAAGCGCCGCAGGATTATGACGTGATCATTATGGATTTTCAAATCTCCGGCGGCCTCATGGGCGAAACCCTCATTCGCAAAATCAAGGCGATCGACGCCAGTTTGCAGATCATCATCGTAACCAAAATGACCGCCCATATGACCGATTTCGATTTTGCCGGCCATTTGCTGGAAGCGGGCGCCATGTGGTATTGCACCAAATATCCGGGCGATATCGAAGAGTATATCTATCAACCGACCGATTTTCTGCTGAGCATTTTCAATGCCTATGAAAAAAACCGTCTGGAAAAAGAGCGCCGGCGTTCAGAACGCAAATTGGAAAACCGCATCTCCGACATTATGGAATCCAAACAGCTCATCGGTCATTCCTCCGCCTTGCAGACGTTGCAAAAAGAGATCACCCAGTGCGCTGCCAGCGATGCGCATATTTTGATACGCGGCCCTTCCGGAACCGGCAAGGAACTGGTAGCCAACCATATCCATTATTCCAGCCGCCGTCGCTTGGAAAATCTTGTTACCGTCAATTGCGCCAGCTTGCCGGAAAATCTCATCGAAAGCGAGCTGTTCGGCTATGAAAAAGGCTCTTTTACCGGCGCCACCGGAAAAAAACCGGGATTGTTCGAACTGGCCCATCGTGGTTCCATTTTTCTCGATGAAATCAGCGAACTGCCGTTGCCGGCGCAATCCAAGCTGCTGCGCGTTCTTCAGGAAGGCGAGATCGATAAAATCGGCCGCACAGACAAAATTAAAGTGGATGTGCGCGTACTTTCCGCCACCAACATCAGTCTGGAAAAGGCGGTGGAGGAGCAGCGCTTCCGCCGTGATCTGTACTATCGCTTGACCGTGGTCATGGTGGATGTGCCGCCGTTGTCGCAACGACGCGAAGACATCCCCCTGTTGTTGGAACACTTTCTCCTGATGTTCAGCCGGCGTGAGGATAAAGCGGCGCCTGAACTGACGGCAGAAGCGCTGCAGCGGTTGCTGCAATATGACTGGCCGGGCAACATCCGCGAGCTGCAAAATGTGGTGCAACGTATGTTGTATATCGGAGAAAGCACTATTTCACTCGCAGCGGCAGAACGGGCGTTGGGACTGGCCGGGCAGGAAAGCGCAAGCGAAGGAGATCCCTGGCGGCGGTGTTGGAGCAAGGAACGGATTCTGCCGTGGCGTGATATGGAGCGCGAGTTTCGCAGTCGTTATTTTGCATTTATTCGCGAACAATGCAGCACCGATGCCGAGGCAGCCCGCCTGTTAGGACTGGCGCCGCCCAATTATCACCGCATGTGCAAAGAGATCGGCCTGAAAGAATAAATCTTTTTTGTAAAAAAAGCGAACACGGATGGAACGGATTAAACGGATAGGAACGGATTTTTCTCCGGTGGAAACGGGCAAATCTATCCGTATTTGTGTACCGCTTGGGACAAGGACCATGACTGAAAACAAAAAAACTAAAAAGCCGTTGCTGCACACCCTCTGGCTGCCACTATTAAGCGGTCTTGTATTCGGACTGGGGCTGTTGATTTTTTATCTGGCACGGGCCACCTCTTATTTTAGCGATGAACCGGCCACCTGCATGAATTGCCATGTCATGTCGGCGCAATTTGCTTCCTGGCAGCACGGCAGCCATCGTCGCGTTGCCGGCTGCAATGATTGCCATGTGCCGCAAAACCATTTCCTCCGTCACTATTACTTTAAGGCTCAGGACGGCCTGCGCCATTCTTATGTGTTCACCTTTCGACTGGAGCCTCAGGTCATTCGCATCAAATCAGCCGGTATGGCGGTGGTGCAGGAAAATTGCATACGTTGTCATCAATCCCTGGTAGAGCAGACAAAACTAGTGCAGTTTTCCGCTGCGCAATTCAACTCGCCGGCGCCGCATGGCAACAGTGAAAAAAAATGTTGGGACTGTCATTTAGAAACGCCACATGGCCGGATCAGCAGTTTGTCCGCATTTCCTTTTGCACGCGTGCCCAGGCTGACGCCGGCTATGCCGGAGTGGATAGACGATTACTTGAAAAAATAACCGGGAGTCTGTTTGTGAAAAGCATTTGGTCAAGTTTTCAGGAAAAAACCTGGATGCGTTGGGCGCTTTTTTTCGCCATGCTCGGCATGGTCTTTTTGTTGGGCCTGTTGGGTGCATCCGTGATGGAAAGACGCAGTGAATCCTTTCAGCTGCTGCAGCCGCTGCGGCCGATTGCGGAATGGGAGCCGCGAAACGAGGTCTGGGGAGAAAATTATCCGCGCGAATACGAGACCTATCGCGCCACTCTCGACACCGCCTTTAGCAGCCGTCATGGCGGCTCGCAAACCATTGACATGCTGGAACGGTATCCGCAGCTGGTGGTGCTGTGGGCCGGTTACGCTTTCAGTCGCGATTATAAACAGTCGCGCGGTCATTATCACGCCATCGAGGATATTCGCAAAACCCTGCGCACCGGCGTGCCTCAGCCCGGCACCTGCTGGAGTTGTAAAAGCACCGATGTGCCGCGGTTGATGAACAAAATGGGCGCGGCCAGTTTTTACAAGGCCAAATGGGAGGATCTGCTTCCTGAAGTCGTCAACAACATCGGCTGTCAGGATTGTCATGATCCCAAAACCATGAATCTGCGCATCACCCGGCCGGCTCTGGTGGAAGCTTATCAGCGCCGGGGCAAGGATATCAATCAGGCCGGGCATCAGGAGATGCGTTCGCAGGTCTGCGCACAATGCCATGTCGAGTACTATTTCAAAGGCAAAACGGAAAAGTATCTGACGTTTCCCTGGGACCAGGGCGTGACTGTAGAGGAGATTGAATCCTATTACGACCAACAACAGCACGTGGATTGGGTGCACAGCCTCAGTCAGACGCCCATGCTCAAGGCGCAGCATCCGGATTGGGAGCTCTTTCAATTAGGCATCCATTATCAACGTGGACTGGCCTGCGCTGATTGTCACATGCCCTATCGCGCTGAAGGCGGTGTGAAATTCACCAACCACAAGATCACCAGTCCGTTGAGCGACATTTCCGGATCCTGCCAGGTTTGTCATCGGGAGAGCGAACAGACCCTGGTGAACAACGTGTACGAGCGCCAGGATAAAGTGCGCCAACTGGCTGCCATGGCTGAAGAGCTATTGACCAGGGCGCACATCGAAACCAAAGCAGCCCTGGATGCCGGCGCGTCTTTGGAGCAAATTACCGCTGTGCAGAAACTCTTACGCCAGGCGCAATGGCGTTGGGATTTTGTCTGCGCCAGTCACGGCGGCAGTTTTCATGCGCCGCTGGAATGTAGCCGCATCCTGGGACATAGCATTGAGAAGGCGGCTGCCGGTCGCACGCTGCTGGCCGCCCTGTTGACGCAACGCGGCGTTTCCTTGCCGGTGGCGATGCCGGATATTTCGACAAAAGCTAAAGCGCAAAAGTACATCGGATTGGATATGGCGAGAATCGTTGCGCAAAA
>CAYLWO010000112.1:12289-20757 GCA_964387285.1 uncultured Cytophagia bacterium | reverse complement strand
AACGCTATCTGGCGGATGGTGGCTGCCATGAAAAAAGAAGGCATCTATTCCACCATTTCGCCTTTCTGGCCGCACTTTGGCCATATGGGCGAGCCCAAATTGAACGGTTGGGGTATCCCCGGTTACACCGGCAAAGATGATTTGTGGGGCGTGATCTATTTCAGCGACACGCTGAAAACCGCTTACAAAACCTGGGTAAACTATCTTTATACAGAAAAAAATCCTTATACGGGCATGGCTTTAAAGGATGATCCGGCGGTTGGGGTGATTGCGGTGATGAACGAAGATGGGCTGTTCTGGTGGACGGTTTCCATGATGAAAGAGGGCTTTATGCCGGTTGTCCGGCAAAAGTATTATAAATGGGCAGTAGCGAAATACGGATCAGCAGCGGCAGTAAAGGCGGCCTGGTTAAATAGCGCGGACAGCAAAGATAACTGGACAGCCGGGGAACTGGGATTATACCACATCTGGGAAGCCACTCAGCCGCAATCCGGGGGCAAGGCCAAACGCTTGAACGACCAGATTCAGTTCCTGGCTGAAACGCAAAAGAGTTTTTATGCGGAAATACATGACTACTATCGCTCGTTGGGATGCAAACAACTGATCTATGCCAATAATTGGAAAACGGCCGATGCCACGCTGCTTTTTGATGCGGAACGATATGCCAACACTCCCTGTGAAGTGATGGCCATTAACCGTTATTATGATCCCGGTCATGTTGGACCGTATGCCGGCTGGCGCATCGATCCGGGCGATACCTATGAAGGGAAATCAGCGCTTTTTGAACCGCACAAGCTGCCGGTCAATATCAAACAGGTGGCCGGTCACGCGACGCTGGTCACCGAGAGCGGCTGGAATCTTCCACATTTATACCAGGCAGAAGGTCCGTTTCTGGTGGCGGCGTTCATGTCGTTGACCGGTGTAGATTCTTATTACTGGTTTTCACCGACATCGCCGGCGTACGATCCCAATCCCTATTTTACCTGGGCCAATCTGCCCGGCGGTCAGCATCCGATGTACCGCTGGACCCTGTCAACGCCGGGGCAATTGGCCATGTTCCCGGCCAATGCGCTGATTTTCAGAAAAGGGCTGATCGGTGAAGGGAAAACGATGGTTCATGAAGTGCGGACACCCGCTTCGATTTTTCAACGAAAAATGCCGCTGATCAGCGAGGAAAACAGTTTTGATCCCAATCGTGACAATTATAGCAACATTAATCCGGCCAAAGAGACCCCTGTTTCGCCGCTGGCGCATCTCACCGGCCGCATCGAGGTTGTTTACGATACGACGTCATCGGCTTCAATGGTTTCGCCGGAGATCGCGACCAACATTGACTATCAGAACAAAGTGATCAAAGCCGGCAATGGTCAGATTGAATGGGATTACAAAAAAGGGATTTGCGTTATGGATGCCCCTGCGGCAAAAGGCGTTTGTGGCTTTGTAAAAAGCAAACCATCCATCGATCTGAACGAGGTCATTATTCAGTCTACCAATGATTATGTGGTCGTCAATGTGGTGGCAATGGATGACAATCCGGTTGGCGAGTCGGCAAACATCCTGATTCAAATCGGCACCGTATACCGGCCCACGGCATGGACTGAGGCGGCAACGATTTTCAATCTTAACGGAACCACGGTTTCAGGTTACAAAATCGAAAATACCGGCCGGATGCCTTGGAAATGCGCCGACACCCGGGTGACTGTAAAGATTAAAAATCAGGGATTGAACCGGGCAACGCTGCTCGATGCCGCTGGGTATGCTAAATCCGAAATCAGCATGGTTAACGAAGGCGAATATGTCAAGATAGAATTGCCAGCCAATGCCATGCATGTGGTCCTGGAAAACACCACCACCTCCGTGGAAAAAAAGTCCGGACTCTATTTGAAGGACCATCATCTGTTCGACAATTACCCCAACCCGTTTAATGCCGCCACCACGATTGATTATCTGCTCGCGCGCCCCGGTTTCGTCTCCATCGATGTGTACAATACCATGGGGCAGCGTGTTGACAACCTGATATCGGCCAATCAACTTCCAGGCAAGCATCAGGTTCGATGGGATATAACGGACAAACCGATTGCCAGTGGGGCCTATGTTTGCCGGCTGAGGATTGGTGATTACGAAGCGAAGAAACGGATGTTGTTATTAAAGTAGAGGAGCATGCCGATGAAAATAAACAGGCGGTATCTGTTGACATCTCTGCTGCTGATGGCGGGTTGCGTGCGGCAGCCGGGCGTTTACAACATCCAGGATTACGGCGCCCGGGGCGACGGCAAAACCGTCAACACCGCGGCGATCAACAAAGCCATCCGCGCCTGCAACCAGGCGGGCGGCGGCACCGTGCTGGCGCCCGCCGGCCGCTACATCACCGGCACCATCGAGCTGCTCTCCAATGTCGATCTGCATCTGGATCACGGCGCAGTGCTGTTCGGCAGCAGCGATACTATGGAGTACCGGCTGATCGAGCAGGTGCAGTTTGACGAAGGCTATAATCGTTATGGCCTCATTTTTGCCGAACGTGCGATCAACTTCTCCATATCCGGCTATGGAGAGATCAATGGCAACGGCACACATTTCATGTACGGCATCGACCGGCCGCACATGGGCGGCGGTGATTTTGACCGACGCTTTACTCGCCAGGGCGCTGAATTCATGAAGCCCGGGGTGACGATCGAAGACGGTCCGGTTTCCTATCCCTATCGTCCCGGCATGATGGTGACGCTGGAGCAGAGCGAAAACATTCACATCTCCGGCGTCACCTTTAAGGATTCGCCCGAATGGACCATGCGGATCAGCGATTGCGAAAATGTACACATCACCGGCATCAGCATCCTCAACAACAAGCTGATTCCCAACAGCGACGGCATTCACTGCACCACATCGCGCAATGTGCGCATCTCCGATTGCCATATTTTCGCCGGCGATGATGCCATCATCGTCACCGGATTCGGTTATAGTCCGATGCCCGGTACACCGGCGTTCGCCGCATTTAATCCGCCGGTGGGCAACCGCACGGGCTATGCCGAAAATGTCACGGTCAGCAACTGTGTGCTGTCGTCGCGGTCAGCGGGAATCCGCGTCGGCTATGGCCGCTCGCCGATCCGTCACCTGCTCTTTAGCAATCTGGTCATCTATGATTCCAATCGCGGCATCGGTGTCTTTGCCCGCGATGGCAGCCGTATCGAGGACGTGCATTTTAACAACATCACCATACAGAACCGGCTGCATTCGGGACACTGGTGGGGCAAGGGCGAACCGATCCATATCTCCACGGCGCGGGACACCAGAACCGGTACGCCTGGCCGCATCGACGGGGTTTATTTCGATCATATCACCGCTGAGAGCGAGGCAGGAATAATCATCTGGGGCTGCGCGGAGAGTCCGGTGCGTAACATTCATTTGCGCGACGTGCGCCTGTCGCTGCGACGCGGACGCTACAGCGACAGCTATGGCGGCAACATAGACCTCAGGCCGGCTTGGCCTGTGGACTCGGCGCTCTTCAAGCAGGATCTTGCTGGTTTTTATGCCCGTTATGTGCACAACCTGCAGATATCCGGACTGGAGATTCAATGGGCGCCTGATGTTCCGACTTTTTTTACATATGGGTTGCAGTTGGAAAAGTTTAAAGATGTTCTGCTGGAAAATGTCGCTGCAGATCCTGCACCCGGGGCCCGTGGTCTGCCTGCGGCGCTTTTCCGCGTCGGCAGCAATTTGACGGCGCGGAATTGTTATTCCGGTCGCGTCGCCATGCGCATGGATCGCATTGGCGTTGATTGATTAGACAAACCGGACCAGGATGGATTCGGACTATTGCTCTCACGGCTGAGCGATACCAGACCAGCTGATCAAGGCGTTATGGAACGACCGGTTCTTCACCCGTTTCATCGATGAGAAACTGTTGTGGCCGGAAAATAAATCGGGTGATTATGCGATAGTGCAGGGCAGATTTTGAAAAAGTACAGAATTATAAAAATGTATCAAGCGGGAGACAGAATACCATGGTTAGATTAAGGGTAATTTTTACGTTGATTATTATTTTATTGGGATTGCGCCAGGATCTGCGCGCGACCAAGCTCGTCGAAATGCAGGTGGTGGATAAGGATTATCTGGCCGTGCATTTCATCGACGGCATTGTTGTCTTTGTTGATGACGCCAAGGGCCCCCGAGCCTATACCGACCAAATCGACGCCGCAGACAATCGGGCCGTCTATTACGGCAAAGCTCTTGATGTAACCAAGGTCTCGGATATCCGCAATTGGACCATCAAGTCCGCAGATGACGCTGCGTACGGCGCAACCGGACTCTATCCGACGGCCGTTTTCCGAAAAACCAGCGTCAACGGCATGTCCCAGGAACAATGGGGATCGAACGACTGGAATTTCGACTATACTCTGGAGCATTTTATCTATCTGCGGCTTCCATCTTCCCTGCAACAGAAAAAATCGTACACGGTGGAAATCAATCCGGTGGTCAATGCGGATACCAGCTCTCAGAGCATCACCTATAATATTTTCACCTGCCCTTCGGAAGCAATTCATACCAATCTCGTGGGATACATGTCCGGTTCTCGGATCAAGGCAGCAGACTTGTATCAGTTTCTCGGCGACGGCGGCAGCCGGGATTATTCTTCCTTTGTCGGCAATAAAGTACACATCTATAATGTTCAGACCGGAGAATCGCAGGTCGTCGGTTCGGTGGTTTTCTGGATGAAAGCAAAGAGAGAAAGTCAGCACAACCTGACCGGATCGGACGTGTGGAATGTCGATTTCACCGGCTTTCGGCAGACCGGAATTTTTCGTCTGGCTGTAGAAGGCGTTGGTTGCAGTCAGGATTTTGAAATTCGAGATGATATTTATCATGATCCTTTTAAAGTCAATGTGCTGGGTTATTTCTACATGCGCATCGGTCAGGACAATTTGAACATGACGCCGGTGCCGAGACGGCCTCTTTATATTCAGGATCGTGATCCGGCCAATTGCAAAATATATGTTACGTCCATGCACCCATTCCATGCGCAGTGGCAGAGCTTTGCCAGCGGCGACAAATGGGATCGTCCGACGAACTGGGCCCCATATAAAAAGCCCGGGAATCCAACCAATCCCCGCGCTGTCGGCGGTCACAGCGATGCGCTCGACTGGGACCGCCATCTGGCGCATGTGGTCGATATCTATGACCTCTGTCTCGGCTATTTATTGAGCGACGGCGCCCTGAGCGATGATGACCTGGGGATTGCGGAAAGTGGAAACGGCATTCCCGATCTACTCGATGAGGCGAGAAACGAGGTGGATTTCTGGTTGAATCTGCGTTACCAGGGCGGCTATTCGCACGGCATCACCAATCCGGACGCTAACAATGCCCTGTATCAGGCGGACAATACGGCGCTCGCGGCCTGGGCCAATGCACTGAACAGCGCCATGCTCGCCGCCTGTTTTCAAATCGCCGGACAAAACGATCTTAAACAGGCCTACCTGGATTCCGCCCTGAACGCTTTCCGCTATGCCGACGCGTTGCCGGATCCGATGCTGGACCGGGCTGAGGAGGGAATACGGGGCGTCGATTTCAAAATGATGGCAGCGGCCTTTTTGTACGATATAACCGGTGATACCCGCTATGAAGACCTGATGAAAAACACCTGCATGATCACCAGCGGCTCGACGGCGATTTATCAGCAGGGTTCTTATAATCAACTCTGGGGCGTGGCTGCTTACCTGAAAACAACGAGAGCGGTCCATTATCCCGAATTGCGCGTCATGATGAAATCTGCGGTCATGGCCGACGCCAGGCTCCGGGAAGCGGAACGCTGGCGCGAGCGTCCCTCAAGGCGCGGCTACAGCGACGAACAGGCCTGGTGGCAGACCAATCAGGACATGCCGAGAACCGTACTGGCTCATAGCGTTAGCGACAATCCCACTGATCGAATGACCTTTTGGGATGCTCTGTTGTTGGAAGCGGATTGGGGATTGGGGAGAAATCCCGTCAACATGATGCAAATGACCACGGCTACCACCGAACTCGCCGCGAAAAGGAGCGTTGAAAATTGTTATACCTCCGGACGCAATGACGGCGCCCCGGGTCTGCATCCCGGACACACGCCCTATCTGAACACCGAAAGTTGGGGCGGAGAGATGGCCGGCAGTAATCCGGGTAAAGTGCTGGCCAAATTTTATCCGCCCATCAGTCAATGGCCCCATGCTGCCAAGTATATCAACACCCGGTACATGTGGGCGCATTCGGAATTCACGCCGCGCCAGACCATGAGAGGAAAGCTGTTGCTCTACGCCTATCTGTACAGCCTGTCGAAATCCGGCGGTGCGGTGCAACCGGTGCTCATTGCCGATGCCGGGCCTGATCAGCGAATCGTCGATGAGGACAACGACGGCAAAGCGCAGGTTGTTCTGGACGGCTCACAAAGTTTTTCCAGTGACGGCGATAGTATCCGTTTTCAATGGCGGCTGAACAACGTCGTCATTGATTCCGCTAAAACCGTCACTGTGGAATTGAATCACGGTGTTTTTGAATTTATTCTGCAGATTACCGACAGCCGGAATCACAGTGCGCAAGATACCGTTAAAATTGAAATCGTGTCCGCACTTTCCGGCAAAGAGCCGGATTATGGTTTTGAAACGTCGGCGCAATACCGCGATTGGCTCGCCGAGAATTTCAGCACTGTTGGCGGCGCCCCGGTTGCCGGTCACAGCATGGAACGGCCGCGCAACGGCAAATACAGTTTCAAGATCACGGCCAATTTCACAGCCGGTTCAGAACATGCGCTGCGACGTAACCATTCGCTGCCTGTCGGCGTGACATCCCTCATTTACCATGTCTGGGTGCCAAAGATTCTGGTGGATTCCGCCAAAGCCGTCCAGGCCCGGGATCCGGCTCGCGTCGGCGGCATCCAGAACTATTTGATGCATAACGGCTGGAAATGGGTGAGTCGATGGTTCAGTATGAGCGACCTGAAGGGTGATGATTGGAACGAACTGGAACTTGTCATCCCTGATGGCGTGCTGTATTCCCAGGTGCAAGCCTTCGGCGTCTCTTTCAAAATGTTGGACATCAATGCCGGCAGCATCAGCGTTTATATTGACGATATTTATTTTGTCAAAAAATCCACCCTTGTTGAGGACGCCTTCGTCGCAACCTTGGCGATTCCTGGGGATTTCAAGTTATATAACAACCACCCCAACCCATTCAATCCGAGCACAATGATTCGCTATGACCTGCCCCGCAGTGCGCCTGTTAAAATCGTTGTTTACGATGTCATCGGCCGTACTGTGCAAACGCTGGTGAATGAATTTAAAAATGCCGGCAGCCATGAGACGGTCTTTGACGGTGCCTCGGTCGCCGGCGGCGTCTATCTGTACAATTTGGAAGCGGACGCTTTTCGCGATACTAAAAAAATGATTTTGATAAAATGAGTGTATGAGCAATTATAAAGTTGATAAACGAGTGCTTCGCGATCTCGCCAATAGGATCGCTGAAATCGCCGCTCTCCCGAGGCAACAGGAAACCATCACATTGTGGAAAGCGCACAACCGTCTAACGCCTGTGCGACCCATGGTCATGATTGACCAGATTCCCTGGCACGAGATGAATGTGAACGACGAACTGACTCTGCGCTGTCAGGACGAATTCTGCCAAAGGCTGGAGACCGATCTGCGGCGGACATTGTATCGATGGCGACACATGGCCGCCGACTTTGTTGTCGAACCGTTTGTGCGGGTGCCCAGAGTGATCGGTTCCACCGGTTTTGGCGTACAGACCACCGATGAAACCGCGGTGCTCGATCCACAGAATGATGTGGTCGGCCATCGTTATGTCGATCAATTGCCGCATGAAGAGGATATCGAGAAAATCCATACGCCAGAGGTTTGCCTCGACGAATCTGCGTCTCAGGAAGCTGAGGAGCGCGCATGCGAGATTTTCGAGGGCATTCTCGATGTCTACATGCAGGGATCCATGCCGGTGTTCGCGCCTTGGGATATCATCGTGCAATGGCGCAATCCGGAGGCGCTTTTATACGACATGATCGATCGTCCGGAATTTCTGCATCAATTGGCCGGCCGGCTTTTGGATGCACAACTCGGCATGCTGGATCAGCTGGAAGGCAAGGGATTGCTCGGCGGCCGACAGAGCTGGATTCACTGCACCGGCGCGTTCACGGATGAACTCGCATTTGATCCTCTCCGACCGCAGGCAAAGGATTTATGGACCTTTGGCATGTCGCAGATGTTTTCCACGCTCTCGCCGGCCATGCATGAAGAATTCGAGCATCCGTACCTGGCGCCCTGGTTTGCGCGCTTTGGCCTGGCTTATTACGGCTGCTGTGAACCGCTGGATGGCAAGGTTGAAATGATCCGGCGCTTGCCGAACGTGCGTAAGGTGTCCATGAGTCCGTGGGTGGATGTAGAGCGCGGAGCGGAGCAGCTGGGCCGCGATTATGTTTTTTCACGCAAGCCCAGTCCGGC
>CAYLWO010000112.1:10371-12189 GCA_964387285.1 uncultured Cytophagia bacterium | reverse complement strand
ACCGGAAAATTGGCCGCCCAGCCGCTCTGTGAACTGGCCACTTCGCAACTTGGCTTTCGCCCAGGGTCGCCCAAAACAGTTACTTTCTGGGTGAAAGATTTCAAGAAAACCAAACTACCGGAGCAGATTCCTTTCTATATCACGCACGTCGGCGGCCGTTTGCAACGAACGCCGAGTCCGGCGCAGGATAAAATCTGGCAACCCTTTCCGTTCCGTTTTCCCATGGACATTGATAAAGGTCGGTACCTGCTTCCAGGAGCAGGGGCGTTATATCAGGGCATTCTGCACAAAAAACAGACAAAATGGGGCGTTTTCTGGCAAGGCCATTTTGATGATTTCTCGGCAGAAGGCGTGTATCAAATTGAATGCGAATACGCCTTCACAACGCCCTTTACCATCGAAACACGGCTCTATGAACGGCTCGAACGCAGTTTCCTGAGTTTCCTGCGAAATCAGCGTTCCGGTGTGGATATTCCCGGCGTGCGTCCGATGCTGCATACGGACGACGGACAACTCGACTCGGACAGCACCTTTTGGCCGGCTGCAGGCGGCTGGTACGATGCCGGCGATTGGCGCAAATGGCTGTCGCTCACTCAAGGCAATATTGAAGCGCTCATTCTGCTGATCAAAAACGGGCACCCGGTTTTTCAAAACCAGGCGCGGGACGAACTGTGCTGGGGCAACCAATATTTCCAGCGCATGATTGCCGACGACGGCATGGTGTTTGAAGATGTGGCAGGGGGCGTACTCCGGTATGGTTATACTTACGAGGATGGCTGGTGGGTTGAGAACCACCCGGGATGCATTGCCAATAATTCCAAGGACGACACCGACGGCATTCCGGCCACCGGCGACGAGCGCTTGATCCGGGTTCACTATAATCCACTGGTGCAGTTTCAGTTTGTGCGCTATCAAATGGCGTCCATGCAGGTGGTGGAACCGCACGAAAAAGGCTTGTGCCTCTATCTGGCCGAAAAGGCATGGAAATATGGGCAGGCTCATAACACAGACCGGCGTACGCTTTTTGTCGCCGAAGAGTTGCTGGCTGCCTGTGAATTATATCAAGGTCACAGCAAACTGATCAGCAGAGAGAAAATTGAAGCATTGACAATGGAATTGCTCGGCCGACAGGAAATAAACGCATCCGGATTAAGCGGATATTTTATGGAGCAAGACAAGACCGACGGCTTTCGTTCCATCGCTTTTGCTTGTGAGCCGGTATTGGCCCTCTTGCGCTTCTGGGAACTGAACCTGAGTGGTGCGAATGGATTGCGAACGCAAGTGGAAGCGGCATTGAACGAATACGCGGGAAAATACCTCCTGGCGGATGCGGCAAGCAACATTTTTTCCTACACCCCTTATGGCGTATATGTGGATCCGCCGTTCCCCGGTCAACAAAAGTTCCGGTCAACCGGTCATGAGCGCAGGTTTGTACGTTCGTTCATCCACCTTTATGCGGACAAGCAGATGCCGCACGGCTGCGGCGGCGTATTGATGGCCCAGGCCTATTTTCTGGCCAAGTCCGGCAGGCTGTTGAACAATGCTGAATATCTGGCGCAGGCAGAAAAAATGATCCAGTGGACCACCGGTCACAATCCTGCCAACGTCTGTCTGGCAACCGGCGTCGGTTTTCGGCATCCGATTCCTGCCAATTTTGTGGCTTATAAAATTCCTGACGCCATGGTGGTCGGTTTTCTCGGTAGAGCCGACGATACGCCCTATCAAGAAACATCGAACGGAGTGGAGTGGAGCACGCAGGAGCAGTGGGATGTGCCGTTTGCCTATGCCGTGGCTGCCGTGGCCTGGCTGAAATAGAAT
>CAYLWO010000112.1:0-10271 GCA_964387285.1 uncultured Cytophagia bacterium | reverse complement strand
AAAATAGTCTTAAAACTAAAACCATCGAAGCCAGGTAGTGCTTGTGGAGAGGAAAAATATGATTCTGACATCGAAACGGTTGGCGTCTGTTCCGTTGTTCGCTGTAACGGCGGTCACACTGCTTTTATCGTCTTTGGTCTTTGCTCAGCCTATGCAGATCAATGAGCAGGAATATTTTGATTCTCCGGCACTTTCGGTGCTGGCGTTTCATAATATGTATCCGGTCGGCATGCAGGGAGGCATCGAGATCATCCTGCACAACCGGCGCATCGCCACCAACGGCATGGTTGCATATAAAGCCGCTGCTGTGCGTAAGGCGATCCCCGGCGTGGATACGCTGCATGTGCCGATTCCGCCAATGGAAAAACCTCGGCGGGTTGTCGATCCTTCCGCCAACCGGATCAAAGTGCATTTTGCCTCACCGCAGATGGGCCTGTTATACCACATTTCCACCACCTCAGGGCATGATGGCGCTTTCACCGTCGATGTGAATTTCGATGAACCGGTCAAAGCCGCGTTGTTCGATGAGATTGCCTTTGAGATGTGCTTTTATCCAGAGGCTTTTGCAGGCAAAAGCTATCTGTCGGAAAAGGGTTTTGGACTTTTCCCCCATGATTTTGTCAGTGGTCGTTCGAGCAGGGGGAAGAATGGAGAGGCGGCGCCTTTGCTGCAGGGTAAAAGATTCGTATTGGCTGCTGAGGATCCCTTGCTCAAAATGGAAATCATCTCCCATGGTGCTGAAATGCGTCTCGAAGACGATCGCCATGAGAGCCAGCGCATGTGGTTCAAATTGCGTGTCCCTGCGGATTTGCATCGGCAGCAGCAATCCGTGTCTTTGACCTTTCGGCCTCATATTCAACCCGGCTGGAAAAAACCGCCGATGATTGCTGTTTCGCAAGCGGGCTATCATCCCAAACAACAGAAACGCGCCATCATTGAACTGGAGCGAGGGGCCCGAACAGTAGAATGCGCGCAATTGTTAAAGTTGGACAGTGATGGTTCCTGGCAGACGATTCGAAACGGGGATCCGCAATGGTGGGGGGATTATCTGCGTTATGCCTATGCAGTGTATGATTTTTCAAAAGTCGAAATCCCGGGCCTTTATGTCATCGCATACGGCGGGCAGCGTACGCACCCCTTTTCAATTTCCGAGGAGGTCTATCAAAGCGGCGTGTGGCAACCTGTTCTCGAAACCTTCGTGCCGGTGCAGATGTGTCACATGGCTGTGCGAGATCGCCTGCGGCTATGGCATGCGGCCTGCCATTTGGATGACGCCCTGCAAGCGCCTGCGCCGCTGCCGTTCTTTGACGGCTTTCAGCAAGCGGAAAAAACCGAAACCCGGTTCAAGCCGAAAACCACCATTCCCGGCTTGAATGTCGGCGGCTGGCACGACGCTGGCGACGACGATATCAATACCGGATCCACTGGCCGGGCAGCCTACCATCTGGCGCTGGCTATAGAAGAGTTCGGACTTGATTCCGACCAAACCACGGTGGATTTTGATTCCAGGGAAGTCCATCTGCACAAACCGGACGGCGTCTCGGACGCCCTGCAACAGGTGATTCATGGTCTGAACTGGATTTTGGCACAATATCGACAAATCGATCACAGCATGGTCGGCGTTATCAGCAGCGATTGGAATACCTACCTGCAGACGGCCGATTGGGGCGTGTTCAGCGATAATCTGTTCTATGCTGCCGACATGCAACCGAATGAAAAAAACGGACATGCTTCCGGCAAATTCGACGACCGCTACGCTTTTACCAATAAGGATACCCGTCGTGAATATCTTGTGGCTGCCGTTTTGGCAGCCGGCAGCCGGGTCTTGAGGGACTATGATGCCATGAAGGCCGATGAATGCCTTGCCTATGCCCGACAGATCTGGAACCATGAGGAAACACACGAACCGGTCATTTATCCGTCGGTCGGAACCCCCACAAACCTTATCGCTGAGCGAACCAACGCAACCGTGGAGTTGTATCTCACAACAAAAGATCCTGCATTTTTGACCGTCTTACTGGCAAGCGAGACCGAAATCCTGAATGATATCCGCAGTACGGGCTGGACCATCAGCCGGATCATCGATCGCATATCGAGCCCCTCTTTAAAAATAAAGTTTGATAAACAATTGCAGGAATACAGCCGATCGCATGCCGCTCGTTTGAAGGAAAGCCCTTTTGGTGTGATCGTCGACTGGCAGGTTTGGGGTATTGCGTGGAATGTTCTGTGGCGCGCGCAGCAGCACTACTTTCTGATTAAGAAATATCCCCACCTCTTTCCAATCGAGGAATTGCTTGATGCGGTCAACTATACACTCGGCGTACATCCTGGGTCGAACACATCTCTGGTGTCGTCAGTGGGCACGCATCGTCCGATTCCGGCTTTCGGCATCAATCGCCATGACTATTCCTATATCCCTGGAGGGGTCTATTCCGGCGCCGCTTTGGTTTTACCCGATTTTCCCGAATTGAAAGACGATCATCCGTTCCTCTGGCAGCAATCCGAGTATATGATCTATGGAGCAACCCCTTTTATTTTCTGTGTGCTGGCGGCGGATAAAATGCTGACGAAGAAAAATTAACCGGGGTAACATCCCGTTAATGATCGGATAAAAATTCCATTCAACGCACGCACTTTTATCTGGCGCGAGGCGCATCTTCTGCCATTACGTTTCTGGCAGGTTGATTTTACGGAACCTGTCCCGCAGCGCCGCTGGAAAAATTTTTATACCACAACACCGCATCCCTGCTTGTGGTCTGTCCGTCCATGTTAAAATCGGTTGTGCAGTATCCGCGCACATCCAGACGGGCATCGTTCTGCCAGGCGTTGAAATCAGAGCTTTGGATCAATTGGTCCTGATTCGCATCGCCGGCCCATAATCCCCAAATTCCTTCTGCTAATTCGACGCTGCCGTTGCTTCCATAGACAGCTTCCGCACCGGTCGTCAAATCAGCTGTCGCTACCGCCTGGGTGGTAAAGGCGATGGTTTGGCTGCTCATTACCGCTGCATGGTTGCGGTGTCGCAACACCACATAATAATTTCCTTGAGCCAGATTTGGAAATGTGAGCAATGAATCGCCGGTATTGATGTCGGTCACCCAGCCATCCTGTCGTAAAAAAAGCGAACGGTTCAGTACGGCCGGTCCGGATGCCTGACTGCGTAATTCTAGCAAAATCCAATCCGCTGCGTCTTGCGGTACCTCGGTCACGGATACCGGTGCAGCGCCATAGGGTGAGGAAAGGGGTATGTGTGCGGCCGGCGCCAACAGACCGGTATTGCGAAAACTTCCCTGCAGCATGGCCCTGATGCGCATCATGGGCGTTTTTTGCAGCATCACGGCCGCGTCGCTGCTCCACGGCGCCTGCAAGGCGATCGCTGAACCGGCTGTGACAGCTCGACGTTTGTGATAAACTCCGGTCAAGGGCTCATACCAGCGAGCGCAAAAAACACCGCTGATTCCTGTCAGATTCAGTGAAAGCGCTCCGCCTTCCGGCGCATAGACCGCATAGTTCTGGCCGCTTTGTCTCAGACAGAAGCCGCTTCCGGTGATCAGAGAGTTGGCCGGCGCCATCTCTTGAAAGGGCAGGGCCTGTATAAAATTGCGCAGATGCATCATGTCGTTCCAGTGAGCATCAAAATCCTGGAATGAGGGAATGGGCCAGGCATGCAGTTCAAAAACACCGCCGGCCAACGCGATGGCCCATTCCATTTTGCGCGCAAAATGACGATCCTCTTCGGAAGAGGTGGTGCGGCCGGCCTCGTCAATGGAAATGGTGATGGGACGCGAGGCAGAAGCTTGTCGCCACTGCAACACCAGATTGTTGAAATAGGACGGCGGATAGAGCGCCGAAGGCTTGGGTGTTTGAATGCAGGTCAGACTGAAAAGAGGATTGTTGAGAAACCAGGCAACCGGCGTGTTGACATCGTGCAAGGTGATGGGGTGATCATAGGGATCGATGCTGCGCAATTGGGCGGCATATTGTTGCGCTTGCGCGTCGGTGTATTTTTCATTGTATTCTTCACGTATATTCCATTGAATAGCGTTGATGTGGCTCAGGCGTGCAATAATCCAGCGATAGTAAAAATCACGATCCAGCGGTATCACGGCGCCGTCGTCTTCGAGACAGAGATGTAAGACAATCCCCAAATCCGCGGCGTGTTCCAGCACCATTTCCCAATTGTGCCATTTGGCCAAATCATAATGTTCCTGATCATCCACCGTCAGCCAGGGATAAACCAAGCCGCTGTCCTTGGGATAATCCAGCAGAGAAATAAACAGCGAATTGACGCCTTTCCCGGCCAGATAATCCAGAGCGGTGAGTTTGTCCGGCCAGGCGCCAAATATTCCTTCGCCCAGATAGTTTTCCGGATCATCGCTGCCGGATTTAAACCAGTAAGGGCCATCTGCGTATTTGAGGTAATAATCGCCGACATATTGCAGCAAGCCGTGCTGACCAGAGGCGGTGACCTCAAAGGTAAAGGATAGCGAGTCGAGCAATGAATCGGTGCTGACCGTAACGGCCTGCCAGGCGCCGATTTCATCAGGAGAGAAACGCACCTTCCACAGATCCCCAAAGTTGGAACCGAGACCGTCGCCGTCGTAAAATCCCGGCACAGTATCGGATTGGCTGCTGGGTCCGGTAAAAATGGCGGACAAGGGGATGCGAAACGGATTACTGGATGTGCTGTCGATCATGGGGCCGTTGAGAGTGATCTCCACGCGCGACCACTTGCCGAAATTGCCAAGGTGTTCACTGGCCAGCACCGTTGCCTGAGAGGGCAGGATTTTCAGAAAACCAGGAATGGAAGCATCAAAAAACACCGGCAGGAAGTACAATCCGAGCAGGAAATAAAAATAACTGCGTACAACTCTAGGCAACAACAAAACCGCCTTTCTATTCTGCAACCATCATTTGAGAAATCGTCGCTAATTGGTAACCGCGTTGGATTAGGCTGTCGATCAGTGTCGGTATGATGGGATGTACCGGATCATCGTGCCGCTGGCTGTCGAGATGCATGAGAATGATGCCGCCGCGGCTGAATTGCTGCGTATCTCGCCCAAAGGAAAGCAAGCGCGACAGTATCTTTTGTGACGACTGATAGATTTTTTCTTCTTTATCAGCCACCCAGTCCAATGCATCCAGACTCTGGCCGTTGGCAACGGTCCAGCCGATGTGTTGATAGCCCAATTCGGCGGCCCAGGCGCGGATTTCAGCGTTGTGTTCGCCGAAAGGAGCACGCCACAATCTGCTCATGGCGCGGCCGGTCAATTGCGTAAAATAGCTCTCGGTGCGTTTCAGTTCATCCTGTAATTTTTCTCGGGTCATGTGCGGCAAGGTCTGTTGTCGCCGGTTTTGCGCTACGCTGGTCAGACGCGGGTGGCTCCAGGTGTGATTGCCGACCTCGTGACCTTCCTGGACAATGCGCCGCACCATCTCCGGGTACCGTTTCATAAAATCGCCGGTGAGGAAAAAGGTGCAGGTCACGTTTTTCTGTTGCAGATAATCCAGAATGGCGCCGGCATTGCCGTCGCCGGAACCGCCGTCAAAGGTTAGCGCCATTTGCATGCGTCCGTTTGAACCGCGGCTGAAATCCGCGGCCGATATGGAAATGACCGGCCGACCGCTGACGGTGATGATTTTTTCCAATACCGAGACATGGCCGTGTTCATCCAGACCGCGCACCAGCACTTCGTTGTCGCCGGCCTTGAGCGAGATCTTTTCAAAAGCAAACCGGCGATTGCGCGAAATGGTAACCGCGACCAGTTCACCGTTGACCGATAAAGCGACGGCGATATTGTCATCTGCCTCGCCGATGATCTCCAGGGAATTTTCCGTCACCTGGGCGCGTTGCGGTTCAGAGACGGCAACATGGCTCCGATCCCTTGCAGTGTCTGCAACCACCGGCGCTGTTGCTTGCGGCTGCGCAACCGGCTGGTGCAAACTTGTCACCTCTTCGGACAGGTTGCGCAGCGAGAGCCAGAGGATGATAAAGAGTGTGAGATAAAATAGATGCGGAAAAGCCCGTGATAAAATCGACCAGGGCATACGGACTTTACGCCAACCCGACAACGACCGAACCTGGCTGAAAAGTGACTTAAACAAACAGTTCAGGCCGCAAAACGGCTGCCCCAGAAACATGCGGATACATTCGGGACAGATATATGCCCGACACTGGTAACACCGTTTGCGCGTAACCGCTTCCGGATGATTTTTACAATGATGTGCCATTGATGAAAGTTATAAATCCACCGATTAAAAGCAAGCTGAAAACATCGGCAAGGTGATGCGGCGCAATTATATGCTTGATATTTGTGCAATTTCTTTCTAAACTATTATTGTCAAGACGGGTTAACTTTCAGGAGGGTGGATGAATCCTGATTCAGATAAAGCGGTGCGACGCGCAGCCTGGGCCGGCGCTTTTTATCCGGACAATCCGGGCGAACTCTCGCAGATGATCCGGCAATACGTATCTGCCGCAAAGGTCGAGCCGATTTCCGGCCGGCTTTTGGGATTAGTGGTTCCCCATGCGGGTTATATTTACTCTGGGCCTACCGCTGCCCATGGTTATAAACTGCTCCAGGAACAGACGCTGCATACGGTTTTCGTTCTGGCGCCGAGCCACGCGGAATGGTTTAGCGGTGTGGCCATTTATAACGGTGATTATTATGAAACGCCTTTGGGCCGTGTGGCCATTGATCGCGATAAATCCCGGGCCATGACCGAGGGTCAAGAGCTCATTCGGCTCTCCACCTCCGGCCATAAAGCGTCCGGCGACCGGGCCGAACACAGCCTGGAGGTGCAATTGCCGTTTTTGCAGACGGTTTTAACCAGGCCCTTCAAGCTGGTCGCTGCTGTTTTTCACGATTACAGTATGCCGGTATGCAAAGCGCTGGGTTCAGCTATTGCCGGCGTGATGCAGGACTCGGATATCATCATTGCCAGCACCGATCTGTTTCACGGCTATTCCTATTCTGCCTGTAAACGCACAGACGAGAAAACCGTGCAAGCCATTCAGTCTCTCGATGTAGATGATTTTTGTCTGGGCAGCCAAAAGGAAATTTATCAGGCCTGCGGCGCCGGTCCGGTAGCCGCCCTGTTGTATGCGGCTAAAGAAAAAGGGGCTGACACGGTGCGGTTGCTGCATCAGACCAATTCCGCAGATGTAACCGGCTCTCAGGGCGGATGGACGGTCGGCTATGCCTGTCTCAGTGTGCATCGATGCAAGAACGCCTAGCGGTCATAGGCTGCGGCCGGGTGGGTTCCAATCTGGCCCTGGCTTTGCACTCGGTCGGCCGCTGTGTTGCGGTTGTGGTGGATGAGAATGACCAGGCTGCACAGGCGTGTGCGGCCGCTGTCGGCGCACAAATAGCCGGCTGTGCCGCATTGCCGAACGATTTAACCATGATTTTTATTGCTGTAGCGGATGATCAAATTGCCGCGGTGAGCCGTTGCATAACGGTTGGCCCGCAGACCGTCGTCTGTCATTTGTCCGGCGCATTGAATTCAGAGGTGTTAAAGCCGGCCGGCCTGTTGACGGCCTCCTGTCATCCTGTACAAACATTTTCACAACCTCTGTTGAACAGTCAGTCATTTTTAAATATTTGGTTTGCTCTGGAGGGAGAGGAGGCAGCCTTGCAACGGCTGCAGCCCGTCTTGCGCGATTTAAAGGGACAATGGTTTATCATCAGCCGGGAGAAAAAGTCGCTCTATCATCTGGCCTGTACGCTTGCTTCCAATTATCTGGTCGGCATAGCCTATCTGGCACAACAAATTTTGCATAAAGCAGATGTTGATTCGATGGAGCCGATCGCCGGAATAATGACTCGGACATTGGAGAATATAGTGCGGCAGGGACCGGCGGAAGCTCTCACGGGTCCCATCGTCCGCGGCGATGTTGCGACCGTGCAAAAGCATCTGGATGCAATTAAAAGCCAGGCGCCGGAGATCCTGATCATCTACCAAACTCTGGGGCAACAGTTGATCTCATTGGCTCGACAGCGCCAGGATAGTCCCGCTTATCATAAACTGGAAGAGATGTTGCACAGTGGATTTTAGCATACGGGATCGGGTGTTTCTGGAAACACTCGAGGAACAAATATATTCTCCGCTGGCAGGTAAAAGCGCGCAGTTCAGCGGGTCACGACTCTATGCGGAACCGGAGCATCCCTATCGCACCGCTTTTCAGCGCGATCGCGATCGCATCGTTCACAGTCGCGCCTTTCGCCGCTTGAAACACAAACGTCAGGTCTTTCTGACTCTGACCGGTGATCATTACCGGACCCGGTTGACGCATACTCTGGAGGTCAGTCAACTGTCGCGCACCATGGCCCGTGCATTGGGGCTTAATGAGGATTTGGCAGAGGCCATTGCCCTGGGGCACGATTTGGGGCATACCCCTTTTGGCCATGTCGGTGAAGTGGTGTTGCATGGCATCATGAGCGGCGTCGACGATCTCGATGGCCTGTTGCCGTCGGGCATAGCGGCAGGCGGCTACAAACACAATTACCAGAGTGTGCGCGTCGTGGATGTGATCGAGCAAAAGTACAGCCGCGCCGGACTAAATCTGACCGCTGCGGTGCGCGAAGGCATACTCAAGCATACGCGTTTGCGTCGCGACAGCATTCATTATCCGGATTTTAATGTAACCGGGCTCGCCTACGAATTGGATAACGCCGTGACCCTGGAAGGCCAACTGGTGGCGGTGTGCGATGAAATAGCACAACGTACGCACGATCTGGAGGACGGCATCCGCGCACAATATGTGACCATGGCGGAGGTCAGAAAATTACCCATTATAAGTCTGGTGGAAAAGCGCATCAAGATGCTCGATCCGCAGCGCGTTGACGATTTTTTACAGCGCAATTTGATCATTCGCGGATTGGTAAATCTGCTGGTGACCGATGTTCTCGAAGAGACACAACGCCGGGTGCAGCGTTTTTTGCAATGCAAGCAAACGCCGCCGTTTGCCGTTTTGCTGGCCTGGTTCAGCAAGGCTGTTCATCCGTTGCAGGAAGAGCTGGACCGATTTATCGATCAGCGGATCATCCGCACCGCCATTGAGCAACACAGCGATGATCGCGCCATAGGAGTGATCCGCGCCCTGTTCAAAGCCTATTACCGTCAGCCGCGTTTTTTACCGCCAAACTGTTTGCCGCCAGATTTGCACAGAATGCTACGATCACCGGCGGAGGTCAAGCAATTGCCTCCGGATCAATATAATATTTTTCTGCGTGCTATTTGTGATCATATCGCCGGCATGAGCGATAATTTCAGTGAGAACGAGTTACAAAGGATAGAGTCAGAGCAATGAGCATACGGTTAAGCCTGGAAAATGTCAGTTTTCAGTATCAGGGCATCGGCGCTTCCGATGCTGCGGTTTTGCATGATATATCATTTACATTAAAAGACCCGGTTTGCACCGCCATCGTGGGACCCAGCGGTTCCGGCAAGACGACCCTGATTCAGCACTTTACCGGCTTGCTCAAACCCGGCCGGGGCCGGGTGCTGGTGGACGGCGTTGATATCTGGAGCAAAAAGTATTCCTTTACCCGGTTGCGCAAACGCATCGGACTGGTATTTCAGTTCCCCGAAGTGCAACTCTTTGAGGAAACTGTAGGCCGGGATGTGGCTTTTGGTCCGCAGAATCTGCAATTGTCCGCAGCTGAAATCGATGAACGGGTACAGCGCGCATTGACCCTGGTCGGCCTGGACAGTCAAACCATTTTTGACCGTTCCCCCTTTCGACTTTCTGAAGGAGAAAAACGCAAGGTCGCCATTGCCGGCATCCTGGCCATGCATCCTGAAATGATCGTTTTTGACGAACCCACTGCAGGCATGGATCCTGTCGGCGTGCAGAATATGGTCGCGTTGCTGTATTCCCTGTTGGATCAGGGAACAATGCCGGTTTTCATAACCCATAATATGGATTTTGTCGCAGAAGCGGCGCAAAGAGTGATAGTATTGCTTAACGGCGGCGTGCTGTTTGACGGTACGCCGGCCCGGCTTTTCGACAGCCCTTCCATCCTGGCGCAGGCCGGCCTGGAAATGCCGGAATTCGTCAAAGCCTTTCAACCCTTTCGTGAGCGGTTGCCCGCTTTTTATCGTACCGCTGTCAGCTTTCGCCAATTGGAACACATGCTGCAAGAGCGACCTCTGAATGGATTTCACGTATAGCTTTTTTTTAAGTGAATTGAGCGATGGCTTCATCCTTGAGGTCCAAAAAGTAACGGAAGCGTGTCATTCCGAACCCGCTTTAGCGGGTGAGGAAT
>CAYLWO010000111.1:2185-20980 GCA_964387285.1 uncultured Cytophagia bacterium | reverse complement strand
ATGCCGTCGGGGATTTCGCCGGGATTGAAAGAGAACGTAGAGTCGCCGTCAACCCACTGGCTGCCTTGGGGTCTGTCCGGGACGCGGTGTACATTCAGATAACCCTGGTTCGGCCAGCGTGCAGCAGGCCGCCGTTCATTGTTCACCCACAGTTGATGAAAGGACCAGGCGCCGCTTTTCACCTCAGGCAGAGATAAAAGCCAGACCTCATGCCGGTGCAGTTTTTTCTTTTTCCAACCGAAAAGCAAGCGACCGCCGCTGATGATCGGCTGTTCATTATCGTATGCCCGATAAACGATTGGCGCCTCATCGCTGCCCGAGTCTTGCGGCCAGAACGATAAAGGCTGGTCCAGAAAATAGATGCCATTGCGCAGAAACACAACAGGACTGGTAAGGCGCTGCTGCGCATTCAATTCGCGAACGGCATCGCGCGCCTTTGAGATCGTGGCGAACGGTTGTTGCAGGGTCCCGGGATTGCGGTCGTTTCCGTCAGGCGCGACAAAAAACGTTTGCGCACAAAAAACCGCCTGCCACAGAGTCAACAACCAGCAGATTATCCTTTTCACAATTTTGCATCCTATCGTTAATGAATCACCGAATCGAACATGCCGCCTTTGGCAGAGTCCATGGTCCATTTATAGGGCGGTGGACCGGCCACCAGCCAGCGCACCTGAATGGTTTCCATGCCGGGAATCGAAGCAATAGCCAGCCGTTCCGGATTATATTTTTGTTCTTGCACAATATTCAAAAATGGATCCTTTACGACGAATCCGGCAATGACCGAAGCCTGCAGAGAGATAAAATCCGGCCGGGTAAGATTTTTCTCCACTTCATACCACGAGCGGGTCGGCAAAGCCCGTTCATTTTTAATCACCATATCCACTTGATAAACATCGGCCTGAATTTTGTGAACATGAACCGAATCACATTGCAATTGCGGCAAATGATAAGCATGAAAAAGCGTAAAAGCCATGTTACGATGACACATATCTTCCAGCATAAAGGAAGGCGCGGTTCGGGTCCAGGCCTTTTTAATGCCGCCGATCTCAACCTCTCCGTACTGCGGATGGCGATAAGGTTTCCAATCCACCAAACCTTCGCTGAAGAGCAGCAATTTATCGAATCGATAGGTTTGTTTTTGCTCGCTGATCCAATTGCTATCTTTATCCTTTTTTCGGAAATAGTCAAAAGAGCTCCACAGTTCATTGGTAAAACAATAAACGCCCCGGCAGGCGTAGAACCAATCCAGTTCGCCGCCGTATACCGTGTACATGTCTTTATAAAGTATCTGATATTCGTATCCCGGCAACATTTCTTCGCCTAATTTGCCTAAAAAATCGTAGAGCCGCAAATCGCGACGATCGTATAATTTTTCATCCTGGGCAGAACCCGGACCGCGCAGAATAATGCCTCCGGAATTGTGATAGGATTGCGCGCCGGCGATATTGGGATGATTTAGTACAAATTCCGCAACACAGCGGATTTCAGGAATTGAAAAAGGATAATAATCTGCGCCATCCTGAACATATTCCGGCTGCCACAACCACGCCCAGTTGCGGTTGCTGTCATAATAGCCCACGCCATCCTCATTAACGGCGCCGTCAGCGTCATTATCCAGGCCTTCATCGCCCAGGAGCGTAAACTGGCCCTGCTCGTCGGGCTTGCAGCGCACCATCATGCGCGGATCGTCCGGATCCGCTTTCCAGCGACCGTTAGGATCCCGCCGACGCATGCCGACGATATTGCCGTCGCCGTCCAAATCATCAGGGCCGTCCTCATCCAGCAATCCATCGCCGTCGTCATCGCGCGGCATCAGGCCGGAGCGCGGCGAGTGCGGCGAGTTGGCTTGCTCGAGATAATAATCGCGCGCATCCGGATTAATGGTGGGCAAAATATACAGTGTCTTGCGATCCACCAGGTCGGTGATCCAATCCACCTGACCATAGTTCTCTGTCAAATACCAGGCTGTGTACAGCGCCACTTCAGCGCCCTGGATTTCATTGGAATGAATGTTGCCGTCAATATACATAGCGGCTTTGCAGCGATCCGAGCCGGTCTTTTGATTGGTTACAATCAGGCCGGTAAGCGGACGACCACCATAGGACTTGCCGATGGAAATCTTTTGCACCAATTGCGGAAAGGCTTGCGCCAGTTTGGCAGCCAGTTGCTCTATTTCCTGAGAACTGTAATAGCGATTCCAGGCTATAGCAACCTTGGGGTGACTGGGTGCGCCCAGAGCCTTGAACGGCGGCGAATCTTTTTGCGCCACGGCAGAGGATGCCAGAAATGCCAAACATAGTAACGCTGCAGAGTTCATGATCTTTCCTTCTTAAAAAACACCTACGGCAATTGCACAACCTGCTCGCTGATGCCACTCATGGGACTGCCGGCTTTTAACGTGAAGCGCTGGTTCGGTTTCCCTTTTACCACCCAGGACAAGCGCTTGGCTCCTCCACTCCCTGCCAATGTTTCCAGTATTTGCACTTTTTGTCCACTCATGAATAAAAATTCATCGGCTGACGACAATTCTGTTTTAAGCTTGCGACAGATGTTCATCCGGCTGCCCAGGATTGTGGCCGTCGGCAAATAACCCTGATTGACCAGCACCGCCTCAAGACGGTACACGCCGCGATGCAATTCAATAGCTGAAAATTGCTGAATGACGGTTCTGGGCAGCAAAGAAGCCATTCGCCAAATAAACGCGTTCATTGTTTTCACCTGCAAAGCAAGACTGTCTGCAGGCGGATTCATAAAGACAAACGGTCTGAAACCGCCGATTTCGACCTGCCGATCAGGGAAATCAGGATGGTTAAAAGGTTGCCATGGAATAATTCCGTCAGGACGATATTTTTGCAGCCAATGCAACAGCCGGCGTTGCGTCGCCAGGCTGTCTTTGCCCGCATCCTTGACCTGCTTTTTAGCGCTGTCGGTCGCGACTTGCACCAGAGTTGGCCACCAGGCGCGCGTGGTCAAAGACCAGCGTCCCAGGTGATAATAGGCCCATTGTGCCAGATCGCCCCGGGCCGGTGGGTTTTCCGGCGCCTGATCCCGACCGGTTATGGTTTTATACACATCAGCCAGATGACGCAACACCGCAGCATCCTGAGGCGGCATTTCATTTATCGGCTTCACCTCTCTTTCAGCAGGCCATTGCCAGCCTGGAGCAGATGCGGGCCATGATTGTAAAAGATTATCCTGATCTGAATAGCTAAGAACAGCGGTGATGTTGGGGTGGGAAAAACAAAAATCAGCCAGCGTGCGCGTCTCCGCATCGGAAAAGGGATATTCACCCTGATCGGCAGCCGTCCCATTCCAGGCAAAAGAAAAGTTCCGGTTCGGCGTCACGCCGCCTGGACCGTCCTCATTCCATGAGCCGTCCTGATCATCATCACGACCTTCCTGGAAAACACGGTAGATGCCGATTTCGCCTTTAGTGCGATCAGCGCGACGCAGTAGAAACGGATCCTGTTCATCCAGGATGAACTCACCCTCCGGATCGCGCACGCGCATATGCGCAACCATGGCATCCCGGTTTAAATCCTCGCAGCCATCTTCGTCCACTCGGCCGTCCCGATCATCATCCTGAGGCCGCGTATTGCTCGTGCATTCCTGTTGAACAGGTGCGAAAAAGGTCTCCGTCGCATCGGGATGTAATCGTGGGAATATGTAAAAAGTCGTTTGTTGCAGCATGCGGGCTACACTGTCGACTGTTTGCGCTTTGTTGAGAACATCGTCGAGAAAACCCAAGGCCAATTCAGTAGAAGCCAAATCGCGACCATCGATGCCGGCAATAATCAACAAGGCCGGCTGTTCTTCCGGTCTATCGGCTTTCGACAAGGTAACGCTCCAAATTGCCCGGCCCTGCCGGGTCTTTGCCTGCTCGTGCACGCTGATAGTCCGGCGATGTTGTCTGGACCAGTTTAAAAGTTGTCGGCTGAGCTGAGCGTGATTGTGATATTCCGCCGAAAGAAGGATTTGCGGCGAAAAAAGCAAGCCCGTTAAAATTAGAATTTGCCTCAATCGTTTCATCGCTGTTCTTCCATTCTCAATATTTACGCCTCGCGGTTTTTTTTCTCCTGCATAATGCGCACTTGACGACCGATAAACTCCAGGGTCGCACTACGCCGGCCCAGACGCCGAATGGCATTCTTGGGATCAATCAAAGCCATGCGCAAGGATTCAACCGGCCGGTCCTCCTGCCACGGCGCTTCAAGACTGCAGACATAACGGCCGATGTTTTCCTCTTCTCCTTTAAAAGGCAGAGGATCTGAACCAGCGACAATGCGAAAGCTTTTGCGCATGGCCTGTTTCATCAACCGCGGCGTAGTCCAGAAATCAGGCCGCATGGAGGTGTCGCCGATGAGCAGCTGCTCCGGGGTAAATTCATCCAACAGGCGGGCGACGAGTTTGCCGCGTTTGAAAAGCCATTTGCCCGGCGCCCAATTCAACGCGGCAACGCCGCCGGCTTGGTTGACGCGGCGAATCGTTTCGACGGTTGAAAATTGTCGATCCGGTAAGTTGAATGTGCTGACCAAACAACACACTTCAAGAGATTCGGCGGTGACGATCTGGCGGCCGGCCATGATGTACAATACCCGTTGTTTCGAGTCATGCAAACGAATCGCTTCCGGTGCAATATCCTGAACAGTAAAGCCGGCAATGGATTTCTGCTTTTTAATTTGAGCAAACGCCGTACAATCGGATCGTTCCGTCAATAAAAGAAATTTTACCGAGGTTGGATTCGTGTGCAGTGATGAAAAATTGCACCAGGCACGATATACAACCTTGTCTAGACTGAAACCAGGATAAAGATGCACGTGGGCGTCAATAACGAACGTGGTCATAGAATGCCTTTTTCAGTCAAATGAGCTGACCTGTGGATTACAATTCCTGTTCTAAGAATAAAAAATACGCTGTAACGCTTATTGCGGATAATATAGCCAGACCCTGCCATTAAAGCAACTGGTATTGTATTTAGCATTTCATCACTCAATTTTGGCGCATTTCTGGCAAAACTTGCAGCAAACGCGGATAAAACGGATAGAACGGAGTGGACGGATAACAAAGTACAAACTCGAAAAACAACCTTGCGAAAGTTTGCAACCTTCGCAAGGCGGAACTGCTTGCTGATTACAAAAATCCTATTGCATCTTGATCATCTTGCGTTGCAATACATTTTGCCCGGATTGCAACCGGATAAAATAGACGCCGCTGCCGACGACCTGTCCGGCGTCATCTTTTCCATCCCAGGGAATCGCATAATATCCGGACGATTTCATTCCTTGTTGCAGAACGCGGATACACTGTCCCAGCAGATTGTACACCGCCAGCTGAATCGTTTGCTGCTCTTCGACCGGCAACTGGAAATGGATCTCTGTCGCCGGATTAAAGGGATTGGGATAATTCTGCTCCAGAACCGGCATGGCGGGTGCGGCTAATGCGAGAGAAACAAATTGAGACAAGCTGCTGACCCCGTCAAAATCGATTTGATTTAAACGATAGTCATAGCTGCCGGATTCCGCAAGTTGATCTTGATAATGATAGGTGTGCAGTTCGTTGCTGGTGCCCGCGCCCTTGATAAAACTGATAACCTCCCAGGATTCATTGCCATGACGCCGGCGCTGCAGCTCAAAGCCATAATTATTGGACTCGGAGGTTGTGGTCCATGTCAGCGTGGCTTTGGCGTTGTGCAAACGCCCGGTAAAAGAGGCTAATTCCACCGGAATAACAAACGCGCGCGCGGTCACGTTCAATTGCAACGGCAGGCTGCGCTGATTGATAAGAGAGTCGGCAATGGCGGTGGTATGGTAATCGCCAAGATACCAGGAAATTTGTTTGATAACCATAGAGCCGGAAATTTTCTCCGCCGTATTGGATGCCAGGGTTCCGGTTTCACCATAGGAAGCGCTGTCGCCGGTATCCAGCGGATCGATGGTGCTGTCGTCTTTGTAATAGGTCTCCTTGGTCGTACCGACATTGCATGAATCCACAATGGTTACCAACGATCCCATGGCGCCTTGTATCAGCTGCCAGTTTATCTGGGTGGGGGAAAAATTTTTATCGACCGCGTCGCTAACGCCATTGACAGAGATGTTCGAATTGTAGCGATTGTAAAACTTGCTGGTGACAACAGAGCTGTTCAGATCCAGGGATTGGCGCAGCGTGTCCAAACCAAATACCTGTTGCATGCTGTCCTGCTGGAAAGTCGTAACGGCATAAAAGGGATAAAACGTCGTAGTGATTGAGAACGGCGGCACCTGAAAGCCGCGCAGCCGGCAGCTGAAATCACAACGCCTGAACGTGCGAATCCTGCCGCTTTTATACGCCAACATGGAATCCGTCAGTGCCGAGATTTCACTGTCATGGTAATAAAGACTGGGATTAATGAAATAAATGCCGCTGTAGCGTATCTTCCACCGGTCTAAAATATCCGCGCTCTGGTTCGTAGCGTTGCGCAAGGCCAGATAATCGGGAATGGCATCCGTGTTATGACCGAAAATATAGCCGCGAGCGCGAATCGTGTCATTGGCTGCTCCGTCTCCAGCCGGGACATAACTCATATAGGCCGATACGCCCGGATCAACACCCAGGGTCGTGGAATGATAAATATAGGCATAGCCGTTTTTATTGCCGCTCAGGGAGGGGTTGGTTGCTTTGATTTGATATCGTTGATACACCTCGGAAGAGGCGTCGCTGATCCAGTTATGATCAGCCGCACTATCGCCCAGGTCGGCGGCCATAAAACAGATCTCATCATTGCTGTTTAAAAGATTGTTGCCTGCGGCAAGAAAAGAGCCGCCATCTTTTTCATCGATCTGAAAAGCCAGCTGTTTCCAGGTGCCGCCGACAAAACTATAGACAAAAATCTCCTGCACCGGAACATTATTGAATAGCGGCAATTGTGCGCCGGTGACGATAATCGTTTCATAGGGCCGTTTCAAATCAACCGCACTGCAAGGTTGTTGAAAAGATGCCAGGACCAAGCTAATACAAAGTGCAGCGCCCATTGATGCCGTGCGCAAAGCTCTCATACTTTCCTCCCAAGGAAAGATCAAGAAACCAATAGTCTTCTACTCTACAGGGCTGAAGCCGGTTGTTATTATCCGATTACACCATGCACGATTTGTGCCAAACCTTACAATAAACGATACAAGTGTTTATCCGTCCCCTCAGAAACTTGTATTGTTTTTAATATAATTAGAACAATTGTTTTATCAAAAAGAATTTTTTGTCCGGCAACACTAAAAATTCAGCAAGTGAATCTGTCTCATACAGGATCAATGTATCAGTGTGGTACGGCCAAATATCGCCATAATAGACAAATAATACAAAATTTTAATAATTTAAAAAAGAAAAAAAATACGGTTGCCGCGTTCGCAGCGACACGGTGGTTTGAAATGTCAGACAGGTAATTCCAGTCTATCCGGGCTGGGTTAAATGAGAATGGAAAAAATTATAGTCTGAAGTGGTTTTTAGAATGGAAGCATGCCCTATTTGGCATTCATACCCGGCATGCCCATGGGCATGGGCGGGGCCACTGCCTGAATTTTTTTCTTCATACCCAAAACAAGATCGACAAAACGCGCCGGAAACGTCGCGTTATTAATGATATTCAAAAAGATGCCGGCCTCTTGTGCATTAACTTTAATGTCAACCGTTTGACTGGTATCGATAAAAGCAGAAGCTTCTTTTACACCGTCTTTCAATTTGGTCATCAGCGGTGCGAGTACATCGAGATCCTGTCCTTTTATTGGCGTCTCGTTGAACATGGTCAACAAGCTTTCAATTTCCGGACGATTAAATTTCAACACGGCATCCTGCTGGGCCAGATTGATGCCCATGCTCAACAAAAACAGTGCAGCGGTCATACCGATTATAGACAAAGCTTTTTTCATAGGTTTTCTCTCCCACCTTGGTTTTAAAAATCTTGTCCAAGAATCGTGCCATTTCATCTCTGGTTCTCCTTTCTGTTTTTACAAAGCTTATATCATTTTCAAAACTCAGAAAAGCGACAAATTGTCCCACAGGTGGGACAAAAAAATGATGGGTGTTGCCTGAATTGACCGATTGGAACCCGAAAACAACCTTGAGGTTGTCTAAAAAACAACTTTCGTAAGTAGTTCCGGCTTTAGCCGGAAATTTCTCCGCCTAAAGGCGGAACTACATGCTAATTAAAAATATTAGGTTATTTATTGTTCGCATATTACTGCTCTTGCTGTTTATTTAATCCTGAGAACAAATAACGAACTTTTTGGACACCTCAAGGTCTGTCATTCAGCTAATCTGAGGTCTGATTCGAGCGCTACGGACCGATCCGTCTGCGCATCACGATATTTGACAATGATCGCACAGTATAGGTGCAAATTCTGTTGTCGCGCAAATTCATTGGACTTGATGGCACGGCTGCCGGATACCACCACAGCATTCTCCGGAATCGTCAAAGGGTCCTGCGCATGGCCGCGCAATACTTTTTCATTCACCAAATCATACACCGGAATCGATCGCGTGAGAATCGTACCGCTGCCCAGCACCGCCCCTTTACCGACACGGGTGCCCTCATAGATGCCGCAATTGCCGCCGACGAGCACGCCGTCTTCCACAATGACCGGTTGGCTGCCGATAGGTTCCAGTACACCGCCTATTTGCGCTGCTGCACTGATGTGGACATTTTTACCGATTTGCGCGCAAGAACCGACCAGCGCATGCGAATCGATCATGGTATCCTGATCGACGTAAGCGCCGACATTAACAAAGGCCGGCGGCATCATGACCACGCCCGGGGCCAGATAACAGCCCGAACGTACACTGCTGCCTCCTGGAACAATGCGCACCCGATCAGCCAGGGTCAGCGGCCGCAAAGGATAGGTGTTTTTGTCAAAAAATGGAAATCCGGATTCAGTCAGATTTTGCTCCATTACGCCGTAACGGAAACCCAAAAGAATGCCTTTTTTCACCCAGGTATTTACACGCCACTCTGCGCCACAAGGTTCCGCTGCACGGACCTGTCCACAATTTAACATGGCCATGAAATCCTGAAAAACCGCTGAAAAATCAGCTGGAGCTTGGTCGGTTTTTTGCTCGTACAATTTTTCGATGATCAGCTGCATTCTCTTCAATCTGTCTCCTAAAAAAAAAGTGTAAAAGTTGGGCGACGGGTTTATGCTTGCAAAGGTTTGCAACCTTTATTCCAAGAAGTAGGCTGGAATTTTTGCATGGATATCCTAGCTGTCGACCGTATTTAAAAAAGCGGCCAATGCAGGCCCCTGCTGTGGCAAGTCCCTGGCCGACCCGCCGCATAAAATCATAACATCTGCGCCATCATATACTCTGCATGACTTTCCAGCGGCGCACCCCGCAGACCGTGCTGTCAGTGGTTCAATTTTTCAAGGCTCAACGAGTTTTAAATCCGCCAGACATTTCCGCAGTTTCTCCTTATTATCCGCAGCCATGGAAACCAATGGCAATCTGAAATTTTCTGCCAATAAGCCCATCATGGCCATGGCCGTTTTAACCGGAATCGGATTGCTTTCAATGAAATTCATTTCCATGAGCGGCAACAGCCGATGATGCAATTCCTGGCTGCGCTGCCAATCCCCTTTAAATGCGGACCAGACCATCTCATGCAGCAGACCGGGCGCCTCATTGGCGGCAACAGAAATGACGCCATCGCCGCCTACGGACAGAATCGGCAGGGTGATGGCATCGTCGCCGGAGAAAACCAGGAATCCCCGGGGACGAATGCGCAATATCTCCATGATCTGCGCCATATTGCCGCTGGCTTCCTTCACACCGATGATGTTGGCGATCCGACTGAGTCGCATCAACGTGGCAGGCGTCAAATTGACGCCGGTTCGTCCAGGCACATTGTACACGATCAGCGGCAAGCTGATGGATTGCGCTATGGCCTGAAAATGTTGAAACAATCCTTCCTGAGTCGGTTTGTTATAGTAAGGACAAACGGACAACACCGCTTTGGCGCCGGTCTTTTCAGCATAACGGCTCAGGTCAACGGCTTCGTGGGTGGCATTGCTGCCGGCGCCGCAGATGACCGGCGTCCGTCCGTTGCTTTGATCGATGACGATTTCCATTACCCGATGATGCTCCTCATGGCTCAGGGTAGCGCTTTCGCCGGTGGTGCCGCAAGCCAACAACACATCCGTGCCCTGTTCGATCTGCCAGTCAACCAGTTTGCGCAAACAGGGTTCGTCGATTTCTCCCTTTGCGGTAAACGGCGTGACCAATGCTACAATAGTACCGCGTAATTTTTGTACGTCAAACATAACCACCTCGCTGATTTATTTATTTTTGTCCTGCCATAAAATCATCCATTGTATAAATACCCTTGCGCTGTGCAATCCATTCGGCTGCGGCCAGAGCGCCATAAGCAAAGGCTTCACGACCAAACGCCTGATGACGCAGGATGATTTGATCGTAGCGCGAATCAAAACCTATTTCATGCGTGCCAGGAATGCGGCCCACGCGGGTAGAACTGACGTGCAAGGCGTGCGCCGGTATTTTTCCCTGAGCCGGCTGCGTCAACAGTTCGGTCTTGCGCGGCATGACGCTCTGCAACGTGCGCGCCAGCGTCAGGGCGGTACCGCTGGGACTGTCCGCCTTGGCATGGTGATGCCATTCATGAACATAAACGTCATAGCCGTCATCCGATCCATATAGCTGTCCAGCCAGCCTGACCAGTTGTTGAAAACGATAAACGCCCATGGAAAAATTGCTGCTGTAGATCATGGTCAGGCCGGTAAGCTCATTTGCCTCAGCCAACCGCTGCAGCCAGCCGGTGCTGCCCTCTACAATCGGAACGCCCAGTTGCGCCGCAGAGTGCAGATTGTTCATGACCGCTTCAGCGGCGCTGAAATCGATCAAAACCTGCGCGCCGTTTAAAGCGGAATCAGCGGTCAGTTCCTGTGCAAGTTCAAAGCGGCCGGTGATTTCGTGACCCAGGTCCGGCGCCAATTTTTCAATCTCCCGTCCCATGCGGCCATAGCCGATCAGTGCGATTTTCACAGTTGCATCCTCCTTTCGTTCATTCGACGAAAAATATGTCCGCATCCAGATCGCTGCCGAAAAAATGGTCGTGCAAACGGTGAATGACATCCGGCAACAATTCTTCATCGATGACAAAACTGATGTTGATTTCAGAAGCGCCCTGAGAAATGAGATGGACGGGCACATCATGCAAAACAGAAAAAATCTCGCCCGGCATGCCGGCCGTTTGACGCATCCACTCCCCCACCAGACAGACAATGGCTTTGCCGGTTTGCACTTCCACCTGGCTGAAATGGCTGAGGTCGCGCTTGATCTCCGTCAACCGTTCAGAATGATCAATGGTCATGGAAACACTGACCTCAGAGGTGGTGACCAGATCCACAGCGGTTTGATAACGGTTGAACACCTCAAAAATGGAAGAGAGAAACCCGTACGCCATCAGCATACGGGTTGAAGCAACCGTCACAATGGTGATGTTTTCTTTATAGGCAATGGATTTGACCACGCAACGCTGATGCGCCGGGGCTGATGCGGCCGGTGCGATCAGGGTGCCGGACTCGGTCGGTCGCTGCGAATTCAGCACCGAGACCGGAATATGCTTCTCCACCGCCGGCAACAAGGTTGCCGGATGCAGGACTTTGGCGCCAAAGTAGGCAAGTTCGGCAGCCTCCTGGAAGGTCATGACGCGAATGCGTTTCGCTTCTTTCACCAAAGAGGGATCAGCCGTCAAAATCCCATCCACGTCGGTCCAAATCTCCACAGCCGCGGCATTGAGCATGGCGCCGATCAGGGTGGCGGACCAATCGGAACCGCCGCGCCCCAGCGTCGTGGTACGTCCCTGACCATCTTTGCCGACGAATCCCTGTAAAACCGGGACCACGCTGCGCTGGACAAATGGCAGGATCTTTTTACACGCCAGGGGTGTTGCGGCTTCAATTTGCGGCTGAGCCTGACCGAAACGGGAATCGGTGACCATCACCTCTCGACTATCCACCATGACTGATTCGATAGCTTGACTGCACAAATAGCGGCTCAGGATACGGGCGGACAAAAATTCGCCCATACTCAACAGCTCATCGGAAACGTGGCGAGCCAGATGACCGGCCTGGATAATGATCTCACAGATTTTTTTTAATTGTTCTTCCACCGTTGTCAGCAAAGCGCGCATTTCCGGCGCCTCCTGCAACTCGAGATCCTGCAAAAGGGAGCGATGTTGTTTAAGCAAAGATAAAACCAGATCATAGGACTTGCATCGGTCTTTGCGCGCCGCATGGCGACCGACCTCTACCAGCAGATCGGTCACATGGC
This sequence comes from uncultured Cytophagia bacterium, assembly GCA_964387285.1. Taxonomy (GTDB): domain Bacteria; phylum Zhuqueibacterota; class Zhuqueibacteria; order Residuimicrobiales; family Residuimicrobiaceae; genus Anaerohabitans. The sequence continues at coordinate 8,671 of CAYLWO010000111.1, read as the reverse complement.
CGACGGCAGATACCACGACCACCGGCGATTGCGCCAACCGACTCTTTATGATCACACCGGCGCGCCGTATGGCCTCTGCAGAGCCCACGGAAGTGCCGCCGAATTTCATTACCAGCATCTCTGACCTCTAACCTTTTAATAAATCGATGGCAAGTTTTTCGTATAAATCAACGGCCTGTAAAAGTTCTTGCTTGGCAATTTGTTCATTCTCCCGATGCGCAAAATGGATCGACCCCGGCCCTATCATCACGACCGGCGCCATGGTTTTTAAATAGGCCGCATCTGAACCGAAAGACACGGTCTTGTGCGGAAAACCTTCCGGCGTCAGCAATGTCTGCGGAGCGGATGCACTGAGCACCTGGATTTTTGCCCATTCGTTTTCATACGCGCGAAGACGTTTGATGACCGCCTCTGGATCGCCGGAGAGGCGGAACAAACCGTCAGCCCAGGCCTGGTCTGCTATGACATTGGCAGCCTGGCCGCCGTGAATGAGGCCGATATTGAGCGTGGTGTCGCCCATTTCCGGATGATGTCCCCAATCCAGTTGCAGCCACTCTGCCAGTAGTTGCGCCAGATAATGGACGGCGGAAAAACCCATTTCCGGATATCCCGAGTGGCCGCTGCGGCCAAACGTATGGACACGGAACACGAGCGCGCCTTTTTGCCGGCTGACCACATGGTTGTCGGTGGGTTCGCCTAAAATGATGTAATCGGCCTTGAGCCCGGTCGTTGCAGCTTTTTTGGCGCCATCTGAAGCGTGTTCTTCACCCACGACCAGCAAAAAACCGAAATCGGGTCGTCCAAAAGAGCGTAAACGTTCTGCAGCTGAGAGCATGGCAAAGAGAATGCCCTTGGCGTCGCAGGCGCCGCGTCCATAAACGTGTTCGGCATCCTCGCGAAAGGCGAGATGGGGCGCGACCGTATCCAGATGGGTGCAAAACCACAGCCGGGGCTGCGGCACGGCCCGGGCCAGGACATTGAATCTTCCTTCACTTACCGGCTGGCGCGCAACGGTGTAACCATGCCCTGCGAACCAATGGCAGAGCCAATCGCCGAGTTCGCCTTCATGGCCGGTGATGGAAGAAAGATTGATGAGCGTTTGCAATAATTCGTACATAAAAAACAATATAAGGCGAGATCCGTGGAGGAGAAATGGTCAAGGCCGTGCGGGGTAGATAAAAAAATAACCATACTGGACAAGCCCGATATGGTCAATGAGAATAGGCCTTCAGTGCGTCGGTCAACTAGCGCTCCACGGATCTCTTTTCCGTGACAGTGCGGCGGTTTTTCACACGCCGTCCCAACAACGCAGCGTGGCACTGCGCTGTTTCGGCCCAAATCCCTTGCGCTCGGTTGTATTTCGGTTCCACACGCCGAACAGCCGATCGCTAATGATTCAGGCGCCTCCAGTTAACGGACTGGCACCAATTTAACTAAAACGACGGCAATAATGCAAGCAAAATATAAAAAATTTACCTGAACAGATTAATTGCCGTAAACAAAATCCTGTTTGCGAATACCCAATTTTTTCATTTTAAAACGCAGGTTCGGTTCCGAGATGCTGAGCACTTGCGCGGCGCGTGATTGATTGCCGGCAAATTTGCGCAGCGCGCGCTCGATCAATTCTTTCTCCAACCGGGCCACGGCTATTCCCAGACTCTGCAGCTCCAGTCTGCTGAACTGTTGTTGATCGTTAAAGAACGGCAACGCCTGCGGCAACAACTCGGTTTCCGGAGAGGAGAGCACCAAACTGCGGACAACGTTTTCCAATTCTTTCACATTGCCCGGCCAGTCATATTTGAGCATCTGGTTGAATATCTCGAAATTGATGGGCGGTACGGGACGACCCAGATTTTGACACACCTCTTTGAGATAATGCTCAAACAACAGCGGGATATCCTGACGGCGATCTTTTAACGACGGCATTTTAATCGTCAATTCCGACAAAGACAAAAACAGCTCGGAATCGATGTTCTGCTGCCTGGCGTCGGTATGAATCTTTGCCGAGGTGGTGGAAATCAGGCGAAAATTCATCTGTACCGGAGTGGTCAGATTAAAGTAACCGCGTTTGGCAAAAACAGTCAGTTTTTTCTGTGCATCCGGAGTGAGTTGATCGACGTTCTCGATAACCATTACTCCTTTGATGGAATTCAACGAAGCAACGTCTTTAATCTGTTGTTGTATCTGGGACGTAATTTCGAAATCGAAAGCGGCGTTCAGTTTAGAGGCATCGGTCTCGATCAAACATTCCTGGCCGGCTGGGCTCTGCGCGGCCAGTAATCGTGCAATGACCATTTTTTCCGTCCCGGCATCGCCGACGATCAGAACATGTTGCTGATTTCTGCCGATCATGGCCAGCGACCGGCGGATTTGATCGATCTCGGGAGAACTGCCAATCAACATCTCATCCGATGTAACCTGGTTCTTGATACTTTTCATAACGACCTCGCCCCAATTTTGGTTCATTTTGTATATCGTTTGTTTAGTATTTGACCATCCTTGATTGCAGCATAGATGAAATAGTAATAAACATTCCAAACGAAAACGACAAGTGTGACCATCAAAAACAGCTTGACGGTCACATAAAACGATTTTGCCAGACCTGAAATCAATACAAACACCACGCCTAAACTCATCTGGAAAACAATATTCTGGTAGCTGAACAAGGGTTTGATCATGCCGACGATCACATCCATGTTGTGGCTCTTTAACACCACCGGCGTCTGAATGCCATAGCTGGGATTAAAGATAAACTGCTCGCGCAATCGGTACTCCGGCGAATACAAGGACAGCAGTCGCAACAGACAAACCGCTACCAGCAAGAGCAAACAGAAAAATGCAAAATACTGATCCAGACCGTAAATGTTCAAATCGTGCACCGACACCATCATATCGAATACATCGCAGAGAAACGTAATCAATATGGCGGCGGCTAAAAAATGCATAAAAGCGCCATTGGGCTTGTGACTGAACAACAACACCACGCAGTACAAGCCCAAGACGAGGATAATGGCCACATCCGTTCTCAGGGTCTGCTGAAACACCTCCACCTGTCCGGTTTTAAAGGGAAAGCGGGTGACGGTAAAAGCCTTATACCAAAAATCCGCATGCAAAAGGATACCGGCCATCCAGGCCAATGTATAACTCACCCATCTCGGCCAATGCCAACAAAGATAGCGCAAAGTCAGATAGACGGCGCCTACAAGAAACAGCGTAAAAAATACCGCCCAGTGGTAAAACGCTACATAGTGACCGGTAATGTTATCGCCAACAATTCCCTTTTTGCCTATGAACGTCATAATAAAACTAAAGGCCGTGAAAAAAAAGGCAAAAGAAAAATGGGAAAAAATATCCCAAAACAGCGGATCTTTTCTGGCAATTAAAAAGGCCAGTATTCCTAGAAAAAAATAGATAGAGTAATTGACCCAACTCATGAATGCACGATAATCATGAGGTAAATAATGGACAATATTAAGAATACCTAAAAAAATTATCCAGTATATTACAGCACGACGAAGGTTTTGCGTAAGTGTGGCCAAATATCTATAAACCCTTAATCAGCAAACGGTTATTAGTAACCTTTAGACGTATCTGGCGGCGTAGGACCCGGGTTTGGATTTATCGAAGTTGCCCATAACGTACCGTATCCTTCGGGTTCCACACCCTCATAAGGAATGATAATTGGTTTTTCCTCGCCAAATTTAACATTATTCTCGATAAAAACAAGCTTTTTTTTACTTTTCGAGGTATCTGACGGGTAGATCTTGTCCGTAACAATCAAAGCTGATACGAACATCAGGCCAAAAATGGCCATGGCCAACGAGCGGCGGGCTAAGCGTTTCATAGGTGTCTCCTCACATTGATGAAATACTTGGTTGCCTGTTACTTTTATTGTTAATATATAAGGAGAATTTTCGTCAGAATCAATGATATTTGTCATATTTGGCGAAAAAAATGCATTTTGCTGCCAAAGATTTATACAAATATATAAATTCTGCTTTGTCGCTATTGGAATTTTTAGTAATATATGAGGATAATCTGTTGAATTTGAATTCAGCTGCAACTGTCGCTCAACCAAGTTTGCTTTGGCCGGACGCTGCATTTACAGAAATGTAATTATAATGAAATAATCAAATAAAAAGGAACTGGAATATGGGTGGTTTTTTTGGCGTTGTTGCCACGCAAGATTGCGTACAGGATCTGTTTTACGGCACGGATTATCATTCTCATTTAGGCACCCGCCGCGGCGGTCTGGCTGTTCACGATCAGGACGGCATTAGCCGCCATATTCATAATATCGAAAACGCGCAATTCCGTTCCAAATTCAGTCAGGATGTGGAAAAATTATCCGGCAAAACCGGCATCGGCGTCATCAGTGATTTCGAGGCACAACCTCTGCTCATCGGTTCCCATCTCGGCGCCTATGCCATCGCCACGGTAGGCAAAATCACCAATATCAACCAGCTGGTCAAGGCGGCGCTATCCGATCATCGCGCCCATTTCACCGAAATGAGCCGCAATATGATCAATCCAACCGAGTTGGTTGCCACGCTGATAAACCAGGAAGATACCTTAGAGGCCGGCATTGAAAAAGTGCAGCATGTCATCGAGGGCTCCTGCTCCATACTGATCCTGACGCCCGATGCCGTTTATGCGGGACGGGATCGGCTGGGACGGACGCCGATCAGCATCGGCTCAAAAGAGACCGGCTATGCGGTATCTTTTGAGAGCTGCGCGTATGTCAATCTGGGCTATCGTTTTGAACGCAACCTGGGACCGGGAGAGATCGTGCGCATCACCACAGACGGCGTTACCGTCCTGCGTCCGGAACTGCCGACAATGAAGATTTGTTCATTTTTGTGGATTTATTACGGCTACCCTTCCAGCAATTACGAGGGCGTCAATGTGGAATGGGCCCGAAATCGTTGCGGTGAAAAGCTGGCGGAACGGGATAACACGGAAATCGATTTTGTCGCCGGCATTCCGGATTCGGGCGTCGCGCACGCCCTGGGTTACGCCAATCGTTCCGGAAAACCGTATCAGCGCGCTTTTGTAAAATATACGCCGACCTGGCCGCGCAGTTTTATGCCGCAGAACCAGGCTACTCGGGATTTGATCGCGGTGATGAAATTAATGCCGATCCAGGAGATCATCAAAGGCAAACGGGCTTTGTTGTGCGAAGACTCGATCGTGCGCGGCACCCAGCTTAAAGACACCATACAGCGTTTGTACGATTTTGGCGCCAAAGAGGTGCATATGCGCGTGGCCTGCCCGCCCTTGTTGTACTCTTGCCTGTATCTCAATTTTTCGCAATCGCGCTCAGAAATGGATCTGGCGGCTCGACAGTCCATCATGGCCATTCAGGGAACACCGCCACAGTCGCTGGACGCCTATAAAGATCCTGCCAGCCCGGAATTCGAAGCCATGGTCAATCAGATTAAACGTCGCCTCTCTCTGACATCGCTCAAATATCAGACCCTGGAAGACATGGTGGCAGCCATCGGTCTGCCGAAAGAACGATTATGCACGCATTGTTGGGACGGCATTGAATGATAGCTAGAGATGTCCTATTATCATGCACGTCGCGGAGCATCCATGAGATGGTAGCCGTGGGTTGCAACCCACGGCTGCTAACATGATCGTTTCTTTTTGGACACCTTTTGGCCCCTGCTGATCCGGGTTGGGTAATTAACAGCTAATATCTGCCGAACCGTTCGCTCAGCGAAACCACTTGTCGGCAAAATCCATATATCGTTCCCAGTCATAATCGGTCACGTCATGCTTGCCGGTGCGGATATGGTAGGCTATGCGTCCCATGACCGGACTGTTCAGCTGCGGCATTTCCGTGACCGGCAGCCCCTCACCGCCTAACAGCCGATAAACGGGGTCTGCGCCTCTGGCAGCTAAAAATTCACCCAATGGATCAGCCCAGAGGTCCTGCTCCGCACTGGCAATATAGAGCGGTCGCGGCGCTGCCAGGGCCAACAGCATATGTTGATCCATGGGCAACTCCGCTTCACGGCCATTGTACTTTATAAAATTCCCACAAAACCAGTGCGGGAAATTGGTATTGATGCGTTCCACTGTTTCGCCAAAAATCCGTTTGGAAAGAGCGGCGCCGCCGCATCCGGAATTGTTGGAAATGACCATGGCAAAACGTTGATCCAGGGCGCCGGCCCACAGCGCTGCTTTGCCCAGCCGTGAATGTCCCATGACAGCAATGTGCCGGCTGTCGATATCCGGATCGGTTTCAAAATAATCCAGAGCGCGCGACAATCCCCAGGCCCAGGCGCCGATAGCGCCCCACTCGTCCTCGTCCGGACGGATTTGCCCGTCACGATAAAAAAGCGGATGCACGCCGTTCTGAAAGCCGTCGTCATAATCCGGATCCAGATCGCCGTAATAGATGATTGCCAGACCGTATCCTCTCGCAAGTATTTTTTCCACCGGCCAGCGGCTGGCGGCAATGCCGCGTGATTTTTCAGT
>CAYLWO010000111.1:0-2085 GCA_964387285.1 uncultured Cytophagia bacterium | reverse complement strand
AGCGTATATTGGGCCAGCGTGTTTTGGGCAGCAAGCGGAATTTTACCAAACATTTCATTTTCGAATAGATGAAGAATTTCCGGTCGTCGTTTTTCCCACCAGATTTTCGCTGAAGAAACCGGGCTGCCGTCTGCGCAGAGCAAAGGATCAGGCAGAATGTAAGCAGGCACTCTATCCTCTTGATAATTAAAGCCTTTTGGTTGACCAGCGGACGGATCATTCAGCATCCACAGCAATAACAATACCAAACCCATCAATGAACGACTCATAGGTAAATCTCCAAGCTTGTTTAAAATGAAAAAAATGTAAAATTTTTATAATTTTTCTTGCGTATAATAGATAATTTTACTATATTAAGCAACATAAATTCATGTACACCATAGAATTGCTTTTTCTGCATGCTTTACAAGTCGATAGTGCTAGTGTTAAATCTTGAAACAAGTATTGAATAATCAAATCGCATCCATGGTGAATGTTGTCACTATGGCGTGCGATTTTTTTTTGCATAGCAGAATCGAAGCAAGTGTACGTCTTTCGTCACAATGACGAAAAATTTTCAACAAAGAAAGGGAAACAAAGAATGGAACAGGGAACCGTAAAATGGTTTAACTCCGAAAAAGGCTACGGTTTTATCCAACGCCCGAACGGCGCCGATGTATTCGTGCATTACAAAGCGATCTCCGGCGATGGCTTTAAAGCCCTCAATGAAGGCGATAAAGTCCAGTTCGACGTCGAAAAAGGTCCCAAAGGTTTGCAGGCTACCAACGTAAGCAAAATATAACCTTTTGGTCGAGTTCCCGTAAGGAAACTCGGTTCTGCTCGATGTAAGAAAGCCTTGCAGAGAAATCTGCAAGGCTTTTTTTTATATCGGTATTCCTTTTCCGGCAATAACCGGTTTTATTTTATCAAGAGCATGGGTTTTTGCGAAAAAAACGCGCCGGTCCGGATGGTACAGTAATAAACACCGGTAGAGAAAGCGCCGGCCTGCCAGCTGGTCGTGAAACTTCCGGGAGGCAGCTTTTGATCAACTAAAATGCTCACCAATTCTCCGCGATCATTATACACGCAAATCTGCACATCATTCTCCTCTGCTAGGGAAAAGCAGATGTCGGTACTGTTGTTGAACGGATTGGGATAATTTTGCTGCAGACCATATTCCGCTGCCCCAAAACCGCCGTGCGGAACCTGTGTTGCGCTGGTAAAAACCGCGGTCGTTTGATGGTATTGATCCATGATGAGATTAACAAGAGCGGCCGTACTGGTAAATGTCCCGGTCCATTTCTCAAATTTAAATCCCGGTTGCGCTATGGCCTTCAGGGTGACCGTCTCGCCTATATCGTACCACTCTTTTTGCGGTTGTAGTTCAATGCGGCCGCTGCCGGCAGGCGAAATGTTCCCGGAGATTTGAAACTGCGGAACAAAATTCGCCTGCAACGTCATATCCTTTTCGGCAACCGTGATCTGATGGTACCGTGCGCCGGAATCGCTCCAATTTTGAAAAACATAAGAGGAACCGGTAGAAACTAGTTGACGAAGAGTGGTGCTGATATTATGTCTGGATCCGACCGGCCAATTGAACTGTGCGGTTTGAGTATAGCTTCCGCTATCCACCTGAAAATATAAATCTTTTGGATTGGTGCCAATCGTAACGGATACAAAAGTCGCTTTTTGCGGTGCAGAGTAGGAAATGAAAAAAATAAAGTTATCTGCATAGGCAACCCCTTTGCCGATGAATTTGTTCTGCTTCAACATATCCGTATAGGTATTGAGCCGCAGACTGCCGGGGATATCGCCGGTCGGAAATGTACTGGGGTCCCAGGAGAGTTCGAAAGTGGAATCACCCGGCGCCACCAAATCCAGGGTCCAGGTGATGGTCGAATCCAGATTCGAGCGAAAATCGTTCTGCAAACAATTGAAAATTCCGGAAATCTCAAAATACGCAAAAAAGAGATCCGTTGTCGGCGGCGTGGGCGGCGTCAGTTTATCGATGCCCAAATCAAAACCATTTGTGGCGCCAACATGCGTGCCAAAGCGCAAAGTATCGACTTGCGACCCATGTTTAAACAACAGCTTCATTTGCCATGG
>CAYLWO010000110.1:19222-21357 GCA_964387285.1 uncultured Cytophagia bacterium | reverse complement strand
GAGAATGAATGCTGTTAGGCTGCCATTTAAAGTGGTTGAACGACATTTTTCTTTTGGTGGGAGTGAAATGATGCTGCAACCAATACACATCCTGATTGTGGATGATGACAAGAATCTTCGTCTGGCTGTTGCTGATCTGACGAAAGAACTTGGTTACCAAACCGATGAAGCTGCTGACGGGCAGGAAGCGCTGCAAAAAATTGCAGAAAAAAAATTTGGTCTGATCCTCCTGGATCTTGCCATGCCGCGGATGGATGGCATGCAGGTCCTGCGTCGGCTGCATGAAAAACGAGACGCCCCGGAAGTTATTATTATCACCAACCATGCCAGCATTCCCAATGCTGTGGAGGCTACCCGTTTGGGGGCTTTTGATTTTATCGATCGCGATGAGATTGAAGATCGTCTGCCGGTTAGCATGCGCAACGCCCTGCGCAAGCAGCAGTTGGAACAAGAGAATCAAATTCTGCGCAATGAAAAAATGCAACCTGGCGAGCTGTTGGGTGAAAGTGCAACCATGCAGCAACTCCGCCGGCAGATTACCACCATCGCACAATCTGACGCTACTGTATTGATTTTCGGCGAAAGCGGCAGCGGTAAAGAACTGGTCGCCACAGCGATTCATCAAAACAGCCGGCGCGCCAAAATGCCCTACGTTACGGTCAATTGCAGCGCGTTGACCGAAACGCTTTTGGAGAGCGAACTGTTCGGGCATATTAAGGGCGCCTTTACCGGGGCGTCTTTTGCCAAGAAAGGCAAATTTGAGATGGCAGACGGCGGCACTCTGTTTCTGGATGAAATCGGCGATATGAGTCTGGCGGCTCAGGCCAAAGTGCTGCGGGCCTTGGAAAATGGCGATATCGAGAAAGTGGGCTCTGCGCAGAACGTTCGCGTCAACGTCCGGATCATTGCGGCAACGAATAAAACCTTAAAGCACGAGATCAAGGAGAACCGGTTCCGAGAAGATTTATACCATCGCTTGAATGTTATCACCATTCACATCCCGCCGTTGCGGGATCGTTTGGATGATTTGAAATTATTATCATGGCATTTTTTACGCACAGCCTGCAGGCGCAATTTTCTGGCGGAAAAAATTCTGACCGAGGAAGCGATTTCAGAACTGCTATCTTTTAAATGGCCCGGCAATGTCCGCGAATTGAAAAACCTGATGGAACGGGTGGCCGTGCTCTCTTCTTCGGAAACCGTTGAGGCTTGGGAGTTGATTGAACTATGGCAAAATCGCAGTTTTGAACAGGCAACCGTTACTGATTATGCAACCTTTCAACCTCTTGATCAAGTATGGCGCAGATTTGAAACCGATTATATTCGTCGTGCGTTGTCCTATTGTCATGGCAATGTCACCGAGACGGCGCAGCTATTGGGCTTGAATCGCAGTTATTTGCATGAAAAAATGAAAGACCTTGAAATCGGTAAAAAAGATAGATAGTAGACTTTTTCTCTGTAATTTTTACGTGTCGGAAAACACCGACATAATCGCAGATAAATCCAACAGCATCTCGAACCTTCCGGCCATTTAACACCATCCTCTTTTTACTCCTCAGTGATAATTTCTGGATTTTTTTATCATTAGATGACTTGAGCAAAAATGACCTGCGGTTGAATTTTGGCACTCCGATTGCTTTATTTCAAGTAAATTTTAGCGGTTGTATCATCAGATCCATGGGAGGAGATATGAAGACAAAACATGCTGCAGTGAATGTGTTCCTGGTGACGGTTTTGATGCTCTGCTGCATCTCTACATCTTTCGCAACAGTTTGGCAACTAAAGGTGGAGACGAATTCGCACTGGACCTTGATCAACATCATCGACGCTTATGTTTTACCGCCAACCGCCACGTTGACCACCAGTCGTCCGATGCAAGGCATCATCATGACGCAAAATGTAATCCATATTTTTCACAAAACCCCTTATCAAACCAGCAAATGGACTGTATTAGAGATCAATCTGGACGTCGTCGGACCAAATTTAAACTTTGGTACGACCAAGGGGTGGGATGGCGAGGTCCGATTGACATTGTACAAGGACGGTGTTCAGAAAGCACAAAATACGAATTCTTTATCCGGTAATTTAGCCAATGTTCACAATTGGCAACAGTGGGCCGTATCGTCAAATTTGAC
>CAYLWO010000110.1:14801-19122 GCA_964387285.1 uncultured Cytophagia bacterium | reverse complement strand
GTAATTTAGCCAATGTTCACAATTGGCAACAGTGGGCCGTATCGTCAAATTTGACTAGATTGGACAACAATACTGATCTTTCTCCGGATGATTTTAACCTCAAACAGAATTATCCCAATCCCTTCAATCCAGAGACGACCATACCGTATTCGATAAAGAAATCTGGCCATGTATCTCTCGAAATCTATAATGAAATTGGTCAAAGAGTGCGAACCTTGGTTGATCAGTATAAGGCGCCCGGCGAATATTTTCAGGTTTGGGATGGCAAAGATCAGAACGGAAAATTGTTAGCAACAGGAAATTACTTTTATCAACTTGTGCAGGATGACAACATTCTTACCAAGAGCATGCTCTTCATGAGATAATACGATTGAAGGAGACGTTTTATGAAAACAAAAATACAGTTGATCAAATGGGCCATTGCCGTCATGGGCCTCTGTGCACAAAATTCCTTTTCTCAGCAACCAGAAACAGCCGTACAAAACGGAGTACAGTGGCTGTTGAGTATGCAAAATCCCGACGGTGGCTGGGCAGGACAGGACTATCTGACGAATTCTGATTATTATATTACGGTCTGGTGCCTCTATGCCCTGATGGCAGGTGGGCTGCAGGCCGCTGACCCTCCTTGCCAAAACGCCTATCAATACGTTTTAACACAGCAAGAGCCGAATGGTTCCTGGCGCAATGACGTCTATGCCACTGTTCTCGGCATGCTGGCCAAACAGGCTTATCAGCAGGATTTTACTTTGGCCAAGCAGTGGATCGTTGGACTGTTGCAAACGGACGGTTCCTTCTCAGCAGGATCCGTGGAAGAAAAAAACTATGCGACCACCTGGGCAATGATGGGATTGATGCTCACCGGTACAGAAATCACGGATCCGCTTATTCAAAACGGCAAAACTTTTCTTCTTCAGCATCAGAACGCCGATGGCAGCTTTGCCGGTCCCTGGAATCCGGCCATACCGACCAGTGAAACGCTCTATGTTCTAACCCTGACCGGCATGACTTTGACTGATGCGGCTGTCGCCAATGGCCTGGCTTTTATTCGATCTGCACAGCATCCGGATGGCGGCTGGGGGCCGATCATTTCCAGTCATCCCGGCGACGCGGGCGTCGGTCTGGCCAATTTGCTGGCCATTGGCCTGCCTGTTTCCGATGTGACGGTGCAAAACGCGATAAATTGTTTGCTGTCCAAACAGAACAGCGACGGCTCCTGGCCGGATCCCTGGGCATCGACCAGAGCGCAATGTCAGTCAAATCGTGCCATCGTGGGCCTGGCTGTCGCATGCGGACAACCTGCTCCTTTCGGAAAAATCATGAAGCTGTTCAAAAGAGAGCCGCTGCCAGCCGCTGTCGATTTGCAGCCGAACACGCTCAATCCAAAGAGTGCAGGTCAGCATCTCACCGGCTATATTGAGCTGCCCATGGATTACGATGTTAACGATATAGACCTGTCCACGGTGAAAATTACCCGCATCGGCACGAAAACAGTTGAAATTTTTGCACAGTCCAATCATGGAGAGATAGGAGATCATGATGGGGATCTGGTTCCTGATTACATGGTGAAATTTTCAAGAGCAGAGATCCTCGCTGCCCTGGATATGCAAAAAGGCGAAATAGAGTTTGCCGTGGAAGGAAAAATCGGTGAGGATGATTTTGCAGGTATGGCCGTTGTCCGGGCCTTGACAAAATTGGAGAAAATGATCCTTGCTGATGACAATGTCATGACGCCGAAGGAGTATGGTCTATTACAAAATTTCCCCAATCCCTTCAATGCTTGTACCCGGATTGTTTTTATTGTTGCCAAGGAGAGCAAGGCGGCCATCGCTATTTTCAACACGAAAGGCCAAATGGTTAAAAACCTGGCAAAGGCCGTTTATGCGCCGGGTTCACATGCTGTCCATTGGGATGGAACAAATGAATGGGGGGCGCCGGTCGTATCAGGCAATTATTTTGTCAGAATGACCGGAGATTATAATGATGTGATGGTCCTGTCGTTGCTGCGGTGATTCCGGATGGCCGATTAACAATTCCGGCCGGCATGTTGAGGAGAGCCATACAGCCAAAAAGCTGGGAGAAAATCAAGGCATGAGGGAGCGATGAAGGTCGTGTTACATTTCTTTGGGGGGATCGCTCCCTTTTATTGTGCACTAGGCCATTCCTGATCAGTTCAAATATTGTTCCAGCCACTTTCTCTCTTCCGGCAGCAGCAGTTTCCAATGCCGGGGATCGTCGCCCTCCATATCCTGTTTGCGAATGCCGAGCAATAACAGGGTTTGCGTCAGCGGGTCGTTGCCGCCGCTGATTTTACCCTCGACTTTGCTCCAACTGATTTGGGAAAAGTCAGCGTCCCAAAAGCGCAAAAAGGGAATCATATCCTGACGTATCTTGTCCGTTTCTTCCTCAAGCGCTACGGCCAACTGTTCGATGAACGGCGCGACCGCCTTTTGTCCCTGTTGCAGTTTATCCGCCAACGTCTTCTGCCGTTGCAACAACTTGCCGTACTCGGCGGTGTCCTGGCCGGACGTTTCCAATGCTTCGATTTTTTTGGACAAACCGCCGTATTCCTGGTTCACCTTTTCCAATTGCATTTGCGCCGCATGGCTGTGAATGCGGTTGATCAGGTCTCTGACCTTTTGACTGTTCAGCACTTGCCAGATATCCGGCGAGACCAACGGTTCCTCCTCCTTGACCGTTTCGCCGCGAACATAGGTTTCCCAATAGCAGGGTTCCACGGCAGCCAGGGCATAGATAACCCGGCGGCCGATCAAATACTCTTTGAAACTGTTCTCATTGGGCGATGCGACCAGAGAGAGATGATCGCCGCGCAATTTGCGCACATCGCCGTCCAGATAGCGACTGACCATGGCTGCCGCAGCCTGACCGATTTGTTTTTCCAATGACGGCCATGAGGGTGAAAACCAGAGTTTACAATACCATTCCCACAACGCCGGAATGCGTTTACCGGATTCGTTTTTTTCGCATACCCAGCGACTTTTCGGATAATCGGTCATGACCTGTTGTTGCCATTGATTGGGCGTTGCCTGCGCCGCATCGATCAGAATCGCGCCTAATTGATCAAAGGCCTGCTGGTGCGCATTGCCGTCCTGCTGCCATTTTCGTTTGGAGAAGAATATCGGTCGGGTCTGAAACAAATTGGCGCTGTCCAGCGCGCTCTCCTGCTCCAGAGCGGTCATGACCACAACGGCGAACGGCCGATACGGCGCTTGTTCAAACAGGCGATTGACGACGTCATAGCCCTGCAGATCGCTGCGCGGGCCATGCGGAAAAGGCTCACGAATCTCAATGTCGGTCAACAGCACGCTGATGTGCGTCGCGTTCAGCATTTTGTCCAGAGCCAGAGATGAATTGCTGAACGCGTGCACAACCCATCCGCGTCGTTGCAGTTGTTCCGATAATAGGCTCAGCGTTTGCGGATCGTCTTCAAGAATGACGATTTCAATGCGTGATTCAGAAACGTGAGTCGGCTGTTTCATGCTGTCAGAATTCCTGATAAATTCATTATAAAGCCCTGATCAGGTTTTGCAACGTCTTTTGGGCGCTGGCGATATTTTCCGCACTGGCCTCAATAAACATACGCTCCAGTTGGTTTACCAGTTCCCAAGTTTTTGCTTCAATGCTCTTTTCCAAAAATGAATGCTGCAAATAACGCCGCAACAACCGATCATCATCCTGCAAGGCCTGCATTTCTATTGCCGTAAGCGTTCCTGGACAGCGAACCAGGTTGCGCAGTCCAGTGCCATGGGTCAACAATTTGATCAATCTTCCCCGTGGATCACAGCAACTGGATATGATATCGCGCAGCCGAAACAAATCTGCCGGCTTGCCGTTACGCGCTGTTGCCGCCATTTCCCGGGGCGTTGCCGGTAAGCGGATGAAGGGATGTTGACTGCTGAAATCAAGTATAGGAAAGCGCTGACGCAAATCAGCCAAGGACAGGAAAGAGGCAACCGCAATCGGACAGGTTACTCCCCGGTCTGCTCTTAATTGGCAAAGCAGTTCCATACCGTAAAAATCCGTCTCATGACCCGACCACTGCAGCTCGGCCAGCACAACCATGGCCGGTATTGGTTTTTCGCCGATCATCCGGCGCAAACCGGTCTCTGCAAACACAGGCGTCAGGCCTTGATCCTGAAAAAGTTCCGCGTACAAATCATTATTCCAGGCGCACAGGATCGTTCCATCGTTCATAATGCATCCTCTGCGAGCAACAGGTTGCGCAACTCTTGTAGAATTTTTTGATAATCAGCGGACAACGCATCGGCACTTTTAGCCAAATTTTGAAAAAGAGCATGAGCTT
>CAYLWO010000110.1:5271-14701 GCA_964387285.1 uncultured Cytophagia bacterium | reverse complement strand
TCAGCGGACAACGCATCGGCACTTTTAGCCAAATTTTGAAAAAGAGCATGAGCTTTTGCCGAATCCGCTTCTGACAGCTTGAGAAGAGTTGGTTGTATTTTTTCCGTCTCTAAAATTTGTAAGCTGCCCTGTGGCGTGAGACAGATATGCAACAATCGCAAGCGCTGTTCCAAATCGCGATCCGGATGAGATTTTTCCTGCAATTTTTGCAGACAAAAGCGATAATTTTCTTCATCACCTCTTTTGATGCATGCGGTTAACAGCATCAAGGTATCATAGATAATCCCGCAAGTGGAATGCTCGTGCAGAAAGGGCAAAGAGATGTGCGGACACAGTTCAACCAGTCTTGCTCTTTGACGTTGCATGCGCAGACGGTCGCTCGGCTCGGCATTGCCGCGATGTTGCACAACCTGCACAGTCCTGGCGGCGCAAAGTTGCTGCAGGCAACCGGCTGCCGAACGGCTGATGCGGCCATCATAAAGCAGAACGATATCTGCTGTCAACTCGGTCGGGTTTTGCGATAAACCTCGCCGTTCCGCAAAGGTGATGACCGCCAAATCTTCATCCTCGTGGAAACAGTCCGCCAGACCTAAACCCTGTAAATAATGCCGGGTGCGGTCATTCACCAGGGTGAAAATAATGATCAGAGGTTCTGCCATGAGGTTCTTCCCAAGCCCGCATAGAGAATTTTACTAAGGTGATATTTACTGGGTTGATCCAGTACGTATTGCGCAATGAGCGAATAGGGCAAAAACGGCCGATCCGGAAGATTGGCCGGCGTACCTCTTCCGGAAATGATCAAACAGTTTACCGGTCGTTGCAGATATTTTTCCAACCGATCGAACCAGGATTGAATGGCCGTCGGCGTTGTTCCGACAAATTTTTCCACGACGCCGAGATGGATGACTAAAAAAGTCAGATTTTGACTTTGTGCCAACTCGTACATCCACGACCATAAAAGGTTCTCTTCTGCTTGACGCAATGCGCGCCGATTCAAATCAATCTGTTCCGGCGGCGTGTAGATGCGCATTTTTTCGTACAATTGACGCAACGTTAAGCCGGTCAAGGGATCGCGATGGAGCAAAGCCTGTTGTTGTACCCGTTCGTCGATAATGGCAACGGTGGTCCAGGCTGCCTCTAAAAATTCACCGATCATCCAGTTGCGCATGGACTCACGGACCCCCGATAATCCGTTCAGCAACAAACCCGTCGGGCTGACGCTGCCATAGGGTTGGTAAAATAACAGGGAGTCTGTTTCCGCCGCACGACTGTTATTTTTATACCAGTCGCCGTGCAAGTCAAATAGAATGTATCCATGTGATGACGATGATAAAGTATACCGGGTCACTTCTGTGTCGCTCCAGGCAACTGTTAGCGCCGGTATCTCTTTCCATATCCGCCTATTGCGTTCGAGCATGACCTCTGCCATGATTTCTTCTGCACCGGCCTCGTGCAATACGCGCTGCCACCTTTTTAGCAGCGAATCGTCCGAGATCACGATTCGCCTGGACAATGCTTCTGAACTCGGAAACTTGTCCAGTAAAAATGTCAAGCTGGATTGAGACTCTTGAGCCCGCAGAGGGGAACAGTCAAGTCCGGCAATCGCCAAAGCAGAACGCCGTTCTTCTGCAAGCGGCCAGTGCTGTGGATATTCAATATTCAGGAAATGGGGACGCAACAAGAATAGTTCGTAACACAGGCAATGATCTACTTCCACAGCCTGCAACAGCGGCGGTTCCTCCGAGTTGGCACTCTGGTAGAGAGGACGATCGATTTTTTCTGCCGAAATATGGCGCAGATAGGCGGCGGCGATTTTCATCTCCAGCAAACCCCAGTGACCTTGCTGCAAGGAGCCATCTTCGCGTATAACCGGTCGTTGCAGCGCAGCGTTGATGTGCGCTATCAGGTCCGGCTGCTGCAAGCAAGTGGCCAGATGATCCCGGATGCGTAATCGGTAATAGGCATGGCCATAGTGGAGGATTGGGTCCAGGCGCAGTTCCAAAACCAGTTCGTCGCTGATCGAAGCGTGCTTGGCGCAGTTGCGAATGATGTTTTCTAAAATAACATACAATGCCTGGTTGCCCAATACATCGTTGGGCATGGCTAACAGGGGATCGTGACTCAGAGCAGCCAATGTCAAGGATTTGTTGTCGAAAAAACAGATCAATCGTATCTGATCAGCGGTTACATCTGCTCCGCTGATCAGGTCGAGCAAGAGAGTCTGTTGTGTTTTAAATTCATGGATCAGATCGCGATAAAAACGTTTGGCGATTACGACGCCGCCGCTCTGTGTGGATACATCGGCTAGAAAATCCATGCGCGTGGCCAGATAGCTGTGAAACCGCGCCATTTCCACGCTGTCCGCCGGCTCAGTGCGGTGCGCCAGCCGGGTCAGTACATGGGAGCCGATGTTGTGCGACATGTTGCGCGACATGATGGCCGCGACTGCGGATTTGCGGCCGGCGTTGCGCGTGGTTTCGATGCTGGATAACAGACTTCTTTTTTCCAGCAACATGTCCAGCAATTGCGTCCACTGCGAAACGCGGCTGAGCACATACGGCGATTCCGGCTGCAGCGCCACGCCGGTCAATTCAGGAAAGCGCAAGACCAGCGTGCAGCAACGATAGCGATCACAGAGATCCGCCACCTGATAATTCAAATCCTGTTTGCGGTTGAGAATTTGATCCAGTGCGATATGGAGCTTATCGCCCTGCAGCCACCACGATGCCTCGTGCCCATGTTTGGCGCCGTCGGCAGCCAACTCGATCTCTCGCCAGTGCTGCAGAACGCCCAGACGTTGTTGCAGATATTCGATGGGATCGCGGTTGCTGTCCAAATAACCGTCCAATACATAACCGGACATGCCGATGAGGAAAGCCTGGTTGATCTGGTTCTGAATCAAGTCGGCCTGGGAATGAAAATAAACAAGACCTTGGTTGCGGCCGGCGCGATCAGCAAAATAGATGCCGAGAATGCCGCGCAGCACGCCCTGGCGATGGCGCAGGCCGTCATAGATGGGCAGATATACATGGTAATTGTAGGTCGTGGGTTGATGCGTAGCCTGGTCTTGCAGGTTTTGCACCACTCCTATCCAATCCCGATAGAACTGCTCGCCGCTTTTGTATTGTCCGTAAAAATTATTCGGCACCTGGTCATAAACCTGCCGGCCAATACGAATCTTTTGCAAGCCGGCGCGATCTGTTTGTCGGGTCAACTCGGCTTTATAAAAAGGCCGTCTATCCCGGAGATGCTGTTCATATATGCGTCCGGGATTGAATTGAATGGGAACCCGGTAAGCGAAGGAGAGATGAAAAACAGCGGTCAGAAAATCGATGGCAGCGCTGTCCTGGTCCAGTATGCGATCGCGATAAAAGATGTCGCGTTGATCGCGACTCGCGCCTTCGTATACTTTATCCACCAGTTGCGCCAACAGCGGTTGTTGACGCAGAATGCTGGCGAATTTTTCAGCAGAGTAACTGAGAATGAAATGAAAAACCGACTCTTGCTGACGATGCTCCAAAAGCGTAAAATCCATGGGCGCCGCTTTGACGGGATGGCGGGATTTAAATTCCTGATACAATCCATCCAAACAATCTGCCAACGTGATATAAGGCTTGCGCTGCAGAGCATAGAGTTGCATAAGTGCGTCAAGCTCGATGTCGGTTTTCCATGAATCCATGCATTCATCCATCAACGTTGCCGGTTGTCCAGGCAGAGCAGAACAGCCGCACGGTCCAGCAGATGATCATCAATGCCAGTACAGGAAACAAAGACATCCACCAGGCAATGGACAAATAAGCAATGCCGTCGGCCAGCAGACTGCCCAGTGTCGGAGTGGGCGGCGGCGCACCCAGTCCCAGAAAACTCAGGCCGGCATCCAGAGCGATAATCTCCGGCAGCGCTGCCAAGGAACCGATGAGCACCGGCGGTAAAATTTGCGGTATAATAACGCGGCGCAGCAGCCTGGCGGTTGAATAGCCATATGAGCGCGCCGTGGTCACGGTCGCGGCATGGCGCAGTTGTTTGACCAAACTGGCGGTTTGTCGCGCCGGTGCAGCCCATGCCAGCAGCACCAAGACAAAATACGCAGAGGTCATGCCTGGTCCGATAATGGCCAAAAGCGAGACCAGAAAAAGCGTAAACGGTATGATATATACGGCTGAAATGACGGTCGAGATGAATTTCCCAAGCCAGTTGTTCGCCTGATATCCGGCCAGACCGCCTATACCAACACCGAGCAGCAAGCTGGCAAGCCAGGCCAGCAGAGAAACGGCGATGGATAAACGACAGCCTTCCAGCACCCGTGCACCGAGATCACGACCGAGGTCGTCGACGCCCAGCCAATGTGACCAGGAGGGAGGCTGCAACCTATGCTCCAGTTGCACAGCCGTGGAGGTGGATGGATGTATGAAGCACAATAATAAAAAGAGACCGGCGCAGCCGATGATTATTCGTTTACGCATAGGTCATCCGGCCAGGATTGCGGCGCAAGAATACGGTATAATTTTTCGATGAGCAGATTCAACAGAATAAAACCAAAGAAGCAAACGGCCAAAACAGCCTGTATCATGGGAAAATCGCGACGCAACACTGACTGCACAACCAGATGTCCCAGCCCTGGTATGGAAAAGATGATTTCGATAAAAATCGAGCCGGCCAGCAGCGCTGCCGCCACGTTGGCCAGTTGCGTCAACCAGGGCAGCAGGGCATTAATGAGTATGTGTTTGAAAAACAGCTGGTGTTCCGTATAGCCAAAACTTATCGCAGCCGTTACATATTTTTGTCCACGAACACGCCGGCATTCAGTGATTAAAATTTGCGTTAGCGCAGCGATGGGATGAACGGATAAAGCCAATGCGGCGGTGAGGATGTAACGCTGTTCCAAAGAGGCGATGCCAACCAGGAAATTGCTGCCTAATAAAACCAGACCCATAGCGAGCGCCCATAGCAAACCCGGCAAACCGGTGATGACATTAGCGGCGCTCCAGGCTAGTTGCGCAAAGCGTCGATGGAAAAAAGCCCAATAAGCGGCCAGCAGGCTGACCAGTTGACTGAACAACAGAGCAAGCAAGACATACCGTCCGGTTGCCCGGCAGGCTTCGAGCAGATCCATGGTTACAGGTCGGCGGGTGACAAAAGAGACGCCGAAATCCAGTTTCAACAGACCTGAAAAATAGCGAAAAAATTGCTGCCACAAAGGCTGATCCAATCCCAGGTCATGTCGTAAAGCATCGACAGCGGCCTGGTCCGCGTTCATACCCAACATGGAGCGCGCCGGGTCTACCGGCACAACGGAAAAAAGCAGAAAGGTGCAGGTCAGCAATCCCAGGAATAGCAATAGATGTCGAAGCAGGCCGACCGACCATTGTCGCGGATGCTGAGTAACAAACATGTTCAAGGGCCTTTATTATTCTTGCCAGACGGCGTCAGCCAGATTCCAGTGATTGTTGGCGCTGACGCTGAAATGAACCAGCCGGTTGTTTGCCAAATAAATATTGCGCAGATGGAATAACCATACTGCCGGCGCCTCGCTGAGCGCCAGGTTTTCGGCATCGCGGCAAATGCGATTGATGTCGCGACGCAGATCGGTTTTATGCCACTGTTCCAGCCGGCGATCCACCGCCGGGTTGCGGTAGCCAAACAGATTGGGATTGGGGCGTTTTTGTGAGTTGTATGAATCGATAATAAATTCCGGCGCCCCAAATATCCATTCGGAGAACAGGATGAACAGATCAGGCTTGTCGTCGCTGAAAATGCGTGTAATCGATGAATTAAAATCGAGTTTTTCCAATATCACGGTTATGCCGGTTCGCGCCAGATCGCTCTGGATGATTTGTCCCAACTGTTCGTTGTTGGGCGCGTTGCTCACCAGCAACGTGACCGGTTCTTTGTTATAGGAACTGGCTGCCAGTTCCAGACGCGCCGAGTCCGGATTCCAACCAAGCCCCGGCGGCGGATCATAATCCTGCATGCCGGCCACGACAGGGCTGGTCGCCATTTGCGCCTGGCCGAAGAGCAGAGAACGAACGATTTCGCTTTTGTTGATGCTGAATGCGATGGCGCGACGCAAATGCACGTCCGGCAGGTCCAGACAATTTAAACCCAGATAATGCACATTGTAGGTGATTTGCGAGTATAAGCGAAATTGTTTTTTCAATTCCGGACGCAAGGAATCGCCTTCCAGGAAACGGGGTATAAAAGCGGTGGGCGCCTGTATCAGGTCATAAACCTGGTTTTCCAACTGGCTGACGCGCAGCTGGCGACTTTTTTCCACGCGAAAGCATATTTTATTCAGATTCCCCATAGTTTTACGCCAATAACCGGGAAATCGCACCAAGGTGACCTCGGTAGCCGTGCGCTCTTGCAGCATGAATGGACCGCTGCCCACGCATACGGTGCGACCGAATGCGTTCGGATCGGTCTCGATGGCCTCACGCGGCATGATGCTTAAATAGGGACTGGTAAGGCGGTAAATGAAGGTGGGTTCCGATTGCAGCAATTGGAACTGGATGGTCAACGAATCCTTAACCACAAATCCCTTGACGGCTGCGGACTGATGGGTGACGAATTCCTTGAATCCTTCCACCACGCCGTTAAAAACAAAGGAACCGAACGCCTGGGCAAATCGGGTGTAACTGTATTGCACATCCCAGGCCGTAACCGTCCGGGTGCGTTGCGGATTTTTAAAAACATCGGAAGGATGATAATAGACCTGAGGGCGAAGTTTGATGGTCCAGGTTTTAAATTGATTGTCGCTGCTCCAGGATTCGGCCAACAAGGGGATGGCCTGGCCTGTTTCATTCAAGCTAAAAAGGCCTTCATACATTTGCCAGACAATGCGACTGGTGTAAGGATCGGAAAGAGTGGAGGGATCAAGCGTCTGGATGTCGTTCTCGACTGCGATCAGCAGGGTGTGACGCCCGGCATCGCCGGGCTGATCAGAACAGGAGAGTAAAAAGCAAGCGAGCACCCACGATACTTTGCGCAACATCCGTCCATAACCCATAATCGTCAGCCTTGTTATTGCTCAGAGATTCAGGCGATTGTCTGGTGCACAGGTCCCGGAGCGGGGCTCTCTTTGGGTTTGGCCAGATACTTTTGCACCGTAGGATAAGAACGGATTAATTCACAAAGCCGACCGCTGGCCAGACCGGCCTGATACAGTTGTTCGGCGTCATAATTGTAATCTGCCGCCCAGGCGACAGCCAATCGATCATATTCATTGACGCGCAACATGTCCTCAGCCGCGATCCAGCCGCCGGCGGCGGAAACACGCACGCTGCGCCAAAGACCAACCGGGATGCGGGCAATGTTAAAGGTCAGCGTCAGACCATTGTCAAGCAGAAAATCCTCTGTGGAAATGTCGCCGCTGTTCTTCAAATAACCGGCAGCATGCAAATAACGGATGAGATGTTTTTGATTTTCATCCAGCTCTAAAATAATCTCGACATCGGACACGCCTTTGAGTTGTTCCAATGCAGTCAAAGTTTCGTCGGTAAAGGTGCGGAAATCCTTGATTGAAAGGCCCAGATCCAAATCCGTGTATACCATGGGCACATAAAAACCCACCGAGAACCGGCGTACGCCAAACTCTTTGCGATAGAAGGAGATGATCTCCGGCAAACCGGAAATATTGGCGCTGTTGAGGGTGGGCGTCAACCAGACGCTGCCAAAATTTTCCTGCAGCCAATGTAGTTGTCCGGCTGCAGCGTCCCAGGCGCCGGCGCCGCGAATCGCATCGTGCTGCGCTTTGAGGCCGTCGATGCTGACGTCAAAATAATCGGGTGGATTGGCTAATAGCTGATCCTGGTACGGCGCCAGGAGCGTGGCGTTGGTAATGACGCCGATCTCCGTCCGTCGTTTCGGCCGTTGTTGCCGCAGCAAGCGGATGGCGCTGATAAAGAGCTCGGCGCTCTGTGCTTCAGCAAAAATTTCGCGGCCGGCAAACGTTACGATCGTCGGCTCTAATTTGCGATATGCGGAATCCAGCAATTTCAGCCATTCGTCGGTTGTCATTTCTTTTGTATCGCGTTCAACCTGAAAATAACAATGCCGACAACCCAGATTGCAGCGGTTATTGACAACAAGACTTAACACAGCCAAATCCCGGGCTGGTTTGACGCCGAATTTACCATTTAATGAACCTGCCAAAATATTTGGCATAGGTCATCACCTCACAATGCTATCGATAAAGTTCGAGCCGACCGAATCAGCTGTTGAGAATACTCTGATAGGGGCCGACTGAAAAAATCCTGCGGTTTACGCAACTCTAACAAACGTCCTGATTTTAACACGCCGATTTCATCTGCCAGATGCGCGGCCATACGCAGATCATGTGTAATAAAAAGCATGGCGAATTGAAATGCATCTTGCAGATCGGCTAATAACGCCAGGATTTTTTCCTGGGTCACACTGTCCAGCGAACTCAGCGGTTCATCGGCAATCACCATTGCCGGGTGAATGCACAACGCCATGACCAACATGACGCGTTGACACATGCCGCCGGACAATTGCTGCGGAAATGAGCGCCAAACCTCGCTTTCAGACAAACCAACTCGCGCCAACAATTCATTGGCCTGGGTTTTGGCTTGCGCAGGCCCGCATCCGGTTCGAAAAGAGATGACGTCCAACAACTGTCGTCCGATGGTGCGGTTTGGCAATAACCCGGCTTCAGGATTTTGAAAAACGAAACTGATCGCCGAACGTCGTATTTGCCTTAATTCCGGCGTTGCTAAATCATAAATCGACTTGCCTTGCAACAGCAGTTGTCCTGCTACTTGCGCTTGTGGCAACAAGCGCGCTATCGCCAGTGCGATGGATGTTTTTCCTGATCCGGATTCGCCCACCAGACAAAGCGTCTGGCCTTTTTCTATACTGAAAGAAACATGATCAACTGCACAGCGCCATCCGCTACTACCGCGATATTGAATTACCAGATCTTGCAGCGCAAGTACAGGTTCCACATGTTTAAACCGATTAAATTATATATTAAAACTTGTTATAAATATTGCATTTAAAACAAAAACCCATCAGGGGTTTACTATAATAATATACAAGTAAATTTAAAGAAAACAAGTAAAAACTTGCAAAATCTCTCAGCGCATCATTTTTTGTTCAATGTCTCCGACCAACATGGTATTGCACAGATGCTTCAGACCGTTCTGGTCGTGATACAGTCGAGTTTGAAGCTGGTCCCTCATCCGAGCTTACATGTGAAGATAATGGCGTACGATAGTTCTCACTGACAGCGCTACTGGAAACCGAGCTTGTATGATCTAGATATGAGGAATGGTCAGATGGTTCATATTCTGAACGACTTATCAGTCTCCTGCTCGTGTTCTCAGCAGAGGGAACGGTAAAAGACGGTTCACTATATCCGGAAAGACTGCTTATAATGGTTTGCAGGGGTTTGGCAATAATTTCTTCCTGC
>CAYLWO010000110.1:0-5171 GCA_964387285.1 uncultured Cytophagia bacterium | reverse complement strand
AATGCACTGACGCGACGAGTACCGTGATGTGCATCGTTTTTTCCGCTCCCATCTGCTGGA
This sequence comes from uncultured Cytophagia bacterium, assembly GCA_964387285.1. Taxonomy (GTDB): domain Bacteria; phylum Zhuqueibacterota; class Zhuqueibacteria; order Residuimicrobiales; family Residuimicrobiaceae; genus Anaerohabitans. The sequence goes on along the minus strand of CAYLWO010000110.1, from coordinate 5,111 downwards.
GGAAGCACATCACGCGGTGCCGGTTTTCTTGTTTCGCTCATTTCGCGCCGGCGTTCAAACGGACGTTGCGTTTGTTTTTCGCTCTCTACAGGCGTTTCAACAGGCGCAGGAGCTGTCTCAATAATGGGCGGCGGCAGCGGCGGAATGGGCTCCGGACCGGGCGTTGGCGCCGGTGGCAGAGGAAAAGGCAGAACAAGGGGATCATAATCACCTTCTTTGACAGATATAAAATCAAAATCCGGCAACTGTACTTGCGTATAGCAGTTGCACAGCAGACAAATGCCTGCATACAGGATGAACGGTCTCGTTTTCATATCATGATTCCCTCATCTTTAACGACGGTGACGGCCTTGTTCGCGTCGCGACGCCATTTCTCGTCCTGATCTGTTTTCTCTGCCAGACGAAGCCTGAGTCTGGGTATGGCTGCGGTCTCGTTGTATGCGTGACGTCGTTTCATGCCGATTTCCGGATTTTTGTTTGTCTCTGTCGCTTTGAGATGATCGTTGTATGCGCTCTGGTCGCTGCGCAGTGCGCCTTTGTTCCGTTTGCCAGGCTGGTTGCTCCGTTTTTTTGCTTTCATATCGTGGTTTTGGCGTGGACCGGATGTCCGATTGTTGTCGGTGCCAATCGGATTTCGAACGGTCCCGCTGCTCTTTCGGCTGTTGCCAGGCCCTCTGATCTCGGTTAGAACTACGGTTTTGTATGTTTTTTTCTTCTCTGGGCTTGTGGGAAAAATCGCTGCGACCATACCCCTGGTTGTACTTGAATTGCTGTGCATGGCTATTGCGCCGCAATTTTTCTTGTTCCTGTTTACGTTGCTGCGACTTGTCCTTGCGATTAAAATCCTGGTCGTGTTTGCGCTGATCCCGATAATTTCCACGTCCAAAATTATCACGTTCATCTGCGTGGTCATTACGTCGGTTGTCTGGTCGATGTGCAAGCCAATCGGATTTTTTGTTTCTAAAATCGCGTTTCTTGTCATAGCGATTAAACGGTTTAAAATCGATATCATGTTTATTCGGTCTGCCATAGTGACGATCCCATACTCCGTATCCGCCAAACTGTTGATGGTAAAAGGCGAACTGATGACGTGACCGGAACTGGTGATAAAAGGGCCAGTGGTGCACAGGCCGATGGTGAAATCGATGATAGCTGAAAATGGGCCACCAATCGTTGAAACCGAAATCAACATACCATGATCGTCTTGGCCAATGGCAATAGAAAAACCAATCCGTGTCGATCCACCAGGGATAGCCGTCGCTCATCCAACAGGGCTCATAGTGAACACTGATGCGCGGCAATGCGACGTAGACGATGTCCTCCGGCTCATCGATATATTCATCGTAATCATAGTTGCTGTATTCTGCCGTGAAACGGAGCGCTAGCTCGGCGCCGGTTGCCGGCTGAGCAAGCAACAGTGCTGTCGCTGTGATAAGTGTTGTTTTTATAATAGTTTTCATGGCTAATCCTCCTGCGTTGGGCAAATCGAACTTTACCAAAAGATCAGTTCTATTGCCGAATAAAGGTACGTACAGCCAGGTTAAGCCAAGTTAATCCGGAATTCACTTTTTTTTTAGCTCAAACCTCTGTAAATTTGTTATCAATACTTTTGACTGTCTTTGCAAGGCATAAACGCGATGGCCGCATGCAAAAAAGGCATATCATTATTCTGCTTGATTATCGCTTTTTCATGCTGTGCAAAGAAAAAAATAATCCCATTGGATTCCTTTTGCATTTTCACTAATTTATTTGATCCAAAAGAGAGGTTTCTATGAATAAAAACACGCTCCTCCTATTGCTGCTTCCGGTATTATTGTTTGCCGCTGTTCCCGGTCGCTTTATGCAGTTCCCTGACATTCGCGGCGAAAAAATTCTGTTTACCTATGAAGAGGATTTATGGCTGGTCAGCAGCCAGGGCGGCATGGCCATGCGCATTACCTCGCACCCGGGCAATGAATTCAGCGCCAAGTTTTCACCCAACGGACAGTGGATTGCGTTTAGCGGCCAATATGACAACGGGACCAATGTTTATGTTGTTCCCGGCGATGGCGGCGAGCCCAAGCGGTTAACCTGGCAATACGGGGATAGTCGTGTTATTACCTGGACGCCTGATGGTAAAGTGGTCTTTCGCTCCGGAGTTGAAAACACATTTCGTCCCATTCAAAAGCTTTTCGCCGTCTCTGTGGACGGCGCCATGCCGGAAAAATTGCCGGTTCCACGCGGCGTCCTGGCCTCTTTTTCCGCTGACGGACAAAAAATGGTCTATGCGCCGCGCGGCAATGAAGAGTACTATTGGAAACGGTACAAGGGCGGTCAATACATGGACCTCTGGTTGTACGATTTTAATGCCAAAACCTTTGATAAACTCACCGACTACGTCGGCAAAAATTCCTACCCCATGTGGATCGGCGACAAATTATACTTTGTCTCGGATCGCGGTGAAAACGGCATTGCCAATATCTACACCTATGATTTCAAGACCCGCCAGGTTGTGCAAATTACCCAGCATAAGGATTATGACGTGCAGATGCCATCGACCGACGGTCGGCAAATTGTTTATTTGAATTCAGGGTATTTGTATGTGCTCGATGGCCGAGATAACAGCACGCGCAAAATCGACATCACCTTGCCTACGGATCAATGGAAACTGGCGGAACGCACCATCAATCCAAAGGAGTATATTCACTCCATGGCTGTGAGCAATGACGGCCAGACCGCGTTTTTTGAGGCGCGCGGCGACATTTTCAGTGTGCCGGTCAAAGAGGAAAAACCGACGATCAATTTGACGAAAAGCGACAACACCCGTGAACGCTGCGGTCGTCCGTCTCCGGACGGCAAATGGATCGCTTTTTTTTCCGATCAAAGCGGCGAATATGAACTCTATCTTGTCGATGCAAAAACTCCGCAATCGCCGTGGAGGCGACTGACCGATGGTTTGAACAAGACGGTCTATCATCTGGAATGGTCTCCGGACAGCAAAAAAATTCTCTTCGGTGATAAAACGTTTGCCATTTATTACATCGACATCGCCGATAAAAAGCTGATCAAGGTCGACAGCTCAAACCGTCTCAAGAACGACGAGTTCACCTGGGAGACCGGCGATTATGTCTGGTCGCCGGACAGCAAATGGCTGGCTTATTCTTTCGTTCAGGAAAATCGCAACAGCGTCATCTTTTTATACAGTCTGGAACAGGCCAAGCGTTTTACGCTTACCACGGATTTTTACGATAATCTCAATCCGACCTTCGATGCCAACGGCGAATATCTCTACTATTTGTCCTACCGCGATTTTGACGTGCAAATGGACGTGTTCGAAGACAATCACATTATTCCTCATCCGGTCCAGGTGATGGTGGTGCAGCTCAAGGCCGGGCAAAAGCCGTTATTTGAAAAGAACGGAGAGGCAAAGAAAAAGGACACCACGCGCGTCGCTTTTCGCATCGATGTCGCGGGATTGGCGGATCGGACCGCCGCTTTGCCGGTGAAAGCCGGTAATCTGTTTTACGCCAAAGCCGGCAAAGGCAAGATCACCTGGGCATCGGTGGACGATTTTGGCGACGATGAATACGAAGAACTCTATCAACCCAAGGGTGCAGACAAGTGGCAGTTGCATATCTTTGATATGGAAAGTGAAAAAGAAGCCGTGTTAGGCGCCAAAATTTCCGACTGGAAAATTTCCGCCAACGGCGAACAGATGATTGTGCAAAAAGACCAGGACTATTATCTGACCTCAGTGGACAAAGCTTTTAACAGCAAAGAACCGGGCGAGAAATTGGATCTGGGCAGGATGACCTATCGTTTTAAACCGACGGCTGAGTGGCGGCAAATTTTCAACGACACCTGGCGCTGGTATCGCGACTTTTTCTATGACGCCGGCATGCACGGCCGCGACTGGAAAAAGATGGGCGACGGTTATCGCAGCTATATCGACCGGCTGACCTCGCGCACGGATTTGAATTGGCTGCTCTCGCAAATGGTGGGTGAGTTGTGCGTTTCGCACACCTATGTGGGCGGGGGCGATATGGGGCCGCAAAAGCGACCGGACAATCCGGTGTTCACCGGCCTGTTAGGCGTGGATCTGGAAAAGAGCGATGCCGGTTATTACAGGATTAAAAAACTCTATGGTCCCACGGATTTCAATCGCGACGTCAAGAACCCTCTGGTGCGTCCGGATTTGACTTTGAAAGAAGGCGATTATCTCATCGCCATCGATGATCGCGAGATCAAGTGGCCGGAGAATCCATACAAATATTTACAGGTGACCAAAGAGCAAAAGGTCAAGGTGACGGTCAACGACAAACCCGCTGTTGCCGGCAGCCGGTCCGCAGAGGTCGTGCCTATGCGCAATGAATATCAGTTGCGCTATCAGCGTTGGGTGGCGGACAACATCGAGCAGGTGCTCAGGCGCAGCAACGGCGATATGGGTTATATGCACATGACCGCCATGGGTTCTGCGAATTTAGGACAATTGGACAAATTCTGGCGCGCTTTTCGTTATAAAAAAGGACTGGTCATCGACGTGCGCGGCAACGGCGGCGGCTGGGTCGAGTATTTTGTCATCGACAAATTGGAGCGGAAACAGGTCGCTTACAACACCATGCAGGGCATGGAGTCTTTCCGTTATCCCAACAGTGCCTCGCGCGCTCACTATGCTTTGCTGACCAATGAATACAACGGTTCGGATGGCGAAGCTTTTGTCGAGCATTTTAAGGCGCGCAAGCTGGGCACGGTAATCGGCGTGCCTTCCTGGGGCGGTTTGGTCGGCATTATCAACGGTCAGAAGACCATTGATAACGGCACCGTGCATCAGTCCAACAATGCGTTCTATGGCCGCGAGGGCAAGTGGCTGGTGGAAAACCATGGCGCTGATCCGGACATTTATCTGGAAAACGATCCGGCTTCAGAAACGGCCGGTCGCGATCTGCAATTGGAAAAAGCGATTGAGGTTTTGCAAAGACAAATTAAAGATAATCCGTGGTCTTTTCCGACGCAGCCCGCCTATCCGAAACCATAAAATGTCGAACCCGCGGTTGATCTTACGCTAAATTCAGGTTTTGTCGGTATATTGGATGCTTGGGGATGTCTGATGCGCGCGTGCATCAGACATCCCC
>CAYLWO010000109.1:18685-21473 GCA_964387285.1 uncultured Cytophagia bacterium | reverse complement strand
ATAACAAAACCTGCTGTTTATTTTACAACGCCGTTTTCTGTCAAGGAAACGGCGTTTTTTAATTTTATTCGAACGAATAATAAGCTTGTTTGATAAATAAATAAAAAAATGGAACTCGGCTTTAAAAATTGCGTTATATAAACAAACATTCCAGTTCCTCATTCGACCTTACCTTTTCACTCCGGAGGGCTGTTCTAACAACGCTTGATACTCGCCAAAAATAAAAAGTAATTCAATGCGGAGAATATCATGCAGATTAGTGCAGTCTGTTTCCACAAGAGTCCTTTACAGATGTACCCACTTTTACTTTGATCTGCATCCGTTCCTGATCAAAGATTGACGACAGTTACCATGCATGGTGTTATATTCTTTGAGAATAATCCTCGAGCATGAACGACTTATTATGTAAACCATTTAAAGCTTAACTCCTGGAGGTCTTATGAATCACAAAATCCTTATCACCGCACTAGTCACATTTGCAGCAACAGCCGGACGCGTTCATGCTACGGAGGCAAAAACGGCAAATCTCAGCACCATCGCATCGATGAACACCCTGGAAGCCATGGGCTCTGCCGGTGCCGCGTTATCCGGCAGTATGGGATTTATCGATGCCAATCCAGCCGCCTTTTCCCTGGCCGGCGGACAAGAACTCTTAATCGGATATGCCGGCGGTCCGAATGACGATTATAATGACGCTGATGTTAAAGCCATCCGCTTCTCTTTTCCATTGCCTTTGCTCAAAGGTTTTTGGTTCGGTTATGGTCGCTATAGTCGTGATAAGGTCGGTTATCTAATCCTGAGTCATAACGGCCGGCGCAGTTCCATGCTGGCCACCCAGGTTAATGATCACATCACTGAAATCGGTTGGGCTTCCATGTGGAAAAACTGGTTGCGTTTCGGCGCCGCATACAAATATATTTCAGGACCTAAGGAAGCGGATCACGTAAATGCCGGTGTGCAAATTCAAACGCCCTGGCTGAACGGCTCCGGCGAAGCGAATGAAGGACTCTGCCTGGGCATCAGCTACACCGACATCGGGGCAGAATCGGAGCCGGCGCACACGCAAATCAGCGTATTTGACAATTCAGACCTGGTGCCAGATGCGATCCCAGATTCGACGATCTCATACCAGGTCGGGCACCAATGGCCGACAGTTCTGCGCATCGGCATCAGTGTCGTACCGACCAAGGTTTTCAATCACAAACTCTGTGTGGCAGCAGATGCCGTCCATCCTGAAAACACTCCGGAACATGTAAATGTGGGCGCCATGATGTTGTCGCCGCTGCACAAATGGGGCGCCTATTATTTTAGTCTGGGTTATCGGGGTTTAGGTTGGAGCGACGGCGAAAATTGGTATGGTTTTACCTTCGGGGCCGGGGTGTCCACCCGCATCGGCCGCAGGTTATCGCTCAAGACCGGATACAGTTTCAGCCAAATAGAAAAATATAACACCGTGCGGCACTTTATGAGTGTGGGCCTGGCCATAGACCGATCTCGTGAATAGACTCGTTCTTTCAGGCACCGCTGACAAGGGTTGAATTTAAAAAAAAGAACTTGACAGCTTCATAACGAATGCTGCAAATTAAGGCATTGCCATAGCGAAGCTTATCCCATGGTCGCTCCGCGACCGGCCTGAACTGTAAATTCTATTGTATCCAATGGTCGCGGAGCGACTTTTGCCGGTAGCCGGGCGTTTCAACGCCCGGAAAGGAAAAAAGAGCAACCACGTCGCGGAGCGACGTATGCAGGATAATCCGAATCAATCCGTTTGCGGTGTTGTAGAACCGATCTGAAAAATTGGTATTTTGCTTTTATTTAATAGAAATTTTCTTAATTTATCTGTTATGGACCGTTCTGGTTTTTATAGCCGCCGGAATTGGTTCTGGAAATAAGCGAGAAGCGCTATCCTATTGGAGCCGGCAACCATGTCGGTTTTAGAGAAAAAGATCTAATATCATATTTTGAAAATGATCCCCATTATATTTGAAAACGACGACCTGATTGCTGTCGACAAACCAGAAGGCCTATCTGTCATTCCTGAGCGGGATCGGGAAAAAACCAATCTCATCACGCTGCTGACCGGAGAACGAGGCTGCAAACTCTACGTGGTTCATCGATTGGATAAGGAGGTCAGCGGCGTCTTGCTCGTTGCTAAAAACGCAGAATCGCACAGATATCTCAACGACCTTTTCAGTGAACACAAAATCGTCAAGACCTATTGCACGGTGGTGCATGGCCTAATGCCGGCGGAAAAGGGTGTGATCGACAAGCCCATCCGCGAGTGCGGCTCCGGACGCATGGCGATCGATGAAAGACGGGGCAAACCTTCCGTTACCGCCTGGCAGGTGATCCCCGGTCTTTCTTCCCGGTATGGTCGATTGCAGGTATGGCCGCAGACCGGCCGACGACATCAAATCCGCGTGCACCTTTACAGCATCGGTCATCCTATCGTCGGCGATCGGCGGTACGGTGATAAAAAATTACAGAGCCTCTACCCACGGCTTTTTTTACATGCCGCACAAATCCGCGTTCCATGGCCGGATGGAACAGAAATTGAACTCGTCTCCACAATTCCGGATACGTTTAACGAATTTTAATTGATTTAAAACATCATAGACTGTATATTATTTGCAGCATTGAAAAGGGGAAATTGAAAGAGTTGCCCGATGGATGAGTATGCATTCTAACAACCGCACAGATAATTTTTCATTCTGGCCCGGCCTTTCCACCCGCCTTTTCCCGAATTAAACCGCAGAGGAGGTTTGCGCATGCGCTGCCTCGCATGTTT
>CAYLWO010000109.1:0-18585 GCA_964387285.1 uncultured Cytophagia bacterium | reverse complement strand
CGCATGTTTGAAAAAATTCCCGTTTGGAACGATGATCTGGCCATCCACATCAACAAAGAAAAGAAATGGTACCTGTTCAACGGACAGTATCACGGCCATAGCCTGCAAGCCGGCCGCTTTGTACTGACCACGGATCAAGCCCAAGAGATCGCCTTGACTGCCGGACAAGAAAAAAAATTGACTCGGGTGGAAGAAACCCAACCGGTGTGGTATCCGGTCGCAGGGGCGCTGCGGCCGGCCTATCATCTGGTGTTAACCAACGCCACCCTGCGTTGGGATTATTTCATAGCCGCAGACAATGGTGACATTCTCTACAAACAGGATCGACGCAGAAGCTGATCCTGTCTAACTGAATCGGAGGACAACATGAAAGGTTGCTGTACATTTTTATCGATACTATTTACTGCAACCGTTTTGCCCGTACAGGCGGCGTTACAAAACCAATCAAGCGAAGCAAAAAGGCAGCCGTTGCCTGCCGTTTTTCGTCAACTGCCGAGTTTGCAACAGGCCGGTCCGGTTTGGCGTTCCCAAAAGAGCGTCGCTGCCGACAGCAAACGACCAGGAATACTCTGCCGAAATCAAAATCCGGCCGATCTGCTGCAAAACAGTTTGTTCTCCATGGGATTGAGCGCCAATTCCATTGCCATGGCTGAAAACGGCACGCTGGCTTTTATCAGCGGTAATCTCGGCGCTGCCGCTCAACTGCAAAGCATCAGCCTGCTGCGTTCGCACGCCACACCAACCCTGGCGAACGACCAACAGCTCTATGACGTCAACCTGGCCATCAGCTGGTTGCACACCTTTGCAGCGCACATTGGACTGGATTGCCCGGAAGAAGAATTTTCCGCTACACGCTGTGAAACGGACGGGTTGGGCAAACGTCATGTGCGCCTGCAGCAGCAGCGGTTGGGCATTCCGGTATGGGCTCATGATCTCTATGTGCATATCGATTCGGCCGATAAGGTATATGCTGTCAACGGACGATATGCTCCAACGCCAAGGGAAATCAACACCGGGGATGTCGTTTGGACATCTGAACAGGCTGTAACGATCAGCCACGAATTTTTAAATGAAAATAAAGTCCTAAGAACCATTGACCCGTCGCTGCGCCAACGATTGCAACTGCCTGAACCAACGGCGGAAAAAGCCATCTGGGTGAACAAGCAGGGCCGGGCGTATCTGGTTTGGCAAGTGGATTTGTACGCCAATATTCGTGATCGATATACGTTGTTTGTCGATGCGCAAAACGGCACGCTATTGCATTATCTGAACAATACAGCTACAGAAGGTCCGGTGAACGCCTCGGGATTGGACGTAAACGGCGTGAGTCGCGCATTTCGTGCATATGAAGAACAGGGTGCTTATTACATGCTGAGCGATATCAACGAACTGGCCGGCGGTTCCGTCAATCTACCCAACGATCCGACCGGCGGTTTGCTAACGCTTGATTTGCAGAATAACGACGACACGGAATACAGCGACTATTATTTCGTCACCTCCAATTCCGCCACGCAATGGTCCAGTCGCAGCGCGGTGTCCGCCTCCTGCAACCTCGCGACCACGTATCATTATTATAAAAACGTACATGGACGGCGCGCCATCGACAACAAGGCCTCCACCATCATTACCGTGGTGAATGTCACGGAAGACGGGGCAGCCATGGATAACGCTTATTGGAATGGTCGCGGCATCTATTGGGGAAACGGCAAAACCTATTTCAAGCCGTTGGCCGTCGGTCTGGATGTAGCTGCGCACGAGTATACGCACGGCGTGACCGAATATACGGCCAACCTGATTTATCAGGATCAGTCCGGCGCACTCAACGAAGCCATGTCCGACTTTTTCGGCGCCATGGTGGATAATGAGGATTGGTTCATGGGCGAAGACGTCATGTTGCCGGGCCGCGGCAGCGCCTTGCGCGATATGGCGAATCCCGGCAATCCCAATGTAAAAAATCAGCTGCCCGCGTCTATGGATCAGTATTTTTATACGGAAGAAGATCAAGGAGGCGTGCACACCAACTGCGGCATCATCAACCGTGCTTCCTACCTTATTGCCGGTCAAATCGGACGCGAAAAGGCGGAAAAAATCTATTATCGCGCCCTTACCAACTACCTCACCCGTCAATCGGAATTCCTGGATGCGCGCAACACCCTGGAATTAAGTGCGCAGGATCTCTATGGCGATGCGGAGGTTACTGCAGTCAAAAACGCGTTTGATGCGGTGCATATCAGCCCCGGCAGCACGCAACCGCCCAGAAAAGACGATAAAGTCAATCCGACTATTGGCGGCAGACAATGGATCGCTTTTGTACGCAATGATTTACAGATCGGTTTTTACGATGTGATCTCGCAAATCGACTATTTTATTCCGAATATTTATGTAAAAACACAGGCCGGCAATTACAGTCAATTGACCGCTACAGCAGATGGCCGCTATCTCTATTTTGTCAACAAAGACGGCAAAATAGCCCGGCTCGATCTGAGTCAACTACCCTACTCGTACAACTATGAGGTGTTCAACAATATTTATGCAAGGCAACCCGGAGATATCTGGAATGTGGCGGTCACCCGGGATAATGTTTTTCTCGCCTTTACTTCAATGTATAGCAACGATAACACCATTTATTTTTATATCAACAATTCGGTTTATTACCTGACTCTGGAATTTCCGACAACCCAAACCGGCATTACCGGTTCAACCATCCGCTATCCGGATGTGATTGCCTGGTCGCCGAATGCAAAATACCCCAAGCTTGCTTTTGACGCCTACAACGAGATCGATCTGTCCGGTGGGAAACAACGCAACTGGTGGAGTATGGGAGAGATCGATTTTACCGGTGATGCGCCCAAGCTGTATGCCCTTCTGCCCGCTCAAGCAGACGGCATCAGTGCCGGCAATGTGCAGTACAGTTCCACGAATCCGAACGTCATCATTTACAGTTACATTGATGATATAAATAAGGATTGGGACATCAAAATTCATGACTTTACCGATCCTGCAATGGATAACTGGATCGTTTTTCCGGATCGCAAAGTCGAACGTCCCTCCTTTTCACCCGACGATCAAAGATTTGTCGTGGACCGCTTTAGCGACGCCAAATTGTTGATCTGCGATATCACTACTCTGCAATTCCAGACCTTATCTTTAACGACCGGCGCACGTTATCCCAAATGGATTGTGATCGGCGGCAAGTACGACACCAAGGTTGCATCTGCCATCGATAGACATGTGCCGGCGACCTGCTTCCTGGCAGCCAATTATCCGAATCCGTTCAATAACGCAACACAGATCACGTTTCATCTGGATAAAACGAGCGCCGTTCTCATCGAGATATTCGATATAAACGGACGCCTGGTCAGGACGCTGGTAAACGAGCAACTGCCGGCCGGTTACCATGTGGCGCCGTGGGACGGCTGCACGAACGAGCCATGCGCGCTGCCTTCGGGTGTTTATTTATGCAGAATGTCCCGTGCGGGACGCCTGATCGGCGCACAGAAAATGATGCTGGTGAGATAAAAAACGCTTGCACACAGCAAACAAGAGTCATCAGGTCAGGGGAGTTGACAGCGCGTTCCCTGGCATGCATTTATCCACCAGAGATTGCAGTCCAAAGCATTCACCTGTCCATCCATATTCAGATCGGATGCCAGGTAGCCGTTTTGCGCAGTGAAAAACTGGCCGTACCACATAACATAATCCTGAGTAGTAAGCGCGCCATCTGCATCAATATCACCGGCACACAGACCCCAGACAGACGTTGGCGTAAAACGTAACAGTTTCGCGCCTGAATTGCCGCCCCAATATCGATCGGCAGCCTGCGCAAAATCCCAGACTCCTGCCGAGCCGCTGATCAACGACAGCGGCAGCGAACTGACAACGCCGATATGATTCCGATGATAAAGTGCGACATAATAACTCCCCAGAGGAACACCGTAAATGCGAATCTGCGTGCTGCCGGCGACCGGATCGAAAAGTTCGCCCGTATTCAAGAGAATAACGCTTTTATTCCGTACAATCCGCTGCCAATCAACCGAATAAATTCTAATCAGCATCCAATCAACAGCATTCGCCGGCATATCGGCTATCTGCACAGGGTCTTCCCAATAAGGCGAAGTGGTCTGCTGCCGTAGAGATTGGTTAAAATTCGAACCAGTAATCATCGTATTGGTTTCAGCCTGGTAAGGTCCTTCGAGAAAGGCTTTCACCTGCAGCAATACGGATTGCTGCTCTTCGGAGAGCGCGTACCAAACCGCACGATGACAATCACCCTGCAAACAGGTATTGTTAAGTATAAGGTTCTGTACATTGCTGTAGGAATTACCGGTATATTGCGCAAAATTGCAATTGACCAGGCGAATATCCTGAATAGGTGAACGTTGAAAACCTCTCAGGAACAAACCGTATCGGCCGCTTTTCGTTAAATTCACATCCTCCAGTTCTACATTATGAAGGATCGGCGTAAAATCACCGGTATCATCGCCGTAATAAAAATCGAAAATCACCGCCGCCTCTGACACCTGGCCAATGGTAATATGACGATAGTAGATATGTTCGATAACTCCGCCGCGTTCCGAGTTCGTCTTGATGCGCAAAGCTCTTTTCAGATGAGGACTGCTCATGGTGCATCGTTCGGCAAAAATATTCCGCACACCGCCCGACATTTCACTGCCGATGGTCACGCCGCCATGACCGTCCTGCATGATGCAATCCTGAACAACGACATTTTTTATCGGCACGTTAATGCGCCGGCCATCGCTGTCGCGACCGGATTTGAGCGCAATGCAATCATCGCCAGTGTTGAAAGTGCAATTCTTAATCCACACATTGTCACAGCTTTCCGGATTGCAGCCATCGTTATTGGGTCCTGCGCCGCTCACCGTAATACCGTCGATAATGATGTTGGTGCACAGCACAGGATGAACGTGCCACATGGGACCATTCAGAATGCGCACGTCCTGAAGAAGGAAATTCCGGCAACGATAAGGCTGAATCATGCTCGGCCGCAGAAAGTGGCCGGCGCCAAAGATGCGCTGTTCTACCGGAAGATTATTGTCAGCCATGGAATAGAGCAACAGCTTGTCATCCGTGCTTTGATCGCCCCAGGGCCACCAGTGCGTGGCATCCGCCCTGCCGTTCAGAGTGCCGGCGCCGGTGACCGCAATATTCTCCTGCTCGAATGCATAGATCAAAGGTGAATAATTCATACATTCCGTGCCTTCAAAACGCGTGTACACAACAGGAAAGTCCGCAGGATTTTGACTGAAAGAAATAATGGCGTCATCAGCAAGATGCAGATTGACATTGCTCAGGAGACGTATGGCGCCGCACAGATAGACGCCGCTCGGCACCAGCACGCGTCCGCCGCCGGCTGCGTGGCAGGCCTGGATCGTGTTGGCAAAAGCCTGCGTGCATAAGGTCGTCCCATTGCCGACAGCGCCATAGTCGGTTACGACAAAATCATGATTTGGAAAAACCGGAGCAACGATGCCGGCCAGAATTCCCGGCGCCTGACTCCAACCTTCGGACGGATTATCCAGGGTTCTGGCGCAAAAGCGATCGCTATAGGATCCGACGGTTACGATGGCGACAGTCACTTGTCCGTACGATGACGAAGATAGTTGCCGCAGCCGCAATTGAGCGTTATTGGCAACCGTACCAATTGCAGAGGTATAAGCGCTGCCGTTGAGGGAATATTCTCCCTGCCCAACATGAATGACCAGGCTGCCGGATATTCCGGTCAGCGTCAGGACCTCCGAATACACGTATTCGGCGCATGGTACATCCAATTGATCTTTGAAATCAAATTCAGCAGGACCGGACTGAGGCGAAGAGGCAAATACAGGCAACAGCATGCAAAGAACGTGCGAGAGGAAGAGACAATTACCGGCACATTTGAACATGTAATTGGTCTCCATAAATCGATTTTATGGGTAAGCGCAACCGTCTCCGTACACAGCAGAGACATACGCATATAATATAGTTCATATCACTTGAAAATCAAAGTAATTTAGAAAACCATCTTTCAAAATGTAATCGGCTCTTCTGCCCTTCTTGACGAACAGTAAAAAATCTAAAATCATTTGCAAAAGCCAAATTAATTCATAATTTATTAAGCGCACAAAATGAAATAACCAATCTCGTTCAAGGAAGAATAGCCTAACCTGGACAAGCCAGAACCAAAAAGTTGAACGACAATTCCTATCCACAGAACCTATGAAACATTAAATGGTTGTAATGGGCTATTAAAAATTTTTTATCACATATGATCAAGATTTTATTCATCAGATTCAAAACAATACTCGCGCAAAGACGCAGAGAACGCCAAGAAAAAATTTTAGTAGTGTCTTTTCCCCTCTGCGTCTTTGCGCCTTTGCGGGAGAATTTATTTGACAATTTTCCTTCAGCAAAATCTCAACTTGAACAATCAGGATTTAAATGTTGAACAAAAATTCATGGTGTTTCAACATATTAATTATTATGGAAATAAGGTGGGCTGTTAAAAATATTTTGCCCGAAATGGTAAAGATTTAACTCATTAGCTACTAACCTGCCATGATCGCCCATTGAGACGGGATCATGGCCTGATCGCAAAACAGCTGGATTCTATTACAATACCTGGATGAAAGGCAAGAATCTCTATGGAAATTAAAACCATTAGGCTGCGGACCAGCCTCGCGAGCGTCAATTGCTACCTCATCAAGACCGAGGCCGGTTGCCTGCTCATAGATACCGGATACGCGAGTACGCGAAAGACGCTTGAAAAAGAGCTGGCCGCTCATGGCGCTCCTCATCAATTAAAACTCATCGTCCTCACCCACGGCGATTTCGACCACAGCGGCAACGCCGCTTATCTCCGCGAAAAATATCACTGCAAAATCGCCATGCATCAGGATGATGCCGGAATGGTGGAACGAGGGGATATGTTCTGGAACAGAAAAAAACCCAATCCGTTCATGAATTTCATCGCCAATGCCCTGTTCAAATTGGCCGAAGCAGACCGCTTTAAACCCGATGTATATCTAAAAGAGGGCGATACCCTTTCCGCCTATGGTTGCACGGCTAAAATCCTACATATCCCCGGACATTCAAAAGGTTCCATTGCTGTTCTTCTCGCGGACGGCAGTTTGTTCTGCGGTGATTTATACGAACACAAAAAGAAACCCGGTCTCAATGCCATCATGGATGATCCGGAGGCCGCGGAATCCAGTGCAAAAAAATTGAACGCTTACGCCATTAACATGTTATACATCGGTCATGGCCAACCTTTTCCAATGGAGAAAATCTTGTGAAAAAACAGATGCTGATTGCCGGCCAATGGCAGGACGGTGCAGAGACTCTGGAAGTAAAAAATAAATACACCGGCGCCGTCCTAGCCACAGTACCCAGGGCCGGCCGCGGTCATGTTGAACAGGCGATGGAAGCCGCGAAAAAAACGTTTATTGAGAAAATGGCCATCATGCCGGCGCATCAACGCAGCGCCATTCTGCATCGCACCAGCCGATTACTGGAAGAGAACAAGGATGAACTGGCTGCCATCATCGCCGCTGAAGCGGGCAAGGCCTGGAAATACGCAGCATTGGAGGTAAATCGTGCGGCCCAAACCTTTCAGTTTGCTGCTGAAGAGGCCAAGCGCATTCATGGCGAGACCGTGCCCATGGATGCGGCTGAGGGAGCGGAAAATAAATTCGGCTTTTATCTGCGCTGTCCTGTTGGGGTCGTTGTGGCCATCTCGCCGTTCAATTTTCCACTCAATCTGGTGGCGCACAAAGTAGCGCCTGCCATTGCCGCCGCTAACACGCTGGTACTGAAACCGGCCAGCGCCACGCCACTCACAGCCATTCGTCTGGGTGAATTGCTGATGCAGGCCGGCTTGCCGGACGGCGCATTAAACATCCTCTTCGGCAGCGGCGCAACTGTTGGGGAATGGCTGGTCACTGATCCGTGTCCGGCGAAAATCAGCTTTACCGGCAGTCCGGTTGTCGGCCGGCGCATCATGAGCGTTTGCGGATTGAAAAAAGTGACCATGGAGTTGGGCAACAATTCGGGAGTCATTGTCGATGAGGATGCGGATATTGATTTTGCAGTCAAACGCTGCGTCATGGGCAGTTTCGCCAATTCCGGTCAGGTTTGCATTTCGGTGCAGCGCATCTATGTGCATAAAAGCATTTTCCCCGCTTTTGTAGAAAAATTTGTCAGCGCAACGCAAGCGTTAAAGACCGGCGATCCTCTGGACAAGGAATGCGACGTTGGCCCCATGATCGACGAGGGCGAGGCCAAACGAGCTATGGCCTGGGTCGAAGAAGCCAGGTCACAAGGCGCCCGCGTATTGATGGGCGGTACGGCTATCGGTGCCATGATGATGCCGACCGTACTGGTCGATGTTAAACCGGAAATGAGAGTGGTCTGTGATGAAATATTTGCGCCGGTAGTTTCCATCATTCCAAGCAATGATATGGATGAGGCGATAAAATCCGTAGATGCCACTGACTATGGTTTGCAAGCCGGTATTTTCACCAAGAATCTGCATCATGCGCTGGCAGCCGTTCGCGGCATCAACGCCGGCGGCATCATCGTCAACGATGTGCCGACATTTCGCGCCGACCACATGCCCTACGGCGGCAACAAGCACTCCGGTTTGGGCAGAGAGGGCGTGCGCTATGCGGTGGAAGAGATGACAAATATAAAAATGGTATGTATGGGGGTGTAAGCAGGCGCCAGATCTCTATATTTTTCTGCAGCGCCTGGCTTTAACCGGATGAACACAAATCGTACTTTATTGATATTGTCCTGTACAACAGCGAACCACGTTGCCCTGCCTGTACTGTCATGACGGAAATCACGGCATAAATGCCGCAGACCTTCACCAGGTGCATAACAACCATCACTTCCAGCCTAGAAAATTTTATTATTCTGTTGACTATGACGTAAATATTTGCTATCGTTGACTGTATGTTGTCATACAACTTGGAGAAATTATGCCTGCTCATACTTTTCGACGTGTTGATCAAGCAGAGTCCTTGAGTAAAAAAGTCGAAATGCAAATCCGTGAAGCGATTCACAACAAAGTATTTCTGCCCGGCGATAAATTACCCAGCGAGATCGCTCTTTCAGAAACCTTTGGCGTCAGCCGAACTGCCGTACGTGAGGCCATACGTCTGCTGGCCGGCCGTGGTCTGGTGACCATACGTAAAGGCAGCGGAATCTTTGTCGCGGAAATGGATATCGAGTCCGTGGTTGATCCCTTTTTTCAACTGCTGGACTATAAATTCGGCGATGACAGTTTGCTTTATCTGCTTCGGGTTCGCCAGATGATAGAACCGGAAATTGCCCGCCTCGCAGCTCTGCATCACAACACGGAGGATATAACATTTTTAGAACACAATCTTGAAGAAATGAAAGGTGTGGCGCAAAACCCGGCGCGCATGATCGATTTCGATATTCAATTTCATCGCCGTCTTTCGCAATCGACCGACAATCCGACGATTCCGATTGTCATGGAGCCTATTTTTCGTCTGCTGCACAAATTCATCTCTTCAACTTTTCATCATGCGCATGCACCCTCTTTGGCTTTGGATTTTCACCAGCTGCTGCTGCAGAACCTGCGGGATCGGGACGGCGAGAACGCCTTTCAAACCATGAAAAATCACCTCGCTTCGGCGGAAGCGCACCTGACCGCTTTTTACTCTGAGCAGAAGAAAATGAAATCCTGAAATTCTCCGGAGGTTTATTTGTTTAGAACGCGTTTTCTTTGCCTTGCTTTGTTATATTCGGCAACCGTGATATATGGCCAAGCCCTTGACAGTTTGGTTCATCGCTCGATTCAATTCAGCCATGTTGAGCAGGCCTTGTCCCTCCCGCAAATAGACGGCCATCTCGACGATGCATGCTGGCAAAATGCTGTGCAGCTGGCTGATTTTGTTTTAACCGCCGGTAAACCGGGAAAGGTTGCCGAAATAAAAACCGAGTGTCGGCTGATCTATGACGACACGCATCTTTATGCAGCGTTTCGTTGCCTGGAACCGAAAATCACTCAACTGAAAGCAAAAAGCAAGATGTGGGACGACCCGGACATCGAATACGATGACCGCGTCTCCCTTTTTATCGACATGCAACATGATCACCGCAGTTTTTGGGAATTGAGCGTGAATCCGGCCGGTGTGCAATTCGACCAGAGCGGATATAACCGCCTGCACGGATCCAAAACCTGCGACATGAATCCGGCAGCCAACTGTCGCTGGCGGGCCAAAACACAAATCGAGAATAACGCCTGGACCGTTGAAATAGAGATCGATGTGACCTCTCTCGGCCTGTCCCTTATCACGCCGGGTCTGACCTGGGGATTCAATGCCGCACGGGTCAGATTGCCTGATGTGGAAAAAGGGGACGAATTATTCCAGCGTGTGCCAACAGGCGATGCCGAGTACAGCGCCTGGAGTCTGACGCGGGATTTTATCCGCGAAACCGTTGCCAACTTTTATGCGCCGCTGGAATTTGGCGATCTCGTCTTTGGCGATCCGGGCTTTCGCGTGCGCGAAATCAGTTTGCGCAGCGCGCTCTTCGAGTTTGGTCCCCTTGGCAATCCGACGCGCTATGGATTCAATCCCTTGCACATCAAAATTGACCATGTGCAAGAACCGTCTCAACCGGTGCTGCTCAAACGCAGCGTCCTATCCGCTCATTATCCGGTCTGGCAGGCGACTTGTGCAGAAACCCTCACCGCTGCGGCCGAATGGCATTCGGATTATTTCATCCCGGAAGACCTGGAGAATTTGATCGTTGTTGAAATCCTTGCCGCGAAGAACAAACAAATTTTGTATCGCACCAGTTATTACGAATGGGCGTTGCCGTTCATTGAATTCGATCTGGAAACACTGTATACCCGCCATCCTGGACAAACACAACCGGTTCGGTTCCGTGTGCTCACTGACAGCGCCAGCCGTCACGCCGCAAGTCTGACGCTGGCGTTTATCAACCCTGTTGACCAACAGACCATTGCTGCACAGACTTTTACTGATCTGAGCCGGGCTGAGCAATGGCAACCGGTCTTTGATACGGCTCTGCTGCGCAGTCTGCCGGGCGGCGATTATGCCATCGATTGCCGGCTGGATAAAAATGGTCAAGAACTCGTCAGGTTTGTTCAGAATCTGACCAAAGTGGATAACGCCGTACCTTTGCGATTCACGGCTGAGGAAACAGAGTATTCCTTCGGCGGCATTCAAGATCAAGCCATCCGTGTTCGTTATCCGTTTGCTGCGGAATTTGTCTTTTGGCGCAGCGCGTCGTACATTCCCTTTTGGGATGTCGAACAAGCGGCCATGTCCAACGAATTTATCGAGTGCTGGGGCGCCGGAAACCAGGGCTGCAGCGAACCGATGCAGGATCGCGAATGCCGGTACTCGACCGTGCAACTGATCGAAGCGTCGCCGGCCCGAGCGGTGGTGCATTGGCGTTATGCATTGTCCGATCCGCATTATCGAATATACCGTAATGAATGGGTGGACGAGTATTATACGCTTTATCCGGACGGCGCCGGCATTCGCCAGGTGAACCTCTGGCCCAACAGTTCCACCCGCCATGAAATGTTTGAAGTCCTGCTGGCCAAACCACCCGGAGTGCAAACTCTGCAATTGTTCGACGAGGAATTTGCCACTCTGGCCAACCTCAAGGGCGAACGCTTTTCCAATAAATATCTCTACCAAAATGCAGCTGCTTTTAAAAATTTTCTCTCTAACAGTGATGATTTTATTATCGAAATTCTTTGTAAGGATCGGCTGCATCCCTTTACCGTATTCTCTTTTAATCCAGAGTTGCTGCCCGGCGTGAGCCGTGATCATGTCACGGCCTGCAGCCGCATCATAGACACGGCGGATCGTCGCGGTCATTGGCCGGCTTCGCGGTTTCAGATCGACGGCTACAACAGCGTCGGTCTCGACAGGCCCCACCACGGAAATATCGGCAATATCCAGGCGGAGATCGACATCAAAAAGCAGCCGCAAACCTGGACTTTTCTCATCGGCGTCCATGATCCGCAACGACCGACGGTACAACAACAGGCGTCAAGTTGGCTGCATCCGGGGCGAATCATTTGCTCAGGCGCAAATTTCAGCTTTGCAGGGTATGATGCGAGTCAACGGGTCTATCGAATCCGGCAAATCAACCCAAGTGAAAGATGCACCTTCAAGATGCAAAATGAGCAACCGGTCTATCACCCGGTATTTCTTATCTCAACCCAACAGCCATGCGTCACGGTCCATTTGAACGGAAAACGGCTGGCTGATACAGAGTGGCAGAGCGGCAAAAGTGCAAAGAGTGAGCAGGTCATCTATCTGGGCAAATCAATTCGATCGACCGACAGGATCGATATCTATTTCAAGTGAAAGGGGAGTCGTGTGAATATTCGTTTTGAAGGAAAAACCGCACTGGTTACCGGCGCCAGTTCCGGCATCGGCCGGGCCACGGCTTTGGAGTTGGGACGCAGCGGGGCGCAGGTGGTGGTCAATTATCAGCACAGCGCCGAAGCGGCGGATCAGGTGGTCAAACAAATTCAAGAGCAAGGCGGCCGTGCACTGGCCGTGCAGGCCGATGTCAGCAAGCTGGCGGATGTCGAATATCTCATCCAACAGACTCTGCAAAATTTTCAGCGCATCGATATATTGGTCAACAACGCCGGCACACTGGTGGAGCGAAAACCTCTCTGTGATACGAGCGAATCGTTGTGGGACCGGGTGATGGAGGTAAATTTAAAAAGCGTTTTTCTCTGTTGTCAGGCGGTGATTCCGCATATGAAAAAATCAGGCCAGGGTCGCATTATTAACGTCACCAGCGTGGCGGCGCGCAACGGCGGCGGACTGGGCGCCGGACATTACAGTGCTGCCAAAGCCGGCGTGCTGACGTTGACGAAAAATCTGGCCAAAGAACTGGCCGCCACCGGCATCCTGGTCAACGCCGTGTCGCCGGGCGTGATTGCCACACAATACCATGACAGATTCACCCACCCGGATGCACGCGCTGCATTTGTAAAAACAATTCCCCTGGGCCGCGAAGGCAAACCGGAAGAGGTGGCCGCGGTCATCGTTTTTCTTGCTTCGGATTATGCTTCCTATCTGTTGGGCGAAACTATCGAGATCAATGGTGGGATTTGGATGGATTAAAAATCAGGACAAGAAACTATGAATCGTAGAAAATTTATCGCCAACACCGCTGTTACTGCCGGTTCTGCCATGATCGTTCCCCGACATGTGCTGGGCGGCGTTGGCTACACCCCGCCGAGCGACAAGCTCAACATTGCCGCCATCGGCGCCGGCGGTCAGGCGGAATGGGACCTGGATCAACTCGTGAGCCAAAACATCATCGCCTTGTGCGATGTGGACGACGAACGCGCAGCCAAAAGCTTTCAGAAATTTCCCAAAGCAGCCCGCTATAAAGATTTTCGCGTCATGTTGGATAAAGAAAAATCCATGGACGCGGTCACCATCGCCATTCCCGATCATATGCATGCGGTGGCTGCCATGGCAGCCATTCGTTGCGGCAAACATGTTTATTGTGAAAAACCGTTGACGCATACCATCTATGAAGCGCGCACCCTGGCCAAAGCCGCCAAAGAGGCGGGCCTGGCCACGCAAATGGGCAATCAGGGAATGGCCTTCGAGGGCAATCGTCTCATCAAAGAGTGGCTGGCCGACGGCGCCATCGGCGCTGTGCGCGAAGTACATGTTTGGTCGGATCGACCAACGAGACTGGGAACTATAGAGTTTTGGTGGCAGCAAGGCCTCATTCGTCCCACTGAACAACCGCCGATTCCCGCAACGCTCGATTGGGATTTATGGTTAGGGCCCGCCCCCTATCGCCCGTATCACCCGGCTTATGCGCCGTTCAGCTGGCGCGGCTGGTGGGATTTCGGCGAAGGCGGTCTCGGCGATATGGGCATCCACAACATGGCGCCGGCGTTTGACGCCTTGCAGTTGACCGCACCGATATCAGTACACGCCAGTTCAACGCCGGTTTTTCCCGAATCTGTTCCGGTTGCCTCGGTGGTGCATTACGAGTTTCCGGCGCGAGGCGATCAACCGCCGGTCACGCTGCACTGGTATGACGGTGGTTTGCTGCCGCCGCGTCCGGCAGAACTGGAAGACCAGCGACAATTGCCAAAAGAGGACGGTTTGATTTTTATCGGTGACAAGGGCGTCATGCTGGTGGATGGTTGGGGCGGCGCCAGTCCGCGGCTGTTGCCCGAATCTCGTATGCGCGATTATGTGCAACCGGCCAAGACCCTGCCTCGTTCCATTGGCCATCACGCCGAATGGATCAAAGCCTGCAAGGAAGGCACAGCCACGGCGTCTCATTTCGGTTTTGCCGGTCCGTTGACCGAGGCCGTGTTGCTCGGCATGATATCGGTGCGGCTGGCCGGCAAAAAACTATTATGGGACGCGCCTTCTTTGCGCATCAGCAACGATGAAGCGGCGAATCAGCTGCTGCATTATACGTATCGGCCGGGTTGGGAATTGTGAGGGATAAAATTTTCGCGCAGATTAAAAAAACCTTTACATGTTTTAAAATAGTATTTATCCTGTAAGAGTTGTCGTTCACACGCAACAGTGAATCGGCAAACCCGATCCACTGACCCACGCCAACGCGTAGCGTTATATCCTTTCTTGATTATTTTCTTTTTGTAAAAGCTGAGATCGCACCGAGTACGACTCCTATCCCCATGCCAGGCTTGGATAGTTACCCGACAGCGCAATGTTATATTATTTTATTCCGATAACTTGAGTTAATCACAGTCCTAATATCCCGCTTCAATCCTTCTCCCCCAGCAATCTGCCGGACGATCCAGGAATCTCGATCATAAACTAAATTTTATCCTTGACCATTTTACTCAGTGTCTTGGTTGCATGGTAAAGTTCTGTGACGGTCGCGACGTTCATGAACATGAACAATATTGAAACCAGGAAAGCCACGATTGCATAGAATAACGACAAAAACCATGAGATTGACGACGATCCATGGAACAGGGTGGCAATAAAGAGTATGCCAATACAGAACGAAGCTGTGCATAAAGATTGCTCGGACATGGAAATGATGATATTCCTCTCTACAAGATAATTGTAGATGTCTTTGTCCATTTTGAGGGTTCTGGCGTATACCTCGTTTGTATCGATCTCCTTCAGTTCTTCATTAGCTTTTGCAAACTCCTCGAGCCAGGCGATTCGAAGTTTTCCGAGAGTAATCCGGTAAAACCAAAAAAGGGGATAACTGAGAGCATTAATGGTACGCCCCACGAGATAGACCAGCACAACAATTGTTGTCTCGAGTAGAACGGGCCTGCTAAGAAAGTGCAATTTTGATGTAATCGCAGCCGCGTTAAAAAGGCCCATCTCCTCAAGCAAAGGAACAGCAATCAGAATAAAGGGGATTGCCGGTATAAAATACAAAAAGATGTCTCGCAGCAAAGTTCCGAGGCTGGTAATGAGACTGCTGAGTTTATCCATGGTGAGCACCTCCTTCAATCGTTGCAAAAGGATCTAAAAGGGTGTATACGGCTCGATCTTGAAAACGGCCGTGATGAAAAGTGATCTCGTGAAAGTATCCTTCCATTTTAAATCCGCACTTTTCAAGCAATCTGATAGCCTTGAAATTGGCCGGATCGACGTCCGCTTCGATGGAATGAAAACCCAGATGTAGAAATGCGTGCTCTAACACGCACATGAGAGCTTCGAATCCTATCCCATTGCCTTGGAACTCAGGCAAAAGCTCCATGCCTATCTCGGCCCTTTTATCAATCGGATAAATGTTCCACAGGTAAATCGCTCCTATCATTTCAGAGATATCGGTTACAATGATGGCCCAAACAAGCGTATCGCCATTATGCACACTGGCTTGTATCTCGTCAATATAGGATTTTGCTTGTGCGATGGACGTCAGGCATGGCCGCTCGAGGAACTCATTAACGGAAGTTTCACTGTGGAGTCGAAGAACCTGTGCAGCATCGTCAGTTTGCAACTGCCTTAAAGATAATCTTGCGGTAGTCCATACGGGCGAGGTGAACTCTTTTGTATAAAGTCCGTCGGAAATCTCTGATTGAATCGACAACACTGAATCTCTCATCCTAGGCAATCCACAAAAAATTTGAGGAGCACAGGTTTCACTCATCCCGTCACTTGGGAATTTAACTTTTAATGCAGGCCGGGCAATCGATAGAATCTTTTTTCAGCAGGCAGTGGCTATCCAGGGACTTTTCAGAACACCGAGTCGGATATCATGGCTTTGCTGTTTTCAAATTACCCAATCAGCACCTGATAATCAAGTAAAATTCTATACAACATATTTTATTTAACGACAGTGCAGGCTGGTAACGATTACGACAGGAATCAATTCAATTGAAAGGAATGAATTTTTACAGGGATTCATAAATTTTTTGCTTATTTTGAATGGTTATCATAGAGTTGTCCTTAACACAAAAACGATTGACAATAAAGAAGCATTTTTCTAAATTTGAGCCATAACTTATAATTTTTCGGATAGATAAAACAAGGAGCAGCCATTGCCCCAGCTCGAACACATTGAAGCGATTGAAAAACGACTCTGGACAGCGGCAGACACTCTGCGGGCAAACTCCAATTACGCCAGTAACGAATACTTTTTACCGGTCATGGGCCTGGTTTTTCTGCGCCATGCCTACAGCCGGTATCTCGCGGTCAAGGACAAAATCGAAGCCGACTTGCCCATACGCAGCGGCAAGACCAGACCGCTGACCAAGCAGGACTTTTCCCAAAAGAGCGCCATCTTTCTACAATCCGAAGCGTGGTTTGACTATCTCGTTTCACTGACCGACAGCGACGACCGTGCCAAAGCTATCATCAAGGCAATGGAATCCATTGAAGCGGATTATGAAAGCCTGCGCGATGTCTTGCCCAAGGCTGAATATCAGGAACTCGATAACGCGGTCCTCGGCCAGCTTTTGCGCACTCTCAATCCCGAGGAACTCAAGCGGGTGTCGGGCGATGTATTCGGCCGCATCTATGAATATTTTCTCACTCAATTCGCCGATCAAAAAGCCCATGATGCCGGCGAATTTTTTACGCCGGTTTCACTGGTATCGCTGATCGCCAATGTACTCGAGCCGGAAAGCGGTATTGTCCTGGACCCGGCCTGCGGCTCGGGCGGCATGTTTGTGCAGAGCGCCCGTTTCCTCGAACGCCGTCATGAAAATCCGGTGGACAAACTTACTTTTTTCGGTTTGGAAAAGAACGCCACCACCATTCGCCTGGCCAAAATGAATCTGGCGGTGCATGGTCTGGAAGGCAAAATTCAAAAAGCCATTACCTATTACGAAGATCCACACGAACTGTTGCACAAGGCTGATTATGTCATGGCAAATCCGCCGTTCAATGTGGACGAGATCGATGCGGATAAAGTCAAGAGCGATCCGCGCTTGCCTTTTGGTCTGCCCGGTGTGAACAAAAAAGGCAAGGTGCAGAACGGCAATTATGTGTGGATCTGCTATTTTTACAGCTATCTTAATGAACAGGGACGAGCTGGTTTTGTCATGTCCAGTCAGGCCTCCTCTGCGGGCCGCGACGAAGCCAAAGTGCGACAAAAGCTTGTGGAAAGCGGCGATGTGGACATTATGATCGCCATTCGCGCCAACTTTTTCTATACGCGCACCGTGCCCTGCGAACTGTGGTTTCTCAACCGCGCCAAAGCCAAAGCGCAGCGCGACAAAGTGTTGATGATCGATGCGCGCAACGTTTATCGTAAGGTTACGCGCAAGATTTACGACTTTTCCCCGGAACAGGAGCAGAACCTGCTCGCCATTGTCTGGCTTTACCGGGGTTGTGCCGATAAATTTTTGCAACTCATTGCTGACTATTGCCGGCGTACGCTCACCGAAGGCGCAGGTTGCTTTTCCATGCAGAATGATCTTGCTGAAACCGTTGAACCACTGCCGGCTTTTATCACTGTTATAAATACGACTCGCGACATGCTGCAACCGTTTCTCAAGAATTTGGCAAAGAATGGTCCGCATGCTGAAACACAAAAAGAGTTCGACACGACATTCTCTGCCTTAAAAGTTGATGTTAAGGCATTGCAAAAAATGGTGTCTGAACAACAGGACCTCTGGAAAAAGCAAAAAAACGGCAACAACGAACTGAAAAAAGCAGTGGGACGTCTTGCTCCTATGGCCGAAGCTAGTCGCGATCTCATCAAACAGGCGGATCTCATTTACAAACTTTTTTCCAGGCTCATCGATGTCTGTGAAAATGAATGCAATGCGAAAGAAAGTGCTGACTGGCCGGGACGTGATATCAGCCGCAGCCGCAAAGCATCTGACGAAACGCGGCAGAAAGCGGTAGAGCAGTTGAAACTGGTGCGTTACTATTGGAAGCAGGCGCACTGGCTCGTGGAACGTTTCCCGGACGCCAAACTGCGCGATGTCGAAGGACTGGTCAAGCTGGTAGACCGTGCTGAAATCAAGGCCAACGACTGGTCCCTCACCCCTGGCCGTTATGTGGGCGTGGCGCCTGAAGAGGAAGACGAAAATTTTGACTTTGAAGAATCCCTGCGGGAGATTCATGTGGAATT
>CAYLWO010000108.1:0-21759 GCA_964387285.1 uncultured Cytophagia bacterium | reverse complement strand
TGTCGCTTTAGCTGTGATTGTAATGATAGATAGCACTTTCGCTATTGCAGTTTCCTTTTTTGCGGCTCCGGCAGGTAACACTACTAGAAACGCGTAGTAAAATTATCGTGCAGAGGCTAATTTTTCTCGGTCAAGATATTCTTCTGTAGCAATTTTTAATAAAGTTGATCTTTTAAGACCGGTTCGTTTTCGAAATTCATCTACCTTCTTAAGGAGTCGTGCAGGAATTATTATGTTTATTCGTTGTAACTCTTCATATGATTCAAGAATTCTTTCATCAAGAGCAATAGGCATTAATTTTTCATTCTTAAAACGTTTTGATAACTTTGTAAATGAACTAGGTTCTTTCACAAATTGAGGTTCGGCATTAGCTAACCAGGCAGCTAATACGTCAGTCGCATTTTCCATTGCTTCGTCCCAGTAATTTCCGAAAGTCAAACAACCGTGGCTTGAGGAATTTTGGAACACAGGGAGGCATAAACACATTCCTCCTGATCTGAAAGTTCTTTTGTCTAGAAAACTTGAGTTTCTTAATTCTGCTAAAGAATTAAAGGATTTCTCTGCCCCTCCTTCTAATCATTTGCATCCTCTACATGGGGAGCGTGAAGGTCAATGGGCGATTTCGGTTAATGGACCCTGGCGCCTCTGTTTTAAATTCATAGAGGGACAGATTTTGGACGTCGAATTAGTACAATACCATTAGGAGAATAAAATGTTGCCTAAAAATAGAAAGCCAACACCCCCAGGAGAGATTTTAAAATATGAATTCCTGGAACCATTAAATATGACTCAACAGCAATTAGCCGATGCGCTGGGCATTACTAGAGTACGAATCAACGAAATAATTAGTGGTAAACGATCAATTACACCTGATACTGCTTTTCGTTTAGCTAAATTCTTTAAGACCACTCCTGATTTTTGGCTCATTATGCAATTAAATGTAGAGATGTGGGATACTCTTCGGCAACATAGTCGTGAATATGAAAGAATCGAAAGTATAGCATAAAATCAGCAACTCACCCCGGCGTGCACACGACCTCCGCCGCATGGTGCTTAGGTGGTGGTTATAGCGATAGACGGCGATGTCGCTATACCTGCCTCCTCTTTTGCGGCTACGGCGCGTGACGCAGCCGCACGTTAACCATCTAATTCACGAAAATCCAGTTGACTTTTAGTAGCTTTTAAGCTACATTAGAGTATGGAATCAAAACATAAAGAATTGCTCGAATATATCACCGAAGATGGCAAGTGCCCTTTCGATGATTGGATAAAATCATTGAAAGACATAAAAGCTCGCGCCGTTATTCGTGTCCGACTTAACCGAATTATCCTGGGTAATTTGGGAGATTGTAAACCAGTTGGCGAGGGCGTATCAGAGCTTCGAGTTGATTTTGGTCCAGGATACAGGATTTATTTCGGCCAGGATGGCACTACCCTTATTATACTCCTCTGTGCGGGTAGTAAAAAAAGCCAAAAAAGATATTGACTTGGCCAAATTGTTTTGGGCTGATTATTGCCGGAGAAAAAATGAATAAACTCACTAAAAATTACAAAGATGATCTCATAAAAGATCTCAGAAATCCAAAGGAGGCGGCTGAATATCTGAACGCTGCACTCCAAGACGGAAATCAAGAAATATTTCTTATGGCGTTGAGAGATGTCGCGGCAGCAAGGGGAATTAAAAACATTTCGCAACAAACATCTCTTAATAGAGAGAATATGTATCGGATGCTATCTAATGAAGGAAATCCCAATTTGTCGAGCCTTTCAACAATATTAGATAACTTGGGACTCAAATTGGCTATAAAAATAAAAGGAATTCACCCTTCGTGCTCGGCTTGAAACACCTTGACAATTTGGATGACTAGAAATGGTTAATCGGGTAAGGGCGAGATTCTCTCTCGCCCTCCCCACACCACCCTTTTGTGAAGCGAAGGGTGCGGGTCCGCGTCCGGCGGTTCCAGACGACTCTTGCTCCTGAGGCGCACCAACGGCCTCGGATGGTGAAAAGCGAGCCAGAGGTCTCGAACAGATACTAATCCTTGCGCCGAGAGATAGGCATTGATGAGGCCGGCGTGGCTTCCAAATGTTTTGGCTCATCGCCAGTTTAGGAAAAAAATGAATTCAAGAGAACGAGTGCTTGCAGCAATCAGCCGCAAACCGGTGGATCGAATCCCGACGGACATCTGGGCAACCGGCGAGGTCTGGGCCAGGCTGCGCGCCCATTTCGGAGAATCGGCGGATATCGGCCAGGAATTACATATCGACGGTTTTGCGGGCGTCGAACCGGAATATATCGGGCCGGCCTTGCCGCCGGTAGCCGCCGATGAATCGGTGAACTTTTGGGGCATACGCACAAAACGCATCCCGCACCAGGGCGGGGCGTATGACGAGCAATCGGTCTACCCCCTTGCCGCCGCGCAAACAATCGACGATCTGAACCGGTACGCATGGCCACGGGCCGACTGGTTCGACTATTCCCGCATGAGGAGCAAAGCTGAGGAAGGACGCCGAACAAAAGCCGTTCAGTGCGGCTACATGGCGCCCTTCTTCTTCCACAACCTTCTTCGCGGGCTGGAGCAATCTCTGGTTGATCCACTCGTCGATCCCGAGTTCACCCACGTCCTGGTGGGGAGAGTGTCGGACTTTTTCTACGCGTATCACCGGAAGATGTTCGAGGCATGCGAGGGGCTTATCGACGTGGCCCAGGTGACCGATGATCTCGGCAGTCAAACCGGCCCGCTGATCAGCCTGGATCTGTACCGGGAGTTCTATGCGCCCCATCACAAACGTTTCATTGACCTCTGTCACGAATTCGGCATCAAAGTGTTTCATCACGACGACGGCGGTTGCCGCCCGTTCTTGCCGCTTCTGATCGAAATGGGGATCGATATTCTGAATCCGGTTCAATGGACCTGTCCCGGGATGGACATGAACGATTTGAAGAAAGAGTTCGGGGAGCGTATCTGTTTTCATGGCGCAGTCGAGAACCAGCGGATACTGCCGTTCGGTACCCCGGAGGAGGTTCGCGCCGAGGTGCGTCATTGCATTGATGCCCTGGCCAGCGACGGCACAGGCTACATTCTCGCGCCGTGCCATAATCTGCAGGTCAATACGCCCATCGAGAACATTATCGCTCTGTACGACGAAGCGTGGAAATACGGACAGAGGTCCTGAGTCGAAATTGTATAGGACACGTTCGGGTCCTCGGAACTCTATAGGTCGGCAAACGAGCGATCTGGAATCCGGCATCTCTGTGGTCTCCACGCCGGTAATGGCTTTGCTGATTCGGTTTTCGTAACCACAATTTTTGAGCTGACCAGGTGCGCCCATTCTCACAGCTACCAGCTTGCGGAGGTTAGTTAGGAGGCGCACCACGGCAGCGAGCACGCCGGGCAGTACCGCTGATGGGAAAGTTCGTCTCGCCGTAATTACGGAGCAAGTCTGATGCTGAACTCATGGGCGCCAGCGTCCAGTTGAAAATGAGATCGACCGTGTTCAACGCGCGCGGATTTCATCCATTTGCCGACCGGTAGACCCGGCAGGGTAACGCCGGCTGTTGTATTGGCCGGTACGGTCAATTGTACCTCCAGCACGTTGCCTCTTTTGTGCCAGCACAAAAAAACCGAACCGTACAGCGTCTGCACGGCAGCCTTGACGTGTTGCAGCGATTCGGGAATGTAGGGTTGAATCAGAATATGTTTGAATCCGGGATAGTTCTCATCAGCGCGAATTCCGGCCAATGTGTTGTAGAACCAGGCGTCGATGCTGCCCATCATCACATGGTTGTGTGAGCCCTTGAGGTCCCAGAATTCGCACAGGGTGGTGCGGCCATCGATCATGTGCGACCAGCTGGGAAAGCCGGTTTGATTGACCAGAGCCCAGGCGCGATCGCTGTGTCCATGGGCTGTCAGGGCATCGATCAGGTACTTGGCGCCCAGCACACCGACGGTAAAATGGCCCTGGTGGCGATCCAGGTCAGCGAGGATGTTTTGCAGGATTCCTTGAACCGCCTCCTCGGGCGCCAGACCGAAACAGAGCGGCAAGGCGTTGCTGAACTGGCTGCCCTGATCGTATTGCAGCTTTTCTCTATTAAAGAATTTGTCGTTCAGAGCCTGTTTGATTTTTGTCGCCAGAGCGGAATATCGTTCGACTTGTGCAGAGCGGTGCAAAACGGCCGCGGCTTTAGCGACGATCATGGCGTTGTGATAATAAAACGCCGAAGCGATGAACGGTGGGTCGCCCTCTTGCCAGCCCTGCACGATGGTGCCCCAGTCGCCGATCCAGTATTTCGGCAACAGGTGATCCCGGGCTTGCGAGGACAAAAAATCGACATATCGGCACATGGATGGAAAATGTTTTTCCAGAAAGCGGCTGTCGCCGTAATGGAGATAGTATTGCCAGTTGATGAGAATGTAGGCGCTGCTCCACACCGGATCCGGTTCGTCGGTCATGTACGGCCGCGGCGATACGATGGAAATATCGCCGTTTTCCGGATTCTGATTAAACTGTAGGCCATCCAGCCAAAGGCGAAAAAAGTTGGCGGTATCGAAATTGAGCATGGCCACTGCGGCGGTGACCATGGCGTCGCCGAGCCAGCCCAACCGTTCGTCCCGTTGCGGGCAATCCATAGGATAGCCCATAAAGTTGCTGCGCTGGGACCAGAGGGTGGCGCGATGGATGCGATTAACCAGGTCGTTGTCGCACTGGAACGAGCCGATCGGTTGACAGGCCGAATGAACGACACAACCGACGACATCCTGTAGCTGCGGCGTGTAGGTCAAGCCGGAGATTTCGACATATTGAAAACCGTGAAAGGTAAAGTGCGGTTCATAGGTTTCTGTCTCTTGGCCGCTCATGATATAGGTATTGCAGGCGAGGGCTTTTTCATTGCTGGTCACATCCAGCGTACCATCGGCATGGATATCTTCGGCATAGCGCAGCGTTACTTTTTGACCGCGCCGGCCCTGGCAGGTCAAGCGGACCCAGCCGGCAAAATTCTGACCCATATCAAAAATATAAACGCCGGTTTTGGGCTGCAGCCTGCGAACCGGCGTGATCTGTTCCACAATTTTGATCGAAGGCATAGACGTGCACACCAGTTCGCCGCCCGGCGGTTCGACGTGGCTGGCCTGGCGCCAGCCGGCATCGTCAAAGTCGGCTTGATGCCATCCCGGTATTTCCTGAGTGGCGTCATAGATTTCGCCGTCATAGATGCAGGAGAACAGCACCGGCCCGGGATATGTTTTCCAGCTGTTGTCGCTGAGGATGGTCTGGGAGGTGTTGTCCTTGAAATCGATACAGAGTTGCACAATGGCGCGCTTGGAACCGAACCACTGCATGCGATAGGGCTGCCACCATTTTTTATACGGATTGAACCAGCCGTTGCCGAGCATGAGGCCGATGGCATTTTCGCCCTGTTGCAGCAACGAGGTGACGTCATAGACATCATACAACACCCAGCGGCGATAATTGGATTTTGCCGGCGCCAGCACGTGATCGCCGATGCGTCGGCCGTTGCAATAGGCTTCGTAATAGCCCAGCCCGCTGACATACAGACGGGCGTGTTTAATTTTACGGTTTATCTCAAAGGCTTTGCGCAACAGAGTGGAGCGGCCGTCGACCTGCACGGTGTCTGGCAGGCTTTTCTCTTCCTGCACGGATTTGAAAAATCCTGTGGCCGGCCGGGGCTCCCGAGCCGGTCCGCTGCCGATCCACTGCGCCTGCCAGTCCTGCGGCTGCAGCAAGGCCATCTCCCATCGCGCCGGTGCGCTCCAGGAGGAGGGCGCCTGGTTCTGGTCCCAGACGCGAACACACCAGTAGCAAATCCGCCGTGATGTCAGCCTGGCTCCGGCATAGGGGATGTGAACGGATTGGTCGCTCTTCACCCGTCCGGAATTCCACAGATCCGCTTTCCCTGTGGCCAAAAGGTCAGGAGAACCGGCCACAAGAATTTGATAGGCCGTTTGCCGTTGTCCGGGGTTGGTCGCTTGCAGGTTCCAGCTCAACAGCGGTTGCTCAACCTGCACGCCCACAGGATTGACCGCATATTCACATCGCAGATTCTCCGGCTTTAGCCGGGAAGCGGCTGACGCCATACCCCCCATGCAAATGAAAACGGAAAGGAAGCAGCAATACTTGCGCATGTCTCGAGCTCCTGAGCGACGGCCTGGTTATCTTGCTTACGATGATGTAAAAAGGCCAAGGAATACGATTCGTTCAACGGGAACAGAACAGCCGGCCGGAGAGCATGATCATCTCTCCGTGCTTAACACCAGCAGGGCCAGTTGCGGCACAATCAAAATATATCGCCATTGCGTTTGATTTCCACCGCTGCTTGCAAATAAACGGCCTAATCGCCCACTCTGACCTGCAGCGCAGCGAACTGCTGCGATTCGCCTTTTTGCATACCCTTTGCAGAACCTGATTCAAGATGCAATACGTTGCAAACTACAAAGTATTATAAAAAACTGCAAGGCAATTTTGCAGCACCGGTATTGCTCGTTAGCCGTTGCCTTCAGGCTCTTTTACGGTCTGGTATCCTTCTGCTAAAGCAAGCTAAACTGCTAAAAAGAATGCAACCAGGCGATATCGCTGCGGGATCAAGTTGCGCAGATAGTAAGAATGGCCGGTGCATTTACAAATAACTTGCTCTCGAATCGGCAAAAAGCTATATTTATGAAAAGTAGTGAGATCGCTGAACCACCGGCCGGTACAGATGACCGCAGGCTCGGAGCGTTCCGGGCAAATTGGCGGGAGGCATCAAGATATTCGTTATACAAAAGTCGTCAAATATTCCGCGGCCGCCGTACAGCTGCATGTTCAAGCGGACAGAAAACAGGAGCATCATTTTATCTTTTGTGATGGGCCTTATTTTGTGTGTTGTTGCACTCTATGCGTTAAACAGGATTACCAAAGAATACGGTATGAATGACAGGCTAGCCCGCATAATCAGACGATCATGAACAGTTTTGTCTTTCGGGCTTAAATCCCGGTTTGGTTTGAGTGTCAAGCTGAGGAAGATCATTAATTCAGACGCTGTTTTTCTTCGATCGCCCAGTTAAGGAGATAACCATATGAGAATCTCTTTTTTTACGCTTTTATTATCTATATTGACCGTCATAGTTGATAGTCGGGCGGAAAAAAAGTCCTGGCGAGAAGACTATTTTGCCGGAGAACCCTTAAGAATCGGAAACGCCGTCCAATTTCTTTTCGATGATTATGTAGTTGAAGATAAATTTGGATTGAAACGAATAATTGGACCGGTAGAAAAATATCCCAACAATCCACTTATTATTGGAAACGATAAATCCTGGGAGTTGCTCTCCACATTTTGGGGTGGCGCCCATCTGACAAAAATTATATATGATCCGAGAGAAAAAATATACAAAGGCTGGTATCTTACCTATCGCAGGGAACCTGGAATTGAGACCGGCCATAATTACTCTACTCTGTATGCCGAAAGCAGAGATGGATTTTCTTGGGAAAAGCCGGAACTCGATTTATTTCTCATTAACGGACAGAAAACGAACCTAGTCCTGCATAAAGAAAAAGGAACGGCACTGCTGCAAGAAGTTATTCTTGATACGATGGCAGAGGATCAATCCAGGCGATATGTGGGCTTGGTAAAGATGATTCCCCCG
This sequence comes from uncultured Cytophagia bacterium, assembly GCA_964387285.1. Taxonomy (GTDB): domain Bacteria; phylum Zhuqueibacterota; class Zhuqueibacteria; order Residuimicrobiales; family Residuimicrobiaceae; genus Anaerohabitans. The sequence continues at coordinate 14,116 of CAYLWO010000108.1, read as the reverse complement.
GGTGAAGATATCCGGTGCATCGTACGCATGTTTTCACCCGACGGTAAAAGATGGACATCGGCGACAAATCCGGTACTTTTCCGGGGCGCTTCCGATAGCGAATATCCCCTGGTTCAGGATAGTAACAGAAACAGATGGCTTATTTTTCGCAGGCCACCCACCCTGGCCTTGGTCAACAATAAGGATGATGGCTTTTATGTGGATAGAAACAACAAGCGACGGATTTCGGTAACAACAAGTAAAAATCTCGAAGAATGGACATATCCCCGCGGCATTGTCGTACTGGATGAAGTAGATGATTCGAGATTAACTCAAGTCGGCAATAACATGGACATTGATGGATTTCAGGTAATTAAATACAAAGATCTGTTTCTGGGATTCCTGGGCCTTATGGACAACCTGGTCATTGCCGTTCCCAGACATAACCATTTGATGTGGAGCAGAGATGGTTTTGATTGGCAGAGACTTCCCGAACGACCGCTTTTTATAGAAAATGGTGAACGAGGCGAATGGGATGCCGGCTCAATAGGCAACATCTCTCTGATACCTGATGGTGAGCGAATACGCATATATTATAGCGGGGTGAATACCCAACAAGGTTTCTATGGCCTTGCAGGGGAAAAGAATATACCAAGATTCAGCGGGACCGGTCTCGCCTTTATCGGAAAAGATCGCTTTATTGGTTTACAGGCAGGTCCGGAAGGAGGTTTCTTGTTAACGCGCCAATTTATTTTGGCGGGAAACAGAATTGAAATTAATTGCCGGTCCCATATTAAAAACACTCCTCAATTATTAGGCAGTCTGATTAAGGCTGAACTGCTGCAACCGCCATTAGCGCAAGTTCCTGCCGAAGCCTACCCTGGTTTTTCAATAAAAGACTGCGATCCGATAATAGCAAATGACGAATTTCATAAAATCATCACCTGGAATGGGAAATCCGATCTCTCGAAATTGCATGGGAAAGCAGTATATATAAGGTTTTATATCAGGAATACAACCCTGTATACCTTCCAAGTAAAGAATTCTTATTAGAGGGATTTTCAGAGTTTCATGCAAACCTGAAATGAACGATTCATCAGCTTTTAGGAAGTGAAATAGCCTAAAAACAAAATGGCTTAAATTTCAATTGACAGGTTCCCAGGCGATCATTGCGTTATGAAAAGTAAAAAACGATGAAAAATCGACTCTTTTATAATTTGTTACAAATACAATTATCCATAATTCTGGCAGTACCTTGTTCTATCACAACGACTGCAGCCAGAGCAAAAACTTTGCAAGAATCTGATACACTCACATTTATTCAGATATCTGATCCTCATATTTGCCATCTTGACGGTTATCATCCCTCTTTTGTTAAAATGCGTCAACATTATGGGAATAATAGTGAACCATTTCTGTTATTTCTTCAAACTGTTCTAAAAAAAAACAAGGCAAATCATTTGATTATCACAGGGGACAATATCGACTATTATGAAGCAGAATCTGAACAGGGAGATATGCTGGATACCCAAATTGAAAAGTACGCCCATTTGCTCGCCCGATGTGAAATTCCGGTTTACCTTACACTTGGAAACCATGATATTGCGAGCTATTGGATAAATGCGGATTCAGTTTTCTCAAAAGGAGTACATCAATTAAACTCTGAAAGAGCACGCGCTACCTGGATTAGAAATATACCGTGCTTCAAAAATGGCACTTATTACAGTCATGTCTTACAGGTTGACACGAGAACATTTCGCTTAATTTTTCTCGACAATGGTTACTATTCTAATGAGAAGAGAACAGAAAGCTTGCTCCCGTTCGTCATTGATCAATCCCAATTAGAATGGCTGGATGATCAGTTAAAAACATCAACTTGTGATGTTGAGATTATTTTTATGCATATGCCGCTGCCTTTTGGAACAGAGAAGGACCACAGGAACTTTATGGCACCTTTGGCCATTTATTCATCAAAAACAAGATTCCATAATCTGGCAAGTGTTCTTGAAAAGAATTCTTCAACCTGCCTGATCATGGCCGGTCACGAACACTGTAATGCCATAAATACTTATATTTTACCAAATGGGAACAAACTGACACAAGTCATAACTGATGCATTTGGCCGTGATCATGATAACTGGAGAATGATTAAAATAACAAGTAAAGAAATTATTATCTTTTTCCCCGGCAGCTGCAAAATTGAATGCTTAATTCCATTAAAGGTAAAATAATCCAGCTGTTCCGTTATGCTTGTTCCTTCCTCTCCATGGCTCAGCCCGTCCGGACCGAACCGTATCCGCACGTCGATTTTTTTCATTTTTTTCTTGACAATCACAGCATAATTTGCCATATTGGAATGAAAGTTTTATTTCAATATTCATCAAAAATGAAACTTTAATTACAAGGCCTCTCCCATGAGCCCACATCAACAGATTGAAAACCGGATTGCCGCTGCTGCCGTCAACCTCCCCCAGAATCAGAAAAAGGTAGCGGATTTCTTCCTGGAAAACCTGCACCTGCTTGCCATTCTTTCCATACATGAGATCGCCCAGAAGGCGCAGGTCAGCGAAGCCTCGATCGTCCGCTGCAGCAAGTCCTTGGGCTATAATGGTTTTAAGGAGTTGAAGGCCGAACTCAGTCAGTCCATGCAAAATCGGCTCTCGCCGACGCAATGGTACGCCCTGGCGTCGGAAAACAAAGAACCCGGATACAACACCCTGCAGCGGGTCTCCCGCAACGTGCAAAACAACATTCAGGAAACGGTCAAGCATATTGATCTGCGCCAGTTCAACAATGCCGTACGCGCCATTATTAAGGCCAAGACCATTTATTGCCTTGGCCTGGAAATTTCCTCTTCGCTGGCCCAGATGATGACCTTTTTGCTGCGTTTATACACCTATCGGGCGCATTACCTCACTCTGGATCATATGCATTACTCCGAGCAGGTGATGCAATTTACTTCTCAGGACCTGTTGATCGCTTTCAGCTTTTCGCCCTATTCCCGTGAAACGGTAGAGGCGCTGCAGCTGGCTAAAAAGATCGGCCTGCCCACTATCACCTTTACGGACAAAAAAAGCGCGCCGGCCTTTGTCTACAGCACGCACACCTTATGCATAAAAACCGATAACATCATGTTCAGCAACTCGTTGGCGGCCATCACAATGGTGATGAACGCCATCATCAACGAGTTGAATTTCAAGGATCGCAGACGCACCCTGCACGCCTTGAAAACCATTGAAGACAACATCAAGGATGAGCGCTACTTTATTTTATCTCAAGCGGACAAGTAAAAGAGATGATACGGAGCAGCCGAATACAGGAACTGTTTTTGCAGTTGATCGCCATCGATGCCGTGTCGCTGCACGAAAAACCGCTGGCTGATCATCTTTTGCGAACGCTCTCTGAGCTGGGTGTTGAGGCCGAGATGGATGCAGCAGCCGGCCGCATCGGCGGCAACTCGGGCAACCTGTTGGCCCGTTTGCCGGGGAATGCGGCTGTCGGCTCACCGGTGCTGCTGATCGCACATATGGATACCGTAGCCTCGACATCCGGGGTGCGGCCGGTGCAGGAAAACGGCACGATCCGTTCCGACGGCACGACCATCCTGGGCGCTGACAACCGCGCCGGGGTGGCCTTGATTTTATACCTAGTGGAAGAATTGATGCAGCGACCGCGCAGCCATCGTCCGCTGGAGATTGTCTTTACCGTGGCGGAAGAGCTGGGTATGCTTGGCGCCCTGCAGCTGGATTTCCGTCGCCTGCAAGCCCGGCAGGCCTTTATTTTTGATTGTTCAGCCGGACCCGGAAGTTATGTTGAGCGCACGCCGAGCGCGTATGATTTTAAACTGGACCTGTTCGGAGCGCCGTCCCATTCCGCCGTCGCACCGGAAAAAGGCGTCAACGCTCTGCAGATGGCGCTGATGGTCATGAATCATTTTCCGGTCGGAAGGATCAACGAGCACAGTGTTGCCAATATCGGCACTGTGCACGGCGGTACCGCTGATAATGTGGTTCCGGGTCAAGTCACTTTGACCGGTGAATTTCGTTCTTTTGAGGGTTCTGAAATCGAGCGGATGCAGAATCTGCTCCACGACCACTCGCGTTCCGCCGCAGATGCCCTGGGCGGCAGGACAGACCTGACCTTTGCTCTGGGATTTACCGGTTTTCATCTCAGTCAGGATGACGCAGCAGTGCGTTCCTTATTGCAGGCATTTCGGCATTTGCATGTGACGCCCAATCCCATGACCTATTACGGCGGCAGTGATGCCAATGTCTTTAACGCTCACGGCATCAGCACCGTCAATATGGGGATTGGCGCCCAAGGCGCCCACTCCCACCAGGAGAGTATCCGTATGGCCGATCTGGAAAAAGGCGTCGAGATTGTCCTGCAGGTATTAGAATTGGAAAACACATGAAAAAAGTAGGCCTGTTTCTTATCAGTCTGGTCAGCGGTTCTCTGGCCAACGGCCACCTGTTGATTATCGGCGGCGGCAGCCGGCCGGAAAAGGCCATGCGTGAATTTGTTCGTTGTTCTCAGGCTAAATCCATTCTCGTGATCACCTCTGCCAGTGATATTCCCAACGTATCCGGGCCGGCTGTGGTAAAGGAATTAACGCAGTGCGGCGCGCAACACTGCTCCTGGATTCATATCGACAGCCCGGCTGCGGCGAATCGCGACAGCGTAGTCAATCTGATCAACAGCAGCGGCGGCCTGTTTTTCTGCGGCGGCGTGCAGAGCCGTTTTATGGATCGCATCGCCAACACCCGAACGCACCAGGCCCTGCTCGAATTTTATCAGCGGGGCGGCATTATCGGCGGCACCAGCGCCGGCGCGGCCGTGCTCAGCGACATGATGATAACCGGTGAAGAAAAATTAAATGCTGATTCAACCAACACCTTTGGCGTTCTGCTCAAGGACAATATCGTCACCCGCAAGGGATTGGGCTTGGTGAAAAAAGCCATAATCGATCAGCATTTTGTTCTGCGCAGGAGACACAATCGTCTGCTCAGCCTGGTGCTGCAACATCCGCAGCTTCTCGGCATTGGTATTGACGAAAACACCGCAATCCTGGTGCAGCCGGACGGCCATTTTACGGTGTTTGGCAGCGGATGGGTTTTTATCTACGATGCCAGAAAAGGGGCTGGTAAGATCCGCAGCGACCAGGGACGTTTGTCCGGTCGAGACATTCGACTGCAGGTCTTGACCGAGGGACAGCACGGTAAAATGAATTGAAACGATTTTATTGCTTCTAATCGGAAAAAGCAGTAACGGACGGAATGATGAAAAAAAAGCTGGAATTCAATACCCTGGTGCTGATTTTTGCCATCGTCGTGCTGGTAGGCATGGTCACCTGGATCGTGCCGGGCGGTCAATACAGCCGCATACTGGTGGAAGGCAAAAATCTGGTAGTAGCCGACTCGTTTCAGTGGGGTGAAAGCCGGCCGCAGAGTCCGTTCAATGTCCTGGTGGCGCCCATCAAAGGATTTGTCGCAGCGGGGCAGATCATCGCGTTCCTGTTCGTCATCGGCGGCGCCTTTAACATCATTCAGGCTACCGGCGCGGTTTCTGCCGGCGTGCAGCGCATCGGCGTCGGACTGGCCGCCAAACCGCATCTGCAGAAATATTTTATTCCCGTCACCATCCTGGTCTTCTCATTGGGCGGCACCATCTTTGGCATGTGTGAGGAGACTCTGCCGTTTGTGCTGATATTTATTCCGCTCAGTCTTTCGTTGGGCTACGATTCGCTGGTCGGTACGGCCATTCCTTTTCTGGGCGCTGCGGCCGGATTTGCCGGCGCCATCATCAATCCTTTTACGGTGGGCATTGCGCAGAGCATTGCCGAATTGCCGCTGACCAACGGCATGCCCTATCGCATTCTGGTCTGGGTGATCAGTACGGTCGGCATCACTATTTTCCTCATGCGATATGCCGGCCGCATTAAAAAAAATCCGCAGCTGTCGCCTGTGTTTGAACTGGATCAGGAGCGGCGTGCAACTCTGCAGGCGTTTGCCGAGACCGGCAGTCTGAGTAAAACACACAAATGGGTTCTGATCAGTTTTGCCCTGGCCATTGTCCTTTTGGTATACGGGGTATTGCAGTTTCACTGGTTTATCAATGAGATCGCCGGTTTGTTTCTCGGCCTGGGCATTGCGGCCGGGGTGATTGGTCGACTGACCGCCACCCAGATGACCGATGCCTTTAAGGCCGGCGCCAAAGACATGGTGGGTGTGGCGTTGATCATTGCCTGTGCGCGAGCGATTCTCGTGCTGGCCACAGACGCAAATATTCTGGACGTCCTGCTCTATTCGCTGGCCGGTCTCATTTCCCATCTTCATCCGATTCTGGCGGCCCAGGCCATGTTTGTCACGCAAGCGGTCATCAATTTTTTTCTGCATTCAGGATCAGGCCAGGCCGCGCTGACCATGCCGGTTATGGCGCCTCTGGCCGACGTCATCGGCATTACCCGCCAGGCAGCGGTGCTGGCGTTCGTGTTCGGCGAAGGCTGGATCAATCCGGTGTTGCCGACCTCCGGCGTCACCATGGGGGTGCTGGGATTAGCCGGCATTTCGTGGGATAAATGGTTTCGGTGGTTGTTGCCTCTGCAGATCGTGTTTTTCATCATCGCGTTGCTGTTGCTCATTCCTCCGGTCGTTTTGCATTGGTGAGCATATTTTTGCTGGATCAGATTTGAAACAAGGAGGTGTCATGCGTTCATTGTTTAGAATCATCGCTCTGCTGCTCTGGACGGCGCAGACGCTGCCGGCCGCGAATTACGGCAAGGTCAGCGGCCGGGTGGTGGATGCCCAATCCGGCGCACCGCTGATCGGCGTCAACCTTTTGTTGGAGGGCACCGCACAGGGCGCTGTCAGCGACACAGAGGGGCGTTTTATAATCCTGCAGGTATCGCCCGGTGTTTATTCGTTGCGCTGCTCCATGGTCGGCTACGAGTCGATGCGCATGGAGAATATTTCCGTCCAGACCAACCGGATCGCGACCGCTGACTTTAAGCTGAAGCAGACTCTGCTCGATATGAAAGAGGTGTTGGTCACCGCTTCTCGTCCGGTGGTTGAAAAAGATATGACGGCTACCGCGCGAACCATGGACGACGCCGCCATCGCGGTTCTGCCTACCACCTCGGTCAACGATGTGTTGCGCATTCAACCCGGCACGGTCAGTTCCGGCGGTCTGCATCTGCGCGGCGGACGCAGCGGCGAAGTGACCTATTATATGGACGGCATTCCGCTGGTGGATCCGTTGTTTTCGGAAATCAACTCTTCGGAAATGATCAATCGCGACATCATTTCCGAACTGCAGGTCATCAGCGGCACCTATAGCGCCGAATACGGCAACGCGATGAGCGGCATCATCAACATCACCACCAAGGAGGGCGGCGCCAAACTGAAAGCCGATGTCAATCTCAAATCATCGTCGCCCGGTTTGGATGAAAACAGCAAAAATTTCAACCGCAATGTGCTGCGCGCAAATGTGAGCGGCCCGCTGTTGTCGGACAAAACCAACTTTTTTGTTTCAGGTTCCTGGGATGACCGCGATTCCTATTTGCCCTGGGGCTATCGCCGGGAAAACAGCCTCTTTGCCAAGATCACCGACCGGCACCTGCACAATATCAAACTATCGCTGGGTGTGAACCTCTCCGCCGGTCAGCGCAAAAACTACAGTCACTCTTTTAAATATATCCCGGACCTGTACTGGTATGAGCCGCGCACGCAATCCCAACTGCTGCAGCTGGGCTTTACTCATACACTGACTCCGCGTCTCTATTACAGTTTGAATTTATATTACACGCAGAACCATTACGATTCCGGCGATTTTGACTATCACCGTCTGACGCCGGCCTATCAATTGGACAGTCACAACGAATTCTATACCTATGCCATGGTCACCAGTTATGAGGAGGATCAGCAGGCGACCCTGGGCGTCAAGGGGGAAATGCTCTGGCAGGCCAACCATTTTAATGAAATCAAGGCCGGCTTTGAGTTGCGTTCGCACACCATCGATCGATTTTACATCAACGCGCCCTATTACGATGACCGCATTGTCGATGACTATAACCGCAAACCCGAGGAGGCCGCGGCTTTTGTGCAGGACAAGATCAATTTTTCCTCCATCATTCTCAGCGCCGGTTTACGCTTTGATATGACCAATCCCAAATCCGACTATTGGCCGTCGCCCTATGACGCCTTTTATAACCGCGAGCAGAATTACGCCAAAGCGGAAACACATACCCAGTTGTCGCCGCGACTGGGCATCAGCTATCCGGTGTCTGATCGGACGGTGTTTCATTTTGGCTACGGACACTATTTTCAACGACCGGAGTACCAATTCATTTATAAAAGCATGGCCGATGAAGCTTATAAAGCCAACATGATCATGGCGCTGCGCACAGGAAACGGCCGTTTCGGCAATCCGAACCTGAAACCGGAAAAAACCATCGCCTATGAATTTGGCCTCAGTCACGATTTTCTCGGTCAGTATCTGTTCAATGTGTCGGTGTACAGCAAAAAAATCGCCAACCTGGTGGGCAGCCGCACTTTTTTTGCCGGCAGCCGCGCGGATATCTGGGAAAGTTATACCGTGCACATTAACGAGGATTTTGCCTACAACAACGGTCTGGAAATCCAGTTGCGAAAAATGCGCGGCCGGCATGTGAATGGAGAAATCAACTACACCTATGCTATTGCCGAAGGCAGCAGCTCCGGACCGCTGGAACGGGTCGGGCTCGAAGAAGCCAATCGTCAGACGCTCAAATTTTTTCCGCTGGAATTCGACCAGCGCCACACGGTGAATGCCTATGTAACCTGGCAGTGGGGCAAACAAGAAGGGCCGCGATGGCTCGGCCTGCATTGGTTGGAAAAGATGCGCGCCTCGTTGATTTTTCAATACGGCAGCGGCCTGGCTTACAGCAAGGGTGTTCGCGGCGCTACCGAACCGTACGAGATAAATAACGCCCGGCTGCCGGAACATTGGACTCTGGATCTCAAAGTGGATCGCGAGATGCAAGTGGGCCGTTTTCGGTTGCAGCCCTATCTGGAGATTTACAATCTGACCAATCGCAAAAATGTGGTCAATGTCGATGCCTATACCGGGCGCCCAGATTTCAGCTATGGACGCACCCATGAATGGGCGGCCAATCCGTTAAACTGGGATGCTCCCCGCATCATTTACGTCGGTTTGGAACTCAAGTACTAACCGCTAATTGAGGTAATCCTATGTCAAGACTGTTGAAATATCTGACGCTGGTTTTGCTTGGGCTGGCTGGTCAGGCTCTTCACGCCGGCTTGAAAGACCGGGCTTTTACCACTCACAATGTGGGCAAAGTCGGTTATTTTACCACCAATATAGGTCAGTTCTATCCCTATGGCGGCCAGTTTGAAAAAACCCTCGAGTACCCGATCAACTCTGGACATATCTGCATGTACCGGCAATGCCTGATGATCGCCACGCCCTATAACGTCATCAGCGCGGCAGACGGTCGTTTTGAAGAATTTGATGCCGTCGCCGGCTACAACGCAGGCAAGGCACAGATCGCCATGAGCGACAACCCGGCGAGTTGGCCGGTCGGCGGCTGGCCGGTCAAAGACGCGTCGGGGAACCCGATCTTTTTATCACAGCAAGACAGCTATTGCGTCTATAGCGATTCGACCAATTGGCGCTATTACAACAACAAGGAGAAGGATCTGTTGTTGGACATGCGCGTGCATCAAACCATCTACTCCTGGGGCGTGCCCGATGCGGATAAATTTGTCATCTTGAAATTTGAAATTGAAAACAAGAGTCCGAAACCCTACCTGGGCATGTATTTCAATTTTTATTCAGATCTGGATATCGGCGGCCAGGACAACACCGCCCGTGAATGGGCCGACGATTGCATTAATTTCGACAAGCAGCGCGATCTGCTTTATTTCTATGACTCGGACAGTTACAGCAACGAATGGAATCAGGCCGATCCGTTCCTGTCCGGCGTCGTTTTTTTAAAAACGCCGAACGACAAAGGCATCACTGATTGGCACTGGATCGATGTGGATATCGACGAGGTCCGGGTCAACAGCACCCATTGGGATTCGCTGCACTACAGTCTGATGTGCAGCGACACCACTTATTTTTCCAGAAACAAGATCAATGTGAACGATTATTTTCATCTCGGCAAGAATCCGCTCAACGGCACGCATTATGACGATCCGGCCACCACGCGGATTACCGACGCCGGTGGCAAGCTGGTAGGCGGCGCCATGGTCGCCTACATCGTTAACGGGCCCTTTGACGTGCAGCCCGGACAAAAAGTCGAGCTCTGGTTAGGCGCCATGGTTGGTGACAATGAGGCGGATCTGCTGGCCGTCACAGACAAGATCATCGAATACTACAACAATGGTTTTCAGATCGCCACGGTGCCGACGCCCACTTTGCACGCCGAGGCTTCTGATCGCAAGGTCGCCTTGAAATGGAGCAATCGTCTGGATGTGGAATATCGCAATCCGGTCAAGACACCGTCGACCAACGATCTGGAAGGTTACAAGCTGTATCGCACCACTGATCCCGGCCTGAAATCCTGGCAGGAAATCGCCTCCCTTTCGATGAAATATAAAAATGAGACCACGGTCAGGGACCTGGCCTATGAAGTGGTGGACGACCAGGCGGTGTATAACGGTTTCAACTATTTTTATTGTCTCACGGCCTTTCGCACCGGTTCCGGCGGCAAGATTCAAGAGTCCGTGGTGTTGGCTGATTTGAAAAATCTGGCCAATCAGCCCAACGCGGCGGCGGTACAGCCCCGAACCGATGCGGCCAAAACGGAAGATGATCTGGCGAAAATCAAAGTGGTGCCCAATCCCTATATTTTGTCTGCAGCCTGGGATGAGGCGCGTTTGGGCAATACGCCGTTTGGGGAACCGCTGCGCAATCTGGCTTTCACTCATCTGCCTTCACCGTGCACCATCACGATCTATACGGTGGACGGCGATCTGGTGCAGACCCTGAGCCATAACAACGGCAGCGGCCGGGAGGAGTGGAATCTGCTTACCAGTGAAAACCGACCGGTGGCGTCCGGCATTTTTTTCTATCATATAACATCCGCTGTGGGTGAAAAAAGTGGTCGATTTGCAATCGTGCGCTAATAAAAAGGATCTGACTATGAGACGCATATCTTTTTTGCTGATACTGGGATGGCTTTTGCCGGCTTTGCTCCTGGGACAAGGCAATCTGGGGCAATCAGGCGCCAATTTTCTGCAAATTGGCGTAGATCCGCGCGGCTCGGCATTGGGTGGAGCAGTCACTTCGGTTGCCGAGGGCGCGGCCGCACTTTACTGGAACCCCGCCGGCGCCATCAGCACGCAAAATATGGACCTATATTTTGCCAACACCCGCTGGTTCCTTGATACCCGCATGGTCTTTGGCGGCTTGACCAAAAAGCTAGGCAGCCTGGGCGTTATCGGCCTTTCGGTCACCTCTTTTTATATGGATGAAACCGAAATCACCACCGAATATGCCAGTGAAGGAACCGGCGAATATTATCGCGCCGGCGATCTGGCCGCCGGACTCTCCTTCGCCAGATCAATGACCGATCGCTTTACCTTTGGCGTGACCGTTAAAGCCGTACACGAATTTATCTGGAACGAAGAGGCTTCCCAGGTGGCCTTTGACGTCGGTTCGCTTTACAAAACCGATTTTCATCATCTCTGCATCGGTATGGCGGTGCGCAATTTCAGCGGCAAATTGGTTTTTAGCGGCAAGGACCTGGACCGTCGCCTGGCAGAGGAGCAGGAACGAGGCCTGACGCAGAATCCCCGCGAAGAACGGTTGACGCCGGAATTTCGTTTGCCCCAGGTGTTCCAGCTCGGCGTTTCCTTCGCTCCCATTTACACCCGGCAGAGCCGGCTGACTATGATGGCAGATGCCGAGGTGCCCAGTGATAATGAGGAAAGATTCATTCTGGGGGCTGAATGGGACCTGCACGGCCTTGCCTGTGTGCGCGCGGCCTATCGATTCAACTATGATGAAGGCGAGCTTTCATTAGGCGGCGGTCTGCATTTGCATACCGGCGGCGTCAACGCTACGCTCGATTATGGTTATGCCAATCACGGCGTGTTCGGCGGCGTCCATCGATTCGGTTTCGGCTTTGGCTTTTGATTCTGAAAAAAGATGAGCTACGGTCGCTGTTTAAAGCGACGCTAATTTCTAACCTTTAAGGAGTGTGCTATGAAGAGAGCGTTACTTTTGCTTCTGGCAATCGCTATTGTTAGTGCGGCGCCGTCATGGGCGGAACAATACCAGGTGTTCAACAGCACCAACAGTTCTTTGCCGAACAATCTTCTCTATTGTCTGAACACAGATCGCAACGGCAACATCTGGTTCGGCGGCCAAAAGAACGCCACAACGGGCATTGCCAACGTATCCATGCTGGCGCCCGATCTGCTGACGTGGAAGGTCTATGAGCAGAATCAACCGTCCATGCAGGAGGATCGGGCCTATTATATCGCCGTCGATAACCGCAACAACAAGTGGTTCTGTACGCATTACGGCGTGGCCGTGTTGCGCGCTGACGGCACGTCGGAGCCCATCGCTTTTACCAACGACAAGTACACGCGCACAGTGCAGACGGATTCCAAGGGCAATGTCTATATCAGCGTGCGCGAAACCGTGCGGGCCGATTCCCGCATCTATGTGACGTCGGATTACGGCCAGACCTGGACTCCCTGGGGATTGCCGGACCTCGGCTATACCCTCGGACCGGGCAGTGCGCGGCCGGAGATTTACGATCTGCGCGAAGATTCGAAAGGCCAACTCTGGATCTGCACCTGGTTCGGCGTCTCTTATCGCAAGCTGGACGGCGCCTGGAAGCTCATCGCTCCGCTCGAAGGCAAGTACACCTATGCGATGACCATTGACCGAAACGACCATGTCTGGGTGCCTGATAACGGCAGCAAGGCTCTCTACCAAATCCTGCCCGATGAAACCATTGTCACACACGACTCTACGACCATCAAACCGCTGGGCGTGGCTGTGCTGGACCTCGAAGCTGACTGCAACGGCCATATCTGGTGCGCCACGCAAGGCCGCGGCTTGCTGGAGATTATTCCGGGCCAGGGCTTTAAACAATACACCATGGAATCCACCAACGGCGCTCTGCCTTCCAATACTCTGACCGGCCTGGAAATCCACTGCGGCGTCATCTGGCTCATCACCAGCGATCAGGGCGCGGTGCGTGTAACAGATATCATCGAACAAGGCGGCAACCAGGTTTTTAATTCCACCAACAGTTCTTTGCCGAACAATCTTCTCTATTGTCTGAACACAGATCGCAACGGCAACATCTGGTTCGGCGGCCAAAAGAACGCCACAACGGGCATTGCCAACGTATCCATGCTGGCGCCCGATCTGCTGACGTGGAAGGTCTATGAGCAGAATCAACCGTCCATGCAGGAGGATCGGGCCTATTATATCGCCGTCGATAACCGCAACAACAAGTGGTTCTGTACGCATTACGGCGTGGCCGTGTTGCGCGCTGACGGCACGTCGGAGCCCATCGCTTTTACCAACGACAAGTACACGCGCACAGTGCAGACGGATTCCAAGGGCAATGTCTATATCAGCGTGCGCGAAACCGTGCGGGCCGATTCCCGCATCTATGTGACGTCGGATTACGGCCAGACCTGGACTCCCTGGGGATTGCCGGACCTCGGCTATACCCTCGGACCGGGCAGTGCGCGGCCGGAGATTTACGATCTGCGCGAAGATTCGAAAGGCCAACTCTGGATCTGCACCTGGTTCGGCGTCTCTTATCGCAAGCTGGACGGCGCCTGGAAGCTCATCGCTCCGCTCGAAGGCAAGTACACCTATGCGATGACCATTGACCGAAACGACCATGTCTGGGTGCCTGATAACGGCAGCAAGGCTCTCTACCAAATCCTGCCCGATGAAACCATTGTCACACACGACTCTACGACCATCAAACCGCTGGGCGTGGCTGTGCTGGACCTCGAAGCTGACTGCAACGGCCATATCTGGTGCGCCACGCAAGGCCGCGGCTTGCTGGAGATTATTCCGGGCCAGGGCTTTAAACAATACACCATGGAATCCACCAACGGCGCTCTGCCTTCCAATACTCTGACCGGCCTGGAAATCC
>CAYLWO010000107.1:1465-22209 GCA_964387285.1 uncultured Cytophagia bacterium | reverse complement strand
TCGCGGAGCGACGTAGGGAGGATAATCCGAATCAATCCGTTTAAAGTATTGCAGAACCGATCAAGGGTATTCAAGGATAATATACCTAGTTCCAAGTTCTCCGGCTAAAGCCGGCACTACCTACACGCAATACTCTTTAATAACCAAACATTGTTTGTTAATGTCCCAACTCGACGATGGCTGCTTTATGATTAAAGGCTTTGCAGGAGGCGAGAAACTTTTTTCCACGCAATCCAATCAGGCCATAGGTCATGTCCAGATTAAATGTATCGGCAAGCAGTAAATCCCCGTTGTCCGACTCTGCAACTTTTAACACTAATCCTTTCGGATGCTGATCCGAATCATAACAACCAAAATACCAGCAGCCATCGAACCAGGCAGCGGTCTGAATGCCCAAGCGGGTATACCCGCTTTCCAGGACATGGGTCTGGCGCCAGTTAAAATCGAGATCGTATTCATAAACAGAATTATTTGTATAACCTGGAAGGTTGGGCAAACCGCCCACAACCATGACGCGACCTTTATGAATAACAATGCCGCCGGCGCCGTGCACCACTTCCGGCACAGGATATTTTTTAATAAAGCTTAGATCATCTGCATCATAAACATAGACCCAGGAATCGGCCAATCCCGGAAGCTCGTTGAATTTTCCCAGATTAACGGCGACATACAATTTGTGATCCTGATAGGCCAGATCGCCATGATGGGTGGGCACATTAATCGATTTTAGAATCCTGCCCTGCAAATCCGATTTGACCAGCACGGTGGTCTGCGACCAGAACAGATAATTTTCATAATCCGTGGCCATGCCTTGCAGATGATCCTTATAGTCCGACGGATAGGAGATGCTGTCCGGAATGGTTGCCAGCAACGGATCAGAAAAAAAGCTGCGCTCCCGGTGAGTGGCGCAGGACAACAAGCCGACAATAAAGACCAGGCCTAGTAATTTCTTCATCATATTATTCAATCCATTTGTTCTTTTTCGGTCCGATTTTCCTCAACGGGATAGGTTGCATCCCAAATTGTTTCAATATTTTTGCAGAACAGAAATACGGCAGCGATTCGCCGTTTGCCGATACGGAGGCGTTGTTGTTGAACAGTTGCTTGTCGTTGTTGCGCAGGAAACGATGCGTACAGTCCACCAGCAGATTGTTCTTTATCGTATTCACATCGGGATTCTCGCGAATATCTTTTAATTCAGGATATCGCCCTTGATACGCCGCCGAACGGATATCCACCTCTTCAAATATTTTCTTTTGAATGACCGGTGAATCCAGCTGTTGCAGCCAGCGCTCGTTTCCCCAGGTCGAAAAACTGACTGCGGCAAAACAATGGTAGAAAAGATTGTTTTCCACCATATTGTCTTTACCGCCGTGAATCTGTACGCCGCCGAAATCCCTGGTTCCGCAACGTGAGAATATATTGCCATAAATAGCTACGCCGGAAATCATGTCGTCCAGCCGCACGCCGGCAGCGCCATGCATGGTCCCGCCGGAAATATCCGACCAATGGTTAAAACGAACGACAAGGCCGCGATAGGACGGATTGTACCAGACATCCAGCCCGCCTTGATCGTCCGACTCGCTGACCACATGGCTTATTTCGTTGTACTCGATGAGAAAATCGTTGCCTTCCAAACGCATGGCGGATGAGGAGGAATAACGAAAACGGTTGTTATTGATACGAATGCCGCAACCGGCGATGTGCACAGCCGGTTCATAGGTTCGTTTGAACAACGAAAAATTTTCGACAATGGTGTTTTCAACAAAATGGCCGGCAGGTATGAGCTGTTTACGATCGCCACCGGAGATTTTGATCCCGCCGCAGCCAAACGTACGCAGCAAACAACCGGATATGCCGTGACCGGAACCGCCTTGCACGTGTATGCCGTCATGGCCAAAACGCTCGATGCGACAGTCTGAAATCAGGCAATTTTTCCCATCACGAATTAAAACAGCGCTGCCCCGGCCTTCCTGAAAGGCCAGGCCGTGCAATGTTAAATATGAACAATCCCGCATTTCAAACATAAAAGGGGCATTGGTCGCCGACAATGTTACACTGGCTTTTTCAGGATTCACATGGTTGGGCGGATACCAATACAATAAGCTCTGGTTTCTATCCAAATACCATTCACCCGGCTGATCCAGCTCACAGAAAAGATTCAGTCCGAAATAACGCAAACTGTCTCTGTATCCGTACTCATGATAGGGCTGTTTTACATACATGGTTCGAGTCAGCGTATCGATTTTATCAATTCTCTGTGAAGCGTCGCACCAGTCCCAATGCCAGTAACCATGTAAACGGGCATCGGATTCACGGCCCCAGAGATTCTGACGTTGACCGATATATTCAAATACGCCCTCAACCGTCCCATGCCGTTTGATATAGGTTGGCGCTAATTCGGTTGGACCTTTTGCCAATCCTGCTTTTACATATCCATCATCAGGCCAGCGCGCCAGGGTTTGTACCTCACCGTTGCAAAACAGTTCCGGACGTCGGCCGATGTCGGTCGGATCGCCCAGATCCGTGATGCCCGCTGTTTTCAGATCTGTTACAAAAATCCTTTCTCTATCAGCCACGGGTTGCCAGTTCTTCAATTCACGGCCGGCGGTGAAAACCGGGTATTCACCTTTAACAGCCTGGTAGGTGACCGGAGCGTTTTCAGCGCCTGAATCTTCATGGGTAAAAAGCACGGAATTTTCCAAAAAATACCTGCCGCCCTTGAGATAAACCCTGATCGGTTTTTCAGGCGTTTGCCGTTTTACTTCTCTGACCGCATCCCTGGCCCGTTCTATCGTTTGCAAGGGTGCGGTTTTCGTTCCGGGATTGGCATCATGACCATCCGGAGATACATACAAGTCGACGGCTTGAACATTGCATGATGAAAAAAAAGCCCACACCGTGAAAATCATTCGTTTTTTCATAGTCATTTCACTGTTAAAATTTCTCATTACTTGAGGTTCATTGCACACGCTGCAAATTACTCTATCAAAAAGCCAAATTCAAGGAAAAATTGACCGGATTTTTATTAAAAATATAAAAAACATGTAAAAGATCACTGTGTGAGAATGAGAAAATTCTTATATTCTTCAGCAAAATTACTCTAACGGAAGTTTATTATTATGAAAGTTCTCTCCATTCTTGGCACCCGTCCGGAAGCCATCAAGATGGCGCCGGTGATCAAAGAGTTGAAACATACGGATGAAATTGAAAGTCTGATCTGCGTGACCGGCCAGCACCGGCAGATGCTGGACCAGGTGCTCGAGCTTTTCGACATTCACCCGGATATCGATCTTAACCTGATGCAACCCAATCAACGCCTGGCGATACTGACCGCGCGGCTGTTCGAAGAGCTGGATCACGTGCTTGATAAAATCAAACCGGATTGGATTCTGGCCCAGGGCGACACCACCACGGTTTTTGTGGCAGCAGTAATGGCCTATTACCACAATATTCGCTTTGGCCATGTGGAAGCCGGGCTGCGCACCAACGATAAACGTCGTCCGTTTCCCGAGGAGATGAATCGCCGGCTGGCCGACGCAGCCACAGACGCCTATTTCGCGCCGACAGAACGAGCCCGGCAAGCGCTGCTCCAGGAAGGTTTCAGTGATGGGGCTATCCATGTCACCGGCAACACCATTGTCGATGCTTTGATGGATATCGCGCAAAGAGACTTTGACTGGAAGCATAGCGCTCTGCGAGAGATTCCACGTGAAGGCAGCATGGTACTGATCACAGCGCATCGCCGCGAAAGTTTTGGCGAACCTTTCCGCGAATTGTGTCAGGCCATCAGAGAATTGGCCGCTGCCTTTCCGGAAATCCGTTTCATCTATCCGGTACATCTCAATCCCAATGTACGCCAACCCGTGTCCGAAATTCTCTCCGGCCTTGGCAACGTACATTTGATTGAGCCGCTGGATTATCTATCTCTGGTGCAGCTGATGAAAAAATCTACACTGATTTTAACCGATTCAGGCGGCATTCAGGAGGAAGCGCCCACCTTTAGCGTGCCAGTGCTGGTGATGCGCGACACCACCGAACGGCCGGAAGGGATTGAAGCGGGCATCGCCAAACTGGTCGGCACTCGTAAGGAATCCATTATCAGGGAGGCAAGTTTGTTGCTGCAGCAGCATGCTGCCAAAACCGTAATGGTCAATCCCTATGGCGATGGGCGGGCAGCAAAGCGGATCGTAGCAGTCTTGCAAAAAAGATGTTAACAACCATCATGCACATCATTTAAGATAATTCATACGCAACCATCCGATTTCATTCTTCGTCCTGACGGTGCACAGGTAAATTCCAGAAGCCACCTCTTTGCCTGTTGTTGTATGACCACTCCAATAAAGGCTGTAGTTACCGGCGTTCTGAAAACCTTGCCACAATTCCTGCACCAGTTCGCCATGTAAATTGTATATACGCACCTCGACCTCGCCTGCAGTCGGCAGCTCATAGCGGATAAAAGTGCCGGCATTGAACGGATTCGGATAATTGCCGTGCAGTGTTAATTGCGCGGGTAATGTTCGCACCACCTTGATAGCCGGAAACAGCTCTGACTGACCATCGCGATCCAGTTGTTTTATCCGATAGTACAGTTGCCCCCAGTTGCTCTCCTTGTCGTGATAACTGTAGTCATGTTGTAAAGCAGTGGTGCCGTTGCCGGCGACAAATGCGATTTGATTCCAATTGCTGCCATCATAGGATCTGTGCACTTCAAATCCGAGATTGTTAAATTCGGCAGCTGTGCGCCAGCCAAGCCGGACGCCGTCCTGAACCACAGTGGCAGAGAACGAGACCAGTTCCACTTCTAAAATCAGACTGTTGCCTTCAAAGAGACGAACATAACCGTCGGTTGAAGCAGCGGCAACATCTGCAATTCCGTTGCCATTGGCATCGCCCACAGCAGCCAAACTGACCATACTGCCGCTGGTTGTATAACTCCAAAATTTTTGGCCCTTGCTCGCCCCGCCGCCGATAATGCAAACGATTTCGTCTGCATCTGAGCCGAACACGGCATCTGCAAAGCCGTCGCTGTTTACATCATCGAGCGCTGTTACCGCCAGAACGGTGGAACTCAACGCGACTTTCCATATCAGCTGACCGTTGGCGCCGGAAATGGCATAGCCATAATCATCTGCTGATCCGGCCAACACATCCCATTTTCCGTCGCCATTAATATCCTTGATGGCTGCGACGCAACGCGCATCGCTGCCGGTAGAAAACGACCACAACTTTTGTCCGCTTGCTCCGGAAAGGCAATCGACCTGATCCATTTGACTCGCCACCAGGATTTCCGCTCGGAAATCGCCGGTAACGTCCGGCAATGCTGCCAGAGCCCAGACGCGGGCGCCGGCATCGAAGGGCGCGGACCAGACCGCTTTGGCGTTTTTGCCTTGACCAGCGCCAGAAAAACAATAAACAAAATTATCACAGGAACCCACGCAATCTTTCTTGCCGTCAGCGTTGACGTCCGGCACCGCCAGAACATTCCAAAAGTCCGCATCGCTGCTGTACTGCCACAGAACTCTGCCCTGCTCCTGAGCGGCTCCGGAAATGCAGATCATGTTGTTATTCGCGGTCCCGACCACGACATCGCCGATGCCGTCGCCGTTGACATCGCCTGGTGCGGCAACAGACCAGATATCACCCGCATCAGCGGTCGTCCAGATTTCGGTTCCACCATCGTTGGGATTGCCGGAAATACAATAGACGAGATTGTCGCTGGAACCGGCCACCGCATCCGGAAAGCCGTCCGCATTGACATCGCCAATGGCTTCCACGGCGTTGATGGCGCCAAGCGCAGTGCAGGACCAGATTTCGCGATATTCGGCCGAACCGCCGCTGGAAAGACAACGGACCACATTATCCGCGCCGCCGGCCAATACCTCCAGACGGCCGTCGCCGGTTACATCCGGAAACGTCGTCACAACTTTTACATTGCCGTTAGTCGGATATTCCCATATGGCCTGGGAAGATATTTGCTGAGCCTCGCTTTGCACAGACCAAAAGGTGGATAGAACCAGCAGAAAACCTGCCACTTTCATAAATCTCTCCTCAATCTCCCCATCCATGCCAGAAAAAGAGTCCGATACGCAAATCCTCATAATAACGCGCATAAGGATTTTCATACCGGCCGGTCCGATTATAATACTGTCCCCATACATATTCAAAACGTATGTTCAGATCGATATCGCTCCAGGGCGTGAGCCGAAAGCCGGGCGCCATATCGACATGGTTGTTCCAAAAATCAGCGTTCTTGTCGTAATAGGCATAGACAACGCCGTAAGCGTCGAGCCGGATTTTGGCAAAGCGCAGCAACTGCAATCCCATTTTGGCTTCGATATAATAGACCATATTCTGATCATCTTTGTTCAAATAATTGGCGTCAGCATAAACTTCGCTCCAAAGGGTCACGGGCAGTCGTTTTTTGTCTTGCTCACTGCCCGGGTCCCAGCCATGCCAGAATACCAGTCCATAGCGCCAGTCCTCATAAGATGGGCTGTACGGCATGAACTCCTTTTCATAGTTGATATATTCGCCGCGGACAAATTCGCTGTACAGCGCCAGATAAACTTTTTCGAAAAAGCGAAAACGGCTGCCGATCATAGTCTCAAAGCGATTGTTCCAGAAATCCTTGTTGGCATCGTTGCCGTAACGAACTTTTAAATAGACATCCCACAGACCCACGCCGGGAACAGGCTTGCGCACGCCCTGATAAAATTGCGCCATGGTAATAGTGTTGCGGCCTTCCCGGCGCTGATAAATGGTCTCATCATAAGCTTCGGCAAACAGGCGCACACTGTTTTTATCCCCGGCCAAAAGACCGTTGCCCGGACAGAGAAGTACAGGTAGAACAATGAAGATATACTTTATAAAATATTTCATTATTTTGTCGCTCCCTGATCCACGTTCTCTTGCACTTTAAACCGTTCGGTTTTGTCCCAGACGCCCATGCGTCGACGCCCTATATCGAGAATAAGGGCTTTGAAAACGATATAGAGCCAGAGCTGGCAATAAGTAAAATACATGGCAATCGTGAGCAGAATATTCGCTAACGTGTCCTCTTCTTCATAACTGAGCACCATAAAAATTTCCAAAGTAAAGAGCACGAACGCGGATATCCACACGGCAAAATAGGGACCAGGCACGCTTAACGCCACCAGCCCAAATCCGCTCGATAAAAACAAAAGCAAAGAGACCACCGTGGCGAAAAGGAAAAGATAATAGAGAGCGAAAAGATAAACAAACTCGGTAAACAAAAACCGGCTGCGCGTTTTGATCATGGGAGCGATAAATTTGCGCAATACGTAATTGTTGCCGCGCACCCAACGGGTCCGCTGTCGAATCCACACCTGCAGGGTTTCCGGTTCCTGTTCCCAGGTCACGCTGATGGGCATGAATTTGATGCGCCACCCGGCCTGATAGATGCGCAAACTCAGTTCCGAATCTTCCGTAATAGCGCGATCGTCCCAACCGCCGATGGCCTGAATCACCGATTTTTTGATGATATAATTGGTTCCCGGCAAAGTAGAGACGCGCGAAAGATGGTAGCGTCCGGCCTGCAGAATCCACTGAAAGGCAACCGTCTCGATGTTGACAAAACGGGTCAACCAGGTGCGTCGGCGATTGACGCAACGGAACTTGCCGATGACCGCCGCCAGAGAGGGATCGTTTTGCAAGTGCAAAGCGAGATAACGCAAGGCCGTGCTTTCCGGCATATTATCGGCATCATAAATGGCAATGAGCTCGTGGCTGCAGTGTTTTAATCCTTCGTTGAGGGCAAAGGCCTTGCCATGGCCTGTTTCACCGGCCGGCAAATTGACCAATTTGATGCGTGCATCACTTTGGCTGCGTCTCGTAATTATTTCAGCGGTACGATCCGAAGAACCGTCATTGATAATCACCACCTCGAGCCGTTCCGCAGGATAATCCAGCGACAAAATGGTGCTGATGGTTTTGTCGATGACCACCTCTTCATTGCGCGCCGGAATCATGATAGAAATCGGCGCCGGTTCATGATGAGTTTCCAGCAGGCGTTGATGTTCACGGTTGATCTGGTGGCGATAACGATATCCGGCCAGGGTGAGCACCAGCTGATAAACAATCATACCCCAGATAATAACGACGCTGCTTAAAAAGAGCATATCCAGGATAGGATGCATAATAGGCAACAAGAGCAATCTCCGAAGATTAGATTATTTTTTAGCGGTTCTGCGACGCAATCGTGAATTTTTTAAAAACAAAAATCCAAGCAGCAAACCAAAGACAAATCCGCCGACAGCAATTAAACTGGAGAGCGCCAGGCTGATCTGCTTTATGGTCTGAATCGTGCGATCCGTTGTATACAACTCGGCGTCATGCTCGCCCGGCGGCAATGCAAAAGCATAGCCAAGCTCGCCGCGCATCACTACGGGCTGAACGTGTTTTCCATCAACCAGCACGCGCCGCGGTTTTTCACTCAACACCACCCAGTTAGCGGTTTGCGCGCGATAACGGAGACGCAAACCGCGTACGATCCGTTCCACGTGCAGCAACTCGCCGGACAACGCCAGCAGATTTCCTTCTGCCCAGAATCCTTTCAAGAAGGAGGAGCTGCGCCTGATCGGTTCGATGACATGCTTTCCGGCAGGCAAGATCAGGCGTCCACGATGGTAAGCGGGCCAGAGATCGCCATCAACCAGCACATCCGGATGCTGCTTGGCATCCAGCAACATGGACACCTGAGTAGCTGCGTTGATGTACCAGGCGCTTGTAGCCAGCGATTCCTGCGTCGCCGAGGCCAGAGTCTGCGGCAGATACCCGTTATCCACATCATAAAGACTGGCTTCAGAATTAAGAGCAAAACGCCCGCCATGAGTATGGATCTGCTGTAGGGTCCGATAAAGCTCCAGGCCGGTAATTTGTCGGGTGATGAGATCAGCGCTGTTCGGCCGCTCCACCAGATTGATCGTTACCATGGCTGATTGGTTATGACTGATGTTCTGAATCCTTTTGACCATTTCCACATATTCCTGCGGTCGGATCGGATTGTGTCCAGGCGGTTCCTCGAGCTGAAGAGTAAAGGGACACTCGGCACTCAAAGCAGCAAGGTCTTCGGTATTCACAGCCATGTTCCTTGCTTCAGCAGGCGCCATGGCGGCATCCAGAGTTGTGACGATGATCTCCCAGCTAGTATTCTTTTCCTTCTCCACTGTCTTGAAAAATTGTAAAAATTGCCGATGCTGTTCAATGATCTGCTCCTGGCGTAGTGCATAAAGAGCGGTCAGAGCATTTTTATCACGTTGCCAAAAATGGTTGGAGGCGTTGTTGAAAATGGTCAGCGGATCATAGCCGTTGCGCAGGCTGAACTCGGTGCGGAAAGCGCGACTCATGGGCGTGAACCATTTGCGATCGGTTACGCCGGCAGCGGATTCATAATATAGTTCCGCCAGATTAATGCCGTCCCAATCAAACGCCGTCAGCATGGTGCGCAGTTCCGCCATCACCGCCTCCCGGCATGGCGCAACGTAAAGCGTCATGGGCCGGCGCCAATGGATTCTGGAAGTATCGACATCAGCAACCAGTGCATTCTGCTCCCGCCATTCCGGGTGATCCAGCCAGAATTTTTCCGAAACATGCGGCAATTCAAGCCATAAATATACGCGCATGGCGTTTTGATGCGCCAGTTCGATCAGCCGGCCGTAATCATAGGTATAGTCGCGATAGCTGTGCCAACCGGCCACCTGAATGGTACGCACCCCGTTCCGGCGCCACATTTTAATCAGATCTTCAATGCTGATATCCTCGCGTGAGCCCGGATCGAAATAGATATCCAACGCATCACGACGCACCAGCGGTTTGATGCCGAACTGATAACGCAGCATTTCCAGGACAAACGGAAAACGGCCATACCCGCCATCGCTGTCCGGATCAAAAAGTGTGGCCCAGAAGAGATAGCGGCCATCGCCATATTCACCGCCGATCACCACCGGTTTAGCGGAAACCGAATCCGAGGCATAGGTGATGTAATCAAATTCCGTGTCAAAATCGGTAAGCGTATCGGGAGAACTCCAGTGGATCGGGACAGTCGGATAATATTCATCCGTGATCGAAGTGACAATCCGAAACGTTTCCTGTGGAACAATGCCGATGGCAGCAGAGAGCTCCGAAGCGCGCTCGAGAATGAGAGATGCGCCGTTTTGCACGGTTCGCACCAGCAGCAATATCTGTTGTTGATTCAATTTCCTTGCTGCCGCATAGGGCGCCACAATAAGATTGACGCCGTCCGGAACGGTGAAGAATTGATCGACATAAAACCGTTGTACATCCAGACCGACTGTAGCCAGCGCCTGTTCCCAATTGGACTGGTCCCTGGCCAATCTATCCTGCGCATCGCGATCGACGAGCAGAACCATCCTGGCCGGTTGTTCATCCGCTACGGTGAGCGGCCGGGTCGTGCCCACATAATCTGCCACATTGGGGACGCGTCTGGCCAAGCCGGAAAAAAATCGGGCCAGGACTCCTTTTGGTTTCTCCGTGACAGCGGCAGCCACATAAATCCAGCCTTCCGGCACCTGCACGCTCTTGCGCAGCGTATCGCTGCGCAGCCCGACTGAAACGGTCTCCTGTTGCATCTTGCCGTTTGCATCGAGAAAGAATTCACGGGAATAGGCTGAATTGAACGGAAGTTCAATATCGCCGTTGCCGGTAAGCACGCGAAACGTTCTGCTCCGCACCTGCTGGCTGGTATGACGCGGATCGGTGAACCGATAGCCCATCTGTTTCATCTGCGGGATGATCTCTTTCAACACCGCCATATCGACAAAGGGATGGAAAAAAAAGCTGGCCACGCCGTCGCGCAAGGCCAGATTGTTCGCTGCCGCCTCCAGCAGCGGTCCGGCTTCCGGCCGGCTCAGGGGAATGTAACCCAGATTCTCGGGAATGATTTTGCCGCCGGCTGAATGATGATACAGCAACCAAGGCGCCAACTGGTCCGATCCATGCAGATCAATGGTCTGCCGGCGCTCGTAGCTGGAGCTAAAATACTGATTGATCACGCTGTAATCTAGTTGGGACGCGCCATAATGCGGCGTCTCCCAGGTGACCGGATAGAGATCGTTCCTGGCCAGTTCGGCCAGACCGGTTTCAAGACGTTCACGCACATATTCGCGCGAGTCGGAAAACAGCGGACCGTTTTGCATGGCGTCCCAGAATTCATAGTCCGACGTGGACTCGCCGCGATATTGATGCGTGTTGCCGTGCATGACAACCACGCCGCCTTTGCGAATCAAATAATGAATCGCTTTCACAAACTCCGGTTGATCCGAGAGCGAAGCAGCGGTGTTGCTGACCGGGTCGAGGTAAAAGGGAACCAGGGAAATGGAAAAAGGAACTTGCTGGTCATGCAAATAGTCGGCCATGCGCCGCAAGGAAACGATGTCAGAGAGCGGTGAAATATCCTCGATGCGCACCATAGCCAGCGGATTGGTGCGGTGATTCTGCTCAAGGATGTCATGCAACAAATCGGCAAAAACAATATAACTGCCGCCTTCGATGACAAAAGCAGTGGTAAGATCGCTAAAGTACCATAGATTGTCACTGTGGACTGCATACGGCAAACGCTCTTTGCCATTCTCCATCCAGGCAAGGACAGCGCAACGATTGCTGTCCGTAACGGCAATCTTGTCGAAATCCGGATCCTGTTTCAGCAACAGCCTTGATTTGTAACGCACCCGATGCCAGGTGGAATCAGAAGCGCTGCCAAGATAATTAAAACCATAATTCAACGTTGCCGGCTGTTGCAGAAACTGACCAATGCCGAAATGCACCCAGGAGATAACGCCTTTAAAGGCAGCGAGATCCTGCAGGAAATTGTTTGGAATGGAAAATTTCGGATCAACGCCCAAATAAAAAACCAGGTCATAATCAGCCAATCGCCCACTGTGATAGCTGCCCGCGTGATCGAGCAGGATCGTTTTTGTTTCTGCCTGAAAATGGCTAAGCAGGCCGGCAAGTTGACGCACATCGTTCTCACCCAGGGGATCGCTGACGACAAGAGCGCGACGGATGGGATGCCAGGCAAAAGCCGCGCGGACAACAGGCCAGGCATTCCTGCTGTCAATTTGCCTGGTGTCATAAAGATCGATATCAGGCAAGTTAGCCGATTTGGCGGCAAGGATACTCTGCCGCAACTGTTCATCGCTCACGTTCTGTTGACCAAACGGCGTCAGTTCAAGATGAACGAGCAATCGACTGCGACCAGCCACCTGACTTTTAACCAATGCAGCAGATTGTTTCACCCAGGCCGGCTGAAAGGTCGAAGGATTTTTATATAAATCCGCCCACTGCTGCCACATCAATTCGAGATTGATCCAGTCCGGCCGGTCGGGCGTTGCCAGCAAAACATCAAGATCAAAACCGGTATAGCCGCGTTGCTCGGCAGGGGTGTAGAGCTCGCCATCGGGCTTGGGGCTGACAACAGAGGTGACGCAGGCGATTTTGTGAAATCCATGTACGAGAGCGAAACTGGCCAGCAGGGTTTTGTTCAGACCCAATGCAGAAGCATCCTGCCAACCGTTTTCAACTATCTGTCGAGAGCAAGAGGCGCAACTGCAATAAGCGCTCTGCCAGCGCACCACCGGTTCGCCAATATCAATCCCTGCTAATCCCGGATAGTTTTGCAACAGATCACGAATAAATCCGAGCCACCAATTACGCACCTCGGGATTGGCAGCGCAAAGCGGATAGCTGGTCTCGTTGAGTCGATAGTCCGAACCATCCGGATTTTTCACACGCCATTGCGGATGTTTTTCCCACGCGTTCTTGTGTTGAAATGCGGGAATCCAGGCCATGACGCGAATGCCTTGCTCTGAACAGGCAGCCAGTACATATTTAAGCAGATTCTGTCGGCCATAATCAGCTTCGCTGTTCAACTCGTAATTGGTTTTATATTTGGCGCCATAGATGGGATCATAGGCTTTGTAGAAAACCGTATTGACGCCGTTACTCTGCCATTGTTTCGCTAGCTGTTCAGCCAAAACATTCGCTCGTACAGGCGCATTATAGTAATAGGATGGATCAAAGCGCACCGCGTTGATCGATTCTGATACAGGGTCCAAACTGAGTTTAGAATCCTGCGAGAGAACCGAGGTGCTGACAACAAATAAAATAAGGAACTTATGAATAAGTCTACTCACAGTTTTTTAATCCAAATTATTAATGGAAAGATTAAGCGCAAAGATAAACAAAAGTTACGCCATTTTAAGAAATTTTTATACAATTCGCGTGATGGAAATCATATTTTACAATAAAAAAATCGTCGCCCGACGCTTTCGATGTAAAAAGTTAATCACATTTGGCGACATTACATGGGCAACTCAGCAACAAACAGATCAAGAAAACGTTCCATGACTTGCGGATCAACAGCTGTATGACAATAACCCGTGGTGAGATACATCGTATCATTAAAAGAATGTACAGATAAAATACTTGCCGGTGGAAAAGGAACAGGACCAATCATAGCCAGATCCGTAACGCGCACAGAGCCAAAATCAACCATGCTGGCGTCGATATGACCGAAATTGGCAAAGAACGGGTGCATGTTGCCGGGCACGACTACACGCTTTTTGAAATATTGTGTGACATAATCGGCAACCGAAAAACCAAACAGAAAACCGGCTTCAATACCCAATGCAGCGCCAAGCCAGGGCTGCTCGTTCTTCGCTTTTTCAAATAGGGCCTGGAGTCGGTGCAACGTCCCTAAAAATGGCTCGTTTGCTTTTCGTGTCAGGGAGGGAAAAAAGGCGCTGGCGAGATTGCAAATGCGTGCAGCGCGATCCGATGATAAATACGGGCGCAAGTTAACTGTTGCCTCAATAGGCAGTTCCCTGGAAAAAGGCGGATCGAGCAGCTCGAACAGAGCGCGATAAAAGGCCGCATGCAGAACATGATTCACGCTTGCCTGATGCGCACGACTGAATTGTTTGAGTGCATCGATTTGCAAACCCGGTAAGCGGCGAATGATAAATGTCCGTCCGCTGAAATCGCTGTTGGTCATGGGAAATCCCCAGGCTGCAGCCGGCAGCTTGTAGTGACGAGCGCCCCGCAACAGTTGCCGTATACCGACACGACGAAAGACCTGACCCTGACCCCGATCATGTATGCCATTGCCGGAAACAACATAGTCGGCGTTTTCGCCCAATTTTTTATAAATATGACCGAGCAAATGCAAATATTCCAGCAATCCCCCGCCATCGGTGACCATATGATTGATCTTTACACAAAGCGTATCCGAATGGCTGCGGAAAATTCTCATTTGTATTTGCGCATCCTTTTCCGGATCAAGAGGTTCGGCCAAAAATTTAAAACTATCATTTTCCACGTCGTTGGAGCAAGACGCCGCACAGGTTGATATCTGCTGTAAATCATCCCGCAGTTGCCAAAAAGGTTTCCAGGGGCGCGGGACAAAACGGCACGCCAGTATCGGTTCGACATCCAGAGTGAGACGGAATGCGCGGGACAATCTGTCACTGTCGATGGACTCTGCAAAAGTAAGCGTGCAACGACCCTGGCAATCATGCAGGCTGCGGGCGAGGTACATAAACTGATCCTGGGCCGGGGCTGGGAATCGAATATTTTTTTTCACTGCAGACATTATCGCATCCGTTTTTGAAATCGCAGCACCGCTATAGAGAAAAAAGCCAGGCCGGAAAAAACCATTGCTGCTCCCTGCCAATAAAGATGGCGTATCTCTGCTCCTTTAATAAAAATCTCTCTGACCACCAGCATAAAATAGCGCATGGGATTAAAATAGGTCAAATACTGCGCGAACCGGGGCATATTTTCTATGGGGAACATGAATCCGGACATGAGCAGGACGAACATCATGACAAACCAACTCAGGAACAAAGCCTGTTGTTGCGTATGTACCGATGCCGAGATCAACAATCCGATGCCTAAAGAGGTAAACAAATATATGATGGTAAAGAGCAAGAACAGGGGAACGTTGCCGAGGATGGGAATATGGTACCAGATTTTTGCAAAGATCACCGCCACCACCAGTTCCAGCAAACCGATCGCGGCAAAAGGAATCAGCTTGCCAAGCACAATCTCAAATCTTTTTAACGGCGACACCAGCAACTGTTCCAGCGTGCCGATCTCCCGCTCGCGCACCAGGGCCGCAGCGCTCAGGCCCGAAGTCGAAAGGGTCAGCAAAAAAACAATGATGCCGGGGACCATAAACACGCTGTTGGCCAAATCGGGATTGTACCAGATGCGTATGTTGGGTTTTAATAAGTGGAGGTCTATTGCTGCAGATTGAAAGTTCTGCAGATAATCAGCGATGAATTCATCCATCATATGATTCAAATACCCTAGTGCCAATGTGGCGGTGTTGATATCCTGTCCGTTGAGCAAAATTCTAATTTCAGTTGGTTGAGCATTGATCAGATCAGCGGAAAAATAATCAGGAATGATGACCGCCACGTCCGCTGTGCCCTGATCCAAATGCGTTTGCATCGCCGGCTCGCGCTTGTCCTGGCCGACGACGGTAAAATACCCCCCGGATTGAATGCGCTGCACCACAGATCGACTGATCAGGCTGTTATCCAAATCGCAGATAACGGTTTTGATATTTTTAATATCTGCGGAAACCACATAACCGAGAATCAGCATTTGTAAAATGGGCATGTTAAAAATGATCAACATCATGGCCCGGTCACGGCGCAACTGCAAAAATTCTTTTCTGACAAGATGGCTGATCCGACTCACTGGTTACCCTTCCAACCTGGTTTTAAAAAGAAAAATACTGAGAACCAGCAGAGTGGTGCCAAACAAAAATAAAAACAAAACTTGCGGATAAACATAGCTAAAGCCTATGCCCTTGAGCATGATGCCGCGGTTGATAATGATAAAATGCTTGGTCGGAATAAAATCAGAGACAAATTGCAGCAACTGTGGCAACGAACTGAGCGGATAAATAAATCCCGAAAGCAGCAAGGACGGCAACTCGAATGTGACGTTGGAGGCGATCATGGCGGACTGCTGTGTTCTGGCCCGGATAGAAATAAGCACGCCGATGCTCAACGCGGCGTAAACGAAAAAGACAGACAACACCAGCAACAGCACAGGGCTGCCCCGAAACGGGACCTTAAAAACCAGGGTAGAAAAAGCAATAATGCCGGCTGCATCGAGCAAGGCGAGCAACAGATAGGGCGAAATTTTGCCGATGATGATTTCAATGGGACGAATGGGCGACACCAGTATCTGCTCCATGGTTCCGGTTTCACGTTCCCGGGCAATGCTGATAGAAGTGAGCAGTGTGCAAATCATCATCATGATCACCACGGTCAGGCCGGGTACGATAAAGTCGGTGCTCTTGAGGTTTGGATTATAGCAGATCTGAGTTTTAATTTCAGCAGAAACGGGCAACGACGATTGGTTATTCGCCAGCGAACGAGCGGCTAAAAAGACTTTAAAATAGTTAGCGGCAATGGTCGCAGTATTGGCATTAGCGCCATCGACGATCAATTGAACATCCGTAACCGATTTGGCAATGACATCGCGTGCAAAACCGATTGGGATGACTAGTAAGGCCAAAGCACGGCGCTGTAAAAAGACTGCTTCCATTTCCTTTCGATCTGTAAGTGCGTGGGTGATTTTAAAATATTTTGAACTGGTCAGATCGGATATTAAATTCCTGGAGGCCGTCGTTGCATCCTGATCGAGAATGGCGAGATTAATTTCTTTAACTTCAAAAGTGATGGCATATCCGTATAACAAAATCATCAGAATAGGTAAGAGGAAAAGGATCAGCAGACTGCGCCAATCACGCAGGATGTGAATGAACTCTTTGCGAATCAGTGAAAAAATCCGATGGTTCATACTCGCTCCCGAATGCGGGAAGACCCTGGCGCCGGCGACGATATTTCAGCAAAATTGAGTATACCTTCTCCTTCCGGTTATCAGTATCGAATGAGCAGGCAATCAAAGCATGGCCTCGATAAAAATACCGGCCTTTTCCCCTGGATTGGGAATTTGTTTTATAAGCGACCTTGCGCAGGTATGCAACCTGGGCAAGGTTAAAGAAACTGAACCAATTGAATCAACTGGGAATGATTCCCGTCTCCTGTGGTGATAGGATGCATATGCTTCTGTCGAGCGCTACAATCACCTGGCAACAGCCATGATGCAATGCCACCTTGGGTGGGATATGGAATGGCGATAGATCAGGAGCGCCATCCGCCTCCTTTTCGTTCAATGAAGCGGTAAAACCAGAGCCAAATCCCCCGAGATATGCCTCATGCCGAAAAATTCCAAATCGGTCTAATCTATGATAATCTTGAAACTATGTCAAGAGATTAATTTTCAGGAAATATTTACAGCTGGAATTTACGCTTCCCCTGCGCTGGTTCCGGTAATTTTTGCCGAGCCGACAATAAAGCCAGATAGAAAAATTTCTTCATTCAGTTTCCTGTGACTGGGTGATGAAATTCTCTTAATCACCTGCAGGCTGATCTCCTTATTACAAAAAAGTTGCCGGCTGGCCACAGCAAATCCCAGCAGTGCCATATTAGTCATAGCAGGCGTACCATGCCGGGCCGCAATGCCTGAAGCATCGATGCCAAATTCATTGTTAGGCAACATCGTGTTGACAAACAGAATGCCGCCCGGCCGCACAAAGCCTTCATGCAACGGCAAATTTTCTGAATTCATAATCAATGCGACATCCGCGCGGCCCCAGGGGATTACCGGACTGGTATATGGACCGACCTTGACATGCGACACCACGGTTGCGCCGCGCATGGCCATGCCGTGGGTTTCTGAGGTCAGCACTGCTAAACCCTTTTCCAAAGCTGCTTCGCTGAAGAAACGGGTCAGAAATAAAATGCCCTGTCCGCCGGTGCCGCTGAGAATGATTTGCTGTTTGATGTTCATTTTCGAAAACCAAAATTTATAAAAGTACGTCGATTTGCTCGTTTCGGATCGTCGTAGTCACATGGTTTTAAAAGTAACGCCTCGCCGTTTTTAACTGCTATCTAACAACTGTTTGGAATGTGCCACACCGGGTCATTCATCGCATATCTGCCAAGATAACCCCAATAACACAAAGACCATGTCATTGCGAACATAGGTACGGTCGCTGACAAAGGGGATTACCTGCGCTGGAGTGAAGCAATCTCCCATAGACTATAATGTTATTAGCAGATCCGCCATGATAACCCCGATAACACGAAAACCGTGTCATTGCGAACGCAGGCACGGTCACTGACAAAGGGGATTACCTGCGGTGGAGTGAAGCAATCCCCCAATACACCCAAAGTGTATTAAAAAGACTCGCTATTATCGCGTGTCTTTGCAGGCCGAAGGATCTGTTTGCGTCGTCGTTTTAGCCTCTATGCCGGGAACAAGCGGCGAACAGATGCTTCGCCGCTTTGAGTGATCGTAAAGTGTGAGGATCATCTGTATTGCGGCTCAGCATGACAAATAGGACGATTGAAAAATAAAATTAAATATACAAAATTCATATTTGGAGTGCGGCGACTTGGCGCCGCTTTGTTCACTCCGGATCGTCGATGCGTAGCTGGATCATGCTACTCGTTCTATTTTATTAGCAACGCATTGCCGCTTTTCGCGCGGTCACGTCCGCGCGTTTAAAGCGCACACGATCGCACCGGAGATTCCTCCGGTGCGCTTGCTGGATTGGGACAATCGTCCCAGCAATTCTCTACATGTTGTGGCAGTTGTTCTTGTCCGTTTCATTCGCGTTCACTTTACATCCTATCAGCAACAACCTCAATCGCACCTCTCTTACATGCATGCACACAAACGCCGCAGCCAATACACAGATTTTCATCAATACTCATTTTTTCTTCAATTATAAAGGCCGGACACTCGAACTGCTCGATACATAGCCTGCAGCCGTTGCATTTATCATTGACAAACATCCGCAGCCGCTTTTCATTCGCTGTACGCAATACACACGGATGTTTGGCGATAACAACCGCCATGCCGCCATCGTCGCTCCTCACATAGGCATCCGCTTCTTTCAGGCAATCAATGAATGAATCCAGATCATAGGGATCTCGCTCTTGCACGAACTTGACGCCGCAAGCCTTGACCAGATCAGCAATTAAAACCGGATGACCCGGATTGCCGGTCGCCAGTATGCCGCTCTGCGGCGTGGGCTGATGCCCGGTCATAGCTGTGGTTGCGTTGTCCAATATGACGACAATAAACCGTGCTCCCTGAACAACCGCATTGATCAGGGCCGGAATGCCCGAATGAAAGAATGTCGAGTCACCGATGGTGACCACAATCGGAGGAACTGTACCATAGTCCTGTTTGTAGTCATGATAAAAACCAGCAGCCTGACTGATGCACGCGCCCATGCACAGACATGTATCTACAGCACCCAGGTTAATGCCAAGGGTATAGCATCCGATATCACTTGGGAAAATAGCTTTGGGAAAAGTTTTTTTAATAGCGTAAAACGCAGCCCGATGTCCGCACCCCGGACATAAAGATGGTTTCTTGGTTTTTGCAGATGGCATAGGGTTGATTGGCGTGGCTTTGCTGAAAAATTGTAAAAGAATTGCCTCGATCACTTCAGGAGTCAGTTCTCCCATGGAAGGAACCACGCTCGAATCACGTCCCTGGGCGCCTGGATGACAGAGCTGCATCTCTATAACAGGATAGGTCTCCTCTAAGATCAGCACCTTTTGGTACTGCTTTTTAACCATCTTGATAAACGCCTTATTTAGCGGATATGGCATAAACACATGGTAGAGATCGGCCATATCAGCAAAACCATGATCGTGCAGCAGTTCATAGGTATGAGCATAAGCAACGCCTGAAGCGATAATGCAAAAATCATGCTTGCCGCTGCCGGACAATCGGGGTGCAAATGAATGGTCCTGACTGATCTGTGCGATTTTTTTATTCAGAGCTGCATGCAGCGCTGCGACAAATTGCGGCGTGGCTGCCCAGCGCGTTGGATCCTTTAGAAAATTTGCCGTACGCTCAAGCCGTATTGGCGCAGAGCATTCCACGTCCTGTCGTGCATGACACACCCGAGTGGTCGGTCGCAAAATGACCGGCAGTTCATAGTTTTCGGATAATGCATAGGCCATGGCGACCAGTTCTTTGGCATCTCTGGGTGAAAAAGGATCGAGCACCGGAAGTTTGGCAAATTGGGCAAAAAAGCGGCTGTCCTGTTCGGTCTGCGAACTGTGCGGTCCGGGATCATCTGCGCTGACGATCACGAGTCCGCCTTTAACGCCCAGATAAGCAGAGCGCATAATCGGATCAGCGGCCACATTGAGTCCCACTTGCTTCATGGCTGCGGCAGCTCTTTTACCGGTGTAGCTGTGCGCCAGCGCCACCTCGACTGCCACTTTTTCATTGACCGACCATTCGGCATGCATGTCAACAGCCAGCTCGCGGCTGAACGTCACAATGGACGAAAGAATTTCAGATGCCGGCGTACCAGGATAAGAGGCAGCCAGAGTGCAACCTTGTTCGACCAGTCCTCTGGCGATGGCCTCGTTGCCGAGTAAGATTTTTTTATTTGTCATTTTTCTCTTGTATCGGAAAGTGATGCATGTTAGAAATGCCGCACCCATTCAAACAACCCACCCCGCTTGTCATTGCGAACGCAGGAACAGTTTTGACAAAGGGGATTATATCCGCTAGCTTAAAGTAAGCAAAATGTCAGTGAAATCAAATTGTATCTTTTCAACAGAAATTTCGTATATGTGAGAAATAAAATC